>JBDSDR010000001.1:0-24177 GCA_039920385.1 Saccharimonadales bacterium (SeqCode)
GCGTTACCTATTTTAAAGCTAAGCCTGGCGATCAGGTAAGCGTTAACGTCCCCGAGGAGGACGGAGCTGAGTGGGCTGCTCTCGAAGCCGCACTCTAATGCCGTCCAAAGAATTTCAAGCACTCCCCACGCTGGCCGAATTCGTAGCTGCAGAGCAGAACACCAACCTGTTTGCCGTAGCCGCCCTAAGCGCCGCTATATTAGAACGGGCGACCGAACATTCAGCTCCGACTGTTTCTGCCGTTGCACGCACTATCAAGTGGGCGGCAACCAGTGCAATGCTTATTAATGTAGCGGTTGACGAGTGGGAAAAGGGTGCGCACATTCTTCCGCAAAATGACCGATTGGTTGCCAAGCCAGGCGCTGCAATTCTTTCATATGGGGATCTATAGAGCCCAGAGCTTTAAACTACAACATCATTAGTATTTAGATATTAGTACTTAGCGCTTATACTGTAAGGACTATGGGGCAAGCGCTATATCGCAAATACCGTTCTAAGAGTCTGTCCGAAATTGTCGGCCAAGATCATATTATTAGTACTCTGCAAAACGCTATCAAAAAGGGCAGTATTAGCCACGCTTACTTGTTTACAGGCCCGCGCGGTACCGGCAAAACCAGCATTGCGCGCATCCTGGCACACGAAATTAATGGGCTCGACTACAACGAAGCGACTACTCACATCGATATTATTGAAATTGATGCCGCTAGTAACCGAAGAATTGATGAAATTAGAGACTTACGCGACAAAGTTCACATCGCACCTACCAGCGCCAAGTACAAGATTTATATCATCGACGAAGTTCACATGCTCACTAAAGAAGCCTTTAATGCCTTACTTAAAACTCTCGAAGAACCACCAGCACACGTCATCTTCATTCTAGCCACTACAGAAGCCCACAAGTTGCCAGAGACAATTATTAGTCGCACCCAGCGTTTCCAGTTTAAGTCGATCGAACCCACTAAGGCCGTCGAACACCTCAAAACTATGGCCAAAGGCGAAAAGCTTGAGATTAGTAATGAAGCGCTGGAGCTGATTGCTGAACATGGCAATGGTAGCTTCCGTGATAGTATTGGGCTACTCGATCAAGTTAGTAGCTTAGGCCGCAAAATTGAAGCCGATGATGTTCGAGATATGCTGGGTATCGCTCCCACAACCATGATCGAAGAACTTTACACCGCCACATTCCAAGGTTCGGCCAAGCAACTGCTAGATAATCTAACTAGCATGGCAGATCGCGGCTACGAACCCAGTTTAGTCGCTAAGCAGCTAGCCCAAGTTGTTCGCCAAAAATTGCTAGATGGCTCCAGCCAGGCTAATAGCTTAACCCAACTACTGGGCGAACTAATCGAAGTCCCGGCCAGCAGTAACCCAACCGCCAAGCTGGAGGTCGTCTTGCTGGGAATTAACTTGCAACACTCTCAACCCACACCGACGGCCAAGGCCGCAAAGGTGGCAACACTACCGGTAGTGGTAAAAGAGAGTCCAACACCACCAGCTGTAGAGCCTAAGTCTAAGCCAGCAATAAACGTCACAGATGATTTTAATACTGCCTGGGGTGAAGTCGTTAATATTATAAAAAAGAAATATAACACCCTGTACGGTGTGTTACGCATGGCTCAACCAGAAGAAACTGATGATGGTGTCACCTTGCATTTTGAGTATGCTTTTCACCAAAAACGGATTAATGAGAACAAAAATCGTCAACTAGTCGCCGAATTACTCAGTGCCCAGCTGGGTAAATCGACAGCCGTAAAGTGCGTCATCAATAAAGACGCCAAAGCACCGCCGCTGAGCCCTTCTAAACCGGCTCCTAAACCAGACCCGTCAATAAGTAACATAAGCAATATTTTTGGTGCCGCCGAAGTGCTAGAATCATAAGACTATGAGGATTAGCAATGCCACCTGACTCCGTCAAGATACCGCCGCAAAACAGCGAAGCCGAAGCTAGTCTGCTGGGCGCAGTCTTAATTGATAGTGACGCGCTGGTCAAAATTGCCGATAACATCCGAGCCGAGGACTTTTACGAAGATCGACATCGCCGGATTTACGAAGCCGTTACCAAACTCTACGAGCAACACAGCCCAATTGATGTCTTAACTCTTTCCGATCAACTAAGAGCGACTGGCTTTCTAGAAGCTATCGGTGGCTCTGGCTATCTGACCGAGCTAACTAACTTCGTACCAACAGCCGCCCATGTTGAACAATACGCTATGATTGTGGCCCAAAAGTCATTGCGGCGGCGTCTGATTAAAGCTTCCCAGGACATTGTTGGTCTTGGTTATGATGAAGCCAAAGATTTACAAGAATTAATTGAAGAGGCCGAAACCAAACTATTCGATGTCAGCCAACAGCATGTTAAACAAGACATTTCTAGCATGGAAGACATCTTGGCCGACAGTTTTGAGCGCTTAGACGAGTTACATAAAGACAAAGGTAAGTTGCGCGGCGTGCCAACTGGCTACAAAGACCTGGATGCTAAATTAGCTGGGCTGCAAAAATCTGATTTGTTCATTATCGCGGCGCGGCCTTCGATGGGTAAAACCGCTTTTGTGCTTAACCTAGCCCATAACGTGGCAGTTGGTGCCCAGCAATCAGTCCTTATTTTTAGCATGGAAATGGGTAAGGAGCAGTTGGTCGACCGTATGTTGGCCCGAGAATCCGGTGTCGATGCCTGGGCGCTACGCACTGGTAATCTAAATGATTCTGACTTCGAGAAAATTGGTCATGCCATGGGTACGCTTTCTGAGGCCAAGATTTACATCGATGATACACCAGGCATTACTGTTAGTGAACTACGTACCAAAGCCCGCCGCGAAGCTCACCAGCGACCAATCGGCTTGATCGTGGTCGACTACTTGCAGTTGATGAGCGGTGGTTCGCGCTTTGGCGGTGATGCCAACCGGGTCAACGAGATTTCCGAGATTTCGCGGGGACTTAAGGGTGTGGCTCGTGAGTTAAATGTTCCGGTGATTGCTCTTAGCCAGTTAAGCCGCTCAGTCGAAAGTCGGACACCGCCGCATCCACAACTATCTGACCTGCGTGAGTCTGGAGCCATCGAGCAAGATGCCGACGTCGTAGCCTTCTTATACCGCGAGGACTACTACAACCCCGAAACTGACCGCAAGAACATTATGGATATTATGATCCGGAAGCATCGTAATGGTCCGACCGGCAACGTCGAGCTGTATTTTGACCGCGAAAAACAGCGAATTAGTTCGCTGGACACAAGTCACGGCAATCCTTTTAGCGACTAATGCTATAATTGGCATAAGCATGAAGTATCGAGTTACGCGGTTTGTAGGAAAGTTTTGGCGACAGGCCCTCCTGTACGGATTTGTTGGGGTAGTTGTTTTTGGCGTATTGTTTTATCAACTCGGTACACTAGTCCCTAACTTTAGCCTGCCGGAGATATTGGCGCGTAGCGAGGCCAACTCGTTTAATAAACTATTAGCCAATCCGTTATTCTTGCCCCACAAACTAGCTCAATACTTACTAATAAGACTAGGCCATAGTGGCCCGTTTTGGATGCGTAGTGTTAGTGCGCTTTGGGGCCTGGCTGTACTAGTGATCTTCTTTGATATTATTCGTAATTGGTACAGCCGCCGAATTGCCTTTATGGGCTCGCTTTTATTGCTAACATCTGCCTGGTTCTTGCACTTTGCCCGGCTTGGCACACCGCAAATTCTATTTGCTATGTCGATTGGCCTACTATGGGTTGGTGTTCACCTCAAGTCAACCTCAGCGCCGCGGATAAGGACCATTTTAGCCAGCGTGGCTATACTAATGATCTGTATTTACATTCCCGGCTTGGCCTGGCTAGTCATACCTATGATGGTCTGGCAACGTAAGCTAATTAAGTTTGAGCTTAGTAAAATCCCCCGTTGGTTAATGGTGGTGGTGATTATTAGCTGTCTAATCGGCATCGGTCCACTAATCTACGGATTTGTTAACGACCCTTGGCTACTTCGTGATTGGTTACTAATTCCTAGCAAGCTAGACGTAGGTTTGTTCTGGTCGAATCTGTGGCATCTACCAGTTTGGCTGATCTTGCGTGGGCCCGAAATGCCAGTTTACTGGCTGGGTCACGTTGCCATGTTTGATAGCTTTACGCTAGTCATGGGCTTCTTAGGTGCCTACGTTTTGTATTACTACCGCCTACTAGACCGAGTTAAAGCAGTTGCTGGGATTATCTTACTAGCCTTAGTGTTGGCTGTGTTTAGCGGCTGGCTGTCACTAGTGATAGCTTTGCCACTATTATTTGTTGGCGTCAGCGCCGGTATTGCCTTATTTTTACAGCAATGGTTCACCATCTTCCCGCGTAACCCCTTAGCAAGGTTTGTTGGCGTCAGTTTGGTCTCGTTTGTGATCATATTAGCCTGTACCTATAACTTACGTAGTTACTTTATCGCCTGGCCACGCACACCGGCCACCAAGCAAGTTTTTAATCAACTATCCTAAAGACGATATATAACAAGCCGTACTTTGATACAATAGAAGGATAACCAAGGAGTTGAGTAATGAGTAAATTTGACCAAGCTAAAATGTTGATGCAAGCCCGTAAAGTACAGAAAGAATTACAGAAGCAGGTTATTACAGTCGAAAAGGGTGATGGCGCTGTAACAGTCGAAATTACCGGCGAACAAAAAATCAAGAAAATCTCAATCGACCCCGAGATGGTTGATCTGGATGACATTCGCGATCTAGAACGGAATATTGAAGATGCTGTCAAAGAAGCTATTGCCGAAAGCCAGCGGATTGCCGCCGAAAAGATGCAACCGTTAATGGGTGCACTTGGCAACCTAGGAATGTAATAAGAAGTTACAGGGTTAATGAAAGTATTACCAAAAGCCTTAGATGAGTTAATTGACGCCCTAGGATTATTGCCCGGGGTAGGGCCACGCAGTGCCGAACGTTACGCCTACTATCTACTGCGCGCCAATCCAGACAAAGCTAAGCAATTGGCCAACAAACTAGAGCATGTCCACGAGCAGGTCGATTATTGCCCGCGCACCTTTGCCCTCATCGAGAAAGGCGACAAGCTATCATCGCTTTATACCAGCCCGGATCGTGATAAAACTGTTGTTGCCGTAGTAGCCGAGCCATTCGATATCGTCGCCCTGGAGAAGATGGGGAGCTTTAAAGGCACTTACCATGTACTGGGTGGCTTAGTGTCACCAATTGATGGTATCGGCCCGGAGCAGCTCCATATTGCCGAATTAGTCCAAAGAATTGACGAAGATAAGGTCAAAGAAATCATTTTGGCAACTAGTGCCAGCGTAGAGGGTGAGTCAACCGCACTATTTATTCAGAAACAGATTGGTGATCGCAAAGTCACAATTAGTCGCTTGGCGCGTGGCCTGCCAGTTGGTTTAGATATCGAATATGCCGATCAACTAACTCTTAACCGTGCCATGGAGAGCCGCCAACTGATGTAAATAGGGTATACTAGAGGCAATGAAGTACCCTGAAGCCAACCAAATTTCGGAAATTATTGGCCAAGCCCAAAAAATCGTCATTCTACAAGCCGACAATCCGGATGGCGACAGCTTAGCGAGCGCCTTAGCATTGGAGCACATTTTGGGTGATATGGGTAAACAGCCCTACTTGTATTGTGGTGTTGATATGCCCGCCCATCTACGTCATTTGCCCGGTTGGGATCGTGTTAATAAAGATCTGCCTAACCAGTTCGATGCCAGTATTGTGGTCGACACTAGCAGTGAAGGGCTGTTTGAGACTTTGCAAAAAACCAACCAACGCAAACCGGTCGCATCTAGGCCGTGCATCGTGCTTGATCACCATGCCACCAAAGCCAGTATTGGGTTTGCAACTGTTCTTTGCATCCAAAAAGTTGTTGCTACCGGCGAATTAATTTACGAACTAGCCAACCAGCTAGACTGGCCACTTAGTAAATCTGCCAAAGAAATGATTGCTGCCTCAATTATGTCAGATAGCCTTGGCCTAACCAGCGAAGGGACAGGAGCCCGCAGTATTCATATTATCGGCGAAGTTGTCGAAGCCGGCGTTAGCCTAGCTAAGCTCGAGGCCTTACGGCGGGACTTAATGCGTAAGTCGCCAGAATTAACTATCTACAAAGGTGCCTTGTTGCAGCGTGTCGAATATCATAGCGACGATCGAGTTGCCACTGTCACCATTCCATGGGAAGAAATTCAAAAGTATAGCCCAATTTATAACCCATCGATATTAGTAATGGATGATATGCGCATGACCGAACGGACTGATATTGCGATTGCTTTTAAAGTTTATAGAGACGGTAAAATTACCGCCAAAATTAGAGCTAACTATGGCATTGGTATCGCCGACAAATTAGCTGAAACCTTTGGCGGCGGCGGTCATCGTTATGCCAGCGGCTTTAAGGTGAGTGACGGGCGGCCGTTTAATGAGGTGAAATCGGAGTGTATCAAACGGGCCAGCGAATTACTCGACAACCTAACTAAGGAAAACTCTGATGAAACTCCATAACACTCTCACTAAAACTACCGAACCATTTAAACCTCTCCAGACTGGCCTAGCCACCATATATAGCTGTGGCCCAACTGTTTATGACCATATACACATCGGCAACTTACGGGCCTTTATTATGGCTGACAGCTTACGGCGCTGCCTTGAAACTAATGGCTACCGCGTTCAGCAAGTTATGAATTATACCGACGTCGATGATAAAACAATTGCCCGAAGCCAAAAGGACTTTCCGGACGATTCGCCCGAGGAAGCCCTAAAGAACCTAACCCGTAAATACGAAGATATCTTTACTCAAGATATGCAGCTAATTGGTAATGATGTTAAGTCTGTTAAATTCGTTCGCGCCACCGAAAGCATCGAGGCTATGCAGCAACTCATCAAGCAACTTTACGATGCAAAATTTGCCTATTTAGCCGATGATGGGGTCTATTTTTCGATTCAAAAATATCGTGATAGCGGTAAAAAGTACGGCCAACTACTCAAACTCGATACCAAAAATACCAGTGAGTCGCGGATTAACAATGATGAGTACGATAAAGAGTCGGTTCATGATTTTGCTCTTTGGAAATTACACAAGGGAACTGAGCCGGGCTGGGAGTTTGAACTAGATGGTCACAGCCTATTTGGCCGCCCTGGTTGGCACATCGAGTGTTCGGCAATGAGCAGCACAAACCTCGGGCAACCCTTCGATATTCATACTGGCGGGGTTGATAACATCTTCCCGCACCACGAAAACGAAATCGCTCAAAGTACCGCCCTGCAGGATAACTACGCTAATTACTTTGTTCATAATGAGCATTTGTTAGTAGATGGCCGTAAGATGAGCAAAAGCCTAAATAATTTCTTTACGTTGCAAGATATCGAAGACAAGGGCTTTGACCCACTAATTTTTAGAATGCTAGTGCTGCAGGCCCATTACCGAAGCCAGTTAAACTTTACGTGGGAAAGTTTGGAGGCCGCTCAAAACCGTCTGCAAGGTTATGACGCTATGACCGTCCAACAATGGCAGACCTCCAAAACAGCCGATGAGATTAACTTTAAAGATATAGAAGAAGAGATGAAACGGCGAGCGGCTGACGATATGGATACTCCACAAGTTTTGGCAGCGCTCAGTAATTTGACTAAAGCGGTTGACGCTAATGGCATTGCCACTAAGCAGCTTGATGACTTTAGGTCAGCTTTAGCTACAGCTGATGCTATTCTGGGCCTGAACTTGCTTAGCCAGCCAGATATTGATTCTGAGCAGAAACAGCTCTTAAAGGACCGTCAGAAGGCTCGAGATGCCAAGGATTGGGCTACTACGGACGCAATCCGCGACAAATTGTTAGAAGACGGCATTGCGGTCCGCGATACACCTAATGGTCAGATCTGGTCGCGTCCGTAAAAGATACCGGTCTATTTTTTATTGGTCATGGCGTCAACACTGTCATGGGTCGGCATTAGGCTATCGCCAAAGTGATACTCAAATAAAATCCGTAAACAACCGGCGGCCGGTATGGCCACAAAGGCACCCAATAAGCCGCCAAAACCTGCCCCCAATAAGGCGGCTACAAATACTAGTAACGGCGTCAACTGATTACTTTTAGCCTGAATGAGTGGCTGTAGGGTGGCGTTTTCGATTTGCTGGTATACCGGGAAGTAGATGGCCATAATAATGGCTAGCGGTACAGAGCTAAACAGGCAGATAATAACTACGACGATTGCGGCCAGAGTATTGCCAATTAGCGGTATTAATCCAAATAAGAAAACGATACCGGCCAGAGCTGCCGGGTTAACTGTAGAGCCGCTAGTAAAGTGCCCGGCAATCGTAAGCGCGGTAAAGGCAAAGGCTGCCGCTATCGCAGCGATTAAAACTTGACCGTTTACATAGCCGGTCACCACTTTGTACATCTTACGAGCTAAATCACGGTATGGTTTACGCTTTTCGCTGGGCATTATGGAAAAGAAGCGGTCCAGCCACAAAGGCCCTTCGACTAACATCATAAAGGTCAGGACAAAAATTGTAATCATAGCAATAAAGGCCCCGCCAACTCGGCCGGCCGTACTTAAAACTAGGCTGGGCGCATCGCCGGCTTTGTCACTAAGATCACCGCTGACCTTATCGATCTGACTCTGCAGATTATAGCGTTTTACAAATTTACCAACCGTGGTATCTTCATTTTTTAGATCCTTGATAGTATCTGGCACAGTTCTAACAAAATCATTGGTCTGGCGAACTAAAGGCGGCACAACTAAGGCCACGAAGGCAACTAACAGCGTAATAACCACCACGTAGGCTAGGCCTGTCGCTCCGATACGGCTCTTAATATGTAGCCGTTTAGACAAACTGGTAACGGCTGGGTTTAGAGCCAATGCTAAAAAGGCTGAAATGCCGATTAACTGGAGCTGATAACCAACCCGGCCAAAAATTTTGATAAATATCAGGGCCGCGATAACTAGTACGATAGTCCGAATGACCGCCTCAGTTGAGAGGTTAATGGTAACACCAGCACGTTTGGTAAATAATTTCATAGAGTTTTATCCTTTATAGCTTGATAATATGATACCAGTTTTTTGCCAACTAGGCCTATATCATATTGCGCCACTAGAGCCTGTTGTTTTTGGTGTAAGCGGCGTCTTAATGGCTCATCTTCGTATAAACGCTTTAAGCTTGCCACAAAATCCAAGGTATTTCTAGGGTCAATTAAAGCTTCTGGGATACTACCCATAACACTTTTGTAGCCGGGGTTATTGCCGCCCAGCACCACCTGAGTACCGGCTGCCATTGCCTCTAGTAGCACAATCCCAAAGCTTTCACCGCCCAAACTAGGGAAGACGGCCACCGTGGCACTGGCCAGAAAGTTAGGTTTATCGGCCTCCTTAATAAAGCCTTCAAAACTAACCACTTCTGTCATTTTGCGTTTAGCTACCCAGTCTTTGAGCATAGTTTCTTGTGGGCCGGTGCCACCAATCAAGACCTTTACCGGCATATTATTTAAAAACAGCACTTCGGCGGCTTTGAGAAGTTCTAGGCAACCTTTGCGCTCAACTAAGCGACCCAAGAAGGCAATAGTAAAGCTATCTGGCCGGGCGGTAGCCTTTTTGAAACGTTTTAGGTCGATTACATTGGGCATAATTTGCGATTCGATACCAAGTGACAAGGCAAAAGCCTGGGCTGGCTCAGACACGCTCCAGACCTTTTGCAGTTTGGCAGTAGATTTACGGGTCCACCAAGCAAGTAGCTTAGCTCCCAAAGCTTGCAGACGGCCAAACGGTAAAATGTGGAACGTCCCAACTAAGACTGTGCCGCTGGGGGCATTTTTGATGACTTTGCCAGCCAGCATTGGGCTGTAAGGCATCTGAACGTGCAAAACATCAAATTGCTCTCTACTTAATAACTCGGTGATCCGCGACTTGTCGGCTGGCAAGGGGATAGACATTCGGTTGCCGTTAAAACGTACGCCAATATTATCGCTTAAGGGGTGCACATTGGGAATTGATTTATTCTTGGTTTCACCGACTAAGTAATGTACCTCGTGTCCGTTATGAGACAACCAAACACCAAGTGTTAAAATGTACTGCTGGACACCGTCGCCGCGGTCTAAGCTATCGTCTAAAACAAAGCCAATTTTCAACTTTTTGTAGCCGTTTTAAGCTTTTTGTAAACAACTTCGTATTGGTCGACAACTTTGGGGTAATCGTATTGTTTAACTGCCTTTTCTGCCCAATCAAGCCAATTTTGACGGACTCCTTGGTCGTCCAACATAACATCTAAGCGGCGGGCAAATTCCTTTTTTTGCTTAGGGTTAACTAACGACAAGCGACCAGTACCATTAAGTACACTTGAGTAGCCAACGTTAGCCCCAGCTACTGTAACTGTTCCGCTGGCCATAGCCTCTAGTAGGACAATCCCAAAGCTTTCACCGTAAATTGCCGGTGAACAAAATAATGCGGCTTGGTGTAACAGCTTAAATTTATCTTTCTCGCTAACAAACCCCAAAAAACTGACGCGCGGTATTTTATTGGATTTAACGTATTCTTCTAGGCTATCCCGTTGGTCACCATCGCCGGCCAGAACCAAGCTGACATCATCGCGTTCGGCGGCTAAAATAGCGTAGGCTTTTAGTAAGTAGATAACGCCTTTGCGTTTTTCGAGACGTCCAATATATAAAATATCTTTTTTGGTGGGGGCTTTAGCCTGTGACTTAAAAGTGTACTTTTTTAGATCAATCCCATTGGGGATAATGTGGACTTTGCGTTCGGTCCGTTCGCGCACAAAGCCAGCTGCTGCATCGGACACGGCAGTTAGCTCGGTTAGCTTGCTAAAAATTGATTTAGAATATGGAATTCGCATGGTTCCAATCGTCCAAGCCAGGGGAGTTTCGGGATGAATGGCATGAAATGTCGCCACAATCGGGCAGCTAGCTTTGGCAACTATCTGGCTACCCAGTAATGGGACTTCCGGTTCGTGAATGTGTAATAGATCAAACTTTTCGGCATCTAAAATATCATCGACTTCATCGCGCTTAAAGCTGGCGCCTAGCTCAAGTGAAGTTTTGAGGGGTGTTTTGACCTTAGTTGAAGTACCGATATAAATCGTTTGTACCGGGATGTCATTAATAACGTCTTGGTTACGGGGCTTGGGTGTTAAAATACGCACTTCGTAACCGCGTTTTTGCAACTCAGTAGCTTGCGCCAAAACGTGTTCTTGGACGCCACCACCTCGGTCAATATCATATGGACAAACAATACCAATCTTCATTAAATCTAGTATAGCATTAGTCTTTTGCCAGAGCACGGCGTAAGGCCGTTGGCAATAAACCGGCTGCCGCTGAGGCATCGGCTATAACACTTGGGGCGTGTTTATCCAGTTTGGCAGTCGATTGCTTAAAACCACTAAAGATAATTCGCATATGCTGTTCGACCAGATGATTGTCAAAATATTGTTCGCCCTGGACATTAACGTGCCAGACTGGCAGATTGACTTGTTTGGTGCAGTTATCAAGCTTTAAAAATTGGTTACCAGTATACATATGGGTTTTGACTTCATTACACTGCCATAGATGTATCTCAAAATCCAAAAAACGCTTTTTGTCTTGCTTAGTTTCGTTGGCAAATTTGACGCGAGCATTGCTGGTTTTGGCGTAAACAGCTCGTAACACTAGAGGGTTTAGGGCTAAATTCTTAAAGAAAAAAGATGGTACCCGGCGTGAGAAAAAGGCTGCGCCCAGCCGGTAGAACCAGTAGCGTGGTTTACTAAAAGCGAAGTCATCACGGTGCGAAAAGCCGACCACACTAATTAGCAGGTCAACTTTGTTAGCTAGGTGCGGGTAACGCTGCAGCATCCGAGTGGCCACCACAAAGCCTAACGATAAGCCGGCAATAGTAACCTTTTTACGTTTATAGCGCAGCATTACAAAACTAGCCAAATAATCGGCCAAGGCATCGATTGACGGTTTTTGGCCAATCTTATAAAAACTGTCCATACCACCAAAACCTGGCAGATCGGGCATAGTCACACCACCGTAACGATTCATATCCTGCATTACACCCCACCAACGCTCCAAGCTAGAATGATGGCCGTAAACAAATAAGATTTCGCGTTTTTTACCAGTTGGCGGGGGCATGCGAAGCATTCGGCCTTTTAGACCATTGATATTAAGCGGTTGAATATAATCCGCAGCGTTTTTTGGTTCTGCTTTTGCCATTGTTATCTGTTACTTTACCAGAAACAGGCTAGCTAAGCTATACTAGACCATATGAGAAAGCCAAAAAGAATTCTACTACTGGCGGTTGTTCTACTGGTGGTTATTGTGGCTGGTATCGTCATCCTAAAACGATCAAAAAAGCCAACCGGGCAGAACCCTAGCGCTTACGCCGATGGAGCGATAGCCACCACTAACCAGCCAACCGAAACACCCAAGACAGACTTTGATAAATCCCAGTATTCTTTGACCGACCCAAACAGCCAGTGGGTGATCGTCAACAAGCAACGACCCCTGCCAGCTGGTTATGCGCCAAATGATCTGGTTGTTCCTAGCGTAGGCTTACGGCTAGCCGCTGGCAATCAAGAAATGCAGGTTAGAAAGGTTACGGCCGCCGCTATGCAGGCTATGTTTGGCGAAGCCAAGAAAGCCGGTTACAACTTACTACTGGCTAGTGGCTATCGTTCGGAAGACTTCCAAAAGAATCTTTACAATGGTTATGTTGCCCAGAAAGGCCAAGCTTTGGCCGACACCGACAGCGCCCGGCCTGGCCATAGCGAACACCAAACCGGACTAGCCTTTGATGTCGGTCGAGCTGATCGTAAGTGTGAAGTTGATCCCTGTTTTGGCGATACTGCCGAAGGCCAGTGGGTGGCTACCAATGCCCACAAATATGGTTTCGTAGTACGCTACCCGGCTAATAAGCAGGGGGTAACTGGTTATATTGCCGAGCCTTGGCACCTGCGTTATGTTGGCAATGACCTAGCCACCGAGGTATACCAGGCTGGCCTAACTCTAGAAGAGTTCTTTAGTTTACCGGCCGCACCCGACTACAACTAGTGTCGAATAATCCGCCACTGCCAACTTGGCACAGCTAGCGCATTACTAGTAATTAGCTGCGTAGTAGTTTGACCATAGGCTGTTTCGGCCGACAAACTACCGGCCGGGCTGTTGGTTGGCAATGGTGCCTTCAAGTTATTGTCATTCAGGCTAATCTCGGCTTTAGAACCGCGCCAGTTTAGGACAACTGTATCACTGACAGTTACAGCGTTAGTTTGCTCACCCCAGGCGGTCTTGTAACGAGCCACCACAGTCCCTTTAGGAACGACAACTTGTTGGCTAAATCCAGCGTAGAAACTATTTAGAAGCGGTAAAGACGAGGCAGCAGCCTGCCCAAAACTAGCCGCACCCATTACGGCGCCCACCGCAGTGACAGTCTGACCACCGGTAATTGTTCTCTGGCTAGCAAAAATAAAACAGCCACCGGCTTGATCGGTGTTACCGCTCTTGATACCAATAACACCTTGCTGACCAAGCAAAAAATTAGTGTTATAGATTGTGCCAGCCACCGGCAATAGGGCCGACTTTTGCGAAACAATGTCTTTTATAACCGGGTTAGCTAAAGCCGCCTGACCGAGCAGGGTCAGATCTTGAGCGGTGCTTACAGTTTCTGGCAAGAAACCACTGGCATCACTAGCAAACTTACTACTTGTCATACCTAGCTCTTGCGCCAATTGATTAGCCGCCTTGTGATAGTCCGCCATCGACCCATAGGCCCAAATCGCTAAGCTGTCAGCAACGTTGTTACCAGAAGCGATCAAGGCAGCCTGTAGGGCCTGATACTCAGTTAATTGCTCGCCAACCTGCACCTTGACGACCGAACCATCCATGCTCAGATATTTGTTGTATAAAGCCACATCGGCCTCTGTAATTGGCACAAGTGGACCGGCTTCGCCAGGTTGCAAAGGATGCTTTTTAAGGACCGCCAAGACCAGCATCACCTTAGCCGTACTAGCGGTTGGCGCGGCCACTTGGTTAGCGGTGGATGCCATAACACCTTGACCAGCTACACCGATGGCGGCCTGACCCTTAGCTGGCCAGGTCAGGGCGACTTGCTCGGCACTAACGGTTGGTGCCACAGTTTTAGCCACCACGCTGGGCAAGGGCCGCAAATAAGCGCCGTATACCAGCAACGATGCCACTAGTAGCGCCACAAACAAACCCAGACCAAACTTGCGCAGTTTTTTATGGCGATACTTGGCTTGACGCTGAGCCCGGACTTTGTCGAAGTGACGCGGTTCACGAATATTCATCTTAACCATAAGTATAACTTAATTCGCTCGCCCTTGAGAAAATAGCCGTTATAAGCTACAATTCCCCCTGTTACACAAACTAATGGGGCGTGGCCAAGTGGTAAGGCACCAGTTTTTGGTACTGGCATTCGGGGGTTCGAATCCCTCCGCCCCAGCCAATTAGAACTTTCCGATTTTGATCTGTAAAAAGTTTGGTTATTTGCACTGTATCTCAACATATATTTCTCCTGTCAAACCTACATCTGTTGGAAAAGTTCGAATCCCTTCGCCCCTTGAGCCAAGTGCTCTTGAATCTGTTACAATTTCTTTAATGCCAAAGATACAAGAACAATACCCAATTCCAGAACAACTAGTCGTTGCTAATCCTACTAATCTGCAAATAAAGCTAGCAGATTTTGCTATAGGTGGAGCGACTGACTTACATTTAGTATTGGACTTTGATCGTACTCTGACCATTCGAAAACCAGGATCTCGCGATGAAGTAACAACATGGCACATTCTCCAGGAACACTTACCGGTAGATGCTAAGCGCGCGTACCAAGATGAGTTTACTAAGTATCGCGCCTTAGAACTGGAAGGAAGAATGACGCAAGAAGATGCTATCAACTGGTGGACTTCAATCTTAAATCTTTTTGTTGAAAACAAAATTGACCTGAACGCAGTAGAGGAAGATTTTCTCAGCAAAGCGAGCATAAGAGACGGGGTACCAGAGCTAATGAAACTTTGCCAACAAAATAACATCCCTACAATTATATTGTCTGCCGGCGTAAGGGATATAATTGAAATATGGTGCCGTAAATATGGAATCCAGCCAACACTTGTAATCTCTACTGCACTTATTACCGATAGTAACAATAGAATTGCTGGATGGAAAGAAGATACTTTAGTGCACACGCTTAACAAGTCAGAAGCCAGCCATCCTGAACTAATTTCAATACGAAGTGCACGTCCAAATGCATTGTTAGTTGGCGATGGAGTCGATGATGCAGCTATGGCTGACGGCGAAGACAATGTCGTAAGGCTGCGACTGCTAGATCCAAGGGATGACGAAGAGACCACAGAACCGGTCTTTGGAAGGTTTGATGGTTTGATAACCTCCGGTAACTTCAAGCCGATCGAAGAGCTACTACAAACCATCATTTGATAGCCTCCTCTGCGTTAGTTGAAGGATTTAAGAGTTGTCGTATCTCCTCAACATCGACTATCGGATCATCTTCCTGGATAGAAAAAGTTATCTTAACGAACCTCATCCCCAGCCAATATAAATGCATCGGTTTTAGTCGGTGCTTTTATATTGTTTAGGCGAAGTGATGATGAGCCCATACGGCGCAGCCGGGGTTCGATCACAAGGAGCTATCGCAGGAATTTATTCCGAGAAAGCTCCGCAGGGAGTAGCGCAGCGTTCATCCCCTCCGCCCCACCACTCTGATATAATCACATAATGACTACGATCTACTTCGAGCCACACAGCATAACAACCGACAATGAAAATGGGCTAGCTAGTGGTTGGAATGACGTTGACCTTTCGGAAGAGGGCGTCAAACGCCTGCAAGAACAATGGCCAGAACGTTACAAAAATCGCAGCATAGATGCGATCTTTTGTTCAGACATGCAACGTTCTTACAAATGCGGCGCCTTCATTGCCAAGGATAAGGAGATACCCATCTTTATTGATACCCGCCTGAGAGAGTGTAATTACGGAGATCTAACTCAAAAAGATAAAAAATTAATCGACAAAGAAAAACCGGAACGAATCGACATACCTTTTCCGGGCGGTGAAAGTTATGAACAATGTATGAACCGTATGGGCGAATTCTTGAAGATGCTCAAAAGCAAGTACCAGAACAAATCAGTAGTTATCATCGGTCACAGAGCAACGCAGTATGGTTTAGAACATCATATCAACGGTAAAGATATAAGGACTTGCGTTACCGAACCTTGGGCATACCAACCCGGCTGGGTATACGAGCTGTAAACAGAACTTAGTGATATTTAGTCAAAACTCTACAAAGTGTAAAATACCCATTTTGTGGTATGATATGTATCAATGAACACTGTAGAGTCACTGGGTGGTGAGTCTTCTATCCCTTTTATCCCAGGCGAAATACCTGGGCAAATGAAATTAGAGTTTCCTAGACACGTAGAGCAAGTTGAGAGACTACCAGGCTTGGATGACATAAGTCTAGAGGAGTTGATTCGTCGCAGTATAGAGCACAATAGGATGATTACAGGTCGAGACGATGAGCGAGATCTTGAACGTTTGAGTTGGTCGGACTTTTTTCGAAGCGCCTTCCGCGAAGCCAATCAAACAGTCTACCAAGGCAGGGTAGCCCGTGGACCTTTTTATACCGAGATTAACCAAGCTCTGGGAGGAATTAACGAAGAGATTGCGAAAGTTAGCCCCGAGCTAACCCCAGAATGTTTCTTTCCGGCCAGCTATAGGTCTCGTGAAGTATCGGCAACTATTAATAAAGTTTACCGTGCTGCGCTATGGCGAGATTACGAAAATGATTCTAGGAACTTTAGAGTAAAGCGCGAACATTCTATTAGTCAAGCGATTAAGCCTAAGGCTAAAGAAACTCTTGCCCAAACAATACCTGCAGGCCTGCTTGACCAGCCTGATTACCGCTGTATGAGTACCGGACGAGACTGTGTTACCACCAGCTTTATGATGATTATGGACGCTATTACCAACGGAACCGCCGATGACACCGATATTCATAGGATAATCCAGTGGGAATATCGAGATGACGTGATTCATGACGAAGAGTATATAAAGCTTTTACAGAGCCGCGTCTTCCAGCAACGCTTTGGTAAAACTGTTCAGGCCGCTAGTTTTGTTGGGGCGGACTTTGCCATGATTGCTAAGCTGGCCGAGCGTTTACGAGAGGGGAATCCGGACCGTAAGATCTTTGGGGTTGTCAATTTATTAAGCGACACTACCTACATGACTAGAGTTAATGGTATCTGGCACAGTGCCGTGCTACTAAACGTTACCGATGATTATGTCACCATACATGAGCCAACCGTAAATGGCTATGGCGAAGAACTTCGTATTCCTAAAGACAAGTTTTTGTTCCGCTGGAGCCAAGGCCTGTTGCGCGGTCATCTGATTATCGCTGAATAAAGAAAATTCTAGAGAATTGCGTTGGATAGGCTTTGGACTATACAATAGCTATATGCACCCACCGCAAAACCTCATCGACCAATTCAAGCAAATTGTTATCAAGTCTTCGGGCAATCCAGACTTCATTCACCATGACTGGTTCGTTAAATATCATCTCGAAGTTGTTAATAAAATCGCCCATGAGCTACTCCAGCATTATCCCAAAGCTAATCCAGAGATTGTTAAAGTCTTGGTGTGGCTACATGACTACGGCAAAACCATCGATTTCTCTAATCAGTACCGAATAACCCTTGAACAAGGTCGTAAAGATTTAACAAAACTGGGGTTTGCCGCCGAATTTATCGACAAAGTCATCGAATATATGGAGATTATCGATAAGAAAATGGAGCTCGACATCAGCCAAGCTCCAATCGAAGTGCAGATTGTGTCGTCGGCCGACGGTTGCTCCCACCTAACGGGGCCGTTTATGTACTTTTGGTGGTACGAAAACTCCAGTAAATCATTTCAGGAGCTTATGGCCGACAATATACGCAAGGCCAACAAAAGCTGGACGCGCAAAGTCGTACTGCCCGAAGCCCGCCAAGCCTTTGAAGCGCGCTATAATTTTGTCCTAGAGCAAGCCGGCGAACTACCTCGAACTTATCTAGGTTAAACTGTTCCGAACACAGTGTTTAGACTTCATAATGCTCTTGCTTTTTATAGCGCAAAGTGTTATGATATTACCTTATGAAGTCGTACGAGCAACAAGCTTTTGAAGCTACAGCTTCGGTCCATGATATCCCTGGTAACTACCAAGGAGCTTTAAATGCTGTCGTTTTCCAGGTTAATGACGTCTTAGGCGGTCTTGGTAGCTGGGAGACTAACTTCCAGTTCTCCGGCATGGATTTAGCTGACTTTTTGGCCCGTCGCAGCGAGCTTATTGGCGATACTCTATCCGACACTGCCAAAAAAATTGGTGGTATTATTGGCGCCGCTCCCGAGGTTATCGACGGATTGCCGGATTTTTCAGCCCAAGATCGCTCCCATTATCACCAAGCACTGTCCGATTTCAAAACCTCACCCCACATGGCAATATATAATCTTAACAAAAACAACCCTTTTGTTTGGAGCCAAAATATTATCCGGGTTGCTTTGGATGACATCGTTTACAGTGAAGCCCGCGATACTTTTAAGATTTCACCGGCTTCTAGCGACTATCAAATTGATCGCAGTGTTTCTTCACCTCAAGTTGGGCGAGCCATGAAAGTCGGGCTAGATGATTTGGTATATAGCCAAGGTTACGAGGATGCCAAGACTAGTCCAGTTTCTGGCAAATATTTCTTTCAAAGGCATGCTTCTTCCAAAAGAGCTAGCCAAGCCATGACCACCGGCCTAGACAGTTTGGTTTATGGCTCAGCTCGTAGAATCATCGGGATTAGTCCGATTTCTGCTAACCACCAAGTCAAAAACCAAGCCTCAAGCCCTAAAGCGGCCAACATAATTATCGACGATATGGCTGTACCTAGGCAAAAGGCTGCCGGTTCGGACTGGAGCGAACGTGTTCGCCAGGCAACTAATACGCCACCACCTCGACCACCTCGTCAAGAAGCCGCCCCCAAACCGAAACCCCAGAAAACACCATATCAACTTTTTATGACAGACTTACGCTCAAAAGACCGCGACACTTTTGAGACGATTCGGGCATTTGACGAAGTCGATGTCGCTAGAGTTATCGCTACTGTCAAGCATCTTCGCGAAAAAGACCCGACTATCACCGATAAGCAAATCGCAATTAAATACGCCCGAGCATCAAACAATGCTGAAGAGGCCAGCCCAGAGCGCAAGCGAGCCACGCAAATCGTCATGGCGCTAATGGGCAACAAAGTCTCCGGCCAGTTGCCGTTTTAATTTTGCTATGATTGTTGATAGCATTTCTAGCACGGAGTATCCAGAAAACCCCTTTGATGTAGGGATTGATGCCCGTGTTGAACGCGAATTACGTAGCCTTGTCTTAGACGAATCCATTCTAATCACAAACACTTCTCGGGCGGCCAGCGAAAACACGCACAACTGGGACGAGGAATCGTTAGTCGACTATGGTGAATGGCTCTGTAAACTGCTGAAAATTTCGGTGGAAGATGGCGACAACCCCGTCTCGGTTATACAGATTAGTCGCGCAGCCAAGCTCGGAGTTGGCCCTAGTCGGGAGAGAATAGAAAAAGAACTTGATGGTGGTGTGCCGGAGCTCCAAGAGAAGTTAGGTTTTTTGTCGCGAGACCGCTATGGTGACTGGAGTAAACAACAGTGTATTGAGGCCGGTAAAGCCTTAGCCGATAAATTAGGTCGTCGGCCTAGTACCCCACAGTTCAAAACGGCCTTTGCAAATGGCGAATTCTTAAGTATCGCTAAAATAATCTCTAAATTTGATTCCATCCAGAACCTCCAAGAACTGATTGGCCGCCCTAGTGCCAGAGGTTGGACCGCCGACGATCATGCCGAATGGGGAGCAGCCATCAAGCGCCAATATGGTGCAGATACTCGCATTACCAGTGGCATGATTAGAAAGTTTTCGGCTCAAGGCAAGGGGCCTAACTGCAAAGCCATTTCTAAACACTTTTCAAGCCTTGAGATATTTAACGAAAAAGCCACTGCCGAATACTGGTCGCAACTTGACCTAGAAGAGCAGGATATGGAGTTTTGGCGCGACCAAACAAAGCAAATTTTGGATTCACAAGATGAATTGGCAAATGCAGTCGTAGAACTTGAGGAAACCGAAATAATTACCGTCGTAGCTCGTTTCCAGCTTATTAACAAGTTACTACCATCTATCGAGCAAGAACGAGCCATTAGGACCGCCCTGCATGATGACCCAGACTATTTAGTGCAGTGGATGACCCAGTATTTTCCGGAAATCAAAGTCGCCGATATCGAAAATACTGCTTCAATAATTAGGGTCTTTAATATACTGTGGCCAATGTACCGTTTCCAAAACGTTGATTTTAAAAGTATATAGCCGACGGTAATACCCATACAGATCAGTAGTTAGCTAGTTTTGAATTATTACCCTGCAAGCGGTACACTTTATATATAAACAAGGAGTGGGTATGGCAAAACGCGATAATTATCATAGTGCCGCCAGTGGTGGTGCTGGGGCAGTTTACGGCCTCGGTCTAGTAGGTGCATTTATTTTCTTTATGCAACAAGCTCATAATTTCTGGCAAGTGATTGTCGGCTGCTTACAGGCACTGGTCTGGCCGGCCTATATTGTCTACAAACTACTAGAATCATTTTACCGTTAAGACAAAGTTAAGATTCGGACGTCAGCAGGAGCGGCGTAATTTCTTTGCGGGTCAAATAGATTGGCCTTGTCGGCTATATCAACGCTCCAAGACCACAGCTGATCAATTGCCGACACACCATCGAACTTTACGGTGGCTGGGCAACCAATCACCGCTAGCTGCATTGGTATAGAGCCAATTTTAATACCCAGTTCCTGAAAAGGGCATTGGGTTTTGCGAATTGGCTCTTTAAAATCAACCCTTTGACTACCAGCAACGTCTTGTTTAATCCCCAGAGAATCAACTTCTGATATCCACGATTCAGCAGTTTCACCACGGACCTGCCTAACAGTTACTAGGGCGCTCCCAACGTGATTAAGGCTGGACTTAGACATTTTATTAACCACGGCTTGGCTGTGCCGAGCAATTTCCAGCACATCGGTCGGGTTAATCGTCGGATTGGCCTGCCTAGCCAAGACATTAATAGCTTCTAAGCTAGCAGTGGCAGCGACGGCTGCGGTTTGTATTCCGGCAGTCATAAGGAAGCTATTATCATCGTAATAAGCTTCGTCACAGGCACTCGCAAAGAATTCTCGTAAATAATCAAGCCGGTTATAGATGACCTGGTTGTCGCCATCTTGCAAAGAGCTAGTCAGAGCATAGCCCAGTGTGGACCGTAAGTTATTTCTAAGCTGGCTTAAATTTTTCACTTCCGTAACCGTCTCACCAAAATGGCCAACTAGGCCAAACGGAGGAGTCTCATCGATATTATCGACGGCTCGTCCAAACACGTCTTTTGTAGCAACAGCCAAAAGAGCGTAAAGTTCTGGTCGAACTGCTTCGACGGTCGACCAAACAGCTTGGGGGTTTTCTCGATCACATTCGTAAAGTGGCAATTGTTCGATTAACTCGGGATGTTCGTAAAATTGCTGAGCTTGAACGGGGAAAGGCTGTTTCATTAAACATACTTTATCATATTAGTAATGTTTTTACAATGTACTGACAACTGTTACAATACCATAATGGACGCCAGAACTGTTGCTCGCCAACTAGAACTTCTTGGTACTCCCGAACGAGCCAAAAACTCGGCATGGTTTTTTAAAACCGGACCTGGCCAATATGGTGAAGGTGACATATTTTGGGGTATCACTGTGCCAGAGCAACGAAAAATCGCCAAAACCTACAAAGACCTACCGCTAGGCGAGGTGATTAAGTTACTGCACTCACCAATCCACGAGTGTCGCTTAACAGCCTTACTGATTTGGGTTTCTCAATACCAAAATGGTACAGCCACTAAGAAACTAGCAATCTACAAGGCGTACCTAGCTAACACCAGATGGGTTAATAATTGGGATCTGGTCGACACATCAGCCCACAAGATTATCGGGCCACAGTTAGGCCCAAACTATAAATCTACCCTAACCAAGCTAGCTCGTTCATCAAGCCTATGGGAAAAACGAATTGCCGTAATCGCCTGTTTTTACTACATCAAGCTTGGCGACCCTAAACCGGCCTTTTACATTATTGATATTCTCAAATATGACCAAAATGATCTAATCCAAAAAGCCGTTGGCTGGATGCTTCGGGAAATTGGTAAAGCTTGCTCCCGTGAAATTTTGTTGGGCTGGCTGCTAACCAATCAGCAGTACACAAAACTGCCGCGGACAACTTTACGCTATGCCATAGAACATTTCGACCAGGCCGACCGCAAAGCTTTCTTAAGCGGGCGAGCCTAAACTGCTCTTGCTTGCACATTACAGAGTTAGCAACCATACTAGGAAATACTATGGCAGAATCAGCAATCTTAGTAGTCCGTACCAGCGTTGACGCCGCCGAGCCTAGACATTTTTATGAGTTGCTGGCCGTTCGCCTCCATGCCGAATTAGAGAAAGATCCTCACGAAGTTAGCACCCGAGGCTTTAACTACCCAGTTGACCCAGTGGCCCAAGCCGAAGCCCGCGCCGAGAGTATGATACGCATGTATGGCCACCTAAGAGCCGGCAGCAACGTTGTTTATAACAGCCACGTCATGAAGGAGGCCGACCGAGCGCCTCTCAAAGGTATGGCCGGAGAAATTGGCTGTCGAATGTTGATTTTGGGCTTTAATACACCAGTTGATTTAATTATGGATAGAATAAATAACCGTTACGATGACTACCCAGAATATGTTGGCAACGATCCCCGAGAAACAGTACTATCCAACACTGTGATTGCACGTATGAACACCGAGGAACCACGGCCTTCACCATTAACTAATTCGGTTAAAGTATTCAACGGTCATCTTGATGCCAGTGGGACCGCCACGGCGGTAGCTAAATACGCCCGGACTCAGCTCAGCCCCTGGGAAGATTGCTAACAATCTTTTCCCACGGTAAATCTTTTTTACCAAAATGCCCATAGGCACTGGTTGCTTGGTAAATTGGCCGCCGCAAATCAAGCGTTGTGACGATTCCTTTGACACTGGTATCGATCAGCTCTTCAGCGAACTTCTGGATTGCAGCCTGATCAACCGTGCCGGTGCCAAACACATCGATCGTTTTCATTAGGGGTTTGTTCTGACCAATTACGTAGGCCAGGCCGACCTCACAGCGCTGCGCCAAACCGGCTGCCACAATATTTTTGGCGATGTAGCGAGCCGCATAAGCGCCGCTACGATCAACCTTACTAGGGTCTTTACCACTAAAAGCACCACCACCAACCCGAGCATATCCGCCGTAGGTGTCGACCACGATCTTGCGACCGGTCAGCCCAGCATCGCTTTCCGGGCCGGGGACGTGCCACAGCCCCGTGCCATTGACGATCAGATTATCGATCGCCAGTTTGTAGCCGTACTGCGCCAGCACCGGCGTCACCACTTTGTCGTAAATCGCTTGTTTTACGTCGGCTTCGGAGGTGGCTTCGTCGTGAGCCGTGGCGATGACGACCGTTTTAACGCCGACCGGTTTGCCATCCTGGTATTCCACCGTCACTTGGCTTTTGCCGTCCGGGCGAATGAACTTCAGAATGCCTTCTTCGCGAACCGCATCTAAACGTCTGGTTAAGCCGTGCGCAATCGCAATCGGTAAGGGCATCAGCTCCGGCGTTTCGTCTATCGCAAAGCCAAACATCATGCCCTGGTCGCCGGCACCGGTATCGTCATTGGTACCCCGAGCAATCTCCGGCGATTGCTGATGAACATAATTCTCGAACTTGGACTCCTGTGAAAAGCCCCAATCCGGATTGGTATATCCCAGCACCTTAATGGTCTGACGAGTGATCTTTTCAAAATCTATTTTGGCGGTGGTGTTAATCTCACCAAATAATGCTACGCGGTTAGCGCCGGCAATGGTTTCGATGCCGGTTCTGGCATGGGGGTCCTGGGCTAGGATGGCGTCCAGCAGGGCATCGCTAATCCGATCGGCAATCTTGTCGGGATGGCCGGCGCAGACCGACTCGCTAGTAAATAAAGTTTTTGGCATTAAAAAACCTTTCTGACAATACGCCGGAAAGGATAGGGGTTTTAGGCATATCTTTCCCGCACGGATGTGTCGGGCTAG
>JBDSDR010000002.1:0-84331 GCA_039920385.1 Saccharimonadales bacterium (SeqCode)
AAAAGTACGCGGTATTCGGTTCCGCCAACTTTGACGAAATAGTGGCCATCTTTTTGTTCGAGTACGCCAACCAGTTGCTTACGCGGGATTGGACCAATTTGCTTGTAGAGGAAGGCACCGTCATCGGCGATAGTCAGTTTGAGGATGTCGCCCTGGACCAATTTAGACTTAGACGCATAGTTAGCCGGTACCGGGTAGGTCTTGGCGTCGCTTCCAACCATGTTCTGGCCGTCAAAGACGCCTTCTATGACCTTACCGAGGTTTTCTTCGACTGTGGAGGCAGTTACGACTGGATCATCGCCCACAACGCTAACAAGCAGCTCTTTAGCGGCTGCTAGGTTTGTTTCTGCTTCTTGGATGAGTGCCCGAAGGCGCTTGATCTGTTTGTCTGCTATTTCTGCCATCGCTGGGCCCCTACTACGTACTTCTGTATTTGTTTACCTACACTTAATGCCCTCAACGTACCATTTTTAATCAATCAAGTCAAAATAAGCTGTGGAAAAGTGACGCTCCAAACGTAGTCACGTATTGCAGCTTCGGCCTAACATAAAAAAAGGAGCCCTCTCGCAAGGGACTCCTTTTTTTTGAGAAACAAGTTTATTAGACGAGTTCTGCAGTGGCGCCAGCTTCTTCAAGAGTTTTCTTGGCAGCTTCGGCGTCTTCTTTTTTAGCACCTTCAAGAACTGTTTTTGGAGCGCCGTCAGCGATTGCTTTGGCTTCACCAAGGCCAAGGCCGGTGATTTCTTTAACAGCTTTGATGACTGCGACTTTTTGAGCACCAGCGTCCTTAAGGACAACATCGTATTCGCTCTTTTCGTCGGCAGCAGGAGCAGCGTCGGCAGCAGGGCCGGCAACAGCTACAGCAGCGGCAGCAGGTTCGATACCGTACTCATCTTTGAGTAGGTTCTTTAGTTCGTTTACTTCTAGTACAGATAGCTTGGTTAGCTCTTCTGCTAATTTCTTAATATCAGCCATGTTATTCTCCTTTAAAATTTCTTAACTAGTAGCCTTAGCTTCAATGCCATCAAGCAATGCGTGTAGGTTGCCGGAAAGGCCAGATACAACATCGTTGAGTGGGCTCTGAAGAGTTGCTACAACTTGCGCGATCAACTGAGACTTGCTTGGCAATGAAGCCAGGGCAGTCACTTCGTCGGCTGTCATGAAGACGCCTTCGGCGCTAATTGCACCGACGAACTTAAGAGTTGGTTGCTTTTTGGCAAAGTTAGCCAGCGTCTGGGCTGGAGCAACTTCGTCTTCACTGTTAAAGGCGTACAGAAGCATACCATTGATGGTGCTGGTGTCGACGTCCTTTAAGTTTTCGTTAGCTTGAATTGCCTTGATGACCAAGCGGTTTTTAACAACCTTAATAGTTGTACCGTTCTGCTTAGCTTCGCGGCGCAGTTCTTGCAACGCTTTAACGGTTGTTCCTTGATAGGCAGTAATAACTGTCATCTTAGAATTGTTTAGTAACTGTGTTACTTCGCTAACAACTTCGTTTTTCTTTGCTTTTAGTAAAGCCATATTTTGTGCACTCCTGTTTAATATATCGACCTTTGGAGCGTTACCAGTAAAAAAGTCTCTGACTTGCATCAAAGACTTCTAAACTTAAAACAACCGGGATTGTTTAAAACCTAGGCGACATTATTAAGGCTTGCGCGCGTCGCTGTCTTTGGTAACTGAGCATCATTCTAACAGATGTGACTGCTGGGGTCAACTAGTCCCGCAAGGGGATTTGAGTTGAGTCAGGCAGGCAGGTTGTGCCGAACCTCTTCCCAGCTCCCCTCTGGCTGAACTGCCACCCAACCTACCGGTTTTTGTATAACTCCCTTATTTATGGCTTCCTGTATAACTCGCCCCTGTTCGTGAGGATCGACTGGCCGCATATTCTTGTAGTCTACATATTCTTCGTGAACTTCTGATTCTGAAATTGGACCACTTTCATTTTCTAACATTGTATTTCTCCAAATTTAGCATTAAAAAAGACTTCTGGTCGAAGTCTGATTTGGGGCTGTACTAAGGCGTTTTTGCTACGCTCAGACTTCAACCATAGTGAAGCACAGCCCTGGTAGGCCGAGGAGGAGCTGCTTCTGTTGGTTGATGAACCTGATCATGGCTATATTTTACCACTTAGTTGCTTGTTGACAAGGGCTATATATGAGCGTAAAGTTCATGACTGTGAAAGCCAACTATTCAATCATTACAGCCAAGCACCTCCGCAATTGCGGCATGGTGTTTATTGCTGCTTAATGGTTGGATACAGGTTTTAACAAGAAAGAAACATAAACCGGTCCCCAACCAACAGGTGGAACCGGTTTTTTTATGCGAGAAACACCATGACAAATCTATTAAACCCAACCGATCATATGCCTGCTTCCTTCGAAGCTAAACCTAGCCTTGATGACGCCATTGTCGACGGCGTTATTAAGCTCACCGAAAATTATGAGCAATACCTAGCCGAACAGCGACCGATGTTTAGTGCCTACTTTATGTATGGTAACGACGTTCACGATGGTCAGCATGCATTGCTAAGTGATGAATTGGGATTGACGCCTCACCCCAGTAAGCCTGGTATGGTTGTTACCCTGGAAGGCGTGGAGCTGTTTGTGACGATTGGCTGTTTCGATACCGAAAACGGCGAAAAGCCAGTCCCCTACGATATTGTCTATTCAACTTCATCTAATGGTTTGCTCCCTCCAGCAGAACAAGCCTAGTCTTTATTAACAAAAACCATCGCCTCGGCCAGCATCGGGTGGACCTCGGCAACTTTTTGGTGCATCTGTTGCACAAACTTACGATAACCCGGCTGGCCTTGCGGCGTAGTCTGCAATTCGTGTAAATGGAAAGCTTCGCGGGCATTATAGGTAACTTTCCAGCGCATCCGGTGGCCTAGAAGCGTGGCATACTGGGCTTCCAGAGCTGAATCGTTCTCCTGCAAGAAGCTATATAACTCTAGACTCAGGTCGAAACACTTCTCGAAGTTATCACTTAACCCAGCCTCATCAATCAGATCGGGCATTTCGTAGCCATAGCGGGGAGTTAAGAATTGCCACTCCAGATCGTCGACTTGACGATGTCGTTGCATATCACGGAAAATGTCGTAATCACAGACGATGTCCCAGCTATAATGGGCTTTTTCGAGAGCACGGCCTGGTTTGTGGCGCCGATTCAAACGTTCACCAATAAACGCCGTAAAGACTTCGACTTTTCGGTCATAAGACCAACCATCAACTTCCTTGGAAATCTCCTTTAAAGACAGGCTACTGTGTTCGTAAAGCATGTCTGGCAGTAGATCGAGTTCATTTCGGGGCCATAGGCTGGTCAGTTGGATTGGCTCAGCTTGATTGGCGTAGGCTATAGGCAGGTAGGCTTCCGCCAATTCCTTGACTGCTTTATAGGTATTAGCCCGGTAAGCAATAGTCGACCCGCCACCATCTGGTTGATCAACTCCCTCCAATAAGGTAGGGGTTAATTTGTGAGCTTTCTCAAGAATTTGTCGCCCAACTGCTTGGGCCTCAGGCAAATCATCACCGAGTAAGCGCGTAATTAGGCTATCCAGAGCCTGACCCGAAGCATGAATATCGACTGTTGATTTAGCGGCAACTGGCAGGGTTGGACGCACTAAATCATAGGCTTGGGTTCGGGTGGCGTTCTGCCAAGCTGCACTGCGCTCTTGGGATGGAGTCTTTGAGTTGGCTTGGATATGAGCCGTTAGATCATTAACCATACCTGCGTAAATATCAAAAATCTGGTCCATGACAGCGTTATAGTGTTGTTTGACGGCTGGGCTAAAGTGTCCAGGGGTGTGATATCGGTAGTTCCCGTCGACATCTTTTTTATCAAAGTTGCTGTAGATGGCTGGTTGTTCTAGATACGTCGCCAGGCGACCCGACTCCAGCTTCTTGGCCAAGATATTTGAAGCATTCTCAATAACAATATGCCGACCAGCCGCTTGAGCGAATTCATCAAGCAGAGTTACCTGCGCATCATCCGTATGAGTTGTTGCTACGCTGGAAGTTTGAGGTTTGGGCGGCAGCAGGGCTTGAATACTTTGCCAGATTTGTTCTTGGATAATTTCAATTGGTTGCAAGGTACCATTCTGAATGCAGTTTAGGCTAACAAAGTCGCGCGGGAAGAGCTGGCACAAATCATCATAAACTTGAACGGCCTTTTGCAAGTGCCCTAAATCGTCTTCAAGAATATCGCGCTTTTTATCGGTATAAGATCGAGGCGTTTTATTATCGATTAGTTGTTGGGCGGTTTCGGCTGGCACTCTTAGTACGAGATTGGCGCTGGGTCGCGGGATGTTTAGCATTTGAAATTCTAGATTGTCCAGCCAAATGAAGTAACCACGCCGTTCTTCGGCATTATTAAAGCTAGTTCCCTGATGCGCCATACTCGAACCGGTATAACGGTTAGCCAGAACAACTTTGCCGGCTGCAAGGGCCTGTCTAATTTGCGGTGCCGCTTGGTAACGATCCAGCGCATAAAAAAGTGAACTGGTGTATGGCCCAACATCTTGAGCCGTGCCGTATTTACCATTAAGATACTGCTTTACAAAGTAGCTAGAAGACTGGTCGTACTGCGGGAAATCAAAAGCCGCTACATCGTAGCCCTCTTTTTCGAGACGATCTTTTAAAAGCCTAAACTGCGTGCCTTTGCCAGACCCATCGGCACCTTCGATAACTAAAAACAAGCCATTATGCACTGCATAGCCTCCAGCCACCTAGTTGTTACGCCCACTTATATCTATTTAGTCAAAAAATGGTATTTTATGCAACCGTGTAATGTACCAAGAACGTATTTTCGTTAATCTTACGCAAATCCTCTAACTTGAGATTAAGCTCGATAGGGTTAGCTAACAAACCAATTCCGCTACCAAACATGATTGGTTCGACAGTCAAATAAATGTCTGTTACCGCCCCAGACCTTAAGAAAAGATCGTAAATCTGGGCACCACCACAGATAGCCAACTCTTTAATGCCAGTTTTTTCAAGTCTTTTAATTAGTTCTTTGGGAGGTTCTTGGGTAACCTCAACATTGTCTATCTTCATTTCGGGGGTTGGATGATGGCTATAGACGATTGTCTTACGGTCTGGCAGGGCCTTATTAATAGTGCCGTATTGATTAGAACCCATCACCATAACCCCACTGGCTTTGGTCATGGAGCGGAATAACTGCTTATCTTCCTTACTGGTCCAATCGGCCAGATGATTAGAATGCTGGGCAATCAAACCGTCAACTGTTAGCGAAGCAATAATGTAAACTTTCATATCAAGTATTGTTACATAGCTAGCAATTGTCTCCAACTTGTTTGCAGATGCCCAAGTGCTCAATTATACTAATACCTAGAGAAATAACTACCTGGAGGGGATATGACAGACGCTAATGATGTTGCTGCCGACGCTTACTACGGCCAAGCAGAAATTAATGGTGAAGAGATCGATCTAAGCTTTTTGGATGAAGATAAAGAGTAGCTTTTGATGCACCCAGAGTATGAATACCTTAAGCTTATCGCCCACATTCTTAAAGAGGGCAAAAGCAAACCAACTCGTGGGGTGCACGGCATTAAAGCCGTCTTTGGTTATCAGATGCGGTTTGACTTACGGCACGGCTTCCCACTTCTGACCACTAAAAAAATGCCATTTAACATCCTGATGCACGAACTCCTATGGTTTGTCTCAGGTAGTTCTAATATTAAGTATCTTCAAGACCACAAAATCCATTACTGGGATGAATTTGCCGACAAAGACTTAAATCTCGGTCCGGTTTACGGCGTTCAGTGGCGCAACTGGAAAGATCATGAAGGTAAAGGAATTGATCAATTGCAGTGGGCGATCGATCAGATTAAAACCAACCCCCATTCCAAAGGGATTATCGTTAGCGCCTGGAACGTAGCCGATCTCGAAGCGATGCGCTTGCCTCCCTGCCATACCATGTTCCAATTCGACGTTTCTAAGGGTAAACTGCGCATGCAGCTCTACCAACGTTCCTCCGACGTCTTTTTGGGATTGCCGTTTAACATTGCCCAATACGCCCTATTACTTCAGATGGTGGCCCATATCACCGGCCTAGAGGCGCGTGAGCTGATTGTATCCATCGGTAATGCCCACTTGTATCAAAATCATATCGAACAGGCCAAACAGCAGGTCCAGCGCAAGCCTCTAGCCTTCCCGACCCTTAAAATAGTCGGAGACGTAGCCGATATTGATAGTTTCACGCCCGATAACTTCGATTTACAGAATTACCAGGCTCTGCCGCATATCAAAGCGCCACTAGTTATTTTGTAGCTGTTTGTAGACTTCGGCATGCTCACGGCACATTCTTTTTAATGTAAACCGTTTTTCAAACTCCCGACGACATTGCTTGCGGTCCAGAGAACTTAAAGTACCGAGAGCTTTAGCCAAATCGCTCGCAACCTGCGGACTGTTGCTAACTGTTATGCCAGTTTTAGGATTGGCCAAGACCTCGCTAATGGCACCAGATTTTAAGCCAATCACTGGCGTTGCGCAGGCCAATGCTTCTATCATAACCATACCGAATGGCTCTTCAAAAACCGACGGGATAATCAAGCTTGCGGCGTTGCCAAGAAAGTTTTGTTTTTCGGCAGTTGTCTTAAGGTAGCCTAAGTATTCAATTTCGGAACCATCAATTTGTGGAGCGATCAGTCGCTGCCAGTAGCTGTCTTTGGCCCCCGAATAATGTTTGCCGGCAATTTTAAGTTTAAGGGGGCGTTTGGCAGTTTGGTTGTATAGCTTAACTGCTGCTATAGCCAGATGGACCCCCTTAGCTTCAATCACTCTTCCGAGGTAAGCAACGTAGTCTGAGTTTGGCTGATAGTTGGGAGTAAATAAATCTTCGGCTATACCGTGGTAGATGTTGCCTACCCAATTGGTATCCTTGGGCATGCCTTTACGCTGCGCCATTGATATGGACAGCCAATTAGCATCTTTATACTTGGGGAAGATCGAACGGTAGTTTGCCGAAAAGTTAAATGGATCATGGTGCGTAAAGACGACGGGCTTGGCGCATAGCCTCGAAAACGGTAGAGCAATATCTTCCTCATTAGCATATATATGCACGGCATCAAGTTCGCCGTTGTTAGCCATTTCAAATGCTTGGGCAATAAGTTCACTCTGGACTTGTCGAGACAGGCTGATAAAGGCTAAGGGGTGCTTCTTAAGTAGTTCTAGGTAGTTATCGTCTCGGGCGGCTAGTTCTGCCTCAAAGTAGCTGAGATCTGTCGTTTGACTGGTAACTGTGGTGTCAACTGGGCCCGGCGTAAATAAAATTGGTTCAATGCCTTGGGCTGGCAAACCCTCAACCAAATCAATCGCTAGAGTACCGGGTGAAAAAATGACCTCGGGCAAAATAGCCTTCTGCATAAATATATGCGGGACAACGATTCCAACTTTCATAGTGCCGTGATAACCTTTCGGGCCAGTAAACAATTTTTGGTACGAACAAAATGTTCGTTATCGGGTAGCGATTGATAAGGATTATAGAGTAGGAATTTGTAAAAGTCATATAGCAAGAATAGATTAACTGTCGCATCAATCAAGGAAATTTGTTGTTGGTTAAGCCGACCGCCACCCCGTTTTAAATAACCCGATACTATAAAGTACTTGTAGACCTTGGCTTCTGTTTTATATTTACAATCAACCATAAGAAAAGCCAAGCTACGAGCTAGGTCGTAAATAGGGTTGCCTCGAGCCGTCTTTTCAAAATCTAGGATACCGGTTAGGTTGACCTTGCCAACGGTTAGTTGGTTAGCCCCAGCTGGTTGTGAATTAAACAAAACGTTACCACGGACAAAGTCCATATGTAAAACTTGGCTAAACTGCAGAGCTTTAATCTGATCAAGCGTTTTCAAACAAGCTTTTAACTGGTCCGGAGCAACCTTAATTGCCAACTTTGTCGCCAGAGCCGACTGCACGCCTTTGTCGGCGAAGTAATCGGCAATTACTTGTAAGTTAGCCCGCAGCCGAGACTCCACAGCCGGAAAATCACTAGCATCCAATAGGGCTAAACCAGCATGGACTTTGGCCAGTGTCATACCTAGTAGTTTGATATGATCGCGCGTATAAGCCTCCCAAGCTATGGTTTGACCGGGTAGATAGTCATATAAGGCGGCATAACGAACACCGGTGCTGGTTTTTATGCTTAAAATTCGGCCGTCGGCGTTTGTCCGAGCTGGCAAACCCTGTTTGGCGACAAAGTTGGCAGACCGGTTGGCTAGTTTTATTAGCTTGAGAACGTCCGGTTCATCTTTATACAAAATCAGATTCTTTGCTAAGCCAGTCGAGTCAACAAATGGGTAGGATTCATTCCGGTAGCCTTTTTGCATAGACATTCGCTTAGTTGGCGTAAGGCCGTACTTGGCAATAACTTCTGCAAATAACTCTTTGTTCATGGTTAGCCGATCATAACAACACGGCGAACCGTTTTACCGGTTTTCTGGAGTAAATCAATTGCATAACCATCAGAGTGATCTAGGCTGTAAACAACCTCGTCGATACCACTTTGCGACAGCATTCGGGCGCAGGGCGGACATGGCAATAAGTTGATATGCAGAGTCGTCCCTTTAAGACTTTGCCGATTTTCTTGGGCCCATAAGATAAGCTGCGCTTCGGCGTGGATCGTATCATAGTGGTTAAGGTCGTGGGTTGGCGACAAATGTTTTTCACGGAGAGCGCCATTATGCATGGCATAGGTCTCAAACGGTACGACTTTGTTGTGAACCGCCGCCAATGGTTTATAGGCATTTTTGTGCTTAATACTTAGCACTGCACCGGTCTGGAAGTTGTAATCATATGATAACTTGGCGGCAGCTTGGGCCAGTTTTAATAATTGCTCGTCTGACAAGTCTTTTGTTGGTAAGTCCAAGCTTAGTTGTTTAGCTAGACGTTTTTGGTAACTTCGGGCTTCGGCTTCGTCACAGAACGGTGATACCAACTGATAAGGGATATCGTGAGCGTTAAGTGTGTAGTAAATATTTTTTGTATGAAAAGCGTACTGCCAAGACCCATTTACGCCAATAAATTTCTTAAAACCCAGATTCTCAATGACATATTTTGTGTCATTCTGAGAATAATCTAAAATGTAGATTTTGTGAGCCGATTTACTACGATTGACCTTATCGATTATTCCGGCAACTTGTTTAGCTTGGAGAGTTTTAAATTGTGGTTGATCTTCAAAACCAAGTACATAAGGCTCTTTAGCTAGACCCAAAACCAGATTTCCTTGCGGAAGATACTCTTTAACTAATTGCGTGAAACGTTGGGCGCTAATTTCGCGGGGCGCCATAATAAAAATTGCCTTGAGGCTTTTTACTGGTCGTTTGTTAGCAAAAGCTAGGTCGGCCCAGTCAAACCGGTATGAGTCTGTCATAAAGTAGCCTCTTTAAGGATTTGCTTGGTAGTCGGTGAAATCCTGGAGTGTGTAGCAACTTTATCTAGCGGTATCCAGATGAGTTTTTTGGCATCATCGGCTGGTCGAAGAATTGTTTTGCTAGGCTCGTAGTGAATAACATACGTATTCCTTAAAAATTGCTCCTCTTGATTATAGTTAATCGCTAGTTGAGCAGACATTTTTGGGTACGTGGCCGAATCGACTCGTGAGGAGATTAACTTAGCCTGTTTGGGATTTATCTTATAGCCCGTTTCTTCTTTGACTTCGCGTGCCAGTTCTTCTGGGAGTGATACATCAAAATTCTGAACTGCACCGCCTGGTAATGTTAAGTAATCTGGCTCCAGGCGATATTCGGCTTTTCGTTCTTCAAATAATATCTGCTTTTTATCATCAATAATTATGGCGTCACAAACAACTTTAACGCCTGTCGGGTTGCGGTATTTTTGAGTAAATTTAAGGTCGGCTCGAATAATTTTCTTGCCAGCCTCTTTGTAAAGCTCGGCATTCTCTAGAGGGGTGTTTTTGAGCTTTCGGTAATTCCATTGCGATAAGTCTGGGCTATCAAATGGGACACAATGAAAGTGAAGATGTTCTACAGTACTCTGAGCACCGCTGCCATCTTTTTGGACCAGCTGCATCCCATTAACGTGGTGGACACTTTTAATCAGTTTTTTTGCAATATAGAGGAACTTTCGAACGGTTTCCCATTCTTTTTGGGTCAACTCCTTAGCCGACTTAACATGACGACGCGGAATAATCATAAAATGACCATCTATATAAGCGTACAGGCTGATTGTCATGACAACACCGGCCTCTTCGAAGAAGATGTACTTATCTTTTAGGTCACAAAAGGCGCACTTACCCACGCTCTGCCAGATGTCGTTGTACTTTTTTGATAATCGGGCGTCGCGGTACAGCTCTTGCTTCTGCTGTTGCTGAGGAGTCAGTTCTGGCATGGTGATCTATTTTTCCTTTAGAGGGTCCTTTCGGAGCTCCATAAATTCTTTGAAGACATCCCCCAGATGACCGCCAATCGCTCGTTGGATAATCTTAGTAGTAGATATGGCAGTCGACTGACGGTCAATCATAGTGACCTTGCCGCCATACTTAATCACTGTTTTGTATTCCTTAGAGTTTTTGTAATCTTCAGTCCAGTCTTCTTTTACAGTCACATAGACATCGGGGCGTAGTAGACCCAGCGATGGCTGGCAGCTTGGTTCGGGCAGAACAGTTACAAAATCGACTGCTCGCAGATAAGTAAGCATTTCGGCGCGAATCTTTTCGTCCAGAATTGGTTTGTTGGCGCCTTTAACCTTGCGGATGGCCTCGTTACTACTAACCCCAACCACCAGTATGTCACCACATTCACGGGCTTTTTCTAGATAGCGGAGTTGCCCAACATGAGCCAAATCCCAAGACCCAGCCGTAAAGACGATCTTTTTACCTTTTTCGCGCAGCATTTCTTGCAGCGACATTAGGTCACTCTGGCTAATCAGTCTTTTCTTCCACGAAGTGGCCATACAATCCCCAATCCTTAGATATATTCATCTTACAGTGTACGGTCTCTTAAATGTATGGCGCAAGCCCAACCATAAATATTACAACCTTTTATAAGATTTTACCGATTTTGTTAAGAAATCGGCGAAGATTGATATTGGGGTTTAAGTTGGTCATTCTTAATATCATCATAAAGACGCTGTGCACAGGACTGTAGGTCACCAAGGTCACCGTCGTTGATAACATGACTATCAACTTTAATATTTTGACGTTCGCGCTCAGTTATATCATTGACATCGGTTTCGCCATAATTAGGGCGTTCGATACTAATGATAATCCCGCCAGCGTTGCGTAGAATCTCGGCATCTTTAGGGTAGCGTAGGCCGCCAACCGTACAAAGAATAATGCCGTCTTCGTGATCGCGTCGAATTTGGCTAGCGATGTAGTTGTACCAAATGCCGGAATCAATCTTTTTGACAAAATAGCCACCCATCCACTGTAAAAGAGTTCGGTAGGTTTCTTTGGCGGTATCACCTGGTATCGAAAAGTCGACCGAGGGCTGCTTTAAAAAGGCAAATAGCTTTTGGTAGTCGGCCGGATTACTTTTGATGTCTTCGACTTTTATTTCAATTTGCGAGAAATTACAGTTTAAGCCATAGGTACGATTAATAATTGGCACTACCTTACGTAGCCAACCATTAATAGCCTTGATGTCATCAGGCTCGGGTAAACCGGACGTAGTCTGAAGCCAGGCTTGCGCTAAATCGGTAATTATTTGTGATGAATCGTAATGAGTGGCATGCGTCTCGAGAGACTGTAAGGCTTGGCCGAAGGTAGTCTTACCGTGACCAATTGCGCCAGTGATGCCAATAATAACCATGGCTCTAGTATACGTTAAAACTAGAGTTCGCTGGAAGCGATTGTGATACTGGGGCCCATGCTAGTAGTAACATACATTACTTTTAGGTAGTTGCCCTTAAGTGAGGCTGGTTTAGCTGCCTTAACACTAGCCAAAACTGCCTTAGCATTTTGAACGAGCTTATCCTTACCAAAACTAACTTTACCAATTCCTAGGTGAACGATACCGGTGCTATCAACCCGAAATTCAACACGGCCGGCTTTAGCTTCGGTAACAGCCTTAGCGACGTCGTTACTAACTGTGCCGCTCTTAGGGTTTGGCATCAAGCCTTTAGGGCCAAGCACGCGCGCGTACTTACCGAGTTTAGCCATTTGCATTGGCTGGGCGATCAAGACATCAAAATCGAAGATACCCTTATCGAGTTGCTTAGTAATTTCTTCTTCGCCTGCAATGTCGGCACCAGCTTTGAGAGCAGCTGCCGCCGCTTCGGCTTCGGCAAAAACAGCAATTCGGACAGTCTTACCGGTTCCGGCTGGCAAAACAACCATATCACGGATGTTTTGGTCAGCATGACGCGGGTCAACACCTAGATTGATGTGTAACTCAACAGTTGCATCAAACTTAGCTGGGTTAGTCTTAACGGCTAGATCAAGCGCTTCTGATAGGCTATATTCTTTGTCCTTTTCGATCTGTTCGGCTAACTTACGGTAGTTCTTGCCCTTACGGTCAAACTGGCTTTTAGGGGGGTTCTGCTTTTGCTTAGGCTTTTCGGGCTGATCGTCAGACGCTTTACGCTCTTCTTTAGCAACCTTTTCTTCGGCTTCTTTAACAGCCTTAGCGCTGCGTTTACCAGCTTTAGCGGTTTTGCCTTCGGCTTTAGCTTCCTCGACTACTTCGACAGCTTCTTGCTCAACAATAGCGGCATCAGCCTGTTTGATTTCTTCAAGCTGAGCTTTCTCTTCTTTTGCGGTCTTCTTTTTGGCTTCTGCCATGGTTATCTCCTCGTGGTGCTAACGGCGTTTCGACGGCCTCCCACAAATTATTAATTAACTAAACAAATACCAGTCTACTTCACCCTCGACTACCGGCACTTCGCCATTTGGGCCAAGCACTTTAGCCGCCTCAAGCGGAACGTCATGATAGTTGGTATCCTTCAAAAAATCATCATACTCCTGGAAGGCAACCTCATGCTCCGGTACTAAAGTACCGTCGATGGCTCGATCAAGCTTACGATCGTCAAATGCCATTATTAGCCTTCGATCTCCACACCCATGCTGCGAGCCGTACCAGCTACCATCTTTTTGACAGCTGGGATGTCGTCGGTGTTCATGTCGTGGGCTTTAGCTTCGGCGATTTTAGTTAGCTGCGCGTCGGTCATCTTCTTTTCGACTTTTTCGCTGTTTGGCTTGCCAGAACCTTTTTTGATGCCAAGTTCTTCGCGAATCAAGTCATCGGTTGGGGCACTAACTACTCGAAAGGCCATGCTGCGATCGTCATATACGGTGATATGAGCAGTCACAATGCCACGCAATTCGCGGGTTTGGTCGTTAAAAGGTTGAACAAAGTCCATCATGTTAACACCATACTGACCGAGTGTGCTACCAACTGGTGGAGCGGCACTGGCTTTACCAGCTGGGATTTTCATCTTTAAATTAGCTTTTACTTTTTTGCCTTCGGCCATGTTGTCTCCTATTATCGGAAATCCTTATATCTGGTTTCGAAACAGTAAAGATTGAAGCGATCTTTAGCATTCAGGTATAGAGATTTCGTCTTTGCACGTTAATATGTGCGTAACTGGTCAATTATACTACAGATTACCTCTGTTGTCTAGGCTTCTTGTTGGCGAAATTCTACGGGTTGTTGCATCGAAGCCGGGATTATTTCAGCGGCCTGACAGTTTCTGGCCCTTTCATCAATAATAGTTCCTGCGCCAACTGCTGCGACCGTCAAAGCACAGGCCCCAAGCATAACGTTAGGGCTGATATGCCCCGTTAGCATAGCTATTTCAGTACCAAAGACTCCAGCCAACGCCGTGCCGCAGACTATTCTTGATACTCGATTCATCCTGTAGCCATGTAAGGCTACTTCTGGCATATTGACTTCGCTCATAGATCTTAGACTCGTTTAACCTGCAAACTGTCGAGTTCAACCGGAGTTTCGCGGCCGAACATGTTAACCAAGACTTTGAGCTTGCCCTTTTGAGCATCGATTTCGTTGATGGTACCGTCAAAACCTTTGAAAGGTCCGTCGGTAATATTGACTACTTCGCCTTCGTTGAAGTCGATCTTGTGTTTTGGTTCGGCTCGGCCCATACGCTTCATGATCTTTTCCATTTCGTCATCGCTAACAGGAGTAGGTTCAGTGCCAGAACCAACGAAACCAGTTACTGAGGGCGTGTTACGAACAATGTACCAAGCGTCTTCAGACAGTTTCATTTGTACGAGTACGTAGCCCTGGAAGATGCGTTTTTCGACGACTTTGCGCTTACCGTTCTTAACTTCAATCATTTTTTCTTTAGGGACAACTACCTGGAAGATTTTGTCAGCCATGTCTAAAGATTCGGCGCGCTGGCGGATGCTCTCGGCAACCTTTTCTTCGTAGCCGCTATATGTATGAATGGCGTACCATTGCTTGGTTGTATCGTATCGTTTAACCATAATCTAAACCTAAACTCCTTGAACTCTAACTTAGTAATATTTTCTTGAAGATTTTATCGAGACCAAAGTCAGTGATGGCAATAATTGCCCCAAAGACAATGGCGAACAGGAATACGGCGATAGTTAGCTTGGTTGTTTCTTTACGATTTGGCCAAGTAACCTGACGAAGTTCTTTCCAGCTACTACGCAGATAATTGATTAGTAGCACCGTTGCCAAAATATGGCCAACTTTGCGCATAAACTTATTCTGGAATGGCTTTGTCAGAGGTTTAAACGGCTTTGCAGCTGTTTTAACACCCTTGCCGGCAGCACTAATTGGCTTAGTAACACTGCTGGTAGCAGCTTTACGAACCCGCCGACCGGTTGACTCGGTAACGGCCGTTTGGCTACGCTCACGAACCGTCTGCGAACGTTTTGACTTAGCTGGAACCGGTTTTTTATCTGCCATATCTCCCTTTCCAATTCTTCCAATTAAAAAACCTATCTATAAAGACAGGTTTCCGTTGGTGTCAATATACAACAGTAGTGGCCAAACTGTCAATACTAAGTTCGTTCGGTATGAGCCGGTTCCGCAGCCTTCAGATTTGGTATAAAGATCTTAAAAACCGAGCCTTTGTTGAGTTCACTGTCCATACTGATGTCGGCATGAATTAGTTTGGCCAGCTTCATAGTTACGTACAAGCCTAAACCGGTGCCATTGTTTTGTCGAGTGCGAAAATCTTCGCTTCTAAAGAACTTATCAAAAACTTTCTCTTTATCAGATTTACTAATGCCGATGCCAGTATCTTGTACAAAAAATTCCACGCCAGTTGGTTTTACTTTGGCGCCAATTGTAACGCTACCAGTTTGAGTGTACTTAATGGCATTAGTAATGAAGTTTTGCAGAATTTCCCGGACATACAGCCGGCTAGAGGTTAGTAACTCGAGGCTACGATCGAGATCAGTTAAGAGATGCAATCCCTTGGCCTTTGCTTCGGGAGCATAGTTTTTGGCTAATTCTTCGACCATTTGATGGACATTTATGGCTTCCACATCAACGGCTAGCTTGCCTCGTTCGGCGCGTGACAAAGTCGCTAGATCGTTAATCATGCTAGCTAAAAAGGTAGTTTGGTCGTGAGCTTGTTGCAAGGCTTCCATGACCGCTGGGTTGGTATCGCCAGCTTTTTGTGCGATAAATAAAGCGTTACTGAGGTTACCTTCGGCGATAGTGATTGGGGTCCTCAGTTCGTGGCTGACGACGCTTATGAATTCGTCGCGCTCTTCTTCGAGTGATTTCTCGCGGGTAATATCGCGCAGTAGCACCACATAACCCTGCATATTGGTACCAAAACCAAGGTGAACCGGCGCAATACTTAGATAAAGGTTGATTGTGCTGCCGTCCGGATACCTTAAAAGGTAGTCGCGGCTGGTTTCTTGGGTTTTTACGGCTTTAACTAAAGTCTGAACATCGACTGTTTGATTGTTTTTATCAAGCAAATTTAGAACTTGCGAAACCAATTGGCCCTTAACCGTGCTGTTAACATCCAGAATGTTTAAAGCTGCTCCATTATCCAGGACTATCTTGCCATTACCATCAGTCGCCAAAACGCCATCGGCCATACTATTAATCAGGCTATTCAATCTTTCGTGATCAATTGCGCCCGGACGTCGAACCTGCGGAATAAGCTTTACCATTTTACTATTATGCCACAGATGAGTCTGATTTAAGTGACAGAAGACTTGGCTGGTAGTCTTTTAGTCGCTTACGGCGAGCTTTATAGTCAGGAATACATTCTTCAACCGCCTTCCAAAAGCCTTTGCCATGGTTAAGATGGGCGGTGTGAACTAGCTCGTGCACTAAAACGTAATCAATTAGCTCCCAAGGTAACTGCATTAGGTAGTAGTTAAGCGTTATGTCGTGTAATGAGCTGCAGCTTCCCCAGCGAGACTTTAGGTGACGAATCTTCAGACCCTTGTATTGGTAGCCATGGACTTCGGATAGGCTTTTTAGGCGTTGCGGCAATAGTTGTTCGGCTTCAGCCTTAGCAGAGCGCTTAGCAACTTCGTGAGCGGCAGCTTGGACTGCTGGGCTACTGACGCTACCTAAGTAGTTAACAATTGCTTCGGTGTCAGTTAGGCGGGTCTGCGGCTGACTTATGCCTGGTTTAACGAGCAAACGAAGCGTGTGATATTTACCAAGTCGCTGGCCGTCTTTAAATTGTTCATGTTTCATCTGCGATAGCAACCAAGCTTTCTTTTGGCTAGCAAAAGCTAAGCCCGCCTGATATGGCAGCCATGTAGGCATCGTAACCCTGATTAAACCATCACTATTAACGCTTAGGCGGATCGATTTGCTACCGCGTCGTTTGTAAACCGAAACCGGCCCGATCGACTCTAGCTCAAATTGTTTAGTGGCCATTGATTAACGAATAATTACGTTGCGGCGACTAGGGTCAACCCGACCAGCCGTTGGGACTAGGTTGACTAAGCCTGGTTTGGCGACGCTGTTGGCGGCTGTATTTGTAGAAATCGCACCTAAGTCATAGAGCTTTTTGACGATGGCGTTACGTTGCATAGCAAAAGTGTGTTTACCGCTGATGACGACATAGTCTTCGTTTTGTGGTTTCTGCATGCTGCCAACAATTAGCTTAAAGGCTTCTTTGGTGTAAGGTCGGGCAAACTTATCATCATTGCGGCGACGGTCACGACCGGCAATTCGAGCCATGGCACTGTCTTGGTCGGTTTGCAACCACACAATAAAGCTCTTAGCCTTAGCTTTTCGGGCGACATCACGTAAAGTTCGACGCTGCACCAAACGAGTAGCGTTAGTATCAAAAATAACACTGACCCCGGCATTCAAAAATTCTTCGGCCATATATTCCATTAGATGCGCTACTATGTCATCTTCTTGTTTGGTATATTGGGGCTGCTCGAAAAGCTCCGAGCGGATGCGATCACCTTGAACGTGGGCCGCTTCCATAGCCTTGCTAAGTTCGCTAGCAAAATGCGTCTTACCAGCACCCGGATAGCCGAAGAGCATGATAAGAACTGGTGGTGAGGTTTTTAACTTTCCCATTACTATAGGTATAACAGATTCAGAACCTATTGAGAAGGGTTAAAAATACCGCCTCTCTGGTATAATGTTGTAGTTACGTCAAAGGGGTATAGCTCAGTTGGTAGAGCACTGGTCTCCAAAACCAGGTGTCGTAGGTTCGAGTCCTGCTACCCCTGCCAAAATAAAACAGTCAGCCGAAAGGTTGGCTGTTTTGTTTTGCATAGATGAAGTCCATGGCAAACTTGTTTGACTGATTGCAATAATATCGTAAACTGTGTCTAATAACTAAAGGATTCAACCTATGATGTTCCTCGGATTATTCACACTCGTCGTTCTCCCCCTCTTCTTAGTGGTGTCTGCAAAAGTAATCAAAGGCGGCGAAAACGATCATATGGGTCGAAATATCGCTGCTATGATTCTCTATGTTTGCGCGGCAGTAAACGTTATCACCGGCGTTGCTCTAATCATTAATGCGCTCTAGATAAGAAAAGAGCCGCTATTTGCGGCCCTTGACTTCGTTTCGTCCAAGACTTTTCTTGGTCTCGGTGTACCAGACGTGCTTACGCAGTACTGGATCATACTTTTTAAGCCGAAGTTTGTCAGGAGTATTTTGGGTACTTTTAACAGTGTAGTAGGTTCGGTGATTTGACTCTTCCGAGACCATACCAATAGTCTTTCGCTTGTCGCCTTTTTTTGCCATAGATTATATCTTAACAGATTAGAAACAGATTGTAAACTGCTTATTAATGGAGCCGTCGTATCCCTAAAGGGATACTGCCTGCTTCCTCGAAAGACTCTTGCCAGCAAGCTGCCAGAGTCTTTCTGTGGAGCCGTCGTCGGGATTTGAACCCGAGACCCCCGCCTTACCATGGATATGGTGGGGATGGAGAAGTAAAATAATCATTATTCCAGCTTGGGAGTTAGTCCCCGGAACACGATTAAATTATTAATGAACTACCAACATCCTACCATAAGCTAGTTGGAAAGTCAATTGATACCTAGGGCTTTGTCGGTACAACACTCTCTTGTTCGTTAGCAACTACCTCGCTATCGAGGGCAATCTCACGTATCTTTTCTACGCTCTTCCGTGCTCGTATTTTAGTGAATATGCTAGAGGAGTCCTTGTTTGTACGGTGCCAGATATATAGCAGAATAATCCCAGTTACGGCTGACACGACGGTTATAATGACGAATACGGTGAATGTGTTGCCATTAACTGGGGTGAGCAGGAGGTTTGCCAGGAATGCAACGAAAGTTGACAGTAGCACCAGCGCAATATTTAGGTAGTTTGAACTCGGCGAACCTCTTTCAATTACTTCGAGTTCATACTCATTCACCTCATAAACAGTAATTGAATCAATCTTTGCCCGATTTACTGTTATTTGGTCTTTTTCGTTTGACATATCAAAGGTACTTCTTTAACCAGTCCCCAGTACCTCTGGTGTTTATCCATGCTCCTACTGCACCCGACCGTATTACGAATATGCGATCTCCGGAGGCCTTAACTGCTATTATGCCTTCGCGAATCTGTACTGCGGTCTTATCGGTAACAACCACCCAAGAAGTCTCAGTAATTTGTGAATACGTACCGTATGTTGATTTGATGTGATTTTCTAAATCTTTTGCTTTAGTGGCGGATTCATAAATCACGATATAGGTCTGCATGCTATAGATTATAGCGCGCTCATGGTGTTTCTTGCTAAACCATCTCATTTTATTTGTTTGCTCCCTTAGAGTAATCACCGTTGCTCATAAACTAACTCCGATTTCTTGACACCCAAAGAAGGCGTTGCTATAATATAGATAACGCCTCGCAAGGTATGGACTCTCCCAGGAGTCCTTTTTTATTGTTAAAGAGCTGGTGGAGATAACGGGTGCTGCCCCCGTATCTAACGCCTCGCAAGCGTGTGTTCTTCTGTTGAACTATATCCCCACAATTTTTATTTCGACTAAATAAAAAGAGCGCCGAAACCTAAAATGATTATTCATCTTGGTTCCGACGCTCATAGGTATTGAGTCTGTCGATTGTTACATCCTATTATCCCTGGCATGCGGGTCGTTTAACTTCCTGACCTCGCCCGACGTAACCTTTATATTATACCATGAGTAGCCAGGCGTGCGTTTGCTTATAGCTCTCAGCCCCAATAAAGAAGCCCCGCTTGTTGCGGGGCTGAAAAACCGAGACCCGCAACGTCTGTTACGTGCCGGGAATTAAAAACTCCACCTTATAGGGGTGGAGGACGTCGCACAAGTTAGAATGTCGGCCTTGGCAGCTAGTTGCTGTCAATGACTGATGTTATAATTAGATTACTTTCTCTGGAGCCGTCGTCGGGATTTGAACCCGAGACCCCCGCCTTACCATGGCGATGCTCTACCACTGAGCTACGACGGCAAACAACCCGGTAATGATACCAAATAACCCCTGTTAAAACAACTACTCGGCAAACTCCATACTAATAGGTTTCTTGATTTGGGCTTTTAACGCGCCAATGCCAATTGGATACTCACCGTTAAAACAGGACAGATTAAACTTTTCGTAATCAATGCCAGTAGCACTTACCATGCCATCTAGAGATAAGAACCCGAGGTACTTGCAGCCAATTTTTTGACGCATTTGCTCAACTGTTAAGTTAGCAGCCATTAATTCGCTTTGTTCTGGCGTGTCGATACCATAGAAATCTGGGAAACGAACTGGTGATGAGGCAATTAAGACCGATACTGACTTGGCGCCGACTTCGGTTGCCAAGCGAACCAGCCGTGGCATAGTATTGCCGCGCACAATTGAATCGTCAATAAAGACAATATCTCTACCCCTTACATCTTCATCAATAATGCTGTGCTTGCGACGAAGCTGACGATTACGCAGACGGTCGTTATCAGCCATAAAGGTACGGCCGATAAAGCGGTTTTTAATGATTGCGCTCCTTTCCTCTAAGCCAAGAGCCTGAGCGTAGGCTTCGGCAGCCGGGATGGACGTATCGGGGATTGGTACAACTAGAACGTTAGCTTGATCATCTGTGGCCGGTGGATGCTCTTTAGCCAGTTGCTGGCCAAAGCGACGTCGAACTTCGTTAAGTCGCTGGCCGTACAACACACTATCTTGACGAGCAAAATAGACAAACTCAAACATATCGAGTTTTTCTTCATCTGAGTCTGCAAACCTTTTCGATTCAACTCCATCCTTGGTGATAATTACCATTTCGCCGGGCTCAACTTCGCGGTCATAATTGGCATCAATAATATCCAAACCACAGGTCTCTGAAGCAACCGCAATACCACCGTCAAACGAACCTAGGGCCAACGGGCGAATTCCTTTAGGGTCGCGAAACGCCACCACCATACCATCATGCATAGCGACACACGAGTAAGAACCCCTAAAATAGTGAAAGGCCATATCAATAGCATCGGGCAACTCTTGGCCTTGACGCAAGAACTGAGCGACCGTTAAGCCCATCTTTTCAGAATCGTTATATTGACCAGTCGAAATGTTGTAGCGTTCCAGAAACTTGTCGAGCCGATCGGTTAACGGTAAGTTGCCGTTATGGGCCATTGCAAAGCCGATTGCATTATCTTTAAATGGTCCGGGGTGCTTATCGGGAGCACCCGAAGTTGGGTAACGGTTAAAGCCAATCGTCATGTTCCCCTCGAGAGCCCTAATGCTTTTTTCACTGTAAACATCCGGTACAGTACCTAGATCGCGGTGCGTTCGCAAGTTGCCATCCGGCAAGATAGAAGCCATGCCGCTAGCGTAACTACCGCGGTGTTGCATAGAAAAAAGTTGCTCATAAACTAACGGCGCAGCTTGTTCTTCGGTTGTGACAACCGCCGATACTGCACACTTTTCGTGTATACCCTCGTAAAACTCACTCATTATTATTACTATAACAGAAAGTTTTTGGGTCTACGACTATGTTGCAAATTATACTTCTAGGCTTGACGACAAGGCAAAGTTTAACGGTATTCGGTCTGTACCATTTAAACCCAGACTGACGATTCGTAATATCATCTGCTGATAGCCGATTCCCTGGTTTAACTGACAAGCTCTTGGGAAAGAACCATAGTCTTCGATTAAACTAGGGATGAGGTTTGCCTCCAAGAAGTGCGGTTCTCCTTGGCTATCCATTCGAATGTCGATTCTGCCATAATCTTGGCCACCCAAGGCTTTAAAGGCTCGGGTTGCAAAGTCGCAGAGCAGCAACCTGGTAAAATTATCCTCAACCCGGCTGACCACCTCACTGTCGGCTGTTTTTACTGCTTGGCCTAATATCCGATCGCCATTGTGATTCAGTGGCGCCACTAGTTCTATTGGCATTGCTACTAATACATGCGAACCTTCGTTACGCAGAATCGCCACACTAAATTCCCTACCTGCTAGATAGCTCTCGACTAGGGCATCGCAGTTAAGTTCCGCCAGTTTACGTTTAAGTTGCCGGTGGCTATGAACGACCGAATCTGGGTTAATCCCTTGACCGCCGCCTAGGCTAGTTGGTTTAACAAAAACCGGAAACTCTAATACGAAGTCAACCGGTAACTGGCCTTCTCTAACGACCTTAAAGCCAGCAGTTTTAAGTCCGGCGGCCTGAACGCAGCGCTTTGCTAACTGTTTACTTTGCTCAAATTGGATGGCCCGCTTGGGCGAACCGGTATGAAGCAGGTTATGTTCTTCTAGGTAGTCTGCGATCCATATTTTACGGCCTAAACGCCCCAACAAATACTTAATGCCGGTAAAAACTAGATCGGGTTTGCATGAAACCAGCTGCTCTAAGTCTTTAATATCATTAACTATTGTTATCTGAACCATTCGGTAGTGTTTAGCCAACGCGGCCTGAATCGCCTCGGCCGACGCACTACTTAGAGAGCTGAGACCGGGTACAGTGGTGCGGATAATCTGAATGTGCTTATTAATTTTTTGCATGGGTTAAAACTTTCAGAAGCCCGCTGTCAAAGCGAGCTTCTGTTTTTTAGCTAAGTTGTAAGTCTGTTAGTAAGACTTACGGAAACTGCCGCCATTACCACCACCGCCACCTGGGCGTCGGTCTTCTTGGGGACGAGCTTGGTTAACAGTTAATGAACGGCCGCTAACTTCTTTGCCATTCATTTCGCTGATTGCCTTTTGAGCGTCATCATCGTTTTCTAATTCAACAAAGCCGAAGCCTTTTGACTGGCCGCTGTCGCGGTCTTTAATGACAGCTGCGCTGGTAACTTTACCAAAGGCTGCAAACAGCTCTTCGAGTTCTTTTTCGTTAACACTATAGGCGAGACCACCGACGTAGAGTTTCATTGACATAATAGATCCTTCTTTTTTAATTGCTTTATCGCCCGTCATTAGCACCTGCTAGCCGAGAGGATAAAGCCAGTAAAGGCAGTTCAAAAAAACGGAGAAGAGATAATAACCACTTGCGTAATTAAAGTATAGCATAGATTGGCGTTTTATGGTGCAGTTATGGTATTAGCTAGGTTAATCTTTGGTTACAGGATTATCTATAAGCAGGAACGCCGGTTAAAGATTTGAACCTGGCACTTTAAGTTTTTCGGTATTAGTTTCTTGCCATGCTTTTATTGCATCAATTCGTTGTTTCAATAAACCAAGATGCTTCTCAGGACTTCCAGAATCGATACATAGTTTCATATAATCTTCGAGTAATGGTAGGAGCAACTTATCGTGCGCTCTAAATAGTATTAAAGGCTCATCTTCTGGGATAGGTGTTCCATCTAGTTTTGTTATATCTCCAGTAGTTTGATATTTTTCATCAATTTTTCGCATAACGCCCCTCGCTTATACCTAACTATAACATGGCTGAAAGTTATTATGTTGGGTGCAGGATTCGAAGACTGCTCCAACCAGTTGGAGTCGTAGGTTCTTATCAAAAATTAGAACTTTGGTGGCTTATTAGTGATCGAGCTCTACGTAATCGGCAGTAACAGAAAGGTGTCCTATTTCCTGACGAACTTCTGTATCAAGATCTTTTTCGGAATGAGGTGTCGGCGGGCAAACTGAACGGCGCTGTAATTCAGCCCAACCGGTCTCAGGACCATGCTCTCTATAAACATCAGCCAGGCCGAGCATCGGTACACTTTTAAGTTGCGACACCAAACTAGTTTCACTTGCGTTGATTTCCATCACATTTACTCCTTAAAATTTAAACATATTATATCACATTAAGGTGTAGGATTCGAAGACTGCTCCAACAAGTTGGAGTCGTAGGTTCTCTACTTTACATCTCTACAAATAAATAGAACCGACTGAAGCCGGCTCAATTTATTTGGTGCAGGGTGTAGGATTCGAACCTACGAAGGCATAAGCCGCGAGATTTACAGTCTCGAGTGTTTGACCGCTTCACTAACCCTGCAAATTGCTCTGCCCACCGAAGTGAGCTAGAGCTATTGTAACACCTCCCTGACTATCCTCACGGGGTAGCCAGGCAGATTTAGACAATCTCGCATGATGTCCAAATTCCTGGAGCCGCCTCCCGGATTCGAACCGGGGACATTTAGTTTACAAAACTAACGCTCTAACCAACTGAGCTAAGGCGGCACGTTAGGAGTTCTTTACATACTTGAGTCGTCGCCAGTTTCTTCCTCTGCCATTATTCAAATTTTTGTAATTTGATGTTAAAGAATGACAGTTCGGGCAAAGTAATCTAAGGTTTGATTCGCTATTATTCTCTGAATTACCGTCAATATGGTCTATATCTAGTGGCGACTGGTTTGTAATTATGTTCTTCTTATTCCAGCCACATTTTGAGCAAGCATAGTTGAACTTAAAAAGTACATACCTTCTTACGTGACCAGACATACTCCTTACAGTAATTCCAATAGTCCCGCTTTCTTTACCCATTCTCCACCTTAAAATGTATTGTTCATACTCATAATCAGACTGGCACTGATTGGAACAATACTTATATGACAATTTTGCTGTGGTTTGTTTGCAGTGAATACATTTTGACATGTACTCATTATATTTGGATTGTTAACGAACGCCCTAGCAAGTTAATGAGTTGTTAATCAATTTATAACGCTTGCAGAACAGACAAAATTGTACCAGAACAGAGGTTAAATAACAACCTTGGGGGGTCGCTTGACCTTTTGTTTGACGCGGGCGGTCGGCACAATTAGCTTTTTAAGTTTTTGATCAATCATATCGGCTTCGGCTTGCATATTCTCATGCTCATAAGCCCGCTTAATTAGTAAGTACGACTCTTTATTTGGCTCTAGTTCGATGGCTTTGTTGAGTTCGTCAAACATAAGCTTGGTATTACCTAGTTTTTCGAGGACTTTGGCATAGGCAATATGGCGGGCTGCTAAGCCATCCTCTAGCTTTAAGGCCTGTTCAAAAGCCACGGCAGCTTTGGGATAATTTTCGGTTTCGTAATAAATTAAACCGAGGTTGTGCAGGCTGGAAGCAGTCGCTTCGATACTAGAAGCAATTTCAAAACAATCAATCGCATCTTTATACTCTTTTTGTTTGGCATATAAAATACCTAGTCGGTTATAGGCCGCAGCGTTCTTTTCATCAATCTTTAAAATTGTGAGTAAAGCCTTCTCGGCTCGAAGAAAGCGATTCTCGCGCATACCCTGGTGGGCGATATCCCAAAGTTTACCGAGTTTGTCAGATAGCTTGCGCGGGATTGGCGACAGTTCGTCTTCGCGTACTTTGGTGTTCCGGAAGACTAAAAAGCCAAAACCAGCCAAGAAAATTAATTCGTACATATGCCTACTATTGTAGCACGGCTACAGTTGCAAACTAAGGTCAGTCAGCAGTAGCTTTGGCAACGGGTGCGACGCTAATGTGTCTTGAGCCCGCAAGATTACTTTAATAGAGTTTTGCCAGTGCTTAACCATCGGCTGCTTGTTCTGTTGACTAGCCTGCTGCAGAGCAGCCCGACAAACCGCTAAAAGCGCCCACAACAGTTGTTCGATACTATCTTTTTGCTTAATGTACTGATCGATAAAAACCAGTTTTTCGAAGGCCGAGGCCTTGAGTAATTGTTTGGCGGAATCAATATGACCCAGCAGTTGCTGGTTATTTTCGGTATCTAAAATTTGCGTCATTAGGCCAATCTGACCGCCACTCATATGGTAAGCCCGGGTCACTTCAACTGGGTCGGCGCCCTGTTGGCTAAAATAATCTTGCGCTTCTTGTGCGGCCAACGGTTTGACCCTTAGCTGTTGGGTCCGCGAGCTAATGGTGGGTAGCACACTAGTGTCACTAAGTGCAGTAAGAACAATAATCGTGTCAGCCGGCGGCTCTTCTAGCATTTTTAAGAAAGCATTTTGGGCCTCGCTAGTCATATAGTGAGCGTCTTCAACAATAATCGCCCGGCGCCATGGCTTACTACCGGTAGTCTTAAGACGGATAAACTCATGAGCTTGGCGAATTGCCTCAATTGAAATGCTGTTCTTGTCGGGAATAATTCTTAAAAAATAGGGGTTCTTTTGGATATCTTTATCGGGGTCAATAACTTGGCCAACTAAGTATGTCGCCACGGTGCTTTTACCGGCTCCGCTGCTACCAACAATCATTAAACTATGTGATGGAGATGCCTGGAACTGATCGAGAGCTTGCTTAGTGCTGGGGTGTAAGGCCAAGTTGGTCATACTTTTAGTATATCGCGAAATTGGCTGGGCAGAGTTGCTTCAAAAGTCGCCCGTTCGCGATTTGGCAGAGTAATTTCGAGCTTTTCGGCGTGAAGTAGCAGTCGTTCCGAATCTTCACCACCATATATAGTGTCTCCAACGATCGGAAAACCAATAAACTTGAGATGGACGCGAAGTTGGTGGGTTCGGCCGGTGGTTGGCTTTAATGTCAGCAGGCTGTAAGTTGGGCCTTCGTCGGTAACTTCGTATTCGGTAATAGCAGGTTTACCACTGTTGCCCGGCCGGAATGTTTTTGGGTCACTCGGGCTACGCTCAATTGGCACTTCGATTATAGCCTTCTTGACATCCGGAGAGCCTTTAACTACTGCCAGGTAGGTCTTTTTGACTTTGCGCTGACTGAACTGCTTTTGCAACCAAGACATAGCCTCTGGTGTCTTGGCGCAAATAATCACCCCAGATGTAGCGCGGTCGAGACGGTGAACAATGCCCGCCCTATCACCTTGGTAGGTCAGTCGGGGGACGATAAAGCTAGCTACCGTACCTTCGGGGTTAAAGGCGCCTTTGCTATGGCTAAGAACGCCAGTTGGCTTGTTAATAACCAGGCAATCATCGTCTTCGTATAAAATCGGTAAATCAATCTGCAGCTGTTTAATCTCACTAAAGTCATAGTCGGCGTTAATCTTGTCGTCGGGTCGCAACTTATAGCCAGTTTTTTGGGTCTGGCCATTAACGGTAATTGTCCCCTTATCGATCAATTGTTGCAGAAAGCTCCGGCTGACATTAGTTATTTGGGTCGACAAATAGTGGTCCAAACGGACGTTATTAGCCTCTGCCGGTGCAACTAGCTTCATTAACGTAGTCCGACGGCTTTTTGGACACGACGCAAGGTTACGCCGGCAACTTCGTTCATAGCTTTTTCACTGGCCTCGAGTTTTTGCAATAGTTTAGCTTCATCAACTTCAGCAAGTTTATTCTGGAAATTCTGCAAGAAGGTTTGGACAGCATTAGCCACATCCTGCTTGAGCGCGCCGTACTGGGTTTGATCCTGGTAGTCTTTGGCGACTTCGTCGATTGGCTTGTCGCCGAGAGCCGCTAAAATCTCAATTAAGTTGCTGATGCCAGGTTGGTTTGTCATGTCATAGTTAATAACGCCTACGCTATCGGTAGTGGCTCCCATTACCTTCTTAGCCGCTACTTCTGGGGTATCACCCAAGAAGATTACGCCCTTACCTGACTCTTCGGATTTACTCATTTTTTTATCTGGTTTTATGAGGTCACGTACCCGCAAACGCTCACCCTTACTAGCAAAAGCAATCTGGGCTTTCTCGGCCTCGGGCAACTTAAATAACTCCATGTCGAACTTGTTATTCATCCTGATGGCAATGTCACGGGCCAGCTCGACATGTTGGGTCTGATCGGCCCCAACCGGTACATACTTAGCGCCGTAGAGGAGAATATCGGCCGCCATTAAAACAGGGTAATCAAACAGGCCAGCACTAACGTTGTCTTGACCCTCGGATTTATCTTTAAACTGAGTCATCCGCTTGAGCTCGCCCATATACGTAAACGAATTGAGGATGACAGTCAGCTCACTGTGAGCCGGTAGAAAGCTTTGGCGGTAAATAAAGGTATTTGGGTCGTCTAGATCTAGCCCGGCGGCGACAAACAGCTTGAGGTTGTGCATGATTTGGGCTTGCAGTTTAGTATGGTCAATTGGCGTCGTGAAGCTATGTAAGTCTGGCACAAACAGGTTGATTTGATATTCGCCAGCATATTGCTTTTGCATCTGGACAATCGGTAGCAATGCACCTAAGTAATTACCGAGGTGAAGGTCGTTATTGGCGCGCAGGCCGGTTAAAATTACTGGTTTACTCATATTATTACTTCCTATTATAGCCTAATGGTAGTAAATGTTAATGAGTTCCTGCGCCAGCACGTCTAGACTATCCAGAAACTTAATAGTATGACCTTTTTTAGGTAAGACTAAAGGCAGCTCCGTGCAGCCTAAAATTACCGACTCTGCACCACGTGCCCTTAAGTCTTTGGCGATCAGCAGCAGCTCATCGGAATCCTTTTTAGTACTCAATCCGCGCAACACCGAACGAATCATTCGCTCCAGTGAGAGGCACTGAGTATCGTTAGGTGTTAAACAATCTATCCCCCTTGCGCTGAAAATATCTTCATAGAGTTTGGTTTTAATTGTCATGGGGGTAGCCAGCAAGCCAACAACTTTATAGTCTTGAGCAACGGCTACGTCGGCAACTGTCTCTATGAGAGAAATAAACGGTGCTGTGCTAGTTTTTATGACCTCATCAGCCAGTAGATGAGCCGTGTTGCAGGCAATGGCTATCACAACCGACTTGTCGGCATTCGCTGACTTCACTTCCTCGGCAAAGATTTGCCGCGCCAGTGCTAGCTTACGTTTATTGGCGATAAAATCTGGCACCTCTAACGAGCGCAGCACAATGTGCGGAAATATATCGGACTTCGACTGAGGATGCTGGTCTGAATGCTGGATGAGTAACTCATAGAGACGGGCTGAGGCTTGTGGTCCCATACCACCTAAAATGGTGATTGGTTTTCGTTGAAGGCTCATTGTTTTGCCTCCGGCCCTAATGCTCGTTTTAGTTTTTTTGGTGATGTTATTAATTCCATCTTAATTCTCCTTATATTAAATAACCGCCTGTGTGGCGGTGTGGTTATTTCGTTTCTCTACATATTTTTAGCAATACATAGTTAACCGCCATGTTAATGTGGTCAACCAGTACCAGTTATGTTGTTTAACTATTAGCTTCATGACGTTTCTCGATGTGTCAGGTCTCTGACCGAGCGCATAACAAACAACAGCTCAGTTTTATCAGAACTTTGTAAGTCGTGTATGTGTGCTTCATGCTCAATACCAAGCGCAGTCCGAGATAAACCAATAATTAAATCGGCTTTCTCGAACGGCCGAGCCTGTTTGAGTTCAGGTGACATTGAAATTGCAAGAATTTGCTTACTCAAGTCATCCTGTCTTTCTTTTTCTATTCCATGATCCATTATATTTCCTTCTTAAAATTAAAAAAACCGCCGTTGGCGCGGCGGTTAATTGGGTTGATTCTAATTATTTATTAGCAATAAGAAATCGTCCGCCACGCATAGTGGGGTGTAAACCAGAAAGCATAATACTGCTGTAGCTGTGATTTCATAACTTTAATACGATACTACTTAGCTTAAGGATTGTCAACTCTACTGAATTGCTCAATTACAGCAAGCGTATCATCAACATATACTGGGTAAACTTCTAGCTCACCAAGGATTGGACTAACAATTCTGACATTACCAGCAATTTCTGGTTCATCGTGCGGTATTGCATCAAAATATTCTTGAGGTGTTGTCGCTTCTTTAGCCATGGTATATATAGTTTAACGTTTTGTAAACTGGCGTTGCTTACGAGCACCCTTGAGGCCGAACTTCTTGCGTTCTTTCTCACGTGGGTCGCGGCCGAGTAGATCGGCTTTTTTAAGCGTACTGCGCAGGTCTTCATTCATAACGGACAAAGCTTTGGCAGTACCGAGGACGATAGCGTCGACTTGTCCAGCATGACCGCCACCCTTAACAACAATACTAAGGTCATATTTATCGACCATTTCGAGTGCGATAAATGGTTTCTGCATCTCGGCTAGTAAGTTTTTGCTGTTTTCGAAGTACTCGGCAGCCGTTTTGCCGTTAATAACGATGTTGCCTTTGCCAGGTACTAATCGTACGCGGGCAGTGGCGCTTTTGCGACGGCCAAGACCGTAGTTGTAATGTACAGCAGCCATTATAATTTACCTTCCTTGATACTGAATTTAGCGGGCTTTTGTGCCTCATGCTTGTGCTGATCGTCTTTATAGACTTTTAGTCGCATCAAACGACCATCACGTAGCTTATTAACAGGTAACATACCACGAATAGCATGTTCCATAACTTCTGTAGAATCTTTTTCCATCTTATCTTGTAAGCTAGTTTCTTTTAGACCGCCTGGGAAATGACTGTGGTGGTAGTACATTTTCTGGTTTAACTTATCGCCGGTAATCTTCATTTTGTCGGTATTAATGACAACTACGAAGTCACCGCAATCGATGTGCTTAGTAAACATCGGTTTTCGTTTGCCAATTAGCAGTTCGGCTACAACGGTAGCGACGCGACCAAATGAAGCTTCAGTGGCGTCAACTACGTACCAGTTACGAGTAACGTCGGTTGGTTTTGCGCTATAAGTCTTCATATTATTTAGCCTCTACTTTCTTGGGAGCTGGCTTCTTAACTGGTTTTGCAACTACTTTAGGTTTTGCGGCAGCTTTTGCAACTGGAGCTGCCGTTAAATCATCAACAAAACTAACGCGAGACAGCTGGGCGTTATCACCGCGGCGGGTTCGAGTTCGTTCAATTCGGAAGTAACCACTGTTACGGGCGCCTAGCTTTGGTGTGATCTCATCAACTAACTTATGGGCAGTTGAAAGAGTTTGCAATGAAGCAATAATCTGACGACGATTATGTAAATCGCCTTTTTTAGCTTTAGTAATCAGTTTTTCGACGTACGGTACAACTTCTTTAGCTTTGATGTGAGTTGTCTCGATAGATTCGTGAATAATCAACGCCTCTGCCAAGCTCTCAATCAGCGCTTCGCGTTGGTCGCGTTCGCGGTTGAACTTCTTACCTTTATATCCGTGGCGATGCATTGTTAGAGCTCCATCTCCGCCATCTTATCTTTGACTTCATCAAGGGCTTTGCTTCCAAAACCTTTCAGGTCGCGGAGTTCGGCGTCACTTAGTGAAAATAGATCTTTCAGGGTGTGAATATCATTGTTAATTAAGGCGTTGGTGGTTCGAGCTGACAAGTTTAAGTCTTCAATTGGCGTCATTAGCTCAGCCGTGTCATCACCATCACCGGCAACTGTACCATCGTCGCTAAAACCAGCACTAACCGGTTGAGCAACTTCGACACGAGTTTGTCCGGCTAAAGCGGTGTACTGGTTAACCAAAATAGCGGCAGCTTCTTCAAAAGCCTCACTTGGAGTTAGAGAACCGTCGGTATCGACAGTTAGCAGTAGCTTATCAAGATCAGTCATTTGGCCGACACGAGTGTTTTCGACTCGGTAACGAACTCGCAGGACTGGTGAGAAGATGGCGTCAACGGCAATCATATCACTAACTTTACGAGCACTGCTCTCATCGATAGTTCGGTAACCACGGCCACCTTCAACAACTACGTCCATGACCAATTCGGCCTTGGCGTTGTCGAGGGTTGCAATAACGTGATCCGGGTTAACAACTTCGACATCAGCGTTTACGACGATATCTTTAGCGGTAACTGTACCGGTACCTTTTTTAGAGATACGTAGAGTTTGTGGTTCGTCGCTAAACATGCGGAAACGAACACCTTTAAGGTTTAGCATGATCTCGACGACATCTTCTTTAACACCTTCTACGGTAGTAAACTCATGGCTTGCACCTTCGACTCGGAAAGCCGTAATAGCGACACCAGCAATACTGGAAAGCAGTACGCGGCGCAAGCTGTTACCAAGTGTCATACCGTATCCGGTGTGCAAAGGCTCAATCGTAAAGGTTGCGCTTGTCTTGGTGTGCTCGTCAACGTTTACAACGCCTGGGGTATGGATCATTTTTGACATAATATTCTCGTCTGCCTCTCTTAAATTAACGTGAGTAATACTCTACGATTAGTTGCTCATTGATTTCGGGTTCGGCCTCTTCACGGGGTGGTAAACCAGTAACAGTGATTTCGAACTTCTTGCGGTTGACCTTCAACCAGCTGGCACCGTTTTCTTCACCGGCGGGGCTAGTTTCGTCGATTCGCTTGAAATACTCATTCTGTTTGCTCTTATCACGCAAGGTAATTACATCACCAGATTTAACACGTATGGAAGGGATATCGACACGACGGTCGTTTAACATAAAGTGTCCGTGAGTCGTTAATTGGCGGGCAGCTCGGCGGCTAGGCGCCAAACCACTGCGATAAATAACGTTATCGAGACGACGCTCTAATAGTTGGAGCAATAATGCGCCAGACTGACCTTCTTTGCGACCAGCCTCTTTCATAAGGTTGCTAAACTGTCGTTCTAGCAAACCATACAAACGCTTTACCTTCTGCTTTTCGCGAAGTTGCAAAGAATATTGGCTTGGTTTGTTGCGCATGCTGCGACCAGTGGCATGACCACCGGGAGGTGTGCCGGCACGCTTGACTAGTGCTTTGTGAGCTTTCGGGTGAAGGGCATAGCCTTCGCGGCGACTCATTTTTACAATCGATTGGGTATCTCGTGCCATGATTAAATCCTTCGAGCCTTACGTGGACGTACGCCACCGTGTGGGACGCCAGTTACATCTTTAATGCTTTCTACCTGAATATCGGCGGCGGCTAGAGCGCGTACAGCGGCATCTCGGCCTAGACCGATGCCTTTGACGTAAACATCAGCTCGATTAAAGCCGTGAAGCTGCTTGGCAGCCTGGATGGCGCGCTCGGCAGCGATCTGGGCGGCGTAAGCGGTACCTTTCTTTGAACCACGGAAGCCACAGGCCCCAGCGCTCGAGAAAGTTAGCACACCACCTTGTAGGTCGGTGATAGAAATAATCGTGTTATTAAAAGTTGCTTGAACATGAACTTGTCCAGCCGGAACTGATCGTTTGGACTTCTTTTTCTTTACTGCGGTAGTTGGTGTAGTTGTATCTGCCATAATATTTCCTAAGTCTTAGATGCGACCTTCTTCGCAGTACCACCAACTGTTAGTTTGCGACCACGACGGGTGCGAGCATTAGTTTTGGTACGTTGGCCACGAGACGGCAAATTTGCCTTATGTCGTAAACCACGGTAAGCGTTAATGTCTTTGAGCCGTTTGATATTTCCAGAAACAATTCGCTGTAACTCACCTTCGACGGTTAAGTCACTGTTAATAATTTCTTGGATACGACCAATTTCGGCATCGGTTAAGTCTTTAACACGAACGGTCTCATCGACCTTAGCCTGTTTAAGGATTTTGACACTAGTCGTACGGCCAATACCGTAAACGTAAGTCAAAGCAATATGAACTTGCTTTTCTGAAGGGATAGTAACGCCAGAGATTCTTGCCATATAACCTAACCCTGCCTTTGCTTGTGCTTAGGCTTCATTTTATTAATTACATACAAACGCCCCTTGCGACGGACAATTTTGTCGTCGGGACTGATTTTTTTAACGCTAGCACGCACTTTCATGCGGATCATCCTTTCTGGAGGTGACTCACTGCTTAATATTGTTATGATTTGCGATAGGTGATTCTGCCCTTAGTAAGATCATAAGGGGTCAACTCGACCGTTACGCTATCGCCTGGCACGATACGAATGTAGTGTTTTCGCATCTTTCCGGCGACATGAGCTATGATTAAATGGCCATTCTCAAGTTCAACCCGGAACTGAGTCCCTGGTAGGGTCTCTATAATAGTCCCTGTAAGTTCGATTACTTCCTTGTTACCTGCCATAAATATAACTAACGACTTAGTATACCCATTCTACAACAGTTTGTAAAGAGTTATTTAAGATTTCTTTGATTTTTTACTTCGGCGCGGTAGAATTCGTAATTTTCGGGCACCAGTTGCCGCGATTAAGGGATTTTCGTTGGTATCATAAAAGAAATCTGGCTGCTCATACTGATCGTAAGTCACCATCAGTGCGCGCGACTCTATCTGTCTTAATGTTTCGAGAGCGACAGCTACCAAGATCAGTACGCTAGTGCCACTTAGGGCGACGTTAACAGTCAGGAAGGCCTGCGCGACAATTGGCATCAGAGCCAATAAGCCAAGTGCTAAAGCCCCAAAAAAGGTTAGCCGATTAACAGTTTTCCCGAGATACTTCTCTGTCTGCTTACCAGACCGGATGCCTTCGATAAAACCACCTTGTTTTTGCAGGTTCTCGGCGATTTCTTTAGTGTTAAAGGTAATACTGGTATAAAAGAATGTGAATACAAACACCAATAGGAAGTACACTACCGGGTAAATATAGGCATGCCAGTCGCCGGTAGCGAAGGTTTGATGCGATGGCGTCTGAAACCAGGTAATTAGGTTTTGGCCGAGTTGTTGCAAATTGGCACTTTTAGCACCCTGCAGGATCTGGCCGACAAAACTTGGCACACTCAAGAAAGCTACCGCAAATATGATCGGGATAACCCCGGCTGTAATTAACTTAATAGGGAGTTTAGTTGTAACCCCACCATAGGTACGATTGCCTTGAATACGTTTGGCATAATGAATCGTAACATTTCGTGCCGCTTCGTTGAGTTTTACAACCGCCACGGTAACTATGGTTATAGCCAACAGAGCGATACCTATATAAATAACTTGCTGTTGATTTATGCCGATACCAAATACATGCCAGCGTTTACCAGCTGCTGCACTCGATGCACTAAATAGCTCAGCGATTGTCTTTGGTAGCTGGCTAACAATACCGACGGTAATAATTAGCGAAATACCATTGCCAATTCCTTCTTCGGTAATCAGTTCACCCAGCCACATTAACAGCATCGAGGCACCAGTTAGGGCGGCTACCATTACTGCCCACTGCCCGAGTGATGTATTGGCGGTAATATCGCCTAAACCACCAATGCTAGCGGCTGATTGTCGCACTAAGAAAATGGCACCAATTGACTGAATAATTGCCAGCGGCAAAGCCAAGATACGGGTATATTGGTTGATTTTTTTACGACCGAATTCGCCCTCGTTATTTAAGGCCTCGAGTTGGGGGATGGCCTTAGTAAGTAGCTGCATGATGATCGAAGCATTAATGTACGGACCAAGCCCAATTAACATAATTGAGAAGTTGGCTAGAGCACCGCCCGACAATACATCGATAAAACTCAGTAAGTTAGAGCTCTTACTAGAGGTGTAGATAGTTTCGAGAACCTGCTTAAGAGTCTGCGGGTCACTTAGGGGGATTGGTATGTGCGCCAAGACACGGAAAACCAGCAACATGCCAAGTACGGCAAGCACACGGTTGCGCATGTCGCTGTCTTTAAGCGACTTCCAAATAACTCTCCAATTCATTAGTTACAGTATACAAGAAACCAGCGAGAAAATCTCGCTGGTTTTAGTATTTGTGATTAGAAATTAGTATTTCTATTTGTCGGCTTTTGGTTTGCGAGTTTTGGCGCGGCCAACTTGTGGAACAGCTTCAAAGCTACCACCGGCTTTTTTGACAGCAGCGGCAGCGGCCACGCTTGAGGCTTGCAGTTTAACTGTCACCTTCTTGGTGACTTCGCCATTAAGAACTAACTTAACACGAGTATATGGTGTGGTAACCAAACCAGCTGCAGCTAAGGCAGCATTATCGATAGTCTTGGCAGCCAATTTATCAAGCTGACCAGTATAGACGTTTTCAACAGGAGCACGGTGCGGGTTAAAGCCGCGTAGCTTAGGTAGCTTCTGCATTAAAGGGGTTTGACCACCTTCAAATCCAACCCGGACACCACCACCGGTACGAGCGTTTTGACCTTTAGTACCACGACCAGCAGTTTTACCGCCGCCAGCAGCAATACCACGACCAACTCGTTTGGACTTCTTGTAGCTAGTAACATTTAGTTCGTTGTACTTCATTATTTAGCCTCTGCTTTAACTTTAGCAACCGGCTTCTTGGCTGGAGCTTTGGCGTCTTCTTTTGTCTTTCCAGACTTAGTCACCCATTTGTCAGCTTGTTCGATACTCTGTAGTGCGGCAAGCGTTGCGTAGGCCGTGTTAATCTTGTTAGCTGAACCAAGTGATTTAGATAAGGCGTTTTTGATACCACCAACTTCTAGAACGATCCGGACAACACCACCGGCAATCAAACCGGTACCGGGACTAGCTGGTTTTAGCAAAATTCGAGCACCGGATACTTTGGCCTCGGCTTCGTGTGGGATGGTTTCTTTATAAACTGGGATAACGACGAGATTCTTCTTGGCAACATCAACCGCTTTCTGAACAGCAGCGGTCACATCAGCACCCTTAGCGGTACCAATACCAACCCGGCTTTTATGATCGCCAATAACGACGAGGGCACGGAAACGGAAACGACGGCCACCTTTAACAACACGCGCCACGCGGTCGATATGAACTACTCGTTCGTCAAACTCTTTTTCTTCTTGTGGCTTGTCGTTACGAGGACGACGGTTTTGATTCTGATTATTTGCTGGGGGCATCTTAGAACTCCAATCCATTCTGGCGAGCTGCATCAGCTAAAGCCTTTATGCGACCATGGTACTTGCGTCCACTTCGATCAAATGCGACCTTGGTAATTTTCTTTGCAACGGCCTTTTTAGCAACTTCACTACCAACCCAGACTGATTTTTCGGTCATGGTTCCGGTTAGCTTTTTGTTGCCAACTGTACTTACAGCCACAATCGTAGCGTGCGTAGTGTCATCGATAATTTGCGCAGAAACGTGGGTGTTACTTATAAACACACTTAATCGTGGTCGCTCAGATGTACCGCTAACAACCGAACGAATTCGGTTTTTGCGAAGTTGGCGGTTTTTTAATTTATTCTTAAGTCGTTCCATAATTCCTACTTTTCCTTACCAGACTTACCAGATTTGCGAATAATTCGTTCATCGGCGTATTTAATACCCTTGCCCTTGTAAGGTTCAGGCTTTTTAAGTTCTCGGATTTCGGCAGCTGTCTGACCGACTTGTTGCTTGCTAATACCACTGATGGTAATATTAGTTCCTTCGACTTTGGCTTGAACACCTTGAGGAAGATGATAAACCACTTCGTGAGAAAAACCGAGATTCATTTTAAGATCAGTACCAGCTAGAGCGACACGATAACCAACACCATTGATTTCGAGCTTTTTCTCAAAGCCTTGGCTAACGCCAACAATCATGTTGTTAACTAAAGTCCGCATTAAACCATGCTTGGCTTTGTGTTCCCAAGCGTCACTGGCGCGGCTAACGTTAATTGTATCGCCATCGATGGCGACAGTGACACCTGGCATAGTAGCCTGCGTTAATGATCCTTTACTGCCATTGACAGTGATGAGATCAGAATCGACAGTGATTGTCACGCCAGATGGAAGTGCGATGGGCTGTTTTCCTATACGACTCATGATTACCTTTCTTTAATAGACTTTACAGATTAATTCGCCGCCAATGCGTTGCTTGCGAGCTTTGTCACCAGTCATCATACCTTTTGAGGTAGAGACAATGACCAGCCCACGACCACGTTTGACGACTGGGATATTATCGGCACTAACATAGTAACGGCGACCAGGTTTGCTCAGGCGGGAAATTTCGGTGATACGAGCATTACTAGTCTCGCTATTGATGGTAAGTGTTAGAGACTTGCCAACAGTAGCGTCTTTGACATTAACTTCATCGATGAAGTTATTTTCTTTTAGCAAACGCGCGACTGACTCTTTAACTTTAGAGTGCGGCATCGTTACCACGGTCTTACGAACGTTGATAGCGTTGCGGACACGAGTTAACATGTCGGCGATTGGATCGGTTGAAACCATACTCATAATGTTTACCAGCTCGCTTTCGTTACGCCTGGGATTTCGCCCTTGGAAGCATGTTCACGGAAACTTAGACGGCTTAAGCCAAACTGGCGCATAAAGGCCCGGGGACGACCAGTTTCGGTGCAGCGGTTTTTAAGACGAGTTGGTGAAGAGTTACGTGGCAATTTGTGGAGGCCTTCGTAATCACCAATCTTCTTGAGCTCTTTACGCTTTTCGGCGTATTGCTCGTGCATTTTATGTCGTTTTACATCGCGGGCGATGTTTGATTTCCTAGCCATTATTTGGCCTCCTTTTCGAATGGCATTCCAAACTTCTCTAACAAAGCTCGGCTGTGCGCAGGCTGTTGCGCGTTAATAACAAAGACAACTTGTAAACCGTGAGGGGTGGTAGTTTCTTCAAAACTCAGTTCCGGGAAAGCCGATTGATCAGTTAAACCGAGACTGTAGTTACCTTGGCGATCAAAAGCCTTAGCACTAACACCGTGGAAGTCACGTAGTCGTGGTAGGACGATGTTGATAAGGCGATCGGCAAATTCGTACATCTGGTCACCACGCAAAGTAACTTTTAGGCCAATTTTGTTACCTTCGCGAAGCTTGAATGAAGCGATCGATAAACGAGCCACTGTGGTGACGGGTTCTTGTCCGGTAATCTTGCGAACTGTGTTACTGGCGACTTCAAGCAACTTTTTATCGTCTTTAGCTTTACCAAGACCAACGTTGATGACGATCTTTTCGAGCTTAGGTACCTGGTGAGCATTAGCTAGCTTAAGGTCTTTTTGGAGCTCTTTAGCGAGGCTAGCTTTGTAGAGAAGCTTCAAACGAGCCTGAATGTTTGCTTCTTTAACTGTGGTTTTAGGACTAGCCATTACTTGATCTCCTTGCCGCTAATCTTAGCGATGCGGACTTTCTTGCCGGCAGTGACTTTATAGCCAATTCGGGTAGCTTTCTTCTTAGTAGCGTCGTAGTAACCAACTTTTGAAACATCGATTGGCTTGGTTAGCTCAACAATGGCACCTTGAGGGTGTTCGCGGGTCGGTTTAACGTGCTTTTTAACAATATTGATACCTTCTACGGTAACTTTGTTCAAACTTGGGTGGACGGCTGTAACTTTACCAGTCTTTCCCTTATATTTCCCAGCTCGGACAACAACTGTGTCGCCCTTCATCAAGCGGATCTTAGTTACTTGAGGTTTGATGTTAGTCGGTTTACTCATTACAAAACCTCCGGAGCTAAGCTAATAATTTTGGCGTAACCCATGTCGCGCAGTTCGCGCGGTACCGGACCAAAAATACGAGTTGCTTTAGGTAACTTATCGTCGCCAATAATGACACAAGCGTTGTCGTCGAAGGCAATGCTTGAACCATCTTTGCGTTTAATCTGCTTTTTGGTGCGAACGACTACGGCGCGAACGACGCTTTTGCGCTTAACACCACCACTTGGGTTGGCTTCTTTAACGGTGACGACAATTGTGTCACCAACCCGTGCGTAACGACGACGAGTTCCGCCCAGTACACGGATGCACAAGACTTCCTTAGCGCCGCTGTTATCGCAGACAGTTAGTCGAGATTCTTGCTGAATCATTATGCGGCTTCCTTTTCTTCGACAATTGCCGGACGATCAACGATAGTCTTTAAGATAAATCGTTTACGGGCACTTAAAGGACGGGTTTCTTCGATGATAACGCGATCACCAACTAGGCATTCGTTCTTTTCGTCGTGGGCCATAAACTTAGTGCTAACACTATATTGCTTACGATAAACTGGGTGTGTTTTACGGGTAACCACAGTAACGATAATCGTCTTGTCTGGCTTGTTTGAAGAAACAGTACCGGTGAGTGTTTTAGCCATTATGCGGTCTCCTTTGTGAGCTGCTCGCTCAAAACTGTTAAGATTCGAGCTAGGTCCTTACGCTTATTGCGTAAGACTTTAGTATTCTGAACTTCACCCATGTGCAATCGGCGCTTCAGCTCAACGATTTCATCGCGTAGCTTGGTGCTTTCAGTCGCTAACTGGGTAGTGTCTAATTTACGGATTTCTACGATTTTCATAATTATGAATCCTCCCGAGTCAGGAACTTAGTCCGGACTGGTAGTTTATGGGCTGCGAGGCGCATGGCTTCGCGGGCAACTTCGATGTCAACACCCTGCATTTCAAACAAAACGGTGCCGGGTTTAACTTTTGCGACGAAGAACTCGGGGTTACCTTTACCACTACCCATTTTGACATCCTGTGGTTTACGAGTAACTGGGGTGTGTGGGAAGATACGGATCCAGATTTTACCACCACGTTTAATGTAGCGAGTCATGGCTTGACGAGAAGCTTCGATCTGGCGAGAGGTAATCCGTTCGTGACCTTGGGCCTGCAAAGCGTATTCACCGAAAGCAATCTTATTGCCAACAGTTGCCACGCCGCGGATCTTCCCTTTCCGCACCTTGCGGTGCTTTTGTCGTTTAGGCATTAACATGACTAAGCTACCTCTCCTTTGTAAATCCAAACCTTAACACCAATGATGCCAGCAGCTGTATGGGCGCGAACGCCAGCATAGTCGATGTTAGCTCGGATGGTGTGTAATGGCACTGAACCTTGGACTTCTTTTTCGGTACGAGACATTTCGGCGCCATTAAGACGACCAGCTACTTCGATACGGATACCCTTAGCGCCAGAACGCATCGTGGCAGCAGCCGACTGTTTGATAGCGCGGCGGAAAGAAATCCGGCGTTCTAGTTGGTGGGCAATATTTTCGGCAACTAGTTTAGCGTAAAGTTCTGGCTTTTTGACTTCTTCGATGTTAACTCGAACTGGTGAGTTATAGATTTTCTCGCAAGCGACTTTAAGCTCTTGAGCACCAGCACCACCGCGACCAATTACCACACCAGCTTTAGCAGTAGCGATAGTAATTGTTACTAGGTTTGGTGAGCGTTCGATGTCAACCTTGTTAACTGCACCACGAGAACCAACTTTTTCTTGGATAAAGCGGCGAACCCGAAGATCTTGACCAAGATATTTAGCGTAATCTTTTTTAGCTACAAACCATTTGCTTCGCCAGTCTTTGTTGACCTGGAGGCGCATGCTAATTGGGTTTACTTTTTGTCCCATTACTTTGTCTCCTTCTTTGCTACTGGCTTTTTAGGAACACGCTTTTCGCCATCAACAATTACTGTAATGTGGCTACTGGCTCGCTGGAACGGTAGAGCACGACCATGAGCGGCTGGGCGATAACGTTTGATACGAACACCGGGCGTGACGGTAATAGTAGTAATGCGCAGACTGTCTGGCTTGTACTTATGGTTATGATCGGCGTTAGCACGAGCACTTTCGATAACCTTCTTAATAGGTAGAGCTGAGCGACGTGGGGTGTGCTCTAAGATGACCAACGCGTCGGCTACAGTGCGGCCACGAACCAAGCTGGCAACTACACCAACTTTACGAGGGCTCATGCGAACACCTTTAGCGACGGCCTGGACACTCATTTTAGCGACCTCCCTTAGCTACTTTGCCACCGTGGTTGCGGAACTTACGAGTTGGTGAGAATTCACCAAGCTTGTGGCCGACCATGTTTTCGGTAACAAAAACTGGAACATGAACTTTACCATTATGAACAGCGATGGTTTTGCCAACGAAGTCAGGCGCAATAGTACAAGCCCGCGCCCATGTTTTGATAATGGTGCGATCTTCATTACCCAAAGCGGCAATCTTTTTTGCGAGCTTTGGATCCACAAATGGTCCTTTTTTAAGTGATCGTGACATATGCTTCCCTTACCTTCGTTTCGCCTGATGACGAGATTTTAGAATCATGTTAGTAGTACTCTTGCGGCGACGAGTCTTATAGCCCAAGGTCTTTTGACCCCAAGGTGTAACTGGTGCGCGTGCCATCCGGTGACGACCACCATCACCACCACCGTGTGGGTGATCAACTGCGTTCATAACCACACCGCGAACGGTTGGGCGGATACCCTTGTTTCGGTTACGACCAGCTTTACCAATTTTAATGTTTTGGTGTTGTTCGTTACCTACCACACCCATTGATGCAGTACATTCCAGGTGAACCAAGCGAACTTCGCCTGATGGTAGTTTAACCTGAGCGTATTCGCCTTCTTTAGCAGCTAGCTGAGCGCTAGTACCAGCCGAACGAACCATTTGGGCACCACGGCCGACTTTAAGTTCGATAGCGTGGATAACGCTACCGACTGGGATGTTCTTTAGTGGTAGGCGGTTGCCAACTTCGATTGGAGCTTCTTCATCAGAAACAACAGTTTGGCCAACCTTCATGCCACTGGCAGCTAAGATATAGTGGTATTTGCCATTAGCTTCTTTTAAGCGAGCGATACGAGCCGAACGGTTTGGATCATACTCGATGTGCTCAATAACTGCAGTTGTACCAGCAGCTAATTTAAAGTTCATGATTCGATAGAATTTTTTAGCACCACCACCAATGTGTCGAGTTGTAATGCGACCTTGGTTGTTACGGCCACCACTACGGTTTTTAACAGCAACCAGTGATTTAACAGGCTTACGAGTGGTGATTTCACTCATATCCTGTGTGGTCATGCCACGTTGGCCAGGGGTGTTTGGCTTTAATGCTTTAATAGCCATTACTTAGCATCCTTTTTGGCTTTTTTATCAGTAGCCTTCTTAATTGCTGCCGAAGTCTTTTCGGCCTTGGCGTCTTCTTCTTCCATGGCTGCAAAAATTGGGATAGAATCACCAGCCTTAACACGGACATAGGCTTTCTTGATGATGCTGGTTTCGCCAACAGTCGGGCGGCCACCACGGCGGTAGCTGCGCTTCTTCTTGCCTTTAAGTAAAGAAATGTTTACTTCTTCGACGGTTACCTTAAATTGGGCTTCGACAGCCGCTGCGACAGTAACTTTGTTACTTTCGTAAGGAACAGCAAAAACATAGGTGTTCTGAGAAGTACTTAAGGCGTAAGCCTTTTCGCTCATTCGTGGTTTTAAAACCATCATTGTGCCAGCCATTATTTTGCGCCTCCGAGCCATTCGTTAACTGCCTTAAGACCATCATTAGTGATGATAATAAAGTTAGCGTTAACGGCGTCATAGACATTAATGTAACGAGCTTGGACAACTTTGACGTAGTCGAGGTTGCTGGTAGCCCGAGTAACTTCTGGGGTCTTGTTATCAACAACAACTAGAACACTACGATCAGCCCCTAATTTAGTGAAGAGCTTAACGGCGTCGGCAGTTTTGCCAGACTTAAGATCGAGAGATTCGATGATAGATACTTTGTTTTCGCTGTTAGCGATGCTGAGAGCTTGGCGAATAGCCTGACGCTTAGCTTTAGTGCTAAGGTCTTTGGTGTAGTTTTCGTTACCAGTTGGACCGAAAACAATACCACCACCACGCCAGATTGGGTTACGACTTGAACCAAAACGAGCTCGGCCAGTACCTTTTTGCTTCCAAGGCTTCTTACCACCACCACGGACTAAACCGCGAGTTTTAACTTTAGCACCAGCTGTGCGACCGTTGGATAGGTAGGCAACGTAGGCTTGCTTGATAAGTTCATGACTTTCGACTTCGATACCAAAGATAGCTTTGTCGAGTTTGGCAGCGGTTGTCGCTTTGTTGCCAGTTTTAGTATAAGTCGTAGTAGCCATGATTTATGCACCCCTCACGATAACAATGCTCTTGCGTGGGCCAGGAACTGATCCGACAACACCAATAATGTGCTTTTCGGCGTCCACAATTGCGATTTTAAGGTTCTTGACGGTAACTTGTTCGTAGCCCATTTGGCCGGCCATCTTCTTGCCTTTAAAAATGTGCTGTGGATACATTGAACCAATTGAACCTGGTTTACGAGTGTTTCCCTTACCACCATGAGTTTTGCGCTGACGGTGGAAGTTATGACGCTTAATCGTACCGGCCCAACCCTTACCCTTACTAGTACCGGTTACGTTAATGTTGTCACCAACAGAAAAGACCTCTGGTGTAAGCTTTGCGCCTACGGTGAGGTCTTCGGTGATTTCTGGAACGCGGAATTCGCGGACGACTTTTGGTGCTACCTTTGAGGCCTTAAAGTGGCCGGCTTGGGCTTTGCCCATCTTTTTGTCTTCTTCAAAACCAACTTGCACGGCAGTATAGCCATCGACTTCGTCAGTTTTTACTTGGGTAATAGTGCAAGGAGTCGCTTGAAGCAGAGTAACAGGAGCTAACGTACCGTCTTCTGCGATGGTACTAGTCATTCCAACTTTTCGGGTGATGAGTGCTTTCATTACGTCCTTGTTTTACTTTAGTGAGAGCAGGCACTTGCATAAAAATGCTTGGTGGCCAGTGGTTTCTCATCTGTTATTCGCAGTTGGACCTTCTGATTCACCAAGTGATTTAACGTAAATACTACTCTCAAAATTGAGATACCATAACAGATTAGCATGACTTGCCCACTTCTGTCAATATGTTGCAAAAACTACTTCAACCTGACATCTGTTGCGTGCTTATGCTTTTTATGTTATAATACTGCTGTTATGGCCGAAATTACTTTACCCCCGCCAATTGCCTTACTCCAGAAAGAGGCTACCGAGACCGGTGAGCACCTGCCCGTAAAGGCAAGCCCACTGCTTTTTCGAGACGTTCGTCGCATTAGAGAGGGAGTCTCTGAAGCCATCTTTACATTAAGTAATGACAACAATACTGGCGATTTTTACCCTGTTAGGAAACATTTTAAAGAAGTTTCTAATAATCTGGCCAACATACCCGAAGGTATGTCAGCTTCGTTGCGAAAGATTACAGTTCTACGAAAATGCGTTAACCCAGGCGAGCCCTTCGGATCGGAAAGAACTGGTGCTTGGCATACTGACAAGCCGGATAACATTGATCTGGAGGTCCTAATTGGCCAAGAACAACCAACCGGCTTTATTTATGGTACCGATAACATCCCAGATGAATACGCCGAGTCGCGGACTAAAACAGAGCAGTACTTAAACAGTTTTGGAACAATCGAGGAACTACTCGACAAACACAACTTTGCCTACCTGCAGGCAATGCCCTATCAAGCAATGCAAACCGATGAAGCGGTCTTCCATATAGCTCCTAAAAACTTACGTCCAGTCCCAACTGCGCGCGATATTATCGTCGCTGGCTATTCGCTGGTCTAAACAGCGACAGTTAAGCCAATCGGTAACCACAGACCAACAAACATTGCCATCAGTAAAACGGCATATTCGATCTTACGGTCTAAACGGAAATGCTCATGAGTAGCAAATACTAGCCCAATCACCAGGCCAACTGGCAGTGGGATGATATGACTACCAGTATCAATCCGTAGCCACAATGAACCCAGAATTAGATACATTACAAGTTTCAAGAAGTAAGTGCTATCGATATTTTTAGATTTTGATTTTTGATTTTTTACCATAAGTAGATTGTAACACCAAACGGCTATTCACCGAAAGGTAGTTCGATCTGGCTATCCCGCTCTGGTGGAGTGTTCCGCTCAATTCTTTTCAGCTGGCGCATCATCATATTACGCGCCATATTGGTCATGGGCTGATCTTGTTGTTGGGCGCTATTAGTGACTTCGGTATAGATAATATTGCAAACGTAAGCCAGAGCTCCAAAGTAGAGCTTATTCTCTTTAAAAGCAAAGTTTCGGGATAGGCCTTGATCGAGTGCGGCCGGGCTCAGGACTCGCTTAATCTTTCCAGCGAAGTCAGAACTGCCCGCCCTTAGCATGTGAGCCGCTAAGTTTTGACCATCCTGCTTGGTGGTTATATCTAGACTTTCTTGGAAACGTTGATGTAAACGTGGTTGATTTGCAAAATAAATCGCTTGGTAGGCAAATAGCAACCCCATATCGAGGCCGCATTCAATCGCCTGGCCATCAACACTACGGATGGAGGGCTCGCCAGAGCTAACCCCATCGTAGGTGCTAATCGCTCGGTCGATCACTAGGCGGATATTTTGGGGAATCTCCTCTTGGTTATCGTCACAAAACTGGATTACGCCCAGGCTATCACCAATATCTTCGTTGAGTTTACTAGCAGCAACGTGCAAGCCGTGATCAATATCGGACTGTCGTTCAACCGAAATGGCGTAGAGTGCTTCTGACATGGTAAATCCTGAACTCTTGCAAACAGCGTGGTTACATCTTGATTTCGGCGTCGCAACCAGCTGGCAATGATAGGTTCATCAGACTATCGATTGTCTTTGGGGTTGGCTCAAGGACGTCGATGATGCGCTTATGAATGCGCATTTCAAACTGTTCACGACCCTTTTTAAAGACATGGGGGCTTTTTACGACCGTATAAACCGTTTTCTTGGTAGGCAGTGGGATTGGCCCGGCAATAGTAGCACCAGTTCGAAGAGCAGTATCGACGATCTGCTTTGCTGACTGATCGATTACTTTGTGGTCGTAAGCCTTGAGGCGAATACGAATCCGTTGTTTACCAACTTCAGCTTTAACTGGAGCGGCTGGTTTTTTGGCTTCTGCCATAATATTATCTCCTGTTGTGAAGTAACATCTTTACAATGCTATAGAGAGCAAGAGTAACGACTTTTAGTCTTCACGATTAATTTACTAGCTGATTTTACAACATTACGCTAATTGAAGCAAGCAACTACAGGTTTGCTAGGTCGTCAAGGATCTCTTTAGTCGTCAGTGGTTGGCCGTTCTTAATTTGAAGTCGTGCCGGCAAGGCATCTATACCATCAGCCAGTTCTTCCACTTTTGCGGTCCAACATGCATAAGCGCACCATCAAGTAATACATACTCGCTAATAGGATAAGCACCGCTATCCATGCCCTCAATTCCTTCGCCCACGATATTACCCCTGTATCTTTCCGCCAACAACTCTCTCGGTTGGATCGTAATAGTCGCGCAGGACTTTGAGTGATGTCATTTCTTCGACCTTCATAATATCAAAGCTCCCGCTCGTACCGAGCAGGTGTCTGTTAAGATCGGCTGCCGTGTTTACTTCTTCCTCTAATACGCAAAGTTTATACACCACCAAAGTATCAGGGTTTTCCCAAACGCAAATCAAGTGAGTGCCATCGAGGGCTTTTTCCATATCGTCGGGGCTTATTTCGGTTGAAGTAGCTAAAAGATGACTCTGGTCCTCAACCTCAGCATCTTCATCAAGTTCAAGGTCAATCTCTTCATCTTCTGTAGCCCCGTCTGTATGATTAACTTCGAAAGCCGTCCGCATGCCCATGAAGCCAAAAAACTCTTCTGGCCCGGTTTCTGAAGCCAAATCAAGGATGTTTACCTCGCCGATATTATCTGGTTCGGTACCAGTAAGTTCACCCAGTCTAGTGCGCAATTCTGGGGTCATCTCACCAGCTTTCAATGGTTCGCTCCACCCTCCACCGCTTCCACCATCGATTCCATCTCCCATGATAATCTCCTCTTTATAATCCGAACTATACTACTTTTTTGCAAAAAGAAAAGAGCCCCTTGCGAGGCTCTTTTTCTTAATTAATAAGGTTTTTACTTATTAATCTTGGTCACTACACCAGCACCAACAGTACGGCCACCTTCGCGGATAGCGAAGCGTAGACCCTGTTCCATGGCGATAGGTGCAAGTAGTTTTACCTTAAAGGTGATGGTATCACCAGGCATAACCATTTCTTTGTCAGCTGGAAGCTCAACTTCACCAGTTACATCCGTTGTGCGGAAGTAGAACTGTGGCTTGTAGCCCTTGAAGAATGGAGTATGACGGCCACCTTCTTCTTTGTTGAGGATATAAACTTCAGCATCAAATTCGGTGTGAGGAGTCACAGTACCTGGCTTGGCCAAGACTTGACCGCGCTCGATGTCGTCGCGCTCGATACCTCGAAGTAGGATACCAACGTTGTCGCCAGCTTGACCTTGGTCAAGATTCTTCTTGAACATTTCAACACCAGTAACAGTTGATTTCTTAGTGTCGCGGATACCGACGATTTCGATTTCTTCACCAACCTTAACGATACCTTGCTCAACACGGCCGGTAGCAACAGTACCACGACCCTTAATTGAGAAAACATCTTCGATTGGCATTAGGAATGGCTTGTCGAGTTCGCGCTTTGGTTCTGGAATAAAGTCATCCATAGCCTTAACGAGTTCCATAATAGCGTCTTCGTTAGCGGCATCACCTTCGAGAGCCTTAGTAGCAGAACCCTTGATGATAGGAGCATCTTCGTCGTAACCGTTCTTAGCAAGCAGTTCACGGATGTCCATTTCGACTAGTTCGATAAGCTCTGGATCAGCCAAGTCCATCTTGTTCATGAAGACCAAGATCTTTGGTACACCGACTTGCTTAGCAAGCAGTACGTGCTCACGAGTTTGTGGCAACGGACCATCATTAGCACCAACTACGAGGATAGCACCATCAATCTGGGCAGCACCGGTAATCATGTTCTTAACGTAGTCAGCGTGACCAGGCATGTCGACGTGAGCGTAGTGACGCTTTTCGCTTTCATACTCTTGGTGAGAAGTAGCGATCGTGATACCACGAGCTTTTTCTTCTGGGGCGTTGTCAATCTGAGCGTAGTCAACTTTTTTGTTAACGTCGCTTGGCAACTTCTTAGCTAATACGGTTGTAATAGCGGCGGTTAGGGTTGTTTTACCATGGTCAACGTGACCCATAGTACCAACGTTTACGTGAGGCTTGCTTCGGTCAAAATCTGCCATTTATGTCTCCTGTTATTGAATTACTGATTAATGTTTACATACATGTAAGCAAAAGCTCACACGAGTTACCGAAGTATTTTAACGAATTATCAGAGGTTTGTAAAGAGTTAGTATCGATCCATGCCACCGACGGCGGATGTCATATCATTTACAAAGTTTTGCGCTGACTGAACTGGGTGTAAGATTTTCTTCAAAATTGACGATGGAAGATTACGTCGAACTTCCTCGGCTTTCTGGCGGGTTGTCGTATCGACGGCCCCGGTGATTTCATCAAGATCACGTCTGAGTGTTTTGCTTGTTCGGCTATTAAAAAGCGCTTTATTGATATCCTGCCCAGTTACAACCGCATCGTTAACAATAGCCGGAATTTCGCGTGGGGCGATAGTCTGCGACATGATAACACTCCGCATCAAAGGTGGTATCGTGGCTAATTTGGCACATTCTACCGTCCATAGTTCATCCTCGCTAGCATGGTCCCGAAGCCTAATTAATGTGTCGTGCAGAACTTCGGTTGGCGATGGGCTGGCCTCTGGGAAAATTTTACTGTCATCAAATATTTCGACCTGGAGACAGTCATCAGGGTCCCTAACTCCTCGTATGAAGGCTAAGTATTGATGCGCTAATTCGCTGTCAAAAGACTGCGCAACGTTTGGTAATTCGTGGCCCGGCATGATATGTACTGTTATACACTTAATTGATACATTTGCAAATTCTAGGAATTATGCCTGGCTGGTAGGCACTTTCCCGTCTGGGAATGACTAGCCTTTGGCGTTTTTGGCGATAATCGCTTCGGCAACGTGGCCAGGAACGTCGGCATAGTGGTCAAGCTCCATGCTAGAGCTAGCGCGACCCTGAGTTGAGCTACGCAAGTTAGTTGTGTAACCAAACATTTCACCAAGCGGTACGAAGGCAGTAATTTCTTTAATGCCACCCGGGAGGTCTTCCATCGATTCGATACGACCACGTTTAGCGTTTAGGTCGCCAATCACGTCGCCCATGAACTGTTCTGGTGTAACAACAACCACTTTCATGACTGGTTCCATCAAAACTGGGTTAGCCGCTTTAACACCGGCTTGTAGGCCGAGTGAGCCAGCAATCTTGAAGGCCATTTCGTTGGAGTCAACATCGTGGTACGAACCATCGTAAAGCTCAGCTTTAATGTCTACTACTGGGTAACCAGCCAAGACACCGTTAGCCATGGCTTCTTTAATACCTTCGTCGACTGGCTTGATGTATTCACTTGGAACGACACCACCCTTAATAGAGTTGATGAATTCGTAACCCTTACCAGATTCGTTCTGGCTTAAGCGAATCCAGACGTGACCATACTGACCACGTCCACCAGATTGGCGAACAAACTTACCTTCGGCTTCGACAGCATCTTTACGGATCGTTTCACGGTAAGCAACCTGTGGCTGACCAATGTTAGCTTCGACGTTAAATTCGCGCTTCATACGGTCGACAAGAATCTCAAGGTGCAACTCACCCATACCAGAGATAATAGTCTGGCTAGTTTCATCATCAACACGGACCCGGAAAGTTGGGTCTTCTTCGGCTAAGCGCTGAAGAGCAATCGACATCTTGTCTTGGTCTGACTTCGTCTTTGGCTCAATCGCAATGCTAACTGGTGGTTCTGGGAAGGTAATGCTTTCGAGCACGATTGGGTTAGTTGGATCACACAGTGTATGACCAGTCGTTGTGCCCTTTAGGCCAACGATAGCGGCGATGTCGCCAGCACCAACTTCGGTGACGTCTTCACGCTTGTCGGCCTGCAAACGAACGATACGGCCAATCCGTTCTTTCGCACCAGTTGAGCTATTCAAGACGTAAGAGCCAGCCGTTACTTTACCGGAGTAAACCCGGAAATAAGCTAATTTACCGACAAATGGGTCGGTCGTAATCTTAAAGGCCAGTGATGCAAATGGCTGAGATTCGTCAGGCTTACGCTCGACTGGTTCGTCGGTCTTAACATCTTTACCCCAAGTTGAACCAACGTCCATTGGGCTTGGCAGATAGTCATTAACGAGGTCAAGCACCTTTTCGACAATCACACCACGACCATCGCCACCGGTAACCGCAAAGAAGCGGCCACTTAATACAGCAGTACGGATAGCTTGCTTGATCTCATCAATCGACAAACCTTCTTCACCAACTTCGAAGTATTTTTCGAGGATAGCTTCGTCTTCGGCAACAGCATTTTCGATCAGTAGACTACGGTATTTCTTCACCTGGTCCATCATATCTGCAGGAATTTCTTCTTCGACCAGTTCTTTATCGGTGAAGTCTTTGTAGGTGTAGGCCTTCATTTCGACCAGGTCAACGATACCGTTGATAGCCTGTTCAAAGCCAATTGGCAAGTGAACTGGGAATGCGGCTTTGTTAAGACGATTATGGATAGATTCAAGTGATTTATAGAAGTCGCCACCGGTTTGGTTGATCTTGTTGATAAAACAAATACGAGGAACTTTATACTTATCTGCTTGGCGCCAGACGGTTTCGGATTGAGATTCGACACCCATCTTACCGTCAAAGACAACACAAGCACCGTCAAGAACACGCAATGAACGTTCTACTTCAACCGTAAAGTCGATGTGACCAGGAGTATCGATAATGTTAATCTGATTACCCTTCCAATAGCAGGTAACAGAAGCGGCCACGATGGTAATACCACGTTCGCGCTCTTGTTCCATCCAGTCGGTGGTAGTTTCACCTTCGTGCACAGCACCAATCTTATGATTAAGCCCAGTGCGGTACAAAATACCTTCCGTAGTCGTCGTCTTACCAGCGTCAATATGCGCGATAATACCGAGGTTTCTGATGTTCTTCATTTCAGTTTTCTTGGTTGCCATTGTTATACGTCTCCGTTTCGACCGTGTTTATCTAATAATTCTTGAGTGGCATTAAAAGTCACCGCAGTTGCAAGAAACCCAAGTGAATCTTCCCATAACGGGTTTCTACTAGCTCTTATAACAGCATAAAGCCCGAGGCCATTTCGGAAAGCTTCAACACCTCGCCATGCCAGCTCTTCTCCTACTTCAACAGCGCGCTTTCGAGCCACACCACCCGCTTGCATAGCAGAAATTACACAGTGTTCAGCCAAGATCATACCGGCATCTACATGCGTAAAATCAGGATCAGTAGCTAGGGCATAGCGTAGCTCTTGGAACTGCTCCCCGATTGCTGTAGCCTGCTCGTGGATTACTCCTACTTCAGCCATGACCGACTATCTCGCGAAGTGCGCGAAAGCTCGGTTGGCTTCGGCCATCTTATGAGTATCTTCACGCTTCTTAACAGCCGTACCAGTGTTGTTGAAAGCATCGACGAGTTCCGCAGCAATGCGATCTTCCATACTAATGCCTTTGCGGCCTCGGGCGGCAGCAACGAACCACATCATAGTCAGGTGGTTTTGGCGTTGGCCTTTAACTTCGAAAGGAATCTGGTAGTTAGCACCACCGACACGACGGGAACGAGTTTCCATCTGTGGTTGGATATTCTTCATAGCTTGCTCAAAGACATCTAAAGGATTCTTTTCCTTTAGCTTGTCGGCAGCTTTTTGCATACCACCGTAGACTAAACGTTCAGCTAATTGCTTCTTACCGTTTAGCATAACGCGGTTAATAAGTCGTTGGACAGGAACACTGTTGTAGGTGCGGTCAGCTGGGATGACGCGGACTAATGATTTGGTTACTTTACGTGGCATGATTACTTACTATCCTTCTTGGCACCGTATTTGCTACGGCCCTGTTTACGTCCCTGGACACCTTGGAGGTCCAATGCACCACGAACAATGTGATAACGCACACCTGGAAGGTCCTTAACGCGTCCACCGCGCACTAGAACAACAGCGTGTTCTTGCAGGTTGTGACCTTCGCCACCGATGTAAGCCCAAACTTCTTGGCCGTTTTGTAAACGGACACGAGCGACCTTACGTAGAGCCGAGTTAGGCTTTTTTGGAGTCTTGGTTGTTACCTTGACACAAACACCGCGCTTAAATGGAGCGGGCTTTTCGTAATTTTTGTTACGAAGGTTATTGGTAATGCGTTGCAAGGCTGGCGACTTAGACTTGGTCGTCTTGTCGGTTCGGCCCTTGCGCACTAATTGATTGATTGTTGGCATGATTCTCCTTGATGGTTGTAATCTGCTGCAGCGGGGCTATGCCTATGGCCCTGGCTCGGACTACTTATGTTTATGAACTTATTCTAACAGGTTTCAGCCTAGGCTGCAACTTCTTCGACGACTTCGTCTTCTAGCATTACTTCGTCTTCATCTTCTTCGGGGCGATAACCAGTTCCGACCGGAATTGGACGACCCAAGATAACGTTCTCTTTAAGACCATACAGGTGGTCAACTTTACCAGACGTGGCCGCGCTGATAAGAACCCTTGTGGTGTCTTGGAAAGAAGCGGCACTTAAGAATGATTCGGTCGAGAGTGATGACTTAGTAATACCAAGTAACAGTTGAGTGAATTCGATTGGCTTTTTGCCATCGGCAATCAGTTGAGCGTTGGTTTCGAGCACCATAATCTTGCTAGCAATATCACCAGTTACTAGTTCGCTGTCGCCAGCGTCTTCGATCTGGACACGGCTAAACATCTGACGCACGATGATTTCTAGGTGCTTGTCGGCGATGTTTTGACCTTGTGAGGCAAAGATCCGCAGCACTTCGTTCATGATGTAACGTTGAGTGGCTTCGATACCTTGCAAGCGCATTAGCTCGTGCAGGTTGATCGAACCGTTGGTCAAGCGCTGACCAGCCACAACTTCTTCACCGTCTTTGACAACGACTTGTTTGAAGCCAGGGATTTCGTAACGCATTGTACTCTTAACTGTTGGTGTAATGCTGATGCTCTTCTTCTTAACATCAAGCTTACCTGGTACTGGAGCAATCATTGGCTCAGAATTATCTTCTAGAGCAGCAATTACATCACCAACCGCAACTTCGCTACCATGCTTGAGTTTTGGAACTTTATCGCCTAGTTGCAAAGTAACTTTTTCTTGGCTATCAGTAACGACTTCGACAATATACTTGTCGCCATCTTCCCAAGCCTTAACGACACCAGCGATGTCGGCTAGGAAGGCCTGGCCCTTTGGTTGTCGAACTTCGAAAAGTTCTTCGACACGAGGCAAACCAGTCGTGATATCTTCACCGGCTACACCACCAGAGTGGAAGGTTCGCAGCGTTAACTGAGTACCTGGCTCACCGATTGATTGAGCGGCAATGACACCAACTGGATGTCGTTCGGTAACAACATCACCGGTCGCTGGGTCAATTCCATAAGACTTGCGGGCGATACCGCGAACAGTTGTGCAACTCAGGACACTCATGATACGAACACCATCCAGACTTTCGTCGGCATCAATAGCGGCAGCAATTTCTGGCGTAATCAATTCACCACGCTTAATGTACTTACCAATCTTTTCACCGGCAAAGCGACCAATTAAGCGACTGGCTAAAGTAACGCCAATTTCGGCAGCGTCGGCTCGGTAAATTGGGAAGCCAGGATCGTCGGCACACTCTTCTTCGGTAGTAAAGACGTCTTGGGAAACATCAACCAGACGTCGGGTTAGATAACCAGAGTCAGCGGTTTTAAGAGCAGTGTCAATCATACCCTTACGAGCACCACGGGTGGCCGTAAAGTACTCTAACGGGCTAAATCCACTCTTATAGTTAGACTTAATTGGCAGCTCGATAGTTCGCCCAGTCGCATCAGCCACAAGACCAAACATACCTACGGCGGTGTTAACCTGACCGATGTTACCACGAGCACCAGATACCACAGCAGTCGACATAGCATTATCTTCAGTCGCAAACTGCTTAACAAGTGTTTCTTGTACAGTGTTACCAACGTTAGTCCATGACTCAACCGTCAAACGGTAACGTTCTTCTTCGGTAATAAAACCTTGGTCGTACTGAGCACTAACTTCGACAACTCGCTTTTCACCAGCTTCGAGGATACCGGCTAAACCTTTAATCTCGGTAAAGTCGTCCATACCCATCGATAGGCCAGATTTAGTGGCGTATTCAAAACCGAGGTCCTTAAGATCATCGGCGATTTCGGCAGTCTTAGCCTGGCCATACATTTGGTAGGCCATTGACATGGCTTGCTGTAACTTCTTCTTAGTCATGGCTTCGTCCTGGAATGGGAAGTCTTCGGGGAAGATTTCGCTAAACAGAATGCGGCCCAATGTAGTGGTTCGCATTTCGCCGCGGAACGGCATTTTTACAAAGCTTTGCAAAGTAGTCTTACCAGCATCTAAAGCCATCAAAGCTTCGTCGAGGCTAGAAAATGGCTTAACCGTCTTGTCTTGACCGGGGCGTTCGTAGGTTAAGTAGTAACAGCCGAGCACAATATCTTGTTCGATGTGCAAAATTGGTGAACCATCAGCTGGCTTGAGCAAGTTAACGTTGCTGGCCATGATGTTCTTAGCTTCGTCTTGAGCTTTGTCGGACAATGGAAGGTGCACAGCCATCTGGTCACCATCAAAGTCAGCGTTAAAACCTTTGCAAACAAGTGGGTGCAACTGAATCGCTTTACCTTCGATCAAAACTGGCTGGAAAGCCTGGATTGACAGACGGTGGAGTGATGGAGCACGGTTCAAAAGTACGTATTTACCACGAGTAACTTCGTCAAGGGCATCCCAAACCGGAGTTTCGCCAGCTTCGATCATACGAGTGGCTGAGCGGATGTTGTGAGCGTGCTCTTTTTCGATCAGTTCACCAATTACGAATGGCTTGAATAGTTCTAGAGCCATCATCTTAGGCAAACCACACTGGCTAATCTTTAGCTCTGGACCAGCTACGATAACCGAGCGACCAGAATAGTCGACACGCTTACCAAGCAAGTTCTGGCGGAAACGACCTTGCTTACCCTTGAGCATATCGCTCAAAGATTTTAGACGGCGGCGTTGGCCGGTGGCAGCAACTGCGCGACCACTACGGGCATTACTGTTATCAATTAAAGCGTCGACGGCTTCCTGCAACATGCGTTGTTCGTTACGACGAATAACTTCTGGGGCATTAAGATCCATCAATTTCTTGAGGCGGTTGTTACGGTTGATAACTCGGCGGTACAAGTCATTTAAGTCACTGGTTGCAAAACGGCCACCAGTTAACTGAACCATTGGTCGAAGATCCGGAGGGATAACTGGCAAAACTGTGACAGTTAGGCTAGATGGCTCGATTTCGGCGCGTTGCATACTTTCCAGTAAACGAAGGCGCTTTAGTAGTTTCTTCTTGCGCTGGCCTTTGGCTTCATCGGCTTCTTCGGTCAGGTCAATAATAAGTTGGTCGAGGTCGACTGCATCAAGCAAATCTTTAAGTGCGCTACCGCCCATTCCAACCGTTACTAATTCTTGCAAGTCGGCTGGCAGACCACGGTAGTCAGTTTCGTTAATTAAGTTGAACTTTTCGAGAGCTAATAACTGAGTTTTGAGTTCCAGGTAATCAACTTCGTGTTCTTCGAGTTCTTTGGTCTGAGCTTCGGCTAAAGCCTTAACATCAGCACCGTCTTCTTTAGCCTGGTTTTCAAAGCGTAGTTTAATAGCTTCTTTACCGGCCTCAAATTCGGCTTCTTTGTCGGCCAACATCTTATCGCGCTTGTCGGTGTCGACGGTTTTGATAACATAGCTGGCAAAGTAAGCGATTCGCTCTAGGTTCTTAACGGTCATGCCGAGCACTAGGCCAATCGCCGATGGAGTACCACGAAGGAACCAAATGTGGGCAACTGGGCTAGCCAACTGAATGTGACCCATACGTTCACGGCGAACAATCGACTTAGTGACGATTTCGCCCTTTTTGTCGACAGCCGCTTCGCGCGATCGGACACCCTTGTACTTAGCGTCATGCGGGTTGATGTCTTTAACCGGACCAAAGATCCGTTCGCAGAATAAACCGTCACGCTCTGGTTTTTGAGTTCGGTAGTTAATTGTTTCTGGTTTAGTAACTTCGCCGTATGACCACTCGAGGATGTCGCCAGGGTTGGCGACAGCTAAACGAACAGCGTCAAAGTCAGCGATGTCGGTACCGGTGTTATAACGTCGCATTATTCTTCTCCCTCTTCTTCTTCAATATCTTTATCGGCGGGTGTACTGACTAGTTCGGTGCGATCGTCTACATCCTCGTTAGAGTCATCTGCAGGGACGGTTGCAACCACAGAGTAGTCATCGGAATCCATTAAGACGAAGTCGTCACTGACTTGGCTAACCAAGTCTTCGCTAACATCATCGGCCAGAGTTGGCGCTGGTACATCGATTTCGGCTAAGTGCTTAGACTCATCCTTGATGTTAGCGGCCAAAACAGTTTCGGCATCAATAACTTTATCGGAGTGAACCAAGTCGACCTTAAGGCCAAGACCTTGCAGCTCTTTAACGAGCACGTTAAAGCTTTCTGGTACCTTAGGACCAACAATTTCGGTCTTCTTGATGATTGACTCGTAAGCCTTAGAGCGTCCGTAAACGTCGTCGGACTTAATAGTTAGCATTTCTTGAAGAGTGTTGGCGGCGCCATAAGCTTCGAGAGCCCAGACTTCCATTTCACCAAAGCGCTGACCACCATTTTGGGCCTTACCACCCAGCGGCTGCTGAGTAACCATGGTGTATGGACCAGTTGAGCGAGCGTGGATCTTATCGGTAACCATGTGGTTAAGTTTAATCATGTACATAGAGCCAACAGTGGTCCGCTCAGTATAAGCTTCACCAGTGCGACCATCGTAGAGTTGCTGCTTACCATCACGTGGCAGGCCAGCTTCGGCTAGGAGGTCTTGGATTTTTTGAGTGGGCACACCATTAAATGACGGGCTGGCCACTTTAATGCCCAAAGCACGGGCGGCCATACCAAGGTGAGTTTCGAACAACTGTCCGACGTTCATACGACTCGGCACACCAAGTGGGTTGAGGATGATGTCGACAGGAGTACCATCTTCCATGAACGGCATGTCTTCGACTGGCATAACGCGGGCAATAACACCCTTGTTACCGTGACGACCACCGAGCTTATCACCAACGCTAATTTTGCGCATCTGGGCCACAAAGACCTGGATTTGCATAATCACGCCAGCTTTAAGCTCGTGTCCGTTGGCACGAGAGAAGACTTTAACGCCAACGACTTTACCGTGTTTACCATTGCTCATACGTTGTGAGGTATCACGAACTTCTTTGGCTTTTTCGCCGAAAATAGCCCGCAATAGTCGCTCTTCTGAGCTTAACTCTTGTTCACCCTTAGGGGTAATCTTACCGACCAGGATGTCGCCAGGATGGACTTCGGCACCGATGCGGACAATGCCGTCTTCGTCGAGGTGGCGCAAAGCTTCCTCAGAAACATTTGGGATATCGCGGGTAACAATCTCGGGGCCTAACTTAGTTTCACGAACTTCGGTCATGTAATCGACAATGTGAACTGATGTTAGAGTGTCATCCTCAACTAATTTGCGAGAGATGATCATAGCATCTTCAAAATTATAACCGTGCCATGGCATAAAGGCCACAATCAGGTCTTTACCAAGCGCTAATTCGCCGGCTGCAACTGACATACCTTCGATTAGGACGTCGCCTTTTTTAACTTTTTCGCCAGCCGTCACAACGACACGCTGGTTAATTGAAGTACCTTCGTTGCTACGGATGTAGTGGAGTGGGTCGTATTTAACGGTACCCTCTTTGTACTTAACGGTGACTTCGTTGGCGTTAGCTTTGACGACTTCACCAACCGCTTCAGCTAGAACAACTTGACCACTGTTACGAGCGACAGCGCCTTCCATACCAGTACCAACAATTGGACTTTCTGGTCGGATTAATGGCACAGCCTGGCGTTGCTGGTTACTACCCATAAGTGAACGGTACACGTAGTTCTTTTCAACAAACGGGATTAGGCCGGCCGAAGAACCAATGATTTGCTTACGTGAAGCATCCATGTGGGTAACTTCGTTAGCATCAACTTCGTTAGACTGCAGGTGAGAACGAGCACTAACACGCTCACTAACGAATGTACCGTCCGGGTTGGTCGGTTCACTGGCGTTAGCAATAACAGCCGATTCTTCATCAGCTGCATCGAGATACAAGATATCAGTGGTAATCTGAGATTTAACTGGCCAAGTAACCTTTGATTTAACAGTTTCGAGCTTTTTAGCATCAGCTGCTGTGATCTTAACGCCAGCTTTAACTAGTACTTTACCCTTTTCGTCTTCCAGATCAACATAAGTAGTGCGACCAACTGCGTCTTTAGCGGTTACGGCGTTACTTACTTTGCGATAAGGAGTTTCGATAAAACCATAGTCGTTAATACGGGCGTAACCAGCCAAGTTAAGTACCAAACCAATGTTGGCACCTTCTGGGGTTTCGACGGCACAGATACGACCATAGTGAGTAGCGTGAGCATCGCGGACTTCAAAGCCAGCGCGTTCACGACTTAGACCACCAGGGCCCATTGAGCTCAAGCGACGCTTGTGGGCAAGTTCTGATAGTGGGTTAATTTGGTCCATGAACTGTGACAGCTGAGAGCTAGCAAAGAATTCACGAACAGCCGCCACAACTGGGCGAGCGTTAATCAGCTGGGCAGGAGTGACAGTTTCGATTTCACTCATGCTCATGCGGTCTTTAGTATTGCGTTCCATGCGCAGCAAACCAATCCGGAACTGACGTTGGACGAGCTCACCAACCAATTTCACGCGGCGGTTGGCCAAAGAGTCAATATCGTCAGCTGGTTCTTGAGTGTTGTTCATACGGATGATCTCGGCAATAATGGCCACCAAGTCTTCAAGGCGCATGACACGATTTTCGGTAGTGTTAGGGATGTCTATATTAAGACGCTTATTGATCTTGTAACGACCAACTCGACTAAAGTCGAAGCGTTTGAAGTTATAGAACATGTTTTCGAGCAAGCTGCGAGCGTTGTCAACAGTTGCTAGGTCACCTGGTCGCAAACGACGGTAAACCTCAATTAGGGCATCGTTAGCACCACGGCTACTATCTTTATCTAAAGTCGCATCGACGTAGTTAAGCTCGCCTTGATCAACATGCTTAAACTGTTCGCGCATTTGAGTTTCGGTTAAGCCGAGGGCTCGTAACAAAGTTGTTACAGGGATTTTGCGCTTACGATCAATCTTTACAAAAATTGCACCACTAGCAGCTGTCTCAAACTCGAGCCAGGCACCACGGCCAGGGATAACCTTGGCTCCATAAGTGTTACGAGAGCCATGTGAATCGGCCGTAAAGAAAACACCAGCTGAACGAATTAGCTGGCTAACTACGACGCGCTCGGCACCGTTAATTACAAAAGTTCCGCGGCTGGTCATCCAGGGGTAATCACCCAAGTAAATTTCTTGCTCTTTAACTTCGCCGGTAACTTTGTTAGTTAGTTCGACAGTCGCTTTAAGCGGTGCATCAAAACTAACGTTGTTTTCGCGGGCTTCCGATTCGGTCATTTTTGGCTTTTCAAAGCGATAATCTTTGAAACGCAAACTTAACTTAGTACCGGTATAGTCATCGATGGGACTAATTTCTGCCAATAACTCGCCGAGACCCTCTTCGACAAACCATTGGAATGATTTGTTCTGGTGGTCTACTAAATTGGGGAGTTCTAGGGCAGCGTCATCATCAGTATAATAAACTCGTTTTACGTCTTTGGTAGACGGTGACGGACTCTTGGCCATAAAGAGCAACACTCCTATTTACATAGATTAATAATGGTTTTATTGATTTTTGATCTGCGCGCGAAGATCCTAAGATGAGATTTTTGATGCCTACATATTTGCTTTTAGTTGCAAATACAGCACTACCCACTTACCCTACTTCTAACCCCAGTTTGACGGAGTGTAAAGCAAATGTCAAGCCTTTTACACCAATGGATGCATGAATGGTACGACACCGCTGCCAGAGTCAATACTAACTTGCGATGCAATATCGAACATCACCTGTATAACACCTTCTTGGGTGCGCATCGTAGCGGTCATGCCTGCAACCGTATCAGCCAACATTCGGGTCTGGTGCTCGGGTTCGCCCAACCCACCGTATGGGTGCACTTCTTCGGGCACCCCATCTTCATGCATTCCCCAGCTTTCAAGCGCCGCCTTAAGACCAGCTTCGTCTTCATAAATAAAGCCCGTGACGGGCTGTCTGTCTCGGTAATCGTTTATAAGATGAGCAGTCATGCCGGCCATAACCACAGAGTCCTCATGCCCCATAACCTCCCGAATCGTAACGAAGCGAGATTCTAGCAAAGGTAATTTTGGTAAGTTAATTGGGGATTTAAGCTTGGCAACCTCTTCTAATTTACCAACTAAGCCGTCACGTTGCCTTGAGACATTATTAGCAGCTAGCACAAAGGCCGACAACTCATCACCTCGGTATGCAGCAATTGCTCTTATACGAGCATACCGACTACGAGTTTGGGTAGACAAGTTTGGATTGGCCCAGGTTTCTGGAGTAGTGGCGTCAAGAAAACGTTCTATTTCTTTGGGCGAACGTTGCAAGGTCTGTCTATAGTATCGTTCCCGTAGACTTTCGATTTCATTCCAACTGCGAGTCGCAATTCGGTGAGCTGAACCTTTTACAAAATGTAATTCATCAGAGCCGGCTATTTCTGGCATGATATAACTCCCTACTTATTGAGTTATTCTACCATAAGATTGACGAGCTAGCTGGTTTGTTATTTTTTGGGCTTAGGGGGAGATTGGATAACTTGGTCGACAAGGCCATACTTTTTGGCTTCTTCGGCAGTCATCCATTTATCACGTTCCATATCATTGTGAATAGTCGCAATCTTTTGACCAGTGTTTTTGGCCATAATTTCTTCTAACAGCTTTTTAACACGAAGTGATTCGCGCAGGTCGATTTCTTGGTCAGTCACTTTACCACGGGTGCCGCTACTAGGCTGATGAACCATGACACTAGCATTTGGTAAAATAAAGCGCTTGCCTTTAGCGCCCGAACTGAGTAAGAAGGCAGCCGCGCTAGCCTGTATACCGATACCAACCGTTTGCACATCGGCTTTGACAAACTTCATAGTGTCATAAATCGCCAAGGCATCGTAAACACTGCCGCCGGGGCTATTAATGTATAGATAAATATCCTTGGTCGAACTTTCGTTATCCAAAAATAGTAGTTGCGCGACGATTAAATTTGCGGTGTGCGGGTTAACATCCTCGCCCATAAAAATTATGCGATCTTTTAAGAGTCGAGAATAAATATCATAGGCACGCTCCATGCGGCCTTCGGTTTCGATAACGGTTGGGACTAGTGGCATTGTGGTACCTTTCGCTTAAGTACACTCATAATACCCGAATTGGCACTCACGAGTCAAGAGTGCTAATTCAAGCCTGCTTTTCCCACTCCAGCAAAACCGAACCACTCATTACCAGGGCCGTGGCAATACCAGCTGCAGTCATGCAATCACCAAGATTCTCCATATGAGCCGGTTTGATAATTAACTGACCAACCGTGGCGACCAAAGCACAATAGCCAGTTGCAGCAATTCTCTTTAATTGGGCTAACCGGTAACTTTCGGTAACTGTCAGGACGTTATCGAGTGAACCGGGCTGCTCTGCAAACAAATCTGCCATAGGCTACTTTTTGGTAGCGTATCCGGTCAAACGATCGATAGTTTTTTCACTCAAGATACGCATGGCAATATCTTGGCGGTTCTCGGGCTTGTCGAGTTCGGATTGCATGGCGGCGTCTTGGTATTGTCCCTTTAGGAGTTGGATACGGACCTCGAGCTCTTCTGGAGTAACTTGGATCTTTTCTTTCTCAGAAATTTCGCTAAGCACTAAGCCGGCTTTAACGCGCAGCTCGGCTTTTTCACGATTTCGTTCGCGGTGTTCTTTTTCGGTAACGCCTTCTTCTTTGAGGTGTTCTTCCCAGGTAGTACCCTTGTACATCAGGTTTTGGCGCTCTTCGCGCTCCATGCTTTCTAATTGATCCTCAGTTAGGCTTTCCGGGACAGCTAACTTGCTTTTAGCGGTGATTTTTTCTAATAACTGGTTCTGGTAGTCACGTTGGCTAGTTTGTTCCCGTTCGGCTGTTAACTGCTTTTTAATGTCAGTTTTAAGCTCTTTCATATCCTTGAAGGGGCCAACCTTACTAGCAAATTCATCATCTAACTTAGGTTCGGCTAGGGCCTGAACTTTCTTAACAGTTATAGCAAAGTTGACAACTTTGCCAGCCAAAGCCGCTACGCCATAGTCTTTAGGGAAGGTTAATTTAAAAGTCTTCTCGTCACCAGCCTTGAGGCCGATTACATTATCTTCAAAACCGGGGATAAAGGCGTTGCTTCCTAAAATCAATGGGTAATCTTTGCCGTCGGCACCCTTAATTGCCTGGCCTTTGGTATCGGTCCCTTTAAAGTCAATTGTGGCTTCATCACCATTTTTGGCAGCGCGTTCAACTGGCTGCTTATCGGCAGCCCGTTCTTGCAGTGATTTTAAAACATCAGTAATATCGGCGGCCGTAACCGTAACTGGAGTTGGCGCTAACTTAATCTTCTTGTAGTCTGGCAAAACTATGTCACCAACTACCGAAACTGTCAGCTCGGCTTCTAGTAAAGTGAAGGGCACGAATTTTTTGATACTTACTGTCGGATGAGCGACGGGGCGAAGCTTTTCATTACGAATGGCTTCGGCGTAGTAATGGTTGATAGTATCTTCCATGACCTCAGTTTGTAGAGCGGCTGGGTCGATGTTTTTTTCGATTACAGCTTGAGGGGCTTTGCCGGGGCGAAAACCGGCTACCTTAACATTTTGACCGAGCTTTTTAACGGCCGCATTCTTGATGGGTGTTAAATCGGCTTCGTTAGCCGTGATAGTTAAGGTTAATGAGGTTGGGGTGTCTTGGGTCTTTTTTACTTGCATAGTTTTGAACTATAACAGATTTACAGATGGTTGACCAACTGCTCAAGCGTCAAACTCTCGGTTTGGCCAGTCTTTAGGTCTTTGAGCGTAAATTTCTGATCGGCCAACTCTTGCTCGCCAATAAAGACAACTTTTTGCAAACCTTTTTTGTCGGCCGCTTTAATCTGCTTGTCAGTCTTGCGACCAGTACTATCAACCGCCAAGTTAAGCCCTTTAGCGCGCAGTTCTTTTAAAGCCGGCTGAGCTTGCTCATAAACATCGCCCACCAAAACCACGTATAAGTCAGTTTCGGAAGCTATTTCTGGCAGTAATTTATGAGTTTCGAGGAAGTTCTGGAGAGTAACGTCGCCCATACCAAAGCCAACTGTCGGCACTGGCTCGACCCCAAACAAGGCAACCAAACCATCATAACGACCACCGCCAAACATTGACCGATTATTATCGGGGTGAGTATCGAAGACTTCAAACACAATATCGGTGTAGTAATCGAAACCGCGCATCAAAGTAATGTCAAAAACTGTGTTAGTCAGGCCCGAAGCTTGGAGAAGTTTGTGTAGCTTCTCTAGCTCTTTGAGCGAATCATGCTTTTGGAGTTCGGCTGGCAAGTCACGGACTTGTTTGGCATGCAACAGATCAATTAACGAATCATAAACCGGTTGTGACTTAGTAATTTCTTGGATGGTTTCTTTAAAAACTTTGGCATCGGTTTTGTGCATTCGATCGATCAGCTTAGCCAAGTCGTGAGCTTGCTGCTTATCAACTTTTAGATAGTCCTTAAAAATGTCGTCCATCAATTGGCGACTATTCAACTTGATTTCGTAAGTACTGCGCGGCGCTTTAAATTCCTGCAAGATAGCGTCGGCTACCAAAATTAACTCATGCTCGGCCTCTAGCCCTTTCAGACCAAAAACATCAACATTAAGCTGCCAGTGCTCCCGTAAGCGGCCCCGTTGGGGTCGTTCGTAGCGCCATAAATTTGGGATGGAGTACCAGCGCAGTGGGTACGGCAACTCTTGACGCTTGGCGGCCACCATTCGGCTAACGGTTGGGGTCATTTCGGGCCTAATGGCAACTTTACGATCGCCCCGGTCGGTAAAGGTATAGGTTTGCTCATTAACAATCTCTTCACCGGATTTTGCAGCGTAAAGCTCGAGCGACTCGAGGATTGGCGCATCATACTCTTCGTAACCAAACCGCTCGACGACTTTGCGCATGGTATTAAACATGTATTTTTGGAGTCGCTTGTCTTCTGGATAGAAGTCGCGAGCGCCTTTATAGGGTTGGGTGGATAATGCCATAGTTAGGTTAATTGTAGCAGAAGTACTAGAGCTTAGGATACACCTGGCGCCAGACGACGCATCGCAACTTGATGAGTGTCGAGCCGATTATCATGATTATTAAGTCTGGACGCAGTTCTTTCCAGCAATATTGTGTGCTTATCGAGCTTGTCGTCGACTTTATCTAGCCTATTTTCAAACGCATCAAGCCGCTTATCGACCTGATCGAAGCGCGCCGCGATAAGCTGCATCGCATCATAAAACGTGGTTTCGATAAATTCGGTAAAGGCGGCTTTTATAGCTTTATTGGCGCTGTTTTCTACGTCCTGAAGAGTGAGTGCTTTCGACATACATATAGCCTAGCAAGAACGCCACAAGCAAAGCAAAAATTATGAACTCTTAATTAACTGGGTGCCCCCTCCATCAAAAATCCCAGCTGGTTGGCTGGGATTCTTACTTTGGTGCGGATGAGAGGACTTGAACCTCCACGCCTTTCGGCACTAGTTCCTAAAACTAGCGTGTCTACCATTCCACCACATCCGCGCGCTGGGTTCGTAACAGAGCTATTTTACTCGATATGCTGATAAAAAACCAGCTGAGCGTCGCCGTAAACCTTATTTGAGATAACTTTTAGACCGTACAGTTTGGGGTGTTCGTACTGGCTGGGCCACGACAACACGTAGGTCCCACCGGGTGCGAGATTCCGTACAATTCCCTCAATTACCGGAAATGGCAACTTGTCATACGGCGGGTCCGTAAGAAGTAAATCGAACTTTTCTTTAGAGTAACGACGTGACCAATTGTAGCTATTGGCCTTGATAAAACGGACTCTATCTTGGAGCCCTAGGGCAGTAATATTCTCGGTAATAGTTAGGGCGGCTGGCTTGTCGTCATCTAACATCATGGCACTTTTGGCACCACGGCTGATAGCTTCGAAGCTTAAAGCACCACTACCGGCAAAAGCGTCCAGCACGGTTAAACCCTTAATATCTCCCAAAACGCCAAACATAGCACCGCGCATTTTTTCACTCATTGGATGGGTCCGATGGCCGCCTGGAGATTTAAATTGCCTTCCTCCTAGTGTACCGGCGATTACTCTCATCTACTGACCCTTGACAAGCTTAGCTTCGGCGGCGGCGGCATACCAAGCCAGGGTAATATTTTGAATAATAATTGGCCCTAATTTTTGGCGAATTTGTCTGGCTAATTTGGGAGTCCAGCCAGTTTTGCGATAGGTATCAAACAAACCCATTACAGCGATTTCACGAGCTGAGCGCTTAAACTGCTCGGCAATACCAATTTCAATAATCGTATCGAGATCTTGTTGTTTAGGGACGGCGTCGCCAAAGCCGACTGGCTTAACAATTGCCGCTATACCCATTTCGAACAATCCATGCGAAGTAAATAGGCCGCGCGGCCCCCACATTTTCCAGTTGTTCTTTACCTGAGCTCGTTTAGTCTCACCAGGTATAACTAATTTACTTTTGACAGTGGTCCGGGTTTCTAGGCCTTCGCCACCGCGCAACTCAATTAACTTTTCTTCGTAAGGGTAATGATGAGCTGGCGTCAGGCCATCCACGATAGCATGGGCCAGCCATGAAGCTTCGAAAGCACTGCGCTCTTTATTGTTGGACTTAAGCTCCTTGACCAAACTTTTATAGTGATCAGTAATTAAACCGATTAGTTTGGAGTCATCGTCGTCGAACGGGTTGTAGTAATGCCACGGTTCGTCTTTGGCCGGGCTTTTACGCTTAATACCATCTGGGCCGTTCTTCCCCTCGAATTGCAAAATTGTGCGACTACGTGGAAAAGTGTTTTTGTCGGCCAACAAGTCTTCGAGGTGGCGACGAGCGACCCGATCAAATTTTTGATGGGCGCCAAGCAAATTACCTGAATGCTTACTAAAAGTTGTTCCGGAATACATTAGTTTAGATTTGTGACTGCGCGCAGCGCTTTAACATGTTCATATAGTTCACTATAGTTTAACAAATTTTCCTTCTTATCGATAACGGCTTGCGCGGCCTGGCGAGCCCGGCTAATCAATTTAACATCGGTTAGTTTGGCGATCCGCAAATCAAGCTGACCATGTTGGTAAGTTCCGTAGATCGCCCCCGGACCACGTAACTCCAGGTCCAGCTCAGCCAAGGCAAATCCATCACTGGTGCGTTCCAAAGCCCGCAAACGCTGGCTGGGGGCTTTAGCATCGCTCAACATTAAGTAACAATAGCCCTGATGATGACTTCGGCCAACTCGTCCGCGCAGTTGATGAGCCTGGGCTAAACCAAAGCGTTCGGCGGTTTCGATTAACATGACAGTGGCATTAGGTACATCAACACCAACTTCAATAACAGTGGTTGATACTAAGATATCAAACTCTTTATTAACAAATTTCTCCATAATACGCTGTTTTTCATCCGGCTTGAGTTTGCCGTGTAATAGGCCGATTTTGTAATTTTTAAAGTCCTTTTCGGATAGGTCTTTGTAAACTTCTTCGACCGAGCGGCCCTTAACAAGCGTTGACTCGCTAATTAGTGGGCAAACTACAAACATCTGTCGACCAGCGTCGAGTTGTTCCTTAATTTTTTCGTACAGCTGGGGGCGTGAGTGCGGTGAGTATAACTCGGTTTTGATCGGCAGTCGATTGCTCGGCTTAGTGTCGATAACCGTCACTTCCATTTCGCCATAAAGTGTTAGGGCCAGGCTACGTGGGATGGGCGTAGCTGTCATATTGAGAACGTGCGGCATATGGCCGGCCTTTTTTTGCAGAGTTTTACGCTGTTCGACGCCAAACCGATGCTGTTCATCGATAATAACTAAGCCCAACTTATGCATGTCGACCTTTTCCTGGATTAAGGCATGGGTGCCGATCATAAAACGAATCGTACCGTCGGCAATTTTGGCTTGAGCCTGGCGTTTTTGATCCGGTTTCATCCCGCCGACTAGTAACCCTACCTGATTGGCGAAACCAAGTGGTTCCAGTAATCCATAAATTGTGTCGGCATGCTGGCGCGCTAAGAGCTCAGTCGGCGCCATCAGAGCAACTTGAAAACCTTGCTCCATTGCCATTAAGGCCACCATAGTGGCTACCACCGTCTTGCCGGAACCCACATCGCCCTCTAGAAGTCGATTCATGGGGTGCTTCTGCTGCATATCTTGATACATCTGCCATACTGCCTTGCGCTGAGCATTGGTCAAGGTAAACGGTAGATGACTAACAAACTGTTTGGCTAAAGCTTCTTTAAACGGAACTTGCAAGGCGGTTTCTTTGAGCAAATCGTATTTATTTAGTAGGGCTGCTAGGGTAAGTTCAAATACCTCTTCGAACCCCAGACGAGCCTGGGCCGCTTCTAGATCAGCTGAACTGCCTGGAAAGTGAACGGCATGCAGGGCTTTAGCGCGGCTAGCTAACTTCTGGTCAGCAAGCACCCAGCTGGGCAAACTTTCTGGTAAGGCATTAACCATGGGGATGACATTACGAATTGCTCGACGAATTTGGGCCGACTTAAAACCCTTAGTTTCGCGGTAAATTGGCACTATCCGGGCCGAATTAATCGGAAAATCACTTACTAGCTCCATGGAAGGATTCATAATCGATAGCCGTTGATGACTTAGCTCGAATTGACCACTAATAAAATAATCGACGCCAGGCTTGGTCTGGTCGGCTCGGTACGGCTGGTTAAACCAAATTAGCCGAACACTACCAGTTTGGTCGCTAGCAACAGCTTCGGTAATGTGCATGCCGCGTCTAACGTAGCGCCCTTTGATGCTTTTAATTTGCGCTCGAATGGTGACGACTCCTGGTCGTAGAGCCTTGATGGTCTGAATTTCGGAATAATCGTCATAACGGCGTGGAAAATAATACAAAAGATCCTGCACGGTGTGAATCCCCAATTGGGCGAATTTAGCACCGGCGGCTGGGCCAACTCCTTTAATTGCCTGTAGTGGGCTGTCCAACTTCATGATTACAGTATACGAGGTTATTTGCTATTACTAGCGAGCTTTTCGAACCAGTAAGAAGGTGCTTGGTCCAAAGTACATCTTGGCTAAGCTGGGTTGCATGACCTTTTCGAGACTCAACATGATACTTTCGGGGACAATTTTCTTGAGGGCCGGTGAACGTAAATTTGATACCGACAAAGTTTTTTCAACCTTTAAACCAGCATGCGCTAACTGCTTGATAACAGTTTTGGGGTTATGGTTCACAAAAGCAATTTCGCTGGCTTTACGGTTTTCGGCCGAACGAATGTCGACTGGCTGAGTTGGCATTTTTTGTAATTTAACTGCATGTTTAAGACGGTTTTGAGCATGACTATAGTTGGCGATCTCTAGTAAATAGTAACCGTCGTCGCTAAGAGCCCGGGTAACTTCTTTAAAAGCAGGGTTAGGATCTGGCAAGTGGTGCATGACACGAATCATCATAATCAGATCAACCGAGCTATCTGCAAATTTAAGATCATCAGCTTGCATAAGCTTTCGATCAATTTGTGGGTAGTCTTTTAGGAAGCCTTTAGCGATGTCGAGTTGTTGTTGCGATGGTTCGGCCAGCGTCACCTTATCAGCGAACTCACTCAAAAGCACACTCAAACGACCATAGCCCCCACCGATGTCAACGGCTTGCTTAAAACGCTTCCCTTTAAGAAAACGCTTTATGGCAATTACTTCTGCAGAGTTTTCGTAATCACGCCCCTCCCAATAGTGGAGGTAGTTGTGTTTAGGGTCGTTATATTGATCGGCTTTTTTGGTGGTGGTGTTTTTTGTCATATGAGCAGTAGTATACCAGACTAGATTTCGATTAAAGCGCTATCTTTAAAACGCTTCCCTTTGCGAATCAATAACCGGCCACCATGGAAATCACTAGCTTCAAAGACTTCTCGGTTAACTTTTTGATTGTTTATTGATATGGCATTACCGCCAATTAAACGACGAGCTTCGGTATTAGAAGTTGCCAAGCCAGTCGAGACTAGGCTGTCGACGATACTACCGGTGGGGTTTGTGTGGGCACTGGGTTGTTCTTTGCGAATAATCGCCAGGGCAGCGGCACCAGCAGTCGCAATATCTTCTTTGCCAATCAGGTAGGCAGTAACGGCTTCGGCTTGCTGCATGTCTTTTTCGCCATGAACCAACTTAGTAACCTCTTGCGCCAGTACGGTTTGAGCGGTGCGTTGTTGAGGGGCTTCTTTATGGTGATGCATTACTTTATCAATCGCTTCTTTATCGAGTTCGGTGTAGACCTTAAGGTAATCCTCGACACCCTCATCATCTAGATTAATCCAAAACTGGTAGAACTGAGTTGGCGAAGTTAGCTCCGGATCAAGCCAAACAGCACCTTCTTCACTCTTGCCAAATTTGACACCAGTAGATTTGTTTACAATTAGCGGCACCGTCCAAATGTGAGCGGTTTTACCGGTCTTACGACGAATCAGATCAACCCCAGCAATACAGTTACCCCATTGGTCGGCTCCACTCATCTGCATGGTTACACCGTGCTTTTCGAACAAGTGGAGAAAATCATAGCCCTGGATTAAAGAATAACTGAACTCGGCATAACTTATCCCGGCCCCATCTTCGCCTAAACGAGATTGCACAAAATCACGGGCCAACATTTGGCGCATTGGTACATGCTTACCAACTTCTCTGAGAAATTCGAGATAGTTCATGTCTTTAAACCAGTCGTAATTATCAACCACTTTAAAGTCTTGACCAGCAAAGATAGTCTTATATTGAGAAACTAGGCCGGCTTTATTTTTTGCCACGATCTCCGGCGTTTTTAGGTCACGTTCTTGGGCCTTCCCATCAGGGTCACCAATTAGCCCAGTGGCGCCACCAACTAATAGAACCGGTTTATAGCCATGCTTAATAAAACTACGGACCATCATGGCAGCCGCTAAATTACCGATTGTCATCGAAGCGGCACTAGGGTCAACTCCCCAGTAAAAGGTACGCTTTTCGCTATCCAGCTCAGTAATATCTTCAAAGGTCGTCTGGTTTACAAAGCCGCGCCACTGCAATTCTTCAGAAAGGGTCATTTTAGTCATGTCCACCAGTATAACGTATTAGTTAAAACTGGGCATAACATAAGCATAATAAATTGAGCATAATTTGATATACTAGAAGCTATTGAGGAGCATTTTAAATTACATGAAGAATAAAGGTCGCAAGTCCCGTAACCCTGCCCGAGTCGGCAAAAATTATTTTGTTACTAAGAGTGGTAGCACCATTAAGCTACACCGTAGCCTGACCGAAAGATTAAAAGCCCGCAAAGATGGCAAATCTAAGCGTAAAGCCGCTTATTTGACTGGTCTGCCCAAGGGTCGAGTCAAGCGTTTCTTCGCTCGTTTTGAACCAAAACGCATGTACCGCTATTGGTTTAGCCGCGATGGCGCTATTATGGCCCTTAAAATTGCTGGTATCGGAATGGTGGCCGGCTTCTTACTATTAGTTGGTCTGTTTGCATATTTCCGTAAAGACCTACCAAACCTTAAAGATATTTCTGGCAACAACCTCGGGGGTAGCATCCGTTATTACGATAGAACCGGCGAAACTTTACTATGGGAAGATTACGATGCTATTAAGCGAACCCCAGTTAAAGAAGAGCAGATTAGTCAGTACATGAAAGACGCCACCGTTTCTGTCGAAGATAAAGATTTCTTTAAGCACGGCGGTTTTGATGTCCGCGGTATTGCTCGAGCAGCCGTCAATGATGCCGTTGGTAGCGGCGGTAAACAGGGTGGTTCAACTATTACCCAGCAAGTTGTAAAACTCAACCAAAACTGGACCCAAGACCGTTCTTTGACTCGTAAAGTTAAAGAGCTAATTTTGGCTGTCGAACTAGAGCGCGAATACTCTAAAAATGAAATTCTAACTGGCTACTTAAATATCGCCCCTTATGGAGGTGTTGAATATGGTGTCGAATCGGCTGCCCGCGATTACTTTGGGGTTAGCGCCAAAGATCTAACTCTGGCGCAAGCCGCCATGTTGGCGTCGATCCCTAAAGCACCGGGAGCTTACTCGCCGTTTAATGACCCTCGCTTTAACCCTGGCGCAACCGCCAACTTGTTCGATGAAGAAGCTTTAGTGGGTCGTGCTCACTATATTCTCGACCAAATGGCCGATCAGGGCAAAATTACTCGTGCCCAAGCCGACGAAGCCAAAAAAGTTGATGTAGTGGCTCAGGTTAAGCAACTACAGCCCCTTTATAACGGTATCCGTTCACCTTACTTCGTCCTAGCGGCCAAGCAAGAGCTTAACCAAAAGTATGGTGTAGCCACTACTAAACGAGGTGGCTGGAAAGTTGTTACCACTCTAGACATTAACCTGCAAAACAAGGCCGAAGAGGTTGTCGCTAACAATGCCCCCAACGCTCGACGACTTACTGGTGGCGTGGCCGACACCGCTGCGCTGGTAGCCGAAGATGTTCAGACTGGCCAAATCGTGTCCCTAGTAGGCGGTACCGACTTCACCAACCCCGAATACGGGAAGATTAACTATGCTGCGTCGGCCCTAATCCCACCGGGTTCTAGTTTTAAGCCTTACGACTACGCCACATTTATTGATAACAACACCAATGTTGGGGCTGGTTCGGTGCTCTATGACACCCAAGGAGCCCTCCCCGGTTACCCTTGTACTGTAAAAACGCTTGGCATCAACAAGAACGGAAACTGTCTACAAGACTACGACTTTAAGTACCCTGGACCAGTCACCTTACGCTACGCTCTAGGTGGTTCACGAAACGTGCCAGCCGTTAAGGCTATGTTATCGGCTGTGCCTAACGATACCAGCGATGGTAAAGTCGATTCAATTAATAAAGTCATCTCCACTGCTTCGGCCATGATGGCTAACCCCTACAACGATAAACCCTATCAGTGTTATCAGAACGGCGTCGATATTAACAACGCTACCCAAGCCGATGTAACTCAGTGTTATGGAGCTTCGGCCATTGGTGATGGTGCTTTCCTGCACCTAGATGACCACGTTAATGGTCTAGCCACTATGGCCCGACTCGGTAGTGCTATCCCTCGTACTTACATCCTTAAAATTACTGATTCAGCCGGTAAAACCGTTAACGAATGGACACAACCCAAGGGCAAACAAGTTATCAAAGCCGACTCGGCCTACATTGTTAACGATATGGCTAGTGATCCTAACGCCAGTTACTTACCAAGTAGCTATAAGTTTCAGAACCAAAAGAACGGTTGGAAATTCGCTGTTAAAACTGGTACCACCAACAATGGTTATGACGGTTTAATGACCAGCTGGTCAACCAAGTATGCCGTTGTCACTTGGGTCGGTAACCATACCCGCAACAAAGAGTTGAGGACTGCCATGGAGTACTTAACGCAACCTTTGGCTCGCGGTTGGATGGAAGCCGCCCACGCTAACCTACCAGCTAAAAACTGGGATGCGCCTGGTGGTATCAAAACCTTGCCAGCGTATGTTGTCCGTACACACATCGGTATCGGTAGCGTCGAACCAAGTCGGGCCACCGACCTCTTCCCATCTTGGTATCAAAGTAAGACCAACACGGCCAACGCCAACAAGACTCTAGACAAGGTCTCCAGCAAAGCTGCCACTAGCTGTACCCCCGAAGCAGCCCGTGAGAATCAGAATAATGCCAACTCTAATAGCTTCTCGGTTGATATATTTGTAGCCGGTGGAACAGCCGGCGCCTCAGCCGGCGATGACGATGTTCACAAATGTAGCGACGTTAAACCAAGTATTACCGTTACGGCAGCCGGGTGTAACCTGGTAGCTACCGCTAGCCAAGGGACACACCCACTTAGTAGTGATAAATTCCCTGGCACCGTGGCCTTCATAGTAAATGGGCAGGTTGTATCCAGTGCCAACGTTAGTGCCAACCCAAGTAGTGTTAGTTATACCGCACCTGCCGGCACCACATCAGTCACAGCTAAAGTTACTGATGGCGTACTGTACGATGCCAGTTCGACCGTTAATGTTAGCTGTAGCGCGCCAGCAGCTGGGCTAACTAGCCTAAGCCGTAGCGGCGGTACCTACAACTGGTCTGGCGGAACCGGCAATGTCACCATCTACAAAGATAGTAACGACAGTATCCTTTGCGGGCCAGTCGCTGCCAGCGCCGAAACTTGTAGTGGCGCGGCCCCAGGCGGTAATTATTACGCCAAAGACGGTAGCGGTGCGCGAGTTAACGGTTCTTAGCAGCTTTTACTTCGGCAAAGATCATTTTGCCAGCGACAGTTTGGTGAATTCGAGTGACTTCGACTTCGGCATGCTTGCCAATTAATCGAGCAGCACCATCGACTACAACCATGGTTCCGTCATCCAAGTAACCGACTCCTTGGTTCTTATTACTGCCCTTCTGAACAATCTTGACGGTCTTTTTTTCGCCAGGCAAAGCGACCGGGCGAAGCTGTTGGGCCATCTCGTTAACATTCAGTACTGTCACGCCTTTAATGTCGGCGACTTTATTAAGATTGTAATCGGTCGTATAAAGCCGTCCCTGTAATCTTTGGGCTAGGGCAACTAATTTGTCGTCGACCTGATCGATGTCATCGAATTTAGTGTTATCAACCGCTACATCGAGCTTAGGGTTAGCTTGCAACTGCTGCACAACTTCCAAACCAAAGCGAGCCCTTTCGCGTTTATGGGCATCTGAGCCGTCTGCAAGGTGCTGGAGCTCGCTTAGGATGAAATGAGGGATAACTAAGCGTCCGGTCATGAAGCCGTTATTAGTCAGCTCTAAAATGCGCCCATCAATTAGTGCGCAAGTATCTAAAATAATCGTATCGGCCGTTTTTTTGGTGGTTAGTTTTTCTGGTTTAGAATTTTTTCTGGTTACAAGTAAAGCAATTACTGCCACTAGTAAGACAATCTGTATATAATCTTTCATATTTATTTATTCTTTCTCTAAAAATTGATTTAAGGCACTGCGTACATCGCTAACGCCATGGAGCAGAGCCGGTTTTTTGCCGGTTCGGGTAACTGGGCCAATTACGGCTTGGAAACCGAGTTTTTTGGCTTCTTCGATCCGCTTGTCGACGTAGGGCACATGGCGAACCTCGCCAGACAGACCAACTTCACCAAACACTACAGCATTTTGCTTAAGTTGTAAGCCACGAGCGGCCGAACCAATCGCCATGCAAATCGCTAAGTCCGAGGCTGGCTCGGTTAGCCTAAGACCACCAACAATATTAATGAAGATGTCTTGATCGCTGAGCTGTAGCTTGGTGCGCCGTTCTAACATAGCCACCAGTAAATTAACCCGGTTTAAGTCGACCCCACTGGCAGTTCGTTTGGGATAACCGTAGGATGTTTTATTAACCAGGGCCTGAACCTCGACCAAGATGGGCCGTGAACCTTCCATGGTTGCCAGAACGACCGACCCATCGCTAATCTGACGTTCCGCCAACAAGGCCGCCGACGGGTTTTTGACAGCAGTTAAGCCTTTGTCTTGCATTTCAAAAATTGCCACCTCGTTGGTAGAGCCATAGCGATTTTTGATACCACGCAGTACCTTAAACCCACCATAACGGTCACCTTCTAGCTGCAAGACTACGTCGACTAAATGTTCGAGCAGTTTTGGCCCGGCAATCGAACCTTCTTTAGTGACATGGCCAACAATGATTAGAGCCGTGTTAGATTGTTTAGCCGCCGTCGTTAATAAGTGCGTACTGTTGGTGATCTGACTAACGCTACCGGGCGCTGAGCTAATAGCATTGCAGCTCATAGTTTGAATCGAGTCGACAATAACTAACTTATACTGGCCGCTGGCGATGGTAGCTGCCACATCATCGGCACTATTGCTAGTAGCCACCATCAACTGCTTAGCACTGGCGCCCAATCTTTCGGCCCGCATCCCCAACTGGTGCGATGACTCTTCGCCACTAACATATAAAACCGACTCAACTAAACCCAAGCCGTGGGCGATCTGTAGTAGTAAGGTGCTTTTACCAATGCCCGGTTCGCCGGCAATTAAGTTAACACTACCGGCCACCAGACCACCGCCCAATACCGTATCGACGTCACTAAGGCCCGTTGATAAGCGTTTGTTGATGTCTTTACTGGCGACCGCTTTGACGGTGGCAGCCTTTAAGGTGTTGCCATTTTTGATGACTTGGTCGGCAGCAACTTGCAATTCTTCATCTAGAGTATTCCACTCACCACAGGTGTAACACTTACCGGACCAAGTACTGGTTTGAGCACCGCAATTGCGGCAGACATATCGAACAGCGCTCTTCTTCATAATCTACAGTCTAACAAATTTTTTACTGGGCTGTTTGAGTTTGCAAACGACTATTAAGTTGTTGAGCCAAGTTTTGCGTCTCCACAGCCAGGGCATTACGCTTCTCGACAACATCGTTATATTGATTAATTTGTAGCTTAACTTCGGCCAGACTGGCGTTATACTGACGAACCTTGGCATTGAATGAATCAACTTGCGAGTTATAGCTAGCGGTATCGCCGTTGGCTAATAAACGGTTCAGTTCTTGGCGCTGAGTGGTAATTGACTGGCTTTGGTCCTCTAACTGAGTCTGGCTGGCCTCGATACTGATTTTTAGGCTTTGGAGCTGGGCGTCATACTGGGCAATGGCATCTTTACGACTGCTAAACGCTCCTTGGTATTGGGAGGCGAACATAACTACTTTTTGGCGATCACTAAAATACTGCTTGTAATACGACTCTAGAGCCGGTGGTAAGTTAGCGACTTCGGTCCCAAAAATTGAATGCATCTCGTTGGGCAAATCATTGGGTTCGGATTTTTTGTAGGCTTCGAAGATTGTTTTTAGCCGTTCGTCCTGCAAATTAACGTAGTAGTCTTGTAACAAGCCGTCGATGCGTTGGCGCTCCGAAGTGCTCAACCGATCATAGACACCGTGGAGCATTTCGTGAGCTGCCGTAACTTCTTCGACACCCTTTAATTCCGGATCATCAACCTTAAATAGATAGATGCCGGCTTGCGGCGACTGGTAGCAACCCAACACTATGGTCTGCTCACCTCCGTTATCGGGGCAACTTTGGTTAAACGAATCTTTACCCTGAAGTTCTGGGCGGTTAACGTAAAACACATGTTTGGCTTTATCGGTCATGGTCGTAGCCGTAGCTATGGCTGCGACCTTGTCGGGCGCCTGGTAATTGTATAGACGTGAGTAGTCGTAAATGGCCTGGCGCTGTGTATAGATCACAGCCGCTAAAGCCACCGTAAACAGTAGAGCAAGCAGGCTACCGAGTCGGCGGGAACGTTTTTGAGCAGGCATATACTTAATTATACGGCTTATTCGTTGTCGGCACTATAGGCCAAAACCTTGCCCTTGGTACCAACTTGGACAATATGGCCAGTCTGATACTTATCGTCAAGCAGTTTGAGGGCGATATGGTCTTCTATGGTGTCCTGTAGCAAGCGACGGAGCGGGCGGACACCGTTGTGAGCATCATAGCCGTTCTCCAGCAAGTACTGCTTGGCAGCTGGTGTAACCTGCATGCCTAGGCCTTTCTTTTGCAAACGCTGGCGAAGCTCGTCAAGTTGCAGGTCGAGGATCTTTAGAACATCAGGCTTTGTTAGGGCTCGGAAGACAATCGTCTTATCGATCCGGTTAAGCAGCTCTGGACGCATCATCTTCTTGAGTTCATCCATAACTTTTTCTTTGTTGCGCTCGTGTAGAGCGTCCAAATCTTTCAGATCGTCTTTGGCGACAGCGTGAAAGCCCAGATTAGCCTCTTTTTGGAGTTTCTCGGCGCCAATATTGCTAGTCATGATAATAATGGTATTACTGAAGTCAATCTTCCGGCCCTTGGCATCTGTCAGGACGCCATCTTCTAAAATTTGTAGCAAAACATTAAACACCTCGGGATGAGCCTTTTCGATTTCATCGAAGACAACTAGGCTATATGGCTGACGACGGATTTTATCGGTTAGCTGGCCGCCTTCCTCGTAGCCAACATAACCAGCTGGCGCACCGACTAATCGCGAAGTTGTATGTTTTTCGCTAAACTCACTCATATCAATTTTAATCATTGCGTCGCTGTTGCCAAAGAATTCTTTAGCCAACACTCGAGCGAGCTCGGTTTTACCAACACCGGTTGGCCCAAGAAAAACAAATGAACCAATTGGTCGCTGCTCGCTACTAATACCAGAGCGGTTGCGACGAATTGCTTTAGCAACCGCAGTCACTGCCTCGTTTTGGCCAATAATATGCTTTTGCAACTGGGCTTCTAGATTTAGAAGATATTTGGCCTCGGAACGGATTACCTTGTTAACCGGTACGCCAGTTATCCGCGCTACAACATCGGCAACATCTTCGCTGGTCATGACAATGCGTTTACCGGCTTTGGTGTTGGCTTTGAGGGCTTCGAGCTCTTTAGAGGCTTGGCTAGCTTGAGTTTTATACTCGGCAGCCTTTTGGTAATCGCCGGCATCGGCAGCATCTTCCTCGCGAACTTTGAGTAATTTTAGTTCTTTTTCGAGCTTACGTAATTCTGGCGGCGTTTTGCCTTTGTCGACTCGTAAATGAGCAGCTGTTTCATCTAATAAATCGATGGCCTTATCAGGCATAAACCGGTCGGCAATATAGCGTTTTGCCAGAGTAACCGTATCGTCTAGGACTTCGTCGCTAACTTTAACATTATGAAAAGCCTCGTAGTGTTTGCGTAAACCCTTAAGGATAGCCAGTGTTTCCGGTACAGTTGTCTCGGGTACCTGAATCGGCTGGAAGCGGCGCTCCAAAGCAGCATCTTTTTCGATGTGCTTAGTATACTCATCAGTAGTAGTGGCACCGATTAACTGAATTTTACCGCGCGCCAAAGCTGGTTTAAGAATATTACCGGCGTCCATAGCGCCTTCGGCGGCACCAGCACCGACAATCAAATGCAGCTCGTCAATAAACACAATCGAGCGTTTATCACCTTCTAGTTCACTCATGACTTTTTTAAGCCGTTCTTCGAACTCACCACGATACTTAGTACCAGCAATCATCCCAGCTAGATCGAGCATAATAATCCGCTTATCAAGCAAACTATCTGGCACATCTTCGGCAATAATGCGTTGCGCTAATCCTTCGACAATTGCCGTCTTACCAACACCCGGCTCACCAATTAGAACTGGGTTATTTTTGGTGCGACGGTTTAGAATTGTGATGACGCGGCGAATTTGTGGTTCGCGGCCCACAACTGGATCGAGTTTATTGTCGCGAGCTTGAGCAGTCATGTCGGTGCCATAAAAATCGAGGGCTGTTTTACGGGCTTTTTTGCTTCGGCGACGGACTTCGCCCTGCTCGGAGTTGTTCTCGCTGTACTGTTGGCGATTCAAAAACTGTTCGAGCTCATTTAGCAAAGTGTCGACATTAACGTTCATGTCTCGCAAAAGTACTGTGGCGCGAGCATTTTTTTGACTCAAAATACTGTAAAGGATATGCTCCGTGCCACAAAATTCTTGATTGTAATCTTGAGCGGTATCGAAAGCCATTTTAAGAGTCAGTTTAGCCGTTTCGCTAAGACCTTTGGCGCCCATATTAATGACCAGAGTCTTTGGGGTCAAGTTAAGCGCCAATCGGGCTCGATCAAGGCTTACACCAGCCCCTTCCAGTAATTTGGCGCCCATTGAGCTATCCTGAGCTAACACGCCCAACAAAAGGTGTTCGGTACCAACATAAGCACTGCCAAAACTACGGGCGATAGCATCGGCGTGTTTAAGGCTATGAACTGCATTGTCAGTCAAATGACTGACAAAGTCGTTAAAATCGGCATCTTGTGGCATCATATTTCCCCCTTATATGGCGAGCTGAGGAGTTTTTTCTATAAGATTCAGCTACGTACTTCCATAATATCTAATTGGCACTCACGAGTCAAGAGTGCTAATTACTCCTTTTGTTGCTATTGGTACAGGAGGAAAACGGCTTGGCCAACCTTGTGCGGCATCAAAGACATTACCAAGATGAGCACGAGTGCGGCCTAACCGGTTAGAGAATGAAAAATTAGCAACACTAACTGAAAGCCGAGGCATTGTAAGTGGCTCGAAACGATGGGCCACTGGGTATCGTCCAGCAAGCTGGTTGCCGCCAGCTGAATATGCAAGGATGTCACCCGCATCAATAATAATGCTAGTTGAGTCAGCCGTAATTGCCCCGATATCTTCATCGCCGTTTTCGTCAGCGTAGTTATCAAGGATTTCCTGAATCTCGCGATGACTGAAAGTGGGAAGACGCATTAAATACGCCTGGCTCTTACCTAATAGATTGATGCCCATAACAAGTGAGGCTAGCCGAAGACCTCTTGACCCATCAACATGCAGACCGCTCTCAGCTCGAAAAACAGCAATTCTATCCATTGGCTTATCGATATTAACTTGAAAAGGCTTAGAGACCGAACTATTAATTGCTGCTACCGCTAATTCCATTGCAGCCGCGGGGACTATGCTTGGTGCTACCGAACGTCTGTCATAGTAGTAAGCCGATTCTAAATCTACTTCTTCAGCCGTAAAGGCAGTTGTTATGCAGCCTAGGAGTTCATTATGATGAACTGCTTCGACGCCAGTCTGCCAGTCCTTAGCTGAAGATACTCTGAGTATTTCTGAAGAAGCGTTCATTATATTCCTTAGGAGACCCCTCTATGGTTGCCGCTTAGCTGTGTCACCAGGGCTATATGATGACCATTGCGTCTGAAGGCTAATAACATCGGCCATTTCGGGGTATAAAGCTACTACCCGGCGAGCGATTAAGTCTCGCTTCTTGCAGGCCAAGTCCTCTACTACGTCTGTATCATTAGTACAAATCGTAAGACCATAGTCTAGCAATGCTGTAATATTAATAATCTCATCGTTAGCCTGGCTAGAGGCGGCTCGGGCTGTTACAACCTGTCGCTTGCGAACGGCATCCTCTTGGGCGACTGGGTCACCGGTGTAAGTAAACCCAGCATCATCGTTTAACTTAGCAAACTCTAGGTCAAAGGTGCTGCCACCCTGGCACATTTCGCCGCGTAACACCGAAGCCAACCCATAGCGAAAGCCATATGCTGACGGATCCTCGGCGCCAATACCAATTATTAACCGATAATTATTGTTAGTAGGATCCACGGCATGCTTATTGTATTCGCTGAAGTCTGTATAAACTGAGGCTGGCTCCCCATTGACAGTCAAGCCGGCGGTAAGATAGATTGTCGTACCTTGCATTACGTGCATCATATCATCGGGCACGGCTTCCATAGAACGAAGAATGTTCTCAGAGCTAATCTGGGCCAGCCTTAAATCAAACTTATCAACATCATGTGTCAAAAAGCCGGCAGAGTTTGTTGGGCTTATCTCCATGCCGTCTGGCAACTCGCCAATTACCACCTTAACTCCATAGGCGTCAAAAACACTATTCATGACTTGCTCGACAGCTTGATAGTTTTCAGCTTCATAGATCCGCCCACCAAGGATCGATAGGCGCTCTTCGCCCATGGCAAACGGCGTTTCAGCCACAGCATCCCTAACCTGATCAGCATCCTTTAAATCAAACGGTTCAGTTGCACCAACGCAATGTTGCTCTAATGGCACCCCCGTGCCCTCTTGTGATGCTACATCTGGTTGTTCCTCATTAAAGCGAGCTGCTTGAAATCCTTGATCATAACCAGTGGTTCGACCATACGCATAGACGCCAAATAAGGTTAAGCCGGCCGCAACAACAGAAATCGTTCTTTCTCTCAGGTTATGTGGTCGACTCGCTGCTTCTGGACTCATCGCTTATCTCCTCTTGGATTACAGCCCACCCAGTTACAGTTATTATTCGCCGTGTTCTTCAATTGCGCTTAGTAGCGAGTTTTCCAGCTCAGACTTTTTCTTTAATTTTGGTACGGCTGCTGGGGCTTTTGGCTTTTCTTCGACAACTGGTTTTGGCTCTTCGACCTTTTCGGCGGTGATGTCAATTTCGTAACCAGTTAGCTTACTGGCTAAACGAACGTTTTGGCCGCTCTTACCGATAGCAATACTTAATTGATCTTCGGGGACAATAACAACCGCCTTCTTAGTAGCTTCATCGAGCTTAACTTTGGTAACTTTGGTTGGGCTCAAAGCGTTCTGGATGTATGTGGCAGTATCTTCGTCAAAAACAACGATGTCGATCTTTTCTTGTTCGCCGACTTCGCTCATGACGGCGTTAACACGAGTACCGTGACCACCAACAAAAGTACCAACCGGGTCAACCCCAGGCACGGTGCTGGCAACAGCGATTTTGCTACGCACGCCAGCTTCGCGGGCGATACCTTTAATTTCGACAGCACCATTTTCCATCTCGGGGACTTCGGCCTTAAAGAGCCATTCGATAAACTCACCGTTACCACGGCTGACAACCAGCTGTGGACCACGGAAGCCACGTTCGACGTCTTTTAAGAAAACCTTGATGCGTTGACCAGGGTAATAACGTTCGCCTTGGATCTGTTCGCTCATTGGCATAATACCTTGGGCTTTACCAAGGTCAACACGTACAATTCGGCCTTCGACACGGGCGACGATGGCGTTAATAACGGTACCGATTTTATCCTCGTACTCATTCATAATAATGTCGCGCTCGGCTTCGCGGAGGCGTTGCAAAATAACTTGCTTGGCAGTCTGAGCGGCGACACGTCCAAAGGTCTCGACCTTTTCTTCGACTTCGATTTCTTCGCCAACCTTGGCGCTTTTATTTCGGACCTGGGCTTCGCTAAGCGAAATCTCGGTTTTAGGGTCTTCGACTTTGTCGACAATTTGCTTAGTCACAAATGCCGTAACGTCACCAGTATTGAGGTTCATAACGACACGAATCTCTTGTTCGCGGTCACCGTAATCACGGCGATAAGCGGCTGCTAAAGCTTGCTCCACGACTTCTTGGACAACTTCTTCAGGCAAGTTCTTTTCTTCGGCAATTGTCTGGATGGCAACTGCTAGTTGTTTAAAATCAAATTCCATTTTTATCTCCTTTAGTATTTAGATATTTAAGTTTCGAATTTCAATGATTTGGTATGAAAAAAGTCGACCTGCGGGCCGACCTGAACAGCTACATTATATCGTAAATGTACCCGTTCAGCAAGCCCTAACAAATCAATTAAAACAACAAACCCTGTTCAGTTAGCATGCTAGAATTATAGTAATGACAAAATCTGTGCGACGTCTGTTTGGGCAGTTCGAACCGGAACATTACGACCTGCACCTTAGCCCAAGTGCAAATACCATGAGTTTTCGTGGCACCGTAACCATTACGGGCAAAAAAACTGGGCGCCCCTCGCAGCGCCTCACGTTTCACCAGCACGAGCTTAAAATAACTAGCGCAAAAATTACTAAACGTGATAAAAAAGGCTCAGAAACGATTGAAGTAGTTCGAATCAACTCTCACAAAAGCTTCGACGAAGTCCGTCTACATAGTAAACAAATGCTCTACCCCGGCAGTTACAGTATTACCTTAGAGTTTAGTGGCAAAATCACTCGCCAAATGAACGGTATTTACCCTTGCCTCTTCGAAGAAGACGGTAAGTCAAAAAAACTAATCGCCACCCAATTCGAGAGCCATCACGCCCGCGAAGTCTTCCCCTGCATTGATGAACCAGAGGCCAAAGCGACGTTTGATCTTAGTCTAACTACTCCAAAAGGCGATACCGTCATTGCCAATACCCCAGTCCTTAAACAAGTAGAAAACGGCAAACAGGTCACTACCAGCTTCGAGACTACCCCTAAAATGTCGTCCTACCTACTGGCGTTTGTAATTGGTGAAATGAAGTACCTAGAAGCTACTACCAAAGACGGTGTACTAGTGCGGACCTACGCTACACCGCAAAATGTTGAACTGACTAAATTTGCACTAGAAGTTGGTGTTAAGTGCCTCGAGTTCTATAACGATTACTTTGACATCCCATACCCACTACAAAAATGTGACATGATTGCCTTGCCCGATTTTGCCAGTGGTGCCATGGAAAATTGGGGCTGTGTTACCTACCGCGAACAGTGTATGTTTGTTGATCCAAAAAATACTAGCCTGCCAACCAAACAATATGTCGCTATGGTGGTGGCTCACGAATTAGCTCACCAATGGTTTGGCAATTTGGTGACGATGCGTTGGTGGACCGACTTGTGGCTTAACGAAGGTTTTGCCAGTTGGATCGAATATTTGGCCATCGACAAACTTTTCCCGGAATGGGAAATGTGGACGCAATTTATTACCGACGAACAACAGAGTGCTATGCGCCTCGACAGCCTAGAAAATACTCACCCAATCGAAGTCACTGTTAACCACCCCGACGAAATCCGTAGTATCTTCGACACTATTAGTTATGCCAAAGGTGCCAGTGTCATTCACATGTTGCACGAATACCTGGGGCCAACTAACTTTCGTGACGGCTTACGACACTACCTAAAACAGCACGCCTACGGTAACACCGATACGGTAGACCTCTGGAAAGCTTTGGCAGAAGTATCTAAACAACCGGTCGAGCAGTTCATGCATGCCTGGACCAACCAGCCTGGTTACCCAATTATCACCGCCCAACAGGCTGATGATCAACTAGTTTTGCGGCAAGACCGCTTTTATGCCAACCCAGCCCAACCTAAGGATGCGGCTATTACTTGGCCAATCCCCTTAAACGCCTCATTAAAACCAGCTTTGCTGGAGACCAAAAGCCATCAATGGCAGGCTAGTAGTCTTAAGTTGAACCAAGGCCAGGGCGGTTTTTATCGAGTAGCTTACCATCCGGAGCAACTTTCGGTCTTAGCTAGTCAACAAGCTAGTTTTGGACCACTCGATCGTTTAGGTATTTTGAGTGATGCTTTCGAAACTGCCAAAGCCGGCTACTCCTCTACCACAGCGGCGCTTGGCTTACTCGAGAACTACAAGAACGAAGATAACAACGCCGTTTGGGATGTTATGGCTGGTGGTCTAAACAGTATCCGTGGCGTTATGGATGATGATACCCTCCGCGAAGCAATGAAACCTTACGTTTTGCAACTTACCAAACAGCAGTACCAACGACTTGGCTGGGACGCCAAACCAGACGATAGCCACTTTGACAGCCTGCTACGCACCACCATCTTGGCTCAATCGGCAGTGTCCGATCACCCCGAAGTTGTAAAAAAATGTCTCGATACCTTT
>JBDSDR010000003.1:0-6724 GCA_039920385.1 Saccharimonadales bacterium (SeqCode)
CACTATTATCGAAGTCATGATTGTTTTGGTAATCGCAGCGGTTATTCTATTAATCGTCTTCTTAGCAGTACCAGCATTACAACGTAACTCACGAAATACGCAAAAGAAGAATATCGCGGCCGATCTAGCGGCGGCAGTTTCGGAGTTTACATCAAATAATAATGGCACAGCCCCAACAGTTGGTAGTAGTGCGACTGCTGGCACGAACGCCGAAAGTATCTTCAAGCTCATTAACGCCAACGGCATTATTAAAACCGTAGAAGTAAAAACATGCGTATCTGGCTATCTGTCGATCTGTACCGACTTTGACACTGGTGCCGACGACGTCGCTTATATTTTGCTTAAAGCCAAATGTACTAATAACGTGGCAATTGCCGGTAGCGACAACAAGCAATTTGCCGTGGCCTACCGCATCGAGAACGCTACTCCAGTGACGTGTCTAGCCAGCGGTTTATAGCACCAAACTAGTTTTTCGGTTACTATACATCTCATGATTATCCTTGTGCTTGCAGTTTTGGGGCTTTGCCTCGGGAGCTTTACTAATGCCCTAGTCTGGCGTCTGCACGAACAGGGCGTGGGAAGTGGTAAAAAGCTTAAAAAGGTCCCCAAACAGCTGACAATTAGCCAGGGCAGGTCGGTTTGCCCAAACTGCAAGCATCAACTTGGCTTTATGGATCTAATACCAGTTTTAAGCTGGATTGGGCTAGGCGGGAAGTGCCGGTATTGTCATAAGCCAATTAGTTGGCAGTACCCGCTTGTAGAACTGGCAACAGCCGGTCTATTTATCCTATCTTATCTCTGTTGGCCACTGGGCTGGTCAAACTTGGCAGTTTTTCAGTTTAGCGTTTGGTTAGTTATGCTGGTTGGATTTATGGCGCTGACTATCTATGATTTACGTTGGCAACTATTGCCAACCCGGATTATTTACCCCTTGGGTGGGTTGGCTTTGCTAGAAGTTCTGGTCGTCGCCTTTATTAGTAAGGACCTAGCGATTATTCGACTGGCTGCCATTGGGGTACTGTGCCTGGGAGGACTATTCTATTTATTATTTCAGTTGTCGGGCGGTAAGTGGATTGGTTATGGTGATGTTCGATTGGGAGTAGTCTTGGGCTTACTGGTTGGCGGCCCATCGAGCGCTGTTTTGTTACTATTTTTTGCTTCGGCCATCGGTACGGCTGCTTCGTTACCAGGCTTGATTGGGAAAAAATCTGTCATGAAACAACGGGTTGCCTTCGGGCCATTTTTGATATTGGCGACAGTGATTGTCTACCTCTTTGGAGCAAGTATTATAAGTTGGTATAAACAACGCTTTTTACTACTGTAAATTGCCAAAACGCTTGTGCTATACTGAAGCTATGAAATCTGCCACCGTACGGCAAGACGGCTATACTATTGTTGAAGTCATGATCTTCTTGACTATTTCAGCTGTTCTTTTGGTGAGCGCGATTGGTTTATTGGGTGGGCGGATTAGCGGTACCCAGTTTAATCAGTCTGTCCAAGCTCTCGATAGTAAAATTCGGACTGTCGCCAACGAGGCGGCTACCGGTACTTATCCTAGTACGCCGGATTTTGACTGCACAGTACCGGCTACCGAGCCGCAGATAACACCGTTGACTAGCAACAAACAGGGAACACGAAGTGATTGTGTTTTTGCGGGCAAGGTTATCAATTTTGGAGTTACTAGTTCGGGCTGCTCCTTGCCAGTAGACAGCGCCAAATGCGAATCAGCCGATGTCTATACGGTAGTTGGCCGGCGAGTCTTGGCCGACAAAAAAACAGTTGTGACAGGTTTGACGGGAGCCAATGGAGCCAGCCCGCGGATCGTTACTACCCCAAATATTACCGAGGTTTATCCTTTTGGTTATAGCACCCGAGTAAGTGGTATTTACAGGGTTAAGAGCGGAGTCCTGACACAAGTTAGTGGTTTAGGTTTTTTCCAAGGCTTCAACGCTAGCTATGGTAGTAACGGCGATCTTAACTCCGGTGCCCATGGTGTCGAAACTTGGACGGTTCGCAACCAGACAGCAATCGGTATTTCGCCGCTAACCATTGACCAAATGGCCGCTGCGGTAAAAGCCGAAACAATCGATGCCCCCGAGCCCGACAGTCAGGTTCTGGTTTGCCTAAAGAACGGCTCACGCAAAGCTTCAATTACCATTAGCTCGGGTAACAGCGGTAGCATTGGTACGGTAGTTAATATTGGAGATCCGCTATGCCCATAAGAAACCCCAAACAGCTGTCGCAAACCGGCGATACAATCGTCGAAGTTTTAATTGTGATCATTGTTTTAGGGGTAGTCGTCTCAGCCGGTTATCGTACGGCGATTCGGAGTCTGCAATCGATTCAGTTATCTCAAGAAAAAACTTACGCTCTTAAGTTGGCCGAGGGTCAGCTAGAGAGCATTAAAGCCAAAGCGACGCAGGACCCTACCATTTTGAGTGCCTCTGGCTACTGCCTAGATTCTAGCCTAAACTCACAGACAATTAGTCCGGCGCCGACTAATGGTTTGCCCGATAATTATGTCAGCTATCCGGTAAGTTGTAAGGTTGACCCTAACGGCGGCAGTTGCACCGGGTTGTGTTACTACGTGGGCGTTAGAAAGGTTAGTGACAACAGCATAACTGCCTCAGTTAGGTGGGATGGTTACGCCGGCAAAAAACAACAAGTTGAGTTGTCGTATAGGTTGTACCAATGAGTCGGCCGGTAAACAATCAAAAAGGCTTTACGATCCTCGAGCTATTAATCGCCACGATGGTTTTTTCGGTTATATTTTTAGGCGTCACCACAGCCTTAATCCAACTTAGTAAGCTTTATTACAAGGGGGTTGTCAGCGGTCGCACCCAAGAGTTAACTCAAGGTGCCACTGATCAGCTCGCACAACAGTTACAGTTTAGTGACGCCAGCTTCAGTAAGGCCGGCCCAACCACTTTTACTGTCTCGGGTACGCCGCTGCAATTTTCGGCCGTTTGCATTGGTAACACTCGCTATAGTTACGCCATTAATACTCAGGTCAACGACACTATTGCTGATAAAACTTACGATAGCGCTAAATCGCGCCTACGGCATGCTTTGTGGCGCGATACTATGCCAACCGGAGGTTTATGTGCGCCAGCCGATCTAAGTGCTATATCGCCTTCATCGGCCACAAATAAGGGAGAAGAGGTACTTGGCAAAAATATGCGCTTATCCGATTTTGCGGTCGACTGCAATGACCTGACAAATATCTGCAAAATATCGATTGGCATCATCTATGGCGACAATGACCTGCTAGAATATAATGCATCAGGGCTGCCAGTTAAGTGTCAAACAATTATTGGTAATCAATGGTGTGCGACAACTAAGTTTACAACTACAGTACTAAGGCGGGTGAGGAGTTAATATGAAAAAACAAGACGGTTTTGTATCAATAATTGTCGCTCTAATTGTGATGATTTTTGTTACATTAATTGCTCTCGGTTTTGCTTTTGTGGCCCGCCAAAACCATAGCCAAAACCAAAACCGCCTGCTTAGTACTCAAGCCTTCTACGCCGCCGAAGCCGGTGTTAATGATGCCTCCGACTACATCAACACCTATATTCAGAACAATGGTACGACGCCCCCCGATATTACTAGTTGCCAAAGTGGCTCAGTCGTACCTTTGCACACTAATACAGTGGGAAGCAGTAACAGTGAAGTTAAGTACACCTGTGTGTTAATCGATCAAAGCCCAAAGACTCTGGTTTACGACAGTATTAGCAAAGATGAATCAACCGTTATTCATATCCGAACTAGTTCGCCAGTAAGCAGTCTAAACATTGGCTGGGAAGACTCTAATGGCGATAACACCGGGTTCGCCGATGCTGGCTCCAACTTTTATTTGCCCCAAGCCAAAGCTATCGCCGGTAATGCTAATAGCCCGTTTCTGACATCGGCAGCTGGCAAAAAAACTGCTTTGTTCCCAAATCATACCGGTATGTTAAGAACTACAATCATACCGGCCAGCGCCGCTAGCTCATCTGATAGTTTGCTGAATAATTCGCAGACAATCTTCTTATACCCACGAGAGGGGGCTGTTAATACAACCGGCAGTGTAGCCTTCAGAGCTGGCGCTAGCCAAGCCAGCGAAGGAGTGTTTGGCCCGGGTAACTGTAACAGCGGCACCGCTCCCCGTGACTGTAATACCCAGATTACTGGTATTAATAGTAGTGACTTTTACATTCGCTTAAGGGCTATTTATAAGCCAGTAGCAGTGACTATTACGGCTAAGGATGGCCTAAACAACGCTTTAGCCGTAACAGGTGCTCAAAAGGTGGTTGACTCAACCGGGAAGGCTAGCGATGTGCTCAGGCGCATCCAAGTCCGTTTGCCTGCTGAGCCATCCTATTATTTCCCAGAATTCGCCGTAGAATCAGCCAATACTATCTGTAAGCGTCTAACTTCTTGGGTTGGTGGCGCCGAAGTCGAAAAACCTTCGGACTACCTTTACGATACTTCTGGCAACGGTGGTGGCGAAAAGAATGATAAGTCTAAAGATTCTACGGCCTGCCAATTACCAGGCGAAGCTAAGCCGTTTTAATTAATCGTTATCGCTGGAGTGGTGAAACTTTTCGTGCACGGCTTTTAGGTGCGGGTCGGTCACGTGAGTATAGATTTGAGTGGTAGCAATGTTGCTATGGCCGAGCATAGCTTGAACCGATCGTAAATCGGCGCCGTTCATAAGTAAGTCGGTTGCAAAGGAGTGCCTTAGGGTATGAGGCGAAACATGCTTGGTAATCCCGCCTAGCAGGGCATAGCGGGCCACCATACGCTGAACACTGCGAGCCGTTAAGCGGCTGTAATCACCGCTATTGTCGGCCTTCTTCTTACCGTTGTAGCGCAAAAACAGCGGTTGAGCGGTGTCGGTTCGCATATCAAGGTACTTTTGCACCCAGAGGGCCGCATCGGGGCTAATAAAGATCGGTCGGTCTTTCTGGCCCTTACCGCGAACCGTAAATTCACGTCGTTTGAGGTTAATATGATCGCGGTTTAAACCGACCAGTTCGGAAACACGCAGCCCACTACTAAATAACAGCTCTAAAATTGCTCGATCGCGCAAGCCAGCAATACCGGAAGTGTCGGGCTGGCTAAATAGCCGACCTAACTCCTCTGGGTTTAAAAAAGTAACCTGTTTGCGGACGGTTTTAGCTAGTTCAATTTTGTCGGCTGCCATGGCTGGTAAATCGCGTTTGCTACAAAACTTTAAAAAGCTTCGCAGGGCAATCAAGTGGTAATTTTGAGTGGTTTTTTGTAACTCATCAGATGTATTGGTGCCCAGGCGGTTGAGCCAGAGACGCCACTTACGAACTAGTTCGGCGTCGATATCGCTGACTTTTATATCGCCGGCAAAATCGAGCAGGCGAGTCAGGTAGTGGTCGTAGTTGGCGATAGTTTTTTGGGAACGATTTTGTTCAATTTCCAGGTATTCCAAAAAGTCAGTCTTAGCTTTAGCGAATTGCATAACTACATTGTACGACATTATCGTAGGCAGGCCTCGCTGTATCTGTTACAATAGCCCGTATGGAACGAACTTTAATTATACTCAAGCCCGACGCCGTGAAGCGTGGTGTCGTTGGCGAAGTGGTTAGCCGCTTCGAACGTGCCGGTCTTAAAATTATCGGTATGAAAATGCTTAAACCTAGTTACGAAGAATTTTACGAACACTACGAAAACATCAGTAAAATGATTACTCGCCGCGGCCAAGAGGCTTTTGATATGACTCTAGAATTTATGGAAGAAGGCCCAGTTGTACTATGTGTCCTCGAAGGCATCAATGCCGCTTCACTAGTCCGCAAGATGGTAGGTGATACCGAACCACAAAAAGCCGCCCCCGGAACCGTCCGTGGCGATTATGCTCACATGGGATTTGAGCATTCTAATAAAGAGAAGGTGGGTGTGCCAAACATCGTCCATGCCTCTGGTGATGCCGACGAAGCTAAGCTCGAAATCGCTCACTGGTTCTCGCAAACCGAGCTATTCCAGTACGAAACCGTTCACGAAGTTTATACTCAAGCCAAAAAACGTCCCAAGAAATAGTTCCCACTGCGACTTCTTAGAGCTTTTTAATACTTGTAGCAGCCAATAGGTAATCGGCTCGAACAGTTTCTAGTCGGGCTTGGCTATCTTTATTGCCGGGGCAACTTTGGGTGGCCGGTTTTACATAGTAGAAGAAGTCACCAACGGTGGTGCCAGCTTCACTTTCGGAATACTTCTTGCCGCCAGCCAAAGGGTTTGGATCATCCTTTGGGGCGCGGTATAAAACTGCCACGGCACCATCGGTACAACCAGTCTCGCTGTTCAAGAAACGAGCCGTTAGATTAAGTGCCACCGGCGAGGCGGTTTTATTGTCATAAGCAGCATCAGGTGTGTCATGGGCTAGAGTCAGTTGTACGGCCCAGCTAGTAATATCGAGTTGTTTTTTTTCGGCTTTTTGGACAGAGGCGGCCTTTTGGGGCGGGTTCTTTTGCTGGGATTGCCAAATAAACCAGCCTGATACGCCAAGTATTACCGCCACAGTAGTAATAACCAAGGGCTTAAGGTACTTGGGCGGTTGTTTTTTAATTGTAACCATAAGCAATACTATAATCGCTTACTTGGCTTATGACAAACTACAGATTCAGACGGGGGTGACAGGATCAAATTGCGCCAACGTTTCAACCACTGCCTCCATGAGATCGACTCTTTGGGAAGTGGTGGTGCCGTTGTAGGC
>JBDSDR010000004.1:0-114837 GCA_039920385.1 Saccharimonadales bacterium (SeqCode)
ATCGAGAAAGTTACCAACCGAGATGTCGCCGCTAAAATCCTAGATTATATCGAGCAAAATGCCAAAAGCAAACGTGGCAAACGCGACCGTGTCGGCGCCTAAACAGACTTACTTACTAGCCATTTTATTTGGTTTGGCCGCAGCAGTAACTATTATCGGGCTTTTTTACTGGCAGCAGCAGAACGGCTGCAAGCTTAAGTTAAGCCGCAGCTGCTATAGCTTGGAATACGCCACCACTGTTGATCAGCACACCACCGGTCTTGGTAATCGAAGTACATTAGCAAATGACCACGGCATGATATTTATCTTCGACCAGCCTCAAAAAGCCTGTTTTTGGATGAAGAACACCAAGTTTAGCTTAGATATTATCTGGGTGAATCAGACTAAACAAGTTACCAAGATCGAGAAAAACTTATCGCCAACTAGTTACCCTCAAGCTTACTGCTCGGATAACGATACAAGCTATGTAATTGAACTTTCGGCAGGCTCGGCTGATGCCAACAGCCTATCAGTTAGTCAACAACTGAAGTTCTAAGAGTTATTATGCTCATGCTATGATTAGCGCATGATAATGCAAAATATCGCCTTAATTTTGGCAATTATAATTCCGGCGGCTCTGTTAATTTTACTGCGTACCAACGCAGCGATAGTTTTTTTGAGCTTATGTGCCGGTGCTTTGTTGGTGAAATTTGCCGGCAACGAAGCTAGTTTAGTCGGCTCGGCCATTGGCAATAACTCTTTAGTTGTTAGCCAATACTTTGAGGTAGCCTTATTATTACTACCGGTGTTGTTGAGCGCCATTCTTTTACGAAAATCGATGTCGGGGCCTAAAGGAGTACTTAACTTGTTACCGGCCGTCGCGGTTGGTTTGGTAGGAGTTTTACTGGCGGTTCCATTACTGCCTTCGACACCGCAAAATGCTATCACCAGTCTTAACGGCTGGAGCATGTTAGAGCAAAGCAAAGAAATTGTAGTGGTAGCTGGTGCCTTGGTGAGCCTGATCGCGCTTTGGGTTACCCATCCCAAAGGTCATGGTCGGCATAAAAGGCATGGCCACTAAGCTGTTAACAGATTGACAAAATGCTCAAAATACGGATAATGTAAGAAGTTAATCCATGTATTTTATTTCGTGGCAACACATAAGGGTCCATAGCTCAGCTGGTTAGAGCACCTGCCTTTTAAGCAGGGTGTCGTGGGTTCGAGTCCCACTGGACCCTCCAAAACAACAACTCCCTTTTTTTGGGAGTTTTTGTTTTTTATGAATTAGTCTAGAAACTAGGTTGTACCGCAAACCATTAATAAGCATTTAATATAAGCCTGCTAAGTTTATGGGATGTTTAGAAGACAGTTTAACCGAACCACAATTATTACGGTAGGGTGCATAGGTTTTATAGTTGGGCTAGGCTTGGCCCGACGAGTTGTATTTTCGAGCAGTAGTATTATTTGCATCATACTTTTTATTGCAGTAGTAAATGTCAAAAAACGAAACCTGCTTTCTGTTGCGTTGATTATGGTGGCCGCTATTTTAGTCGGTTTGGCCAGAGGGCATGCCTATATGCAAAAAGCAGCCGAATATCAAACGCTGATTGGCGAGCCAATGAGTATTACGGCTGAAGCCGAAACAGACGCTATTTACGGAAACAACGGACAGCTTAGTTTTGATGTCAGCCACGTGGTTGTTGAACCCAGCCATCGTAAACTGGCAGGCAAAGTTAAGGTCGAGGGGAGGGGTATACCAATGGTTTATCGAGGTGACTTAGTACAAGTTAGTGGAGGTATGTCAGCCACAAGAGGGTCTGCTCAGGCAAGGTTTAGCTTTGCCAAGCTCAGCTTAGTAAGACGACATAAATCTTGGTTAGATAATTTTCGAAGACGCTTTATTGCCGGGATGCAGTCAGTTGTTCCCGAACCCGAGGCCTCATTTGGAACTGGCCTACTGCTGGGGCAACGTAGTACCATCCCGAAGCAAATCAACGACGAGCTATCAGTCACCGGACTAACTCACCTAGTAGCCGTATCGGGTTATAACCTAACGATTATTATCGTGGCTGCACGAAAGTTATTTGGTAAAGCCTCTAAGTTCCAAAGCACCTTGTCGGCTGCGACACTAATGCTTATTTTTGTTTTGCTAACCGGTTTAAGCTCCTCGATTGTCAGAGCCGCCATGGTGAGTGGCCTTAGCTTACTGGCGTGGTATTACGGCAGACAGTTTAAGCCACTGTTGCTAATAGTTTTAACAGCGGCTGCAACCACGCTGTGGAATCCATTTTATTTATGGTCGGACATTGGCTGGTATTTATCGTATTTTGCTTTTTTTGGCGTTTTGTTGATAGCGCCAATTTCTAACCAAGTTATTAGTCGAGGAAAGCCAGCCAAGCTAGTTGGTGGTTTGATAGCCGAAACTATTTCTGCTCAACTGATGACGTTGCCTATTATTATGTATATTTTTGGTAGAGTTTCTAATATAAGTTTAGTTTCTAATGTTATGGTTGTACCGTTAGTCCCAGTCGCCATGTTGTTAACGCTTTTTGCCGGCTTATGTGGCATGTTCATGCCAGTTCTGGGTGGGTGGTTGGCCTGGCCGGCTAAAGTTCTATTAACTTACATGCTTGATGTTACTGCTCTATTTAGCCGCATACCGCATGCGGCCGTTGAAAAGAAGATTGACGTGGTTACTATGCTGCTGGCTTACGGTTTAATTTTGCTACTAACAATTATTCTTGGTCGAACTTTAGTTCGAAGAAACCGTCAAAATATGTTACAGTAACAGATATGTCAGGTCATTCTAAGTGGTCAACTATCAAACGTCAAAAGGGCGCCAAAGATGCCGCCCGCGGTGCTATATTTACCAAGCTTGGTAATAATATTGCCGTGGCTGCTCGGGCGGGCGCCGATCCAGATATGAACTTTACGCTCCGAATGGCAATTGATAAAGCCAAGGCTGCTAACATGCCAGTGGCTAACATCCAGAGATCAATTGATCGTGGTTCTGGCAAGCTCGGTGGCGAACAAATTCAAGAATTATTGTATGAGGGTTACGGCCCTGGCGGTGTAGCAATTGTTGTCGAAGTTGCCACAGATAATGTGAATCGAACTTACCCAGAAGTTAAGCTAGCTTTTAGCAAACATGGTGGCAGTATTGCCGAAAAGGGCGCTGTGTTGTTTCAGTTCAGCCAAAAAGGTATGGTACGGGTCAAGGGGACCGGCGATGACCTTGTTTTACAAGCTCTCGATGCTGGTGCAGAAGATGTTCAGGAAGAAGGTGACGAATCTGTTGTCTATTCAGAGGCCAAGGAGCTGGCCAGAGTTCGCGATGCACTTAAAGATGCTGGTGTCGATATAACCGAGGCTGAACTTACGTATGTGCCCAATAATACGGTTGAAGTTTCTGACCAAGTTACAGCCGGCAAAATAATCCGCTTAATGGACGCGCTTGATGACATCGACGATGTTACCAATACGCATGTTAATTTCGAAATTCCCGAAGCTTTTCTGAGTTAATTAAAACTCAATAATTCACCTAAGTCATAGTTCGTAAACAACCCTGTAAGATTAAGCCTTAATGAACACTTAATCTCTATCTTTTGACGGTACTTTTTGCGGTGTTTACGATAAGTTCACTATGACTAAACAAACCATCAAATACCTACCCCTTTTCACTATTAGCTTTTTGGCCTGCCTAATATTTATTAGACAAGTTCACGCCAATAACCCTACGATTTTGATTACCGAGGTTCAGCCCGGCTACATAGACGACCAAGGTACAGAATCAGCTAAAGCTGAGTTTATAGAATTGTCTAACGTTTCTGGGAGCCATGTCGACCTAACTGGTTGGAAGTTAGATTATCTATCGGCAGCCAATAGTGGCAGTACACCAGGTTTGACGATAGATAATCTTGGTGGCCAGTTAGCTGCAAATGGGCGCGGTTTATGGGTGCACGAAGGCTATTACCCAGTACTGCCTGACAATATATTTGGATTTGGTGATGTGTCTTCAAGCGGCTTCTTGGCCAAGTCGGGTGGCCACGTACGGTTAATGCACGGCACTACAATGGTAGATTGTGTGGCTTGGGGTTCGGCGGTCAGTATTACCGGTTGCGACAAAGTGAATACATCACCGGCTGCCGGCTTTACGGTGCAGCGCCAACTAACGGCAAATGGTTATGATAAGAACGCCGGGGTTATTAACCTTTCACCCGGTACGCCTATGAGCGGTAATATCTATTCACTATCTGCAGTCCCGCCAAATCTGCCACCCTTTGCACTGCCCATTAACCAGACCCCGCAACCAGATTGTAGTAATGTTGAGCTAAGTGAAATTCTTGCTAACCCAACTGGTGATGATGCGGCAAATGAGTTTATCGAAATACATAATCTATCAAGTCAAAACCAGTCACTTTTCGGCTGCCAAATTAAGCTAAGCAATGGTAAGCAATACCAGTTCCCTCAAGAAGTAGAGCTACTACCTAATCAGTACAAAGCCTTTACCTACCAGCAAACCGGCCTGCAGCTGAGCAATAGTGGTGCCAGCGTTACACTCGTCACTAGTAGTGGCGAAGTAGGAACAACCTATCCGATAGTTGGCGATGATGAATCCTGGGTGTTTATAAGTGGTTTGTGGCAAATCTCTAGCATACCAACGCCAAACGCAGTTAATAGCAAAATTGTCGGAAGCAGTACTATTTCTCCTTCAATTATGGATACTACCGTAACTGAGCCCTGTCCAGTTGGAAAGTTCCGCAATCTCGAAACCGGTCGTTGTAAGAACCTTGCCGAAGTTTCGGTCGGCCTGACAGTTTGTTCGGTCGACCAAGAGCGCAATCCTGACACGGGTCGTTGCCGAAAGAGGGTTATCACTACCGTGGCAGCTTGCGCACCAGACCAAGAGCGTAATCCCCAAACAGGCCGCTGCAAAAAAATTGATCTCACAGCTACGGCGAAGCCTTGTGAGCCTGACCAAGAGCGCAACCCCGATACCGGTCGCTGTCGTAAAAAGGCGACTACTTCTTCATCAAAGGTGCTTGGCGAAGTAACAAGTAAAAAAACTTACCATATTGTTCTAATCGCAGTAATACTTGGTCTTGTTTTCGGTTATGCGATTTATGAATACCGCGGTGACATAGCTGCTCAATTTAGAAAAATAAAAAAGTGGCTACCTAGCAGATAGTTATCATTCTGCTATGCTACTACTATGAGAATTATTGGGATTGACCCTGGTACCGGCATACTTGGTTTTGGTGTTATCGACATTGATGCTAAGGGCGCAATTAGTCTCGTCGATGCCGGCGTCATCAGAACGCCCGTTAAACAAGCCGACAGTGAACGTCTGGTTACTATCTATGACGAGTTGCACGAGCTCATAAAGGCAACTAAGCCGACTGTAATGTCGGTCGAAAAGCTTTTCTTCGCCAAGAATGTTACAACGGCTATGAGCGTGTCGCAGGCTAGGGGGGTTGTTTTACTCTGCGGCAAACAACATCAGCTCGACCTATATGAGTACACGCCAATGCAGATCAAGCTGGCTTTGACTGGTTACGGTAAGGCCGATAAAAAGCAAATGCAAGAAATGGTTCGGCTACTACTTAAGCTCAAAGAAACCCCTCAACCTGATGATGCCGCTGACGCCTTGGCGGCTGCAATATGTTGTACAACAGGTATCCGTTGAATAATATGAGATAATAACTAGGATGATTGCGACCTTAGAGGGAACTGTTAGCGAAAAGCTGCTCGACACCGTTGTTCTAAACATCGGCGGTGTTGGTTATGGTGTATTGGTGCCGGCCGAAGATTACGGCAAGTTAGCCGTCGGCGGGGCAGCCAAGCTGTATATTTACGAGCATATCAGGGAAGCCGCTCATGATTTATACGGCTTCTGCGCGCTCGATACCAAAGCCCTCTTTGAGCTGCTCTTGAGCGTTAACGGAATTGGCCCACGGATGGCACTTAACATGTTAAGCATAGGCAGTGGAAGGGAAGTTAAGCAGGCGATAGCCAGCGGTGATACTAAGTTCATCCAGGCCGCCAACGGCGTTGGTAAACGGGTTGCCGAGCGCGTTGTTGTCGACCTTAAAGATAAAGTCGGTTTAGTTGGTGTTAATCTTGATTCCACTGGCTTACTACAATCCGATAGCCGATTGTTGCAAGACGAAGCTGTTGAAGGCCTGATGAGCCTTGGCTACACTGCGCCCGATGCCGCACGTGCCCTGGACGGTATTAGCAATGACCTCTCTACCGAAGACCGAATCAAGAAAGCCTTAAGCGGAAAATAATATGGCAATCGAAAGAATCATTAGTACCAGCGATGTTGACGACCCAGTTGAGGTAGAGCTGGAGATCACACTGCGCCCCCACGACTTTACCAATTATATTGGCCAAAAGCGCCTCAAACAAAACTTACAGCTAGCTATTTCGGCAGCGACTAAACGTGGTGAACCACTCGACCATATTTTGCTGTACGGGCCACCTGGTCTTGGTAAAACAACTATGGCCAATGTAATCGCCCACGAGATGGGGGCCAATATCCGTGTTACCAGCGGACCGGCAATTGAGCGAGCCGGTGATCTGGCCAGCCTATTAACTAATTTGCAGGACGGCGATATTTTGTTTATCGACGAAATTCATCGTCTTAACCGCAACGTCGAAGAGGTTCTGTATAGTGCCATGGAAGACTTTAAGCTGGATATCATGCTTGGCAAGGGTCCAACTGCTCGTAGCCTAAGACTTGATTTACCTAAATTCACAATTATTGGCGCTACCACCAGAACCGGTGCCCTGGCCGCCCCTTTGCGCGATCGTTTTGGTATGATCCATAGACTGGAGTTCTATACACCTGATGAGATCCAGCAAGTTATCGAACGAGCCGCCAAAATAACTGATATAAAAATTGACAAACAAGCGGCCCAGGATTTAGCCAAGCGGGCCCGTTTAACCCCTAGAATCGCCAATCGTTTATTACGTCGGGTGCGTGACTACGCCGATGTTAATGGCGACGGCATCATCGATGCCAAAATCAGCACCCAAGCACTTAGCTTGCTTGAAGTTGATGATTTGGGGTTAGACCCGGCTGATCGAATGTTGCTGCTGGCAATTATCGACAATTATCAAGGGGGCCCAGTCGGCGTCGAAACTTTAGCAGCTTTAACTGCCGAAGAACGTTCTACCATCGAAGATTTTTATGAACCTTATTTAATGCAGATTGGTTTATTAGAACGAACTCCCCGTGGCCGAAAGGTCACTAGTAAAGCCTATAAGCACTTAGGCAAAAAAGCCGCTAATCACGACAGTCAAGAAAGCTTGCTATAATAACGGCTATGGCAAATGAAGAACATACAATCGAAGGTGTCGCCCCCGGTGAAAACATGCTACATGTGGTCCATCGTAGCTTCGTTGGTTTACTGTTGGTTTACATTCAGGTTGGTGTTGGTTTTATAGCAGGGGCAGTCCTACTGTACTTTCTTACTCCGGTAGTCTTTTCGGACATCGAAACCAGCCGGCAAAATTTGTACGCTTCAGTGGCGGTTGGTTTGATTGCCGTCCTTCTGTGGCTGGTGCTGCTTATCTATACTTATATTTATCGCCAGAGCAAGTTAATCATTACTGATAAGAACTTGACCCAGGTATTGCAGCAGGGTCTATTTAATCGCAAGGTATCCGAACTTTCGATGTCGAACGTCGAAGATGTCACGGCCAACCAGCGCGGAGTTTTTGCCTCAATTTTTGGTTACGGAAATCTTAATGTCGAGACAGCCGGTGAACAGAATAATTTCAACTTTAAGTTTTGTCCCAAGCCAAACTTTTATGGCCGAATTATACTCGATGCCCGGCAGGCTTACATCGATACTGGTCGAACCAACCCTTAAATATTGTTAATTCCTACTTTTATGTATGGGTTAGGTGTTGTGCTGGTTGGCTTTTCTATATAGGTTTTTAAGATGAAGCCAGTGCAGTTATTGGCCTCATTGGTACAACCGGTTGGGTATGGGATATATAGATAGTTTGATGGGCTATCCTGGTTGGGGCTAGGTACGGCTTGAGCGGCAGTTGAGTCTGCTACTGGGGCATGTATGACGACACTTTTATTATTAGGGTCTTTAAGAAGGCCGCTATCGATATCAAATAAGGTTTTAGCATCGAAAGTAGCTGGGTAAGCATTTTTTTCATTATAATAGGTCTCTAGTTGACCATCGATCTGGTTAGTGTCTTTGACCCTTTGGGTATCTCGTTCCTTTGCCTGAGCGGCCTGGTAGTTAGTTAAAACCAACCCGGCCAAAATGATAATTACCAAAACCATCAACAGCAGTTCGGGTATAGTGAACCCGTTTTGTTGTGATCTTGGGCTGGTCGGTAGTTTTAGTTTGAGCATTGGTTAATCCTAGAGCTTATTGTAGCATATTCTTTATTGCCAGCGCGGCTCGGTCAAGTATTAAGATGTAATTAAAACTTCATTATTGTAACAGGGGCGAATATCTAGTTTGATTGTCAGCTACCAGCACGCCAGCTATACTAGGAGTACTAGTTAAGTGGAGGTAATCATGGCCGTAAAAGACAGTCCAGACGACGCAGCCAGTCAAGGTAAATCAAAAGCCTTAGGCCTCGCTGTCGAAACAATCGAAAAGCAATTCGGTAAAGGTTCAATAATGAAATTAGGGGAAGCTCATGCTACCCACGTAGAGTGTACGCCAAGTGGTAGTCTATCGCTTGATATCGCATTGGGTGGCGGTATCCCTAAAGGTCGCGTAGTCGAAATCTATGGTCCCGAGTCTAGCGGTAAAACTACTATGACTTTGCATGCTATTGCCGAAGTTCAAAAACTCGGCGGCACAGCCGCCTTCATAGATGCCGAACATGCTCTCGACCCAGGCTACGCTAAACGAATCGGTGTTGATACGGCAAATTTGCTACTGTCTCAACCGGATAGTGGTGAGCAAGCGCTTGAGATTGTCGAAACCCTGGTTCGAAGCAACGCCGTTGACTTAATTGTTATCGACTCTGTCGCGGCACTTGTGCCAAGAGCCGAAATCGAAGGCGACATGGGTGATTCACACATGGGCTTGCAGGCCCGTTTAATGAGCCAAGCCCTACGTAAATTAACCAGCGTTATTAATAAGTCCAACGTCACAGTCATCTTTATTAACCAAATTCGTATGAAAATTGGTGTAATGTTTGGCAACCCAGAGACTACTACTGGCGGTAACGCTCTCAAGTTTTACGCTAGTGTTCGTATGGACATTCGTCGTATTAGCCAAATCAAGCACGGTGATGAAATCATTGGTGGCCGAGTAAGGGTTAAAGTTGTTAAGAACAAAATCGCCCCGCCGTTCCGCCAAGCCGAATTCGATATTATGTATAACGAAGGTATCAGCGTTAGCGGCGATACTCTAGATCTGGCCGTCGAAGACGATATTGTCGAAAAGAGCGGTGCTTGGTTTGCTTACGATGGCGCTAAGATTGCCCAAGGCCGCGAAGCCGCCAAGAAATACCTAGAAGCCAATCCTAAAGTTCTCGAAAAAATCTCCAAGCAGGTCCGCGAAGCCGCTGCCAAAAAGGACTAATATCCCTTCTGGATGAAGATCAGCGACATTAAGCAGCAGGTTAAGCGAAAGGGCCGTTATTCGATTTATCTTGACGGCAAGTATTCATTTAGCTTAAGCGAAAATGAACTGGTGCAAAGCGGCATCAGAATAGGCAATGAATATAAGCCGCAAGAAATGGAAGTGTTGTTGCAGGTGGCCATTCTCGACAAGGCCTACATGAGAGCCATCGATTACTTATCAAGACGCCAGCGTAGCGAATGGGAAGTCCGTGATTACTTAAGACGTAAAGAATACGACCTCCCTACTGCCGACATCATACTTAACAAGTTAAGTGAACATAATTATATCGATGATTTAAAATTTGCCGAAGCCTGGATTCGTAACCGGAGATCCTTAAAACCCACTTCCCTGCGCCGCTTACGTCAAGAGTTGGCCCAAAAACATGTTGCCAAAGACGTAGTTGAGCAGGCCATTAGTGAAGATGAGGGCGACGAATCCGACACACTAAAAGAGTTAATAAACAAGAAACGTCAACAAGTGCGTTATCAAGATGACCAAAAAATGATTGCTTACTTACTAAGGCAGGGCTTTAATTACGGCGACGTAAAAGAAGCTTTGAGCCCTCAAGATTAGGTCGCTACTGGCGATGTTGCAACGCGTGATTTGACTAGTTTTAGAGGATCTTCGATAACAATCTTTCGGTTGGTAATTTCGATAATCTGATTACGGTCGACTCCAAGGTTGCCACCACTAAAGCTTTTTATTAGCGACTGGGAAAGATATATCTTTTGGATATAAAGACTTTCCAGCTCAACTGCGTAGTCTGTAACTTTGCCAAGGCGTTGTTTGTTAATGGTGAAGACTGACTTACCTAATAACTCAAAGTTAACGGCCAGCACGTCCTTGAGTCGGACCAATTCGGCTGGGTCGCTCAGATTATCATGGTCGTTGATAACCAAACCTTGCTTGATTATGTCCCGAACATCTTGGCTCAGGAGTACTAGTGTGCTCTTGCTAAACTTATCTTGGCAGTACCAGCCCTCTATCTTTAAGTTATTGGGGTTAATTATTGGCGACGTAGCGGTTGCTACCTGACCACCGGTACGTAAGCTCATTACGGGCTGATCGATTAAAGAGTTACTAAGCTGTAGCATAATATCTATAGTATAACGCACAAGCTTGCTCTGCATCAGTAAATCGGGCTACCATGTAGGCAATGACGATGATACTAACAACAAATAATTCTTCTGAGACCGAGTCTATTGCTGAAGCAATCGGCCGTCAGTTGCACGGTGGCGAGGTAATTGAGCTAAACAGTGACCTTGGCGGCGGGAAGACGACGTTTGTACGCGGCCTAGCCCGAGGTTTTGGTAGCAAGGACCGTGTATCGAGCCCGACCTTTACAATTAGTAAGGTGTACAAAAAAGGAAAGCAAGAAATGCATCATTTCGATTTCTATCGGTTACAAGAGAGTGGGTTGATGGGTTACGAGTTGGAAGATGTATTAGATGATACTGACAATATTGTAGTTGTTGAATGGTCAGGAATTGTTGAAAAGGTCTTGCCTTTGGAGCGCCTTAAGGTCGAGTTGTCGGTAACCGAAGAAACGAGTCGAAAGCTCGTTTTGAGCTATCCGGAAAAGCTCGCCTATCTTGTAAAAAACACCCAATCACTTTAAACTTGTAGGTAATAAGATAAGCACAAAGGGGATATTGTGGAGCCAAATACAGATAATTCAGCGAACCAGCAACCGCCAGCGCCAGTTGAGCCAGTAACACCGGCGGCTCCAGCTCCATCGCCAACCCCAGTCAGCACGGCTAGCTCAACCACCCCAGTTTCACCAAAAAAGAATAAAACAGGGGCGATAGTTGGTATTGTCGTTGGCCTTTTGGCTATTTTGCTAGGTCTTGCGCTGGCCTGGATGTTTATTTTTAGCCCAGCCGCTCAAGCCAAGAAGACTTCAACTGAATTTATGAAGGCCGCTGCGGCTGGCGACACAGCTAAGCTGTACACAATTGCGAATGCACAAACAGCTGCCGAAAAAGCTTTTCTAGACTCAGCTGCAAAAAACACCGAGGGAACTTTTACGTTGAAAGACAAGACAATGCAAGGCGACAAAGGCTACTTTTTGTATGACCTCAGTAACGAAAAGGGCAAGATGGGCCGAACAACTGTCGAAAAGAAGGACGGCAAATGGGTTGTTAGTGGCTATGTCTTCGGTAGCGATAACTTAGCCTTGATTCCTGGCTCATCTACCGAAGTTGCGACAGAAGAAACAGCCGATGAACCAGCCACCACTACGGCCGCCTGTTTAACGAAAGCTGACTTTAGTGCCTATGGTGCAACCCCATTCTTTATCAAGGATGACCCGATTACCTATCGGACAACGGTGTTCTTTAATGCCGATGCCACAACTTATAAATCTGCAAATTCAAGTAGTACGTTCTATGCGCAGTCAAAGGCATTTGCTACACAGAATGCTGGTAAGCAATACACCTATAAGCTTACTGGCGTAGTTATGGGTACAAACCAAACGGCCGATGAGCAAAAGCTTTCAAATGATCGCGCCGCAGTAGTCAAAAAAGACTTAATCGCCGCTGGTGTCCCAGAAGCCAATATCGAAATTACTGCTCCTTCGACAGATACAACTGCAGAACGCGATGCTAACCGCGCCGTTGATGTCAACCTTGTTGCAGCTTGTACTAGTACTGCTGCTCCTGCAACTGGGCTGTAATGCTCGTCTTGGTTATTAGGACCGATAGACCAACAGCCGAGCTTGGCTTGTACCAGGATAACCAAAAAACTGCCTATAAAACCTGGGAAGCCCACCGAGCGCTCGCCGAGACACTCCATAAAGAAATCAAAGCGCTACTAAGTTCAGCCAAGCTGAATCTAGATCAGATTAATGGCATAGTTGCATTCAAAGGCCCAGGCAGTTTTACGGGGCTACGAATAGGTCTAAGTGTTGCCAATGCTCTCGCCTACGGGTTGTCTATACCGGTTGTATCAGCAGATGGTGAGGACTGGGTAGAAAAAGGTCTCGAAAGATTAAAGTCTCAAGAAAATGAAGTCACGGCTATGCCGGAATATGGCGCCGCTCCACACATTACTCAACAGCGTAAATAGTTGTAATTAAGTCAACAAAATCGATAAAATGCTTGACTCTATTAACAGATAAGCATATGCTCAAAAAGATAGTACTTTAAACAACAAAACGGGAAACAAAAATGAAAACCAATAAACTATTAGTTTTTGGCTTCGGCTTAATGCTGAGCCTCGGTACCTTACTGTTCGTAAATCACGGACAGGCTTTTGCTGCCACTAAAACATGGGATAGCGGTGGGTCAGATGAAAAATTTAGTACGGCCGCTAACTGGAGTGGTGATAGCGTCCCCATAACTGGTGATAGTCTTGTATTCCCAGTAGATGTTATGACGAGTAGCTGCTCTGCGAGTGTCACGCTTGTGAATGATATCAACCCGGCTAGCGTTACTTTCGCAGGGGCAGCGGTTACAGGTAGTAGTAGTTGTGGCAGCTCAAGCTATAAGTCTATTAGTGTAACTGGTAATGAATTTACGACCTCAGGCGATGTATCAATAACAGACAGTAGTGGAGCCTATTTTAATTTTAATGTAGATATAACTACTACTGCCGATGTTGCGATTACCAGAGCTACTATTGGAACAAGTAAAACGTTAGCGATTGGGGCACATGCCCTTACATTGGATGAGGTCAACGTCGGTGGGAATATAACCGGCAGTGGCACGGTAACGGTAACGACCGGCTTTAGTAGTTTTAATGGTGATAACAGTACTTTCACTGGAGCAATTATTGTAGGCGGCAATCTTAGTGCCTCGAACTCAAATCAGTTGGGGACATCTGCCGGAGGTGTGACTGTCAATAGCGGCGGCTCCCTCACATTCAACCCTGCAGCTGATATGACTATTGCAGACTCTTTAACACTGAATGGCGGTTACTTACAGTTCCAGTACTACAATAGCGGCGCTTTTGTGACAGCTGAATGGACAGGACCTGTTACGGCCAACCAAGATAGTGAGGTTTATCTTGATGATGTGAACCTCAAGCTCTCAGGTACCGTTACGGGCTCAGAGCACCTCAAAGTAGTGGCTGGGCGAACGGGTAGTCTTACGTTGCCTGACGGTACAATACTGAAAAGCACATTGCGTACTCTAACTGTCGACGATTCTAATAAAAGCACTTACTGTTATGATACTGACTACGGGCTAATTATAGGCAAGAATAATAAATACGTTTGGAATGTTAATTGCCCAGAGTTGGGTAAGAAGACTGGGGCATCAGGTAGTTTTGGAAGTGTATATGATGGGCAGATTTACGGTATTTTGGCAGGGACAGGAGCAATCGGCAGTGTTAAAATCATGAGCGGTGGTGTCATTGCCCCTGGACTAAGTCCGGGCACCCTTACGGTTAGCAATCTGAGCTTCGCAGAAGGTGGTTCATATCAGTTTGAAATGGGGGGAACAGCAGCAGGTCAATTTGATCAAATCATCGTTAATGGTGCGGTCAATCTAGGGGATGGTACGCTTGATGCCTCTATCTACGGAACCTATAAACCGGCGGTTGGCGATAGTTTCGTTATCATTAGTAATGATGCTGCTGATGCGGTAGCTGGTACGTTCAAGAATCTTGGCGAGGGTGCAACTTTTACAGTCGGTGGTTACGTATTGCGAATCAGTTACGTTGGTGGCGACGGTAATGACGTTACCCTGAAAGTCTTAAGTTTACCAGGTGCTCCAGATACTGGCTTTGGTATAATCACCGGCAATCCGTTAACGGTTCTTGGTATAACTTCGGCACTAGCTGTAGGTATCTATGCACTATCCCGTAAGCAAAAATTGCTCTTCAAAAAATAGTTCTTCCGGTTCATCAAAAAAACTAAACAAAAATAAAACATGTCAGACAAGCCACGTATACATTTAGACGATCCAGCCTTTCAAGGACGGCTCAAAACCTACCAGCCTCGCCCGGTCGAGTTCAAGGCGCGTCCTCGACCAGTTCCAAAACAGACGCTCAAGGACACCTTATTAGTCCAAAAGCCCAAAGTTTGGATGGACCCGGAACCAGAACAGGTGGTCGCCGAAAAAGCCCGCCCAATTGTCCGGATGGTAGAAGCACCAGCCATCAAGCCAGTGGCAGTGCCTAAACCGGCTTTTCAAACTCAGTTTGCAGCTTCAGATGAACATCCGGCCAAGCTGAAAAGTTTTAGTTCATTGAAGAGCCGGCTTTTACCCGGTATGGCTATACTTCTGTTCCTGGTAGGTGTAGGCGTTAGTGCCATGATTTTTCGCACCAATAGCCAAGTCGCTCCACGGGTACAGGCCTTAGCTAGTCAAAACTCCGACGCCCCCGACGAATCCGAACCTGACCAGGCATCAGTTGGCTCGTACTCGGTTGCTCCTGATCTACCGCGTGTGGTAAGAGTGGGCAAAATCAATCTTGCCTCACGTATTAAGCGAGTTGGCGTTGATGCTAAAAACCAACTGAAAGCGCCAGGCAATGTTTATGACGTCGGTTGGTATGAAAACAGCAATAAGCCAGGGGATGCTGGTGGTGCTGTCTTGCTTGATGCCCATGTGTCTGGCCCCACTAAACCCGGTGCATTCAAGAATATTAATAAGCTAGTGGCCGGCGACACAATTGAAATCGAACGTGGTGATGGCAAAAAGTTTAACTACAAAGTGGTTAAAACCCAAGTTTACGAAAAGGATGCCGTCGACATGGCCTCGGCCTTGGTATCTGTAGAAGCCGGTAAAGCTGGGCTCAATTTAATGACTTGTGCCGGCTCAATTAAAGGCAATGACTATCAACAGCGCTTGATTGTCTACGCTGTTCAAATCTAAATAATTGACCATAGCTTGAGGTTCGGCGTATAGTTTAGGTAGGATTTTAAGAGTTTTGGGAACAGAATCCGAACCTACACATAAGTTTTAACCGCTTTCCAGATCGTTTCTCTGTTGTACTGCTAATGAAGTGATAGTGATGTTGGGCAGCAGAGACCGAACATCTGAAAACATATCCAGAAAGGATACTACATGGATCCAATTACCATCGTACTTGCGGTGGCCGGCCTAGCCATAGGAGCTGGAGCTAGCACTGCTGTTACTCGAAAACAAATGGGGTCAAGCCAAGCGGCTGCCGCCAAAGAGATGGCCCAAGCCAAAAAAGATGCCGCTAAAGAACTCGCCAAAGCCCGAGAAGAGGCAGCCAATGTAGCCGAAGAAGCTCGCCGTGACGAGCAAACCCGTCGCCGTGAAATTAAGCAAATCGAGCAACGTTTGTTGGACCGCGAAGAATCACTCGATAAGAAGCTCGATGGTCTTGATAAACGTAACGAAAGTTTACGTAAACAAGAAGATGAAGCCGAACAGCTCAAGAACGAGATTCGCGCCGTCCGTGTGAAACAGCAAGAGAAGCTTGAAAAAATCGCCAAGCTAACTAAGGCTGATGCTGCCGAAAAGCTGATGCAGATGACTGAACGTGATATTAAAGGTGATTTGGTTGGCTTGGTTGCTAAGTTACAAAACGAAGCCAAAGTTGATGCTGAAGAGCAAGCTGGCGCCATCATCGCCGGCGCGATGGAGCGAATGGCTAGTGAAGTTACGGCTGAGCGAACTATTACCAGCCTCAAATTAGAAGACGAAGAGATGAAGGGTCGGATTATCGGTAAGGAAGGTCGAAATATCCAAGCCTTACAGCGTGCTACAGGTGTTGATATTATGGTCGACGATACTCCAGGCTACGTCGTATTGAGCAGTTTTGATCCAGTTCGTCGCGAAGTCGCCCGCCAAGCTTTAGAGATGCTCCTTAAAGACGGTCGTGTTCACCCGGGCCGGATTGAAGAAGTTGTTGAGAAGGCTCAAAAGAATGTTCACAAAGATGTGGTTAAAGCCGGCGAAGACGCTGCCCGCGAAGTTGGTGTTATCGGCATCCCGCGCGAAATCCTGGAGCTGCTTGGTGAGCTAAAATATCGAACCAGCTATGGCCAGAATGTCCTCAAACACAGTACAGAAATGGCTCACATGGCCGGTATTATTGCCGAAGAGCTTGGTGCCAATGTTAAGACCACTAAATACGCTGCTTTGGTACATGACCTAGGTAAGGCCATGACCCACAAGATGGAAGGCAAGCATCACCATATTAGCGGCGAGATGCTACGCAAGTACGGCGCACCTGAAGCTGTTGCATTGGCTGCCGAACAGCATCACGATGATGTTGAAGCAACCACGACCGAAGCTTTGATTGTGCGGGTTGTAGATGCCGTTAGCGCCTCTCGCCCAGGCGCCCGCAATATTAGTGCCGAAAACTTTGTAGAACGTATGAAAGACCTCGAGAATGTGGCCAACAGCTTTAAGGGTATCGAGAAGTCGTATGCCATTAGTGCCGGTCGCGAAGTCCGAGTATTTGTCCGCCCGGGTGATATTGACGACCTCAGCGCCATTAAACTTGCCCGCGATATTGCCACAAAGATCGAAGCCAGTATGCAGTACCCAGGAACGATTAAAGTCAACGTTATCCGCGAAACTCGGGCAGTCGAGTTCGCTAAGTAATGATAAAGGCTGTTCTGTTCGACTATGGCGGTGTTTTGTCGGCGGGGCGGCATGTTACGCATGACTTAGCTATGGCGGCAGATTTACCACTAGATCAAATCGATGTTGCAGACCTACATGGTCAGTTGTGTACCGATGACATTTCCACCAAAGCCTTCTTCGAAGCGTTCAATCGTCGCCACAAAACGAATATAACAATCGAACAATTTATTATTGCCTCAGAAGATATATTTGAAAAGGCACCTGAGGTATATAATTTGGCTCAAAAGTTAGAAGATAAGGGCATCAAAACTGGAATTCTTTCAAACATCTATAAGGTTATTGCTGATGAGATTCGTAAAAGGGGTTTATACGATGGTTTTGGCCCAATTATTTTGTCTTGCAGCGAAGGTATCATGAAACCTAACAAGGAAATATACCAAAGAGCTATAAGTGAACTTGGCTATAGTCCAAATGAGATTTTATTTATTGATGATCAGGAAAAATGCCTACCACCCGCTAGAGATCTTGGTATGTATGTCATTAAAGCCGATTCGGAGGCACAAATTGTAGCTGACACTAAAGCCCTCTTAAAAGAGCAGAATGGCCTAGAACTATGAATATTCTTTATATTGGTGACATTATGGCCGAACCGGGCATTAAAGTTGTCGAACGCTTGCTAACACAAATTAAACAAGCTAAATCGGTTGATGTTGTGATTGCCCAAGCCGAGAACGTAACAGACGGTAAAGGCCTTAGTAAGGCTGACTACGAACGTTTAAAAAAAGCTGGGGTGGATGGTTTTACTGGCGGTAACTGGACACTGCATAACTCAGAAATTTATGATCACTTAAGCGACCCGCAGCAGCCAATCGTTAGACCGGCTAACTACCCTGCTGGGACGCCTGGCCAGAGCTACAAAATTATAAAAAGCCCCAAGGGGGACATATTATTAATTAGCTTGCTCGGGGCAATCGTTGGTAAGGACGCCGATAAGCCGACCGACAATGTTTTAAAAACTGTCGATCAGATTTTAGATGAAACCAAGAGCCGCCAGCTTGCTGCTACAGTTGTAAACTTTCACGGCGACTTTAGTAGTGAAAAGGTAATCATTGGTTACTACTTGGATGGTCGGGCTAGTTTGGTGGTTGGTGATCATTGGCATGTACCAACCGCTGATGCGATGATCTTGCCAAAAGGCACTGCCCATCAAACCGATGTTGGTATGTGCGGCGTCTTACATGGAAGTTTGGGGATTAGTCTTGATTCAGTCATACCGCGTTGGCTTGATGGGGTACGCACCAAAAACGAGCTAGAAACTAACGGGCCTTTTCAGTTCAACGCTATTTTGGTGTCAGTTGACGAAGCTACCGGTTTGGCTACAAACGTTGAAACAATCCAGAAGATTGTCGATTAAACTTCTTTACTACTACTAAAGCCAACACCAGCAATAATTACGCTGGCAATCATATCAATAATAACTATCGCCACAATCGGCAGTTCATGATTGATCGCTAGTAGTACCGCGCTACCCAACCATATGGTGGCAATTGTACCGGCAGTATAAGGGTATTTAATAAATAGTATGAATTCTTTAAGCATGGGCGGTATCCTCTTTCTTAACAGTTTTAATAGCTGGCTTGTCCTTACCGAGTTTAATCTTAGCCATTAGCTGGCGGAAAAGGGCTGGGTCACGTTCGGCGACACGCTCCAACCACTTCATAATTATATCAATTGCATCTGATACGGCAATTTGGTCATCGTGATCAATGATTTCATCAGAGTAATTTTTCTGAACATCGCGGACAGCCCGATCCATAATCACTGGTACGACTTGTTGGTAACGGCCCAAACTACTGACCAGGCTAGTATAGGTTTGGACGGCGCGCAATATGTCGCTTGACTCCAAGCGCATGATCAAACCAAACCGATTCCCCTTATTGACTAAGCGGTTAATGACCGACAATGCACTGCTGTCTTGAGTGAAGTCGGCCTCGACTATGTCGCTGCCGGTAACTTCTGCAAAAGCTTGGGCGGCGATACCGCTAACTTCACTTAGATAGTCTCGGTCCTCTCCCTTGCCATAAATTGAAGCCAGTTTCTTTAGGGCGCGGTACAGGTCGCTAACGAAGAAACGTAGACCTTGTTCGAATAAACCGACGGCCGTTTGAGAGCCTTTAAACAGCTTATCGTAAGACTGCAACATGCCAAAAAAAGCGGCCTTTTCGGTGGGGGCTTTGGCGCTAATGCCGAAGTCAATTAATCCAACTCGGTTATCGGTCATTAAGCGAATATTACCGGGGTGAGGGTCGCCCTGGATATGCTCCAGGTAGAATATGCCGACCATCGATTCATAGCCCAGGGTTCGTAGCTGGGTATCAAGATCTGAGCCTAAGTTATCGTGAACATACTCGACAGGGTCAACCCCTTGCTCCTTAAGTTTTATTAACTGGGCGGCCGAAATGCCAGGCACAAAGTCTTGGACAATAATATTATCAGTACATAGCTCTAGGTAGGTTTGCGGAATAAGTAGATGTGGGTTGTCTTTGTAGGCGACGTACATTTCGTTAGCGAACTTAGCTTCGTGGCGGTAGTCAGTTTCGCGCAAGGTGGCTTCACGGAATTCCTTTAGGGCATCATCAACCTGTAGGTTCATATTTTTATAAAGCTTGGTAAAGAAACTTTTACTAAAGGTTGAAAGTAGGCGCAAATCATACCTAAGCAACTCCCTTACCATCGGCCGCAGAACCTTAATGATTATGGGCTGACCGTTGTCTAGAGTACCGTAATAGACCTGACCAAAGCTCCCAGCGGCAAACGGTTGTGGCTGGATCATGGTAACCTTGGCTAGTTTGTCGGCTGGTAGCTCGTGGCGCAACAGCTTTACAATATCGAGCGGTTCGCTTTCTAGGTTTTCAAAAATTTTTAGGCGATCAGGGTTTTGCCATTTACGCAGGAATTTACTGCGTAGTAGAATACCTTGCAAGAATTTTATATAAACACCGCCAAGGGCGACAAACTCGTCGCATAGTAAGGTTGCCATTTTTTCATCACGACCGCGCTTGTGCAAGTAGTAGCAGCGTGTTGCCAAACTCGCTAAGCGGCGAGTCCGGTAGCGCTTTATGGCGGCAATTGATTGTTGCTTCATAAATTATTTTCTGGCAAAGCCAATCAAGAATAGGACGACAGTTGAAACAATTGATGCTAGAAATAATTCAAAAACTTCCGTGGCATTAGTACGCGTAATGGCCATTAATATGACGGCTATCCAAATCAATAGTATGGTAAAGAAAATTGATATATATTTCATCTCATCTAATTATAGTACAGATAGTTGACAATAAGCATGAGCGTGGCCTAGATTGGCATTTTATACTTACTATCATTACCTGTTTTGTTAGGGTTATCCCGCTATATTATCGCCGACATGTAAAAGAAGGGCCTATATCTGGCATCAAAAGCACTTCTAAGGTATAATCACATCTGTTATTCTCGGTATATAGTTTCGGGGTGTGGCGCAGTTGGCTAGCGCGCGCGGTTTGGGACCGCGAGGTCGAAGGTTCGAGTCCTTTCACCCCGACCAAAGAAAAACGGGTCACTAATAAAGTGGCCCTTTTTCTTTGTCTTCATAAAAGAGCAAATTTTGACAGGTTGGCACCACAGACTAAGTCACCCCCAGTATTTTTATTGACATAATCTTCATTATGTACAACACTTATGCTAATACTCAAAAATAAAAAGGATGACCATATATGGCAGCCACCAGAAAAAAATCAGTATCACGCTCTGCTAAAGGTAAGAAATCACCTTTCAAAAAATTACTAAATGCTCTTAACCCAGCAACTCCCAAGGGGCGTTTTCTACTCTTCGTTGTTTTGTTTGCGCTTATTGGCGGCGGCTATATGGCCTATCGTAGTTTTGCGGCCACAATTAGTACGCCTGTTTATTATCTTAACAACGGTAATGATGGCAGCCCACCAGAGGCGGTATTTGCGTTTGGGAACCCCGGCGATAAACCGGTAGCTTGTGACTGGGACGGTAATCGTTCGGATGGGATTGGAGTCTGGCAAGATCCAAGCGTGACTTTCCACCTTTCTGACACATTGGCTCCAACCAATGTTAATAGAGTTTTGTCGTTTGGAAACCACGGTGATATGCCAGTTTGTGGCGATTGGAACGGAGATGGCCGAGCCGGAGTTGGTGTCTTTCGCCCTAGCAACTTTACTTGGTACCTATCAGATGAAGTGGCCCCAAATAAAGTTAGTAAGACAGTTGCCTTTGGCCAAGCTGGTGACATACCGTTAGTTTGTGACTGGGACGGTAACGGTAGGGACGACATAGGTGTCTATCGTCCGAGCAATAGCACTTTCTACCTTTCTTTTAGCACGCTTGGTTTTACAGACCTTACCATACCGTTCGGTAACCCGGGTGATATGCCAGTTTGTGGTAACTGGGATGGCGTTGGTGGTGACGGTCTAGGTGTCTACCGCCCGAGCAACTCAACATTTTACTTATCGGATAGTGTAAAGCCAACAAATGTTAATCATCAGTTTATTTATGGCAATCCGGGTGACAAGCCGGTAGTTGGTGACTGGGACGGTAATGGCATTACTTCGGTCGGTATTTATCGCAATACTTCACTTCCGTCGCCCGCCAAAACAACCTATACCTGCACCGGTGATACAACCATAGAAGTTAAAGATAAGGCCACTTGTGATGCCATACTTACTTATGCCAGGATTGGTCGCGAACAAGCGGCCGCTCAACCGACTGCTCCTCAAGCAGTCACTAATGTCGGTACCCCGACGCTTAGTTTGGGGGCTAATGGTGCGGCTGTGTCGTCACTTCAGCAGCGTCTAGCCAACCGGGGTTTCTGGATAGCCGTGTCGGGTGATTTTAACCAAGCTACTGATGTTACCGTGAAGTCATTCCAGAAAGTTCGTGACATTACGGCCGATGGCGTGGTGGGTCCTCAAACTTACGGCCAACTCGACGCTGCTGAAGCTGAAGGCTGGGTCTTTAACCCGAACGACCCAAGGTTGGGCGGGCCATCTGCTCCGACTGCCGTAGCGGTAATTGTAGATAGGACTACCAATCAGCAACCGTCTACTTTGCCAACAGCTGATGCCATAAATACATTCTTCGCCCTACTAAGAGCCGCCGAAATTGCTGCCCAAGCCCAAGCCGCCCAGGACGCTGCTAATGCTGCCGCTCAGGCCGCCGCCCAGCAGTCGGCCGCCCAGAGGATTGCTGCCCAGGTAGCCGCTCAGAGAGCCGCAGACGAGTTAGCCAGACGGGTACGCGCAGCTCAAATTGCTCAAAACTTACGTAATCGTCTTTCACCATGCCCACCAATTGAGCCGGGTGACCTGATAACTTGCATCAACTGGTAGAAATAATATTTTAAAAAAGGATAAATTAATGAATAAACTTACACAAATGAAGAAACCGCTAATCGTACTACTGGTGGCCGTAATAACTATCGGAGCCTTTTTGGCAGGCTTTTATGTGCGACCTTCTTATGACAAACGACAATTTTCTGGTAGTACCAAAGCTGCCCAGGACTTCGTCAAAGACCTGACCTCAGGTAATAATGACGCGGCCTATGCTATGACATCTAAGGTTTTGCAAGAGCAACAAGACAAAGCCGCCTTTACCAGCGCAGTTGGCGAGCTTAAGTCTGAAAAACCAGAGTTACAAAAGCCGCAAGCCGTCAAGAATGGCGATATGGTTCTGTACTACCAAAGAGTTCTAAATTTGCCAAAAAGTGCCAAGGGCAGTACCTCCGGCCTTTTCTACATCACGTTAGTTAAAGAAGATGGTAAATGGAAGGTTTCCAGCCTTAACGTACAGTAGGTTTGCATATGAAGCGGCTAAAAGTTATTAACAGTACGCTTTTAGCATTAATCATTCTGATTAATTGCTACATCGTGGTTAGCCCATTTATACCCGGCCTGCAGTATTGGTACAAGAATCACTTTGTAACCAAACAACGAGCCCAACTAAGTAAGTCTATTAAACAGGGGGCTACTTATGAAGGTCCAAATAAGCTAGTCATACCGCAAATTTTCGCAGACCAGCCGGTTCTAGAAGGCCCGAACGTTTATACCGCCGTTAAAGGCGTTTGGCGGTTACCAACTAGTAGCACCCCAGACAAAGGTGGTAATACAGTTTTAATTGGACACCGTTTCTTGTATAGCAGTACGCCATCGTTTTTTTACAATCTAGATAAAGTGCACCAAGGCAATCGAATTGGTATTTTTTGGGATAATAAGCAATACCTATATGAAGTCAGCGAGGTTAAAGTTGTTAGCCCTGAGGCAATAGATATCGAAGCCCCGACTAAAGATAGCCGGCTAACTTTGTATACCTGTACGCCTCTATGGACCTCTAAGAGCCGACTAGTGGTAATTGCTCATCTAGTTGGGGGCAAACAATGAGCGAACAAAGAAAATTCTGGGTACTACTATTGTTGCTGATTATCAGTATAGTCTTAGCAATCTATATAAAAGACGTTGTCAACCAGAACTTTATTGGTCAATTTTAGGTTTTTTGGTAGACTTCTTGCTTTTTCGCCAGAAGCGGACTAACAGGGCTAGAGCCATGACGATTACAGCCACAACCACAAATATGCCGATCGTTAAGCCGGTGTTGGCAAGAGAACTACTACTTGATGTAGGTGTTGATTGTGTTGGGCAAGTATTATAGCTGCTAGCACCATAACTATCACAGCCATAGGCTTGAGCAAAATACGTCGGTAAGGTTATAAAACTGTCTGTCATATATTGTGCTCATAATATATCACCAACTAAAACTTGTAAAATAAACTTAAGCTTATTATACTGAAACTATAAAAACGTAGTAGAATATAAAAAAGGTAGCAAAAAAATGAAAGATCAATTAGACGCCCTGCTGAAGCAAGAAATGACTCGCAAAGAGTTCCTGCAATATATTGGTGGTGCACTTTTGGTTTCTTTTGGGGTAACAAACCTACTGAAGTCATTAATGCAGAGTAAGCCAAATCAACAGAAATCTATGCTTGATTATGGTAGTAGTGCTTACGGTGGCTCCAAGAAAACTTTACAAGGTTTGTAAATAACACATCTTTATTGGCCATTGTAAGCGCTAATGGTGTGATATATAATGGTTTCATAAAGAAGGAGACAGAATGTTTGGATTGGGATTACCAGAATTAATTATTATACTCGTGGTATTGTTATTGCTTTTTGGAAGCACAAAACTGCCAAAGTTAGCTCGTAGCATTGGCGAATCAGCTCAAGAGCTACAAAAGGGTTTTGAAGGCGGGAAGACTTCAGAATCAACAAAATCTGAAAAGACCGCTGTCAAAAAAACTACAACAAAATAAGGAGTTAATAGGCATATGACGCCGGCAAATTCGGTACCATTTGCTGAGCATGTGAGTGAACTGCGTAAGCGGTTCATGTGGATCCTAGTATTTGTAGCAATTGGTGGGACCGCAGGCTATGTTCTGCATGATGAGTTAATGAAAATCCTGCAAGCTCCCTTGCACGATTCTTTGTATTACAGCAACCCAGCTGGTGCCTTTAGTTTTGTCATGAAGTTGTGTGTGACGTTTGGTTTAGTTGTAGCTATACCGGCGGTTAGCTACCATATATTTGGTTTCTTCGGGCCAATCATACCGTCCAAGACCAAACGGGCCACAATTCTTTACATAAGCCTATCAGTAATAATGGCGGCTCTGGGTATTTGTTTTGCCTACTTTGTGAGCTTGCCAGCCTCTCTCCATTTCTTAACAACCTTCGGTAACAGTGGCGATATTCACGCCCTGATTACGGCCGATGAGTATTTTAGTTTCGTACTAACTTATATTGCTGGGTTCGCTATTTTATTTCAGGTTCCGTTAATAATTATCTTCATAAACCGCTTTAAACCTTTGCCGCCAAAAAAATTGATGGGGGCAACTCGGTACGTAATAGTGATCAGCTTCATCGTGGCGGCAGTTATTACACCAACGCCAGACCCAATGAACCAGTCAATCATGGCTTTCCCGATTATCTTTCTCTATTTGATGTCTGTAGTCGTGGTGGCCCTACACCCGCGGCGGCTCAAACAGGCTAAGCAGCAAAGACGTTTGGCCAAACAAAAGCCAGTTGTTGCAGTGACGCGGCGGCCCATCGTCATCCCGAATATTGCAGTTGTTACGACGGTCGTTGATGAGCCTCGGGTGGATAGGGGCCTGCCGCCAAAACCACGATTAATTTCTGATTTTAACTTCAAACCTCGTCAGCTGAGTAGACAGCCTAAACGAACTTTTATTAATGATGTTAGCGTCCGTCCACGGACAGCTCAAGCTTAGCCTGTAAGGTACAATGGTGACTATGAGTCTATTGATAGCGTTGTCTGGCGTCTTTGCACTGTTGGTTACGTCAGAGTTGTTATGGAGGCAAGGCATTGTCCGGGGTGAGCTGGCCCGTAAGTTAGTCCATATTAGTGTCGGAACATTTGTGGCCTTCTGGCCGTACTTTATGAGTTGGCAACAAATACAGCTGATGAGTTTGGCTTTCTTTGCGGTGGTTCTAGTCTCCTTTAAGATGAATGTTTTTCATGCCATTCACAGTGTAAAACGCAAAACTTGGGGAGAGCTCTTATTCCCAATTGGCATTGGCCTGAGTGCTTTAATTATGCCAGCACCGATTGTCTTCACTGCCGCAATCCTTCATCTTTCATTGGCAGATGGTTTTGCGGCGGTAGTCGGTAAACACTACGGCGTACTCCATCAGTACACAATTCGTAACTATACTAAGACGCTGGCTGGCACGCTGGTGTTTTTCGTTATATCGCTACTAATTGTAACTGGTGCCGTGCTAATTAGTGGGACGGTTGTTACTTGGCCAATAGTACCGCTTCTTATCTGGCTGCCAGCTGCCGCTACGGCTGTTGAGAATATCTCTCTGGCTGGCACTGACAATATTTTCGTACCGTTGTTAGTTATTTTGGTTTTGCAGACCGTTATTGTTTAGTTTTTTGAAATGATCCATGGGCTCGTAAAGCGTTAAAAATGACGATGACATCAACTACTTCCTGCAGGCCAGCTCCGTAGATTGGTTTAAATTTACCAGTTGCAAACACGACCATCAACAGGACACTGATACCGATTCCGACCAAAATACTTTGTCGGGCGATAAAGAATGTCCGCTTGGAGATATCTACGGCCATCGCCACGCGACTTAGGTCATCAAGCATAATAACTACATCGGCTGATTCGCTAGCAGCGGTTGAGCCCCGGGCACCGAGAGCAATACCGACATCAGCGGCAGTAAGGACGGGCGCGTCATTAACACCATCACCCACAAATGCTACTGGACCATGCTGGATAGCTGAGATGGCGGTTAGTTTATCGGCTGGCAATGCATTAGCTCGCACATCAGTAACACCTATTTTCTTAGCAATCGTGTTGGCGCTGGAACTATTATCACCGGTTACCATCAGGATGTGGCGGATTCCTAGTTCCTTTAGTTTAGCTAGGGTAGATTTTGCTTCGGGTCGTAATTCATCTGTGAACTCAATAACACCGGCCAATTGATCGGCCATCGCTACAAAAACAGTGGTCGTGGCTGTCTGCAGTTTAGTTGGTATGGCAATCCCGGCCTTCTCGAGTAGCAACTGGTTACCAACTAGAACGGTCTGCCTATCAACTGTTCCGGTTAACCCATAGCCCGGTTTTTCGTGGAGTTGCTTGACCTTACTGAGCTTGAGAGATTGGCTGCTGGCGGCTTGGACAATTGTGAGTGCTAATATATGGTTTGAGTTTTGCTCAAGGCTGGCAGCAGTTTTTAGAACGTCATCGGCTGTAAAGTTATTAAAAGTTTTTATCTTGCCAACGACTGGCTTACCGACCGTTAAAGTACCGGTTTTATCAAAAGCAATAGTTTTAACTTCAGCCAGTTTTTCTAGCGATGAGCCAGTTTTAACGATGATCCCATGTTTGGCAGCACGGCTCATCCCAGAAATAAGTGCAATAGGAGCGGCCAATAGTAAGGGGCAAGGCGTGGCTACAATAATGACTTGTAAGAACCGTATAGGGTCACCAGAGGCATACCAGACGCTGCCGGCTAGAATATATGCAAATAGTGTAAAAGGTATGCTGTAACGATCGGCTAGACGCACAAAAGGTGACTGGTTACTGGCAGCGCTTTTGACCAAGGCAATTATTTGTTCGTATTGGCTATCGGCCGCCACTCGTAGGGCCTTTACGGTCAGAGCTCCTTCTAGATTGACTGAACCACTGAGTAGTTCATCGCCGATATCTTTTTGGACTGGCAAACTTTCACCGGTCAGGCTAGATTCGTCGATAGCTGCGTGACCTTCTATTACAGTGGCATCAACTGGAATTAATTCACCAGGTTTAATTAAGAGTTTATCGCCGACTGCGACTTTACTGGCCAGTATCTCAACGATTTTCCCTTTCTTAATAAGATGGGCTTTTTTTGGAGCTCGCTTAAGCAGGGCATCAAGTTCGGTTTTGGCACGACGTTCGGCGTAGTCTTCAAGCGCCTCACCACCTGTTAACATCAGCACCACTATAATTCCCGCCCAGTACTCTTTGAGGGCAACCGAGGCAATTATAGCCGTGGCTGCTAGGATGTCTACACCATAACTACCGTCACGGACACTCTGCACCATTCCTAGAACCAGCGGGATTGCCGATAAGGCTCCGGTTACGCCAAGAATAATGTTGGCAATAGTAGTCTGGCCGGCAATAGTTAAAGCCAGACTTGCTAGGACGGCAATAATAACGATTGCTAGGTGTTTATAAGTTCTAAAAAAGTTGATAAGTTTTTTCATATCTATCTAGTATACCAAGAAGTGTGTCATCTGGCTCTATCTGATACAATACTGCTTATGGTCATATGGTTAAGTCTCCGCTGGTGGTACGGTGCCGGCTGGCAATGGGCAATGCAACGGGCAATTGTTCAGCGACTGCAATGGTGTGGTGAGACCTTCTCGATGGCGCCACTGTTACGGACTTTATTTGCTCCATTCAAGCAAACTTACAACAATGGTGGTGGCTCAATCGATGTCAAGCTACACGCTTTTATGGACAACATTATTTCAAGGTTCGTGGGCTTTTTCGCTCGAAGCTTCATTTTGTTTGCCGGATTAGTCGCTAGTTTTTTTGTACTGATTACGGGCATGGCGTTTGTGGCCTTATGGCCGTTTGCGCCATTCGCGGCACCGATTAGTTTGGTAATGATTGCGTTAGGTGTAGGCAGGTAATGGCGCAAATTAGTTGCAACTTGCAAAGCCCAAGAGCCGCCAAAGCTCGATTCGGCGTACCGTTTGATGCTAAGTTGATCAGGGTACTTGTATGGCTAGTAGTACTTGGTAGTTTAGTCGGCTGGTTCTGGGGGGTGTTTATTCAACACCAACTTGTTGCCCACCTGCTGTTTGCTCTAAGTGGCACGTTGGCTATACCGCTTTTTTGGTACTACGGTGAATTAAAGGAACTGGCACCAATTTATCGTGATGGCCAAACTATTGATATTAGCGATTTGCTTAGCCGCCGAATGCTTGCCAAGATGCGCAAGGACATGACCCCGCAAGACTTAGCAAAAATGGTTGCCAACCAGCAGGGTGCTTATTTCTTTGGGGCGCGTTTTGGGGTTGGCCCTAACTTGATTCAAAACTTTTCGTCGCAGGATCCAGCTCAGCTTGATACAGTTTGGCAAAACGCTTTGGGGATTGTTCATAAAACTATGAGTGATCGGATTGACTCGGCTGTCATTGTGGCATCATTGGTCATGTCGATTCCGGGCTACGAACAGCACCTAGCCCAATTACAGCTTGATATGGATGACATCTTATCTGGTGTCGGTTGGCGTCATCATATGCGCGAGATGCGTGATCGCTATCGTGAGAAACGTCATTATGGTGGTATCGGCCGAGATCTTGGGTTTGGCTGGGCGCCAATCTTGAACCACGTTGGCTTTAACATAACAAACTCAATCCAAACTGGCGGCATCCTGCGCCGACAGGTGGAGAGCCGAGTCCAAACAATCGACCAAATTATCCACTTGCTTGGTCAGCCCGGTAGGCGAAATGCCGTCTTAGTCGGCGAAGTCGGCGTAGGCAAGACAACACTCGTTTATACGGTTGCTCAAAAGTTATTGCAAAGTCCAAAATCGGTGCCTTCGACTCTTCGTTATCAGCAAGTGATCGAACTTGATGCTGCCCGTTTGATAGCAAGTGCTAAAGGGCGTGGGCAATTAGAGGAATTACTGATACATATATTTAACGAAGCCATAAACGCTAAAAACGTTATAATTTTTTTGGATGAAGCCCAACTCTTTTTGCGAGAAGGAACTGGTGCCGTCGACCTTTCCAATATCCTTTTGCCAGTCCTAGAGGGAGGGGCTCTTAAAATTGTCTTAGCGCTTGATAATCAGGAATGGCTGCGGTTGGCTCAGGTCAATCCCGGTCTAGTCCAATCGCTTAACCGGGTAGTAGTTAACCCGTTGGGCTTTGAAGAAACGGTCAAGATTATTGAGGACCAAACTCTGCTTATCGAGGGCAAGCATCAGATAGTACTGATGAACCAGGCTATCAAAGAGGCCTACAAACTGGCCGAACGTTTTATTCATGAACAGGCCTTCCCAGGCAAGGCCCTCAAGTTACTTGATGCAGCGGCTGGTTTTCCGGAACAGAAGACTTTCGTGACAGCTCGGTCCGTCCAGGAAGCAGTTGAGAAAACCTTTGATATTAAAGTCCAAACTGCCAGCACGTTTGAAGAAAAAGATACTTTGTTAAATCTTGAAGCCAAAATTCACGAGAGAATGATTAATCAGACCCGCGCCGTCAAGCTAGTTAGCGATGCTCTGCGGCGAGCCCGAACTGGCGTATCTAATCAAAGTAAACCAATCGGTACGTTTCTGTTTCTGGGGCCAACCGGTGTCGGTAAGACAGAATTATCTAAAGCTTTAGCTGACGTCTATTTTGGCGGTGAGCAAAAAATAGTTAGAATCGATCTGAACGAATTTTCTCATGCCGATGATACTAACCGCTTGCTAGCAGTTGGCGCCAACGATCCCTATAGTCTTTGCGCCCAAATTGCGAAACAGCCATTTAGTGTAGTTTTGCTGGATGAAATCGAAAAAGCTCACCCCAATGTGCTGAATTTACTGCTCCAAATGCTTGACGAAGGTATGCTGCGGGATGCCGCAAATAAGCCAATTAGCTTCAGGGATTCGATTATTATTGCTACCAGTAATGCGGGCGCCGATAAGATTAGGGCTCATATTGAGCAAGGTCAACAACTTGAGCAGTTTGAAGAAGATTTTGTAAACGAGCTTATTGACGAGCAGGTTTTCCGCCCAGAGTTTATTAACCGTTTCGACGAAATAATACTATTCCGCCCCCTAACAAAGCCAGAATTAATGCAAGTCGTTGATTTGCTTATGAACGGTATCAATAAGGGCTTAGCATCACGCAAAATTACTGTTTCGCTGACAGAGGCGGCTAAAGGTCTTTTAGTTGACAAGGGTTACGACCCTCGACTAGGCGCCCGCCCGTTGCGGCGTGTTGTTCAGCGCTCTGTCGAAAACGTGGTGGCGCACCGACTTCTGTCGGGGGGAGTAACGCCGGGACAAGTACTGCAACTCGATGCCCCCGAGCTACAGACCTCGTTGGATGAGCGCCACTAAAGCTTCCTATCTGTTATAATAGCTGGGACTTGCGGGATTCGTATAGCGGTTAATATAAAAGTTTTCCAAACTTTGGACACCGGTTCGACTCCGGTATCCCGCACCAAGTCATTCGCCCTGGTAGCTCAGTTGGATAGAGCAGGAGACTTCTAAGCTCAAGGTCGCTGGTTCGAATCCAGCCCGGGGCACCAGCGTTGTAAAAACAAGTAGTTTAGGGTATAATCACCTCTGTTTTCAGTATAAATTTGGCGGGTGTAGCTCATCTGGTTAGAGCGCCGGGTTGTGGTTCCGGAGGTAGTGGGTTCGATCCCCATCACTCGCCCCAAATAAAATAGGTCAGCCGCGGCTGGCCTTTTTTATTTGGTATGATTAAGGTATGAATACTTACATCGCTTTTTTGCGCGGGATTAATGTCGGCGGTAATAATATGCTCAAGATGCAAGACTTAAAAGACTGCCTCGAAAAGAATGGTTACAGCAATGTCCGTACTTATATTCAGAGCGGCAATGTAATACTCGACTCATCTAAAGGTCATGCCGCTGTAGTGACAGATCTAAAGGCACTTATTAAGAAGGAGTTTGCCATGGACCTGGGCGTAGCAGTTTTTACTGACAAAGAATGGGTTAAAGTAGTCAAAGATGCTCCAAAAGATTGGGGCAAAGACCCGACTATTTGGCGGCACAACATTTTAATTCTTCTAGAGCCATACGATATGAAGCAAGCCATGAAGGATTTTGGTTTTCCCAAACCAGACATTGAGGCGCTAACAGAAGGCGACGGTGTTATGTACCAGTCAGGCTCGATAGCCGATAGGGGGCGGACTACCTATAGCAAAATAGTCGGCAAGCCAATTTATAAACAGTTAACCATCAGAAACTATAATACGGCGCTCAAGATAGCTACTTTATTTCAAGACTAAAATTCGTGTAGAACGGTAATTTTAGCACCTAATGAGTTTAGCCGATCGGCTAAATCTTCGTAGCCACGATTTATGGTGTAAACATTGCGTAGCATCGAAGTGCCGGGAGCCGAAAGCATACCGATTAGGATCATAACGGCTGGTCTAATACCGCTTGGGCAAACCATATCGGCTGCCTTGAAGCGAGTTGGACCAGTTATGAAGACACGATGTGGATCGGCCAATTCAACGTTGACGCCAATCTTTTTCATTTCGGTATACATTAGGGCCCGGTCTTCGTAGACCCAGTCGTGAATTAAAGTCCTACCACGAGCCACAGCGGCGATTGGTACGAAGTAAGGGAGGTGGTCAATATTAAGGCCAGGAAAAATATTAGGATGAATCTTATCGGCCGGTGCTTGCAAACTACCATTATGTTTTTGAACTTCTAGGTCAACTAAGTCTGTATGGCCATTTTCGGCTTTATAAGTTTCGGTAATTGTATAACCAAGGCCCATTTTTTCGAGCTTTAAAAGTTCTAGTTCCATGAATTCAATCGGTACACGCTTGATGGTGATGGCTGAGTTAGTGGTAATGGCAGCCGCCAAGAAGGTCATTGCTTCAACCGGGTCTTCGCTCGGCGCGTAAGTAATATTCTTTTTAATCTCTTTAAGACCATGTACGTGTAGGGTACTACTGCCAATGCCGGTTATTTTGATACCCAGCTTCTGTAAGTAGAAGCAGAGGTCTTGGACCATATAGTTAGCGCTAGCCATTTTAATAACCGTTTCACCTTCGGTGCAAGCTGCCGCCATTAATAAGTTTTCGGTAGTTGTGTCGCCAGACTCGTATAGGACAACCGGGCGAGTAGGTAGGTGCTTATTAACGGTTACATGATAGTGGCCCGTACGAGTAAAGACATCGACGCCAAACTCTTGTAGCCCATATAAATGAGGGAGAACAGTCCGCCGGCCCAGTTCGCAGCCGCCAGCATATGGGATTTTGAAGTCATTAAGGGAGTGCATCAGCGGGCCAATAAACATAATTACGCTGCGGGTTTTACGGGCCGCGACCTTGTTCATTTTTTCAATATCAAACACCGCCGGTGGTTTAATTTCTAAATCATTGCCGGGCAACCAGCGCACATGTACACCTATACTTAGGAGGACTTCAATTAACCGGTTAACCTCTTCAATCCGGGCGACGTTTTTGAGTTTGGTAGTACCCTTGTTGAGGAGGCTGGCGCAGATTAAGGCAACAGCAGCATTTTTACTTGTTTTAAGGGTAATCTCGCCATGTAATTCGTGCCCTCCCTCAATATGCAAATTAACAGCTCCTTCGCTGATGCTAATCAACGGTTTTTGCAGAACTTCACTAATTCGGCCAAGAGTTTCTAGGCTGAGATTTTGTTTGCCGTGTTCGATTCGGTTAACGGCTGACTGGCTGGTACTGAGTCGACGAGCGAACTCAGCTTGAGTTAGGCCACGCTCTTGTCTTATTTGGTAAATAAGTTGGCCAATTTTTTGATTTGTTTCGGACATGTTTCTCTATTATATACCCCGCAAGGTATTTTAAAAGTACTTTTTGGTTTAGTTACATTGTCATCTACAATAGGGATATGCAGGATACAATTATCGCCAAATTGATTAAGGCCGAAGAAAAACGCCAGCGCGAAGGTCTAGAACTTATACCGTCTGAAAACTATGTAACGCGCGACATTTTAACGGCTATGGGCAGTGTTTTTACCAACAAATACTCCGAAGGTTACCCTGGTAAACGTTATTACGGTGGCCAAGAGAACACCGATCAAGTCGAACAGCTGGCAATTGATCGAGCAAAAAAACTGTTTAACTGTGCCCATGCTAATGTTCAGCCGCACTCTGGTGCCCAGGCCAACGAAGCTGTTTATCATGCTTGGCTGGAGCCTGGCGACACAGTTTTAGCGATGGACTTGGGCCATGGTGGGCACTTAACGCACGGCCATCCAGTCACTGTATTGGCTCGGCAATATAACTTTATTCGCTACAAAATGAAAAATATCGAAACTGGTGAGATCGATTATGATGAACTTCGAGAGCTTGCCCAAAAACACAAACCAAAAATTATCTTGGCCGGCTTTAGTGCATACCCGCGCGAACTTGATTACGCTAAGTTCGCCGAAATTGGTAACGAAGTTGGCGCCATGTTAATGGCCGATATGGCGCATATCGCTGGCTTAATTGCCGGTAAGGTCGCCAAGAATCCTTTTGACTACGGATTCCACGTTATTACAACTACAACTCATAAGACTCTCCGGGGCCCGCGTGGCGGTATGATTCTAAGCCAGGGAACGGTCGGCAACCCGCTTAAAAAGGTTGAGAAAACTCTAGATAACTTACCGACATTAATTGATAGAATGGTTTTCCCGGGAGTACAGGGCGGCCCCCACGAACATATTATCGCTGCTAAGGCGGTGGCTTTTGGCGAGGCTCTTAAGCCAGAATTTCATGACTATGCTCAACAGATATTACTCAACGCCAAGCGACTTAGCCAGGAACTGCTTAAGCAAGGTTTTAGTTTAGTTACTGGTGGGACCGACAACCATCTAATGTTAGCTGATGTTTATAAGGCTTTTGGTGTCGACGGTAAAGTTGTTGAAGAAGCACTCGATAAAATTGGCTTAACTCTCAATAAAAATGCCGTTGCTGACGACCCGCTACCACCATTTAAACCAAGTGGTATTCGTTTAGGGACGCCAGCGATTACCACACGGGGCCTAAAAGAAGACGATATGGCATTAATAGCCAGCTGGATGAAGCAGGCAATTGAGTCACGGGATGATCCGACAGCTCTCGAAGCTTTGCGCCAAACCGTTAAAGCCTTTGCTTTAAAATTCCCACTACCGAGCGACAGCTAAGAAAAGTCACCCAAAAAACGTACTTCTGGCTCTAGCGTAATACCGAGCTTTTGACTGACAGTGCTAATAATCTCTTGGACAACTTCATAAATCTCTTGAGCGGTTGCCTGGCCAACATTTTCGATCTTTAGAATGTGATCAGGGTGTAGTCTTACTTGGCCCCAAGTTTGTCCTCGATTAAAACCAGCTGCCAATAAAACATGAGCGGCCGAGACACGCACACTGCTACCGCCATGGATCTGATTTTGGCGTAGCAATTGTTGTTTTGTAATGCCTGACTCATCGTAAGAGATGATTGTCTCGACCTGATCGGGTGTTACCACCGGGTTTTTAAAAAAGGAGCCAGCTGTCCAGGGTCCTTTACTGTTAGTCGAAACTAAGGAACCAGCTCGCCTACGGGTTTCTAAAATAATTGTTCGGCGATTAGCCAGACTGTTAGCTTCTAAGTGGAGTTCGGAAGCAATTTTTAAAGCCGAGTCATATTCTAAGGGGCCAACCGCGGTTGGTGAAAGTTGGAAAGTGGCATCAAGCACGACTAGTTTACTGTTCTGTGGTTTTTGTAGGGCGCTTGTTCGGTAGCCGAACTCAAAAGCCTCATTTTCCCAGCTGGTAACAGTACCGGTTTCGGTGTTAAGTATAGTGGCGCCCACCAGGCTATCGGCTACTGCATGCCCATAAGCCGCAATATTACCAATCACTGCTGCGCCAGTGCTGCCGGGCACGCCACTAGTAAACTCTAACCCATATAAGCCCAGCTCAATCAGCTTTTGAATAAAATCGTCCCAAAGCACGCCGCTATCAACTTTTATGGTCGTGGCGTTCAGTTGTTTAATGTGACCCCCCTGGTTCATGACAACCGTACCATCCAGACCTTTATCGGAAATTAAACTATTTGTGCCGTAGCCGATAACCCAAATTGGTGACCCGGCTTCCATAACAACACTTTGGAGATCTTGACCCGAAGTTTGTATAAAGTTTTTGGCCATGCCACCTACACGCAAAGACGTATAAGGCGCCAGCTCAACATTATGTTGGACATTCATTAACCATTATTATACGGCTTTTGCTTGCAATGACTAGGCGGGGGCCGTAACATAGAATTAATGAGTGAGCCAAAACACAATATAACACCGTACAAACGTCTTGGTTTTCGGTTAAAAAAACTGCGCGAAACGTCACATCAAAGCTTGGCCGAAGTATCGGGAGCTGTCGAAATTGAGCCAGAAAACTTAGCTAGCATCGAAAACGGTGAGTACCGACCCAGTGAAGATGTTTTATTGCTACTGATTAGCCATTTTGACCCCAAAGAAGATGAAGCCGTCCGTATATGGGAATTAGCCGGATATGACGAGAGGCCAACAACAGCGGATGAGTCAGCAAATACCAAGCCAATTATTATGATGGTGCAGCCCGATAACCGAGTTATTTATAGTGACGCCGTGAATGTTGTCGGTGGCCCTCAAGGTTTTGTCATAAACTTCTTACAAACCCAGGGTAAAGGTGAGGCGCTAGCTATCTCGCGAGTTGGTATGAGCCGCGAACAGGCCTTTAAGGTCTTTGAAGCAATTGGCCAAAGTTTGCAAAGTAAAACATCTGAGCCTAGACTCTTGCCAAGCCCCAGAGACAGCGTAGATGATTAACCATTGCATAATAACCTAGAACTTTATAACCATCAGTGCGTACGCTTAGCTGAAAATTCGATAGTTTTACAACAACAATCGGTAATTAATTATTTGCGCTATACTGGTAGGGAAGATGGTTAAAAAAATAGTATCTCTAAAAGCTTGGACGCTCGATAGAACCTGGCCCTTTATATTGGCAATTGGTGGGGTGATTGGGCTATTCGCATCACTGGAGATTACGCTAGATAAGATTAACCTTTTGGCTAACCCTAAGTTTGTCCCCAACTGCGACATCAATCCCATAATTAGTTGTGGTTCAGTCATGAATACGCCGCAAGCCAGCGTCTTTGGGATTATGAATTCACTGATTGGCGTGATGGCTTTTGCAATTGTTATGACTATTGGTTTTACGCTGTTGGCGGGGGCCTCATACACTAAAATAAAACGTTGGTTCTGGGTAGCTTTACAGCTTGGCACCATCTTTGGGCTAGGGTTTGTTCACTGGCTAATATTCCAGACAATTTACCGAATTGGCGCGCTCTGCCCTTACTGTATGGTTGTGTGGTCAGTTATGATACCAATTTTTTGGTATACCACTCTATACAACCTTCGCTCAGGGGTGATTGCTACACCAAAACCTCTAAAAGGGCTGGTAGTATTTTTGCAGAAACACCATGGCGATGTCATAGTGGTATGGTTTCTAGCCATTCTAACCATGATCCTGACGCATTTTTGGTATTATTGGAAAACTCTAATTTAACAATAGTTCTTAATAAGTGATTAAAATCACGGCAATTTATTCAGCTTTCTTTTACTATTAGTATGTAAAGGGAGGGAAGCATGAATAAATCAGGCATAAAAGATGACAAGCAGGATCAGGCAACCACCCGGCGGCGTAAATTTTGGCAACACTTTATCGAGTATTAAGTTCTTCTCTGGTGCTAATCTGTTATAATAGGGCTCGATATGTGCCCGTAGCTCAGTGGATTAGAGCATCTGTCTTCGGAACAGAGGGTCGGGGGTTCGAATCCCTCCGGGCACACCAGATTAATATTCCTAGCAACAGCTAGGTTTTTTATTTTTTATGAATCTGCTTCGGCTACAACAACTGTGCCTTCATCGGCATCAACAATAACTGTCTGGCCGTTTTTTAGTGCCTTTGTAGCGTTAGTTGTGCCGACAATACACGGTTTATGTAATTCTCTGGCTACAATTGCTGCATGCGACAGTATGCCGCCCTGATTGGTAACTATGGCAGCGGCTTTTTGCATCAAGGGCACATAGCTTGGCGTGGTAACTTCGCAGACTAGTATGGCATTGCTCGGTAGGTTGATAGCTAAATTATCGGCATCAACTAGGCAGACTGGGCCGCGAGCAACACCACTGCTACCAGTTTGACCACTGACTATAGCTGTATTACTAGATTGGCTGGTTCGAATAGTAGTGTCGGCGTACATATCACCCAGTGATTTGCTGTAGTCAATATACCAAGTCCCCATTGACGAATCGGTCGTCTCAAAATAGCCTTGCAAGTAGTTATTTATAAAAACAGCACCAATTAGCCGGTTAAGTTGCTTTTGCTTTGATTTGTCGGCTACGTGAATTAGCTCGGCAAGCTTTTTTAAATGAACTAATGCTGTTGGGTTGTCGGGCAAAATTGTCCAGTTAGTAAAGTCGTAACGAAAAGCCAACGGCGGCTTATCGTCATGGAAACCTTGAGTTAGTTGGTGGTGACCGCCAAATATTATTTCGCCCTGTATGCCGTGTTTATTAACAATAAATATAGTGGCCCAAGAATAATCTGGCGGGTGAGGTACAAAATCTGCTCGGTAGTCAGCCGGGTTAATATCCTGCTCTAAAAACCATGAAAAAGCCTCGCGAATTGTTTTGCCGCGCATACGGAGTTTTGGTAAGTCTTTTTCTTTAGGGATTAACCGTAACGCACACAGCTCATTGCCACGGGACTTCATGAATTTACCAAAACTCTTATCCTGGTTATTAAGTTGGCTGGCTTCAAACTGAGTTGGTTTATCAAAAGGTAAGCCAATTACCTCATTGAGAACTTTGAGTCGCTCTCTTTTTTCATTGTCTTCTTTTCTGATTGCTGATGTGTCGGCATGTTTAATATCCTCCAGCCATTCGGTCAGTGACTTTTGAGTCTTGAGCAGCTTAGCTAGTTTATAATCAGTCATGAAGGCAACTCCTTATCATCTAGTTTACAGCCATTTTTGCTATGATTACACTATGAATCAAAAAATATCTAATATGACCGAAGCAAACTTGGCCTTAATGGGGTTCATGCCAAAAGCCCAGCCGGTTAGCTGGACATTTGCATTAGACCAAATGCGAGCCTTGATGGCGGAGCTCGGTAACCCGCAGGATAAACTTAAAATTATTCATGTTGCCGGCACTTCTGGTAAAACTTCTACCAGCTATTATGTTGCCGGTATGCTGCAGCGAGCTGGTAAGCAAGTTGGCCTAACAGTTTCGCCGCATGTGGATAGTGTTCGGGAACGAGTTCAGATAAATGGCGATGCCCTGTCGGAAGCTGAATTCTGTAGTTTGCTATCAGAGTTTTTAAGCCTACCGCAGTTCGCCAAGTTTAAACCTAGCTACTTTGGTGTTATGGTGGCTTTCGCATATTGGGTTTTTGCAAAAAAAGAGCTAGAGTACGCTGTAATTGAAGTTGGCATGGGGGGGCGACTCGATGCCACTAACGTCGTAGAGAATGATGATAAAATCGCCGTGATTACTGATATCGGCCTCGACCATACAGAGATGTTAGGGGGCAACCTGGTTAGTATAGCTGGCGAAAAAGCCGAGATAATTAAACCCCATAACCAGGTTTTTACGGCAATAGTTGATGAGTCTGTAGCTGAAGTTATCAAAATAAAGTCAGCCGCCGTCGGTGCTAGGCTCACGGTCGTCAAAGATTTGACTAGTGCTCCAGCAAGCTTGCCATTATTTCAGCAACGCAACTGGTCGGTAGCCAAAGCAGTGCTAGATTTTATAAAAGTTCGAGATAAGTTCGAGTTTAGCATGGAGCAGGCTAAAAATGCCGCCGAAATAGTCGTGCCAGCTCGTATGGAAACCGTACAATACAAGAGTAAGACCATTATTATGGACGGCGCCCATAATGCCCAAAAAATTACCGCCCTGTGTCAAAGTTTAAGCCAGCGTTATCCCCAAAAAATGGCGGCTATGATTAGTTTGGCAAGCGGGAAGGATCTATCTTTAAGGGATAGCCTAAAGGCCCTCAGCGGCGTGGTCGATTATCTTATAGTAACGACATTTTCGGTAGAACAGGATGTTCCTAAAACTGCAATTGACCCTAAGATTATTGAAAAAACCGCCACAGAAGCTGGCATAAAATCGGTTCAAGTAATATCCGACCCTGCCGAAGCTTTTCATAGCCTGTTGGCGCTACCACAAAATGACCTACTTATAACCGGTTCATTCTATTTGCTCAATCACATTCGGCCACTAGTAAAGGAGATGGTAAATGATTAAGGCAATCCTGGCGATTGATCAAGCCAATGGATTAGCAACTGATGCCGGTATCCCGTGGGATATCCCGACCGACCAAAATTATGTGCACCAGACAATCTCGACTCAGCCAGTTGTTATGGGTTATCGAACTTACCAAGAAATGAAAGTGCTGCCAAAAAATGATCCGAGTTTTGTAGTGATTCATCCGGGCACAAAACTAAGGGATGGTTTTGTTGCCGTCAGCGATGTTAATCAACTGATTAAAAAGTACCAGAACAGTAAGCAGACCTTGTGGGTTATTGGTGGCGCTAAAATCTATCAGGAGCTATTACCGCAAACCCAGGAGCTATATGTAACCAGGGTGGGCAGCTTATTCAACTGCACGAAGTTTTTTCCGGAATTCGAAGCGCAGTATACGATGATTGAGACCAGCCCTCCGAAGCAAGAAAATGGCATACCTTTTCATTTCGAGATTTGGCGTAGAAATGTCTAGAATCAGGTATAATAGTAACTAAGTAATTTATGAAAAAAGCTGCTATATCGCCTAAAAAGGCTCAGGTTGCTGACCCCACCGGTCGCGCCAAAAATTATCAAGTCAGCCGGGCTCTACCTGACTTAAGAAACCAAAAATTAGCTCCTAAACCACTATCCAAGGCCACCAAAACCAGACGATTCAACAAAAAGAAAATAGTGAAGAGAACACTTCTAGTACTACTGGCAGTTTTTATTATTGTCGGGGGTTGGTTAGGTTACAAGGTGATTCTTAATAGCAATCGTCTCGGCACTAATATTTGGAGCATTTTTGATAACTCTAAACTTAGAGGCGAAGATAGAGGTCGGATAAACATCCTGTTAGCCGGTGATTCGTCCGACGACCCCGGTCACGCCGGTGCCGAATTAACTGACTCGATTATGCTAATTAGCATTAATCCTAATAATAAAACTGCTTTTGCTATGAGTATCCCGCGCGATCTTTACGTAAATATTCCTGGCAATGACTACTCAAAGATCAACGCCGCTAATGTTTACGGTAATGCTGATGGTTTTAAAGAAGCTGGATATCCCGACGGGGGCATGGGTTTACTAGAAAAGACAGTTAGCCAAACGCTTGGTATCCCGATCGATTATTATGCCCTAATCAACTACACGGCTTTTAAAGATACAGTTAATGCAGTCGGCGGTGTGACGGTAACAATCGATAGTGGTTACAAAAACGGTGTTTACGATCCGTTTGCTAATCTTAAATTGCCAAACGGGACTATGCAGATAAATGGTGATCAGGCACTGGCGTTGTCGCGAGCTCGTGGCGAGGGGCCGGGCGCATTTGGGGTTGGCAGCGACTTTGATCGTACGCAGTATCAGCGGGATATATTGCTGGCCTTAAAAGATAAGGCGACTAGCACCGGAGTCCTGACAAACCCGGTTAAAATTAGCAGTCTATTTGATGCCGTCGGCAATAATGTTAAAACAGATCTTTCACTGGGTAATATACGCCGCCTCAATAACCTAACCAAAGATATCAACAATGCTGATGTTAAGTCGGTTAGCTTGAATGATGTTGATGGTAAAAACTTGTTAATTAGCTACACGACTCGCAATGGTCAGTCGGCATTGGTCCCAGCTGCCGGCATTGATGATTTCTCGCAAATAAAAGAACTTCTCAATCAGTTATTTAATAGCGTACCAACTGCGCCGAAGACAAATTAAATGCCCCATAAAGCAATAATTATCGGCGGAATATGCTTGGGTGTAGTCGGTCTGTTTGTAGCCCTGGAGGCGGCCTTCGTTAAGTACAATGGTAAGAATGTGCCAGCCCCAAATATCCCAAGGCAATCTGTGGCGCAAGGCCAAGGTCCTAGACTTAATTATTATGTTCTTGGCGACAGCACTGCCGTAGCGCAGGGCGCCGATTACCTGCAGGGAGTGGCAATTGGCACCGCCAACCAGTTGGCTAATAACTATGCCGTTACCATGACAAACCTAGGTGTCTCGGGGGCTCGAACTAGTGATGTTGCTAGTAGCCAGGTAGATCAAATAAAAACTAAACCCGATCTTGTAATGATATTGGTTGGGTCGAATGACGTTACTCATTTTACGGCCAACAAGTCAGTAGAAACTTCGCTACGGTCGATAACCGATAAATTAGTAAACCTGAACTGTGATACGAAAATTGTTATCACAGGAGCAGCCCAAATGGGCGCGGTGCCTCGCTTTCCGCAACCGCTCCGTTTGATTGCTGGTTGGCGATCTAATCAACTCAACAAAACTTTTAGACAGTTTAGCCAGACGCATAACTTCACTTTTGCCGAACTGGCTAGTAAAACTGGCCCAACCTTTAAGAATAATCGTAGTTTGTTTGCACAAGATAACTTCCACCCTAATGCCCAAGGCTACGCAGTCTGGACACCGGTATTGGCCGAATCGCTAAACGATGCTTTGGTCAACCAAGTATCGCACTGCCCCCAAGATTAGGCTATTATATCTAGGTTAGACATAAGTAAAAAATTACTTTGTTGACTAGCAAAAGGAAACAAATGGAAACATACGATCTTGCCGCCCAACAGGCTGCCCGGGTTTTAACTCATACTTTTTCAACTTCGTTTAGTCGCTCAATCTATTTTTTTAAACCTAGAATGCGACAGCATATCTATAATCTCTATGGTTTAGTCAGAGTAGCCGACGAAGTTGTTGACAGTTACCACGGTAAAGATGCCTTGGCTATTTTAAATAAGCTGGAAGACGACACCTACCAGGCCATCAAGACCGGCTATAGTTCCAATGTCATCATCCATGCCTTTTTGCTAACTGCCCAGCAAGCCGATATCGGCAAAGAGCTCATCAAGCCATTTTTTGATAGTATGCGAATGGACATTGAACCACGAAAGTACCATGCCAGCAAAGATTACGAAAAGTATATTTACGGTTCAGCCGAAGTAGTCGGCTTAATGTGCTTAAAGGTGTTTTGCATGGGTGATAAATCTGGTTATCAAAAGCTACAGCAAGGTGCCAAAGCGCTCGGTTCGGCTTTTCAGAAAATTAATTTTTTAAGGGATATTGCCGACGACTATAAACGGCTCGGTCGTTACTACTTCCCAGTCGGTTCTTTTGCGACGTTCGATGATAGTATTAAGAGCGAAATTGTGGCAGATATAAATCTGGATATGAAATTGGCCAAAACTGCTATGGAGCAATTACCAAAAGATGCCCAAACTGCAGTGTGCGTAGCCTACGAATACTTTGCAACACTTTTGACTCGGCTCAGTAAGTCTCCTGCCAAACAGTTAAAGAAGGAGCGTTTAAGAGTTAGTAACCCACACAAGCGATGGATTATTGGTTCGGTTATAGTCAGGCAAAAAATTCGTGGTAAATAAGCCGGCCAGCCAAAAAACGGCTGTAATAATTGGCGCCGGAATTGGCGGACTAGGGGTAGCGGCGTTATTGTCAGCTGATGGTTGGCGAGTAAAGGTTTACGAACAGGCGGCCGGTCCTGGTGGACGTGCCGGAATCTGGCAAAAAGATGGTTTTCGGTTCGATACTGGTCCTTCTTGGTATTTAATGCCCGAGGTTTTTGAGCACTACTTTGAATTACTAGGAGAAAAGCGGAATGATTATTTTCAGCTACAAAAACTTTCGCCAGCCTACAAAGTATTTACAGAAACTGAAGCACCAATAGTTGTGACTGGCGATATTGAGCAGGATAGCCAGACATTTGATGACATTGAAGCTGGTGCTGGCAACCAGCTTAAAAAATACTTAAAAAACGCCGAGCAAACCTATAACTTGGCGGTCAAGTATTTTTTGTATAATCCGTTTCGCAGTATCGGCCCGCTACTAAAGATCGAGATATTCAAAAAACTACCATTCATGTTAACGCAGTTACTGCAACCAATTAGCAGCTATGTTAATAAGTATGTCAGACGACAGGTGTTGCAGCAGATACTAGAGTATCCAATGGTGTTTTTGGGCACCTCACCGTATCAAGCTCCGGCCCTGTATCACTTAATGAGCCACATGGATTTTGCCCAAGGAGTGTTTTTCCCAAAAGGCGGTATGTTTAAAGTGATTGAAGCCATCGAGTCTATTAACAAAAAGCGGGGGACAGAGCTTAACTACAACCAGTCAGTTAGCAGGATTGTTTATGAAAATAAAAAAGCTACTGGAGTTTTGCTGAGCAACGGTGATACTGTCTCGGCCGATATTGTTATTTCAAATGCCGACCTGCACTTTACCGAAACCCAATTACTTGCCGAAGAAGTTCAATCATACCCAGAAAAATTTTGGTCCAATAAAGTGGCTGGCCCATCAGCTCTTTTAATGTACTTGGGGGTTAAGGGGCAGTTACCGGAACTAGAGCATCATAACTTACTATTCGCAAAAGCCTGGGAGCAAAATTTTAAACAGATTTTTGAAAGTAAAGTTTGGCCCGATAAAGCTTCTATGTACATTAGCCGTACCTCGGCTAGCGATAAATCGACTGCACCAAACGATAGCCAGAATATTTTTGTACTAGTACCATTACCGGCTGGTCATAGTGAAGATCTGGAACAATATGCCGAAAAATATCTTGGTCAGATTGAGTCAATCACTGGCATAAAGGACTTTCGGGAAAGAATAACCCTGAAAAGGTTGTACGGACCAGACGATTTTACGAATGATTTTAATGCTTGGCAAGGCACGGCTTTAGGCATGGCACATATTCTTAAGCAGAGCGCTATGTTTAGGCCAGCCGTAAAAAGTAAAAAACTAACCAATCTTTATTACGTTGGTGGCAACACCCAGCCCGGTATTGGGCTGCCAATGTGTCTGATTAGCGCCGAACTCGTCTATAAGCGCCTTGTTGGCGATAACTCGGCCGGACCCTTAGAAAGCCTTGGTAGGTCACATGGGTAGCATTTATCTAGTGGCCCTGACTTTTTCGTTGACTGGCTTGCTCATAGCAGATAGACGTTATAAATTAGTCTGGTTCTTAAGTTGGCGAAGGGCCTTAAAAGTATTATCGCCTGTTTATCTGTTGTTTATAGGCTGGGACTTGGTTGGGATTGGATCGCAGATTTTTTATACTGGACCATCAGACTACCTATTGGGTTGGCAAGTCTTACCTAACTTCCCGGTAGAGGAACTACTATTTTTGGGCTTATTGGTGTACACGCCGTTAGTAATTTGGCAGTATTTAAAGAAGCAACATTATGTATAGGTATCTGATAATTAATCTGATATTTTGCTTGCCATTAGCTATAGTATGGTTTGTACACCCTAAGCCAAAACGGCGGTTACTGGCAGTACTGCTAATAATGTTGTCTCTGACGGCTATTTTTGACAGTTTGATTATTGCCTTTGATATTGTTGGCTATAACCAGCAATATACAGCTGGGCTGGTTATTATTAAGGCGCCGATTGAGGATTTCTTTTATACTGTAGTAGCAACAGTTTTAACAATTAGTTTATGGGAAAGATATTCCAGATGAATCGTATTGTCGAACTAGTTAAGACATCTCGGCCAATTTCTTGGGTTAATACCGCCTATCCGTTTTCGGCCGGGTATATTGTGGTTAGCGGTCAGCTAAACTGGTTTTGGCTGGTTGCTACAGTTTACTTTTTAATTCCATATAATCTTTTGATGTACGGGATTAACGATGTTTTTGATTACGAATCTGACTTACAAAATCCCCGTAAAGGCGGTATAGAGGGGGCAGTAACCGAGCGTTCATTACACCGAACAATTATATGGAGCTCACTACTCCTCGGCCTACCATTCTTAATTTACATGGTTAGCCAGACGTCTTGGCAAGCTAGTTTATGGTTGGTTTTTGTACTATTTATGGTGATTGCCTATAGCGCCCCAAAACTTCGTTTTAAAGAGCGCCCCTTTTTAGATTCGGCTACTTCTAGTATTCACTTTGTTGGCCCGTTAATTTATGGATTGATTGTGCTGGGCTGGCGAGCTGACTTCTGGCCATATGTGGTAGCCTTCTTCTTGTGGGGAATGGCCAGTCATGCATTTGGTGCTGTCCAAGATATTGAGGCTGACCGAAAAGGTAAAATTGCTTCGATTGGAACAATCATGGGGGCTAAATGGACGACACGGTTTTCTTTGTTGCTGTATGTTTTGTGCGCCGGTTTATTGGTATTGCAAGGTCGACAAACCTGGGCTATTGGGTTGTGTGCCTTGCTGTACGCCGCTAATGCCGCACCTTACTATAATCTGCCAGACAAAGACTGCGAAGTAGCAAATGCTGGCTGGCACCGGTTTATCTGGCTTAACTTTATAACGGGTGCGGTAGTAACTATCAGCTTAATTTTAATCATCTAATCTCTGTTAATAGTAGGTAGTTGTGCTAAACTTAATGTCTATGACTAAGAAAGTTGCCATTCAGGGTGAGGAAGCTTCGTTTCACGGTATTGCCGCTCACCAGTTCTTTGGCAACGCTATCGAACTAGTATATTGCGATACCTTTAGCGACACCTTTGCAGCTGTTGAAAACGGTGTGGCCGACTATGCAGTTTGTGCAATCGAAAATTCACTTTTCGGATCAATTAACCAAACTTACGACCTTTTAGTGAATTACGATTTTTCGATTGTTGGTGAGGTTTATTTACGAATTAAGCAGTGTTTGGTAACTGTACCGGGTGCTTCGTTAAGCGATATTACTGAAGTCTATTCACACCCTGTTGCGCTGGCTCAATGCGGCGACTATTTAGATGCCAATCTTCCAAATGCTAAGCGTCTCGAATATCGCGACACTGCCGCCAGTATTGCCCAGGTTAAAGCTTTGCAGAAAAAGTCTGTGGCTGGTATTGGTAGCCAAGAGGCCGCCGAGATTTATGGGATGCAAGTACTTGCCGAGGAAATCGAAACCAACCAGCAAAACTACACCCGTTTCATTGTGCTCGAATCAAAACCGAGGGTTGTTAGTGATGCCGACAAGACTTCGCTGATAGTTAAGACTGCACACCACCCAGGCGCTTTATATGACGCCTTGGGCGCGTTTGCCAAACACGGCATAAACCTAAGCAAGCTTCAATCACGGCCGATTATTGGCAAGGCTTGGCACTACATATTTTATGTTGATATCGAAGAGTCAGCTCAACACCCTAACTTTGAGCTTGCTATCAAGGAACTTGGCCAACAAGATTGCCAGGTGACAATCTTGGGCAGCTACAAAAACGACCGACACTAAGAAATTCGGTTCTTGCAGATCACGATAATTTCAGTTAGCAGCTGGTCGGGGATTGGTCGCTTAACTGTAAATTGTACGGTGCCCTTGGAGGTCTTAAAGCCAGTCAGTTTGGCAGACATTAGCTCGACCGCCTCAGCCCCGGGGAAAATACTCATATGGTCTTTGAAAGGCGCAAAACCCAGTAGGTATTTACCTTTATACTTTAGGACCGGCATGCCGTAACCAATTGTTTCTTCGGCCTCTGGAACCAATCCTTTAGCCAGAGATCGGATATGCTCCAGGTTTTGTTTTTGGTCGCTTGGGAGATTTTTTAAGTAATCGTCAATTACAGACACGGCTAGTCTTAAAATGCGCTAAGGATTGCTACGGCTGTCATTAGGCATGCAAACGAACCACTCGCCATAATTAGAGCTTTTGTAACCATCCATTTTGGTGGTGTACCGCCAAAGATGATGGCAGCGATTTGAGTTGGAACGACAAAACCGACCCAGGCCATAGCGGCCAGCTTGTAGGCCGAGTAGTCTGGAAGCATAAGCATGAGTTTTGCCAAAACAACGGTTGTAGCAGCAGTAATAATAAGCTGAATTACTAAAAGCGGCATCATTTGTTTTTGAGCAGCCTGCTTATCAGCTTTACTGAGGTCATCAAAGCCGTGAATTTTACGCCACAGACTTCCGAAAATCGGCATATACCAGATGGCGCCAATTATAAATTCAGCAACAGTCGCTACAGCCACAGCTAAGTAGTTAATAGTCATATTTTTTCACCCCTTTACTTTATATATTTTGATTATAGCAAAGTATGCTGTTAATTAGTTTAGATAGTTGGTTCCAACCAGGAGCTATCCCTACACAATTTCCTAAAAAGTAAAAAATATGTTATAAACTGTACATGATTGAGTCCGTACTCCTAGAGCTTGAAAACTGGTGTAGGCTCTTGCCTGCAGAAGGTTTAGAGGTCGACAATATTTTATCGGGCAGTAGTTATTACAGAAAGACTAATTTCCAAACTCCTTTAGCTGACTTGTCGTATTATCTTTGTATCTTAGGCTCTGGCGCATCTGGCTTTGCCTACTTCAATGGTAAGCCGGCACCCCACAATCAGCTTATAAGTGTAGTTGATAAGCCGGCTATTGATTTGATGCGCCGTGATTTGGACTGGCCACTAAGGGTGGCGTTAATTGACGCCGTTTGTGAAGAATATAACAAATACCATAAGATCGAACCAAGTGATAAGTCGGGCAAACGAGGGACCTATCAGGAAAAGGCCAATTACAGGTCAAAAATTACCACAGATCATGTGCGGACTGGCAAAAAGGTTGTTGTGGTGGGGCTAGTAACGGAATTCGTAAGAGAATTACTAGAGAAAAAATGCGAAGTCTCGATTAGCGACTTAAGCCCAGAACTTCGCGGCAAAAAAATCCATGGGCTGAGCGTAAACACTCAAGGTAATAAGCGGACTCTCGAGCTTATTGCAGATGCCGACTATGCGATTGTATCTGGTGCAACCTTGTCGTCCAACACCGTTGATTCGATATTAGAAACAGCCAAAAAATACAATACTCACCTCTGTTTTTATCTTGAAACAGGAGGCAATTTGGCGCCGTTTTTACTCAAAGCTGGCGCAAAATTGGTTATCGCTGAAAAGTTCCCTTTCTATGATTTACCAGGCGAAACCATATATGAGGTGCACCGAGCATGATCAGAGAGGTCGCCCCCGACGAAGCTCCTCAAGTATTTGGCTTGATGGAGAGAGTCTATGGAAACCACACTTTAACGGCAGGAGGGGTAGAAGCGTACAGTGCCAGCATCACTAACGGTGATTACATATCTGTTGGTCTGTTTGAAGGCGATAACTTGACAGCCCATGCAGGCATTCGGCTTGCCGGTAATTTTGCAATCATCAACGCTTTAGTGGTTGACCCTGATAGACGAGGAGCCGGCATGGGAAAGGCAGTCTTTGGGGCGCGACTTGAGCGGGTCAGGCAGGAGACATCAGTTGACTTTGTTGCTGGCTATTCGATGACTCAGCATTTATGGAGCCAAAAGCTTTATTCGGATAAGTTTATGCCTGTTGGTTTAGATATAGGTTATCCCGATATTTACAAAAATAAAGACTCCATTTACAACAGGGGGATGGCATTTAATGCTGAAATCGTATTGTGCCAGCGATTAACCGACAACAACCATGAGGTCAAGCTAAGCTTAATCCGAGAAAATCAATCACTTGCGCGCCATATCTTAGCTAAGATTGGGGTAGATTGTATTTTTGATGACACCCCATCGTCAAACGTTGTTACTAATCCGAATGATACATTTTTGGGCTTTCACCCAGTGGCAGATGGGGGCTTGTTTTTGCCCGGCTACCTTGCGCAGGGCGTACGCGTTGCGTTTGACGGTATCCAATCATCTAACGATGTTAGGGGTGATTTTATTGAATCAATCAGGTGTAAGTATGAAGCAGCCATTAGAAATTAATATATTATCGTCCGATGGTTATGATCGGCAGAGCCTACCACTTATAGTGAGTACGTTTGAGGATAGGGGCCATCAGGTAAACTTGATGCCTGTCGAAAATTCTCCCGAAGCCGCCGAAATACTCGATGGCGATGTTTTTATCGATAGAAGTGCTGTTATTGATGTAAACTTTTTCCGAGACATGGCCCTGGGTTACTTTATGCGCAGAGCCGATAATAAACCGACGCCAGTAATGGTAGACAACCCTTTTTCTACCATGATTTCGTTTGATAAAAGAAAAACTCATAGAATGTTTCCAGACTTAATCCCAGAGACATACGATTTAGATGGCGTTACTAACCATGATACTATCTCAAACTTTATAGGGGATGAGTATGTAGTTATTAAAGACCCGTTCGGCTGGTACGGAAACGGAATTGTTAGACTTTCACCAGACCAAGCACTTGCGGATTATGGCCTTGCTGAGGGCCTTGTGGTGCAAAAGTATATACCATTTTCGGAAGGTCTTGGGAGGATATACACCCTGAACTATGAAGCTGATTTTTTGGTTATGGCTAGTTACATGGAAACTCCCGATATTTGGCGGTCCGGGGAGGGGGCCAAGAGTACTTATAGGCCGGTAGAAGTAACCAAGCCACTGCATGAGTTTGCCCGACAAGTAAGTAAAATCTCAGGGCTGTATTTAAATGCGATTGATTATATCGACAGCGGAGAAGACAGACTACTCCTTGAAATTAATGCAGTGCCGAATCTCTACGCCCCACATAATAACGTTGGAGCCAATTCATTCGAGTTATTTGCCGAACACGTAGAAAGGAGCGCAGCAAGTCGGCGGGTTTAACATCTATCCTCAGTAGGCGCTGGGCGCCAGGAAAAGATTTTATCATGTCTATTGCATACCGCTTGGCCATTTGTTTTTTCATCCTAGCTTGAGAGCTTCGCCTTCTAGAATCGAGAAGCCTTTTAATATCGAGGTAAGTTCCAGGTCTTCGTCGGAATCCTTCTTTACGGAGCTATTTCGCCTAGCAAGTTGGCGATTATCAGAAACGGTGCTTAAAACCTCGGCTTTTGTGAACCAGCCATATTCGGAATGATCTTCGGGGTTGATAGTTACGTTGTCGTGGGATTGGGTAAATGTAGCAAAGTAAATCACTTCAATTGAGTGGGACTGTTTAATAAGGTTTTGATAGGTAAAACTAGCAAATGGGTCACCAACACTAATGGACATGCCAAACTCTTCAGTCACTTCTCGTTTAAGGGCGTCGACTATGTCTTCGCCAAAATCAACATGCCCACCAGGCATCTCATAGAGCCCAGGAAGGAATTTTTTGGTTTCGGCACGCTTGGCCAGAAAAACTTTTTCGATCCCATTGAATTTATGGTGGATGAATCCACAAACGCTAATAACTTGTTGTCCTTTGGCGGGGGTTTCACTGTCGTGAGAAATCTTCATCATATAACTATAACAATAAACACTTCTTGGCGAAGTGTTTATGCTTTGGAGGACCAGGTTGGTGGCTGTAGTAACTGGAATCTACTCTTCAGGTACCGAAGCCAGATCTTCAAAAGTTAAGCTACCAGGACTGGCAGCGATCAGTAAAAGCTCAGGGTCATCTGGGTCTTGTAATTCGCGTGAGTTAGTCTCATCATGTAACATGCTTGCCCAATAAAGTGCATTCAAAACAGTTGCTGGGCTTACATCAACGGCAGTGACGATAGTCACATAAGGGTTATCATCGCCTTCGACGGGCATAGGCACGAGTTCGTGTTGAAGTTTATATTTGCCCTGTCTTAGGCGTTGCGAAAGTTCTGTAGCTCCGGCTGGGTTCATGAGGTTAAACCCTTACTTACTAACTGTGAAGCTAGCGATCGCACTGTGGCTGGTTTTGCCATCGAGTTTAGCGCTAACCCTATAGAAGTAAGTTTGACCGGCGGTAACTGAGACTTTAGGAATTTCTAAAGACTGACCAAAACTGTAGGCATCAGTCGGCCCTACTTCACCAAGACCTTTAGTAGCATGAAGCGTGGATTTATCTAAATTAGTTGGCGTAGCGCCGTAGTCAAGCCATAATTCCTGGGGAATGTTTGTTGTTTTGTATACCCCAGTAATTAGTAATCTACCATCAGAGCGCGTCATTTCAGCCTGGCCTGGGATAAGATCAGTATTGATTGAATCAGTCGACGCAGGAGCTGTTGGTTGTACCGCCGTCGCAGCGTTCTGACTAGCCTTCAGTGCGACAACTTGCGTATTGGCAGCCTTGAGTTTTTGTGTCGCATCTTTGACCTTAGAATTTTGCCAATAGTACACACCGTATAGAGCGGTCAGTGCTAGAACCAAACCTATTACAATTCCTAGGTAATTCCTCTTATTCACAGTGGGGGAGACGCTGTTGAGCGATTTGTCTGGTTGGTTACCCATAGGGTTAGTATAGCACCTGGATACTATAGGTTACCTAATATATAGAAGACAGATTGGAGGGCCAGGAGGGACTTGAACCCTCGACACCCTGCTTAAGAGGCAGGTGCTCTAACCAGCTGAGCTACTGGCCCTTATAGAGACTTGTTCAAAGATGGGCTGGCTAGAGCACGAGTGCTCGTGACTAACTTTTGCAGCAAGCTGCGCCAGCAAAGCTACTGGCCCAAATGTTCATTTGAACCCAGCAATTCTACCATATACCTCTGTTATCCGCAAGGCAGCATCGATTAAATAAAATGGTTATGCAAATATGCTGATTTTTGGCTTTAAGGTGTATACTCGTAGTTAACAATAACAATTCAGGGGGAGAAAAAATGTTCAGTACATTAGCACAAGTAACTTACCAATACACCACGACTACAACTAGTAGTGGCTCGGGTTTTAACCCGGTAGTATCTTTCATTTATTTAGTCGTGCTCGTGGCCGCCATTGTTGGCATGTGGAAGGTCTTCGAGAAGGCCGGCGAAAAAGGCTGGAAATCTCTTATCCCTATATATAACGCCTACATTTTGTTAGAAATCTCTGGCAAGCCAGGTTGGTGGGTTTTGCTTCTTATGATCCCGTTTGTAAACCTTTATGTCGCAATTGTGCAGGCTCTAGAGCTTGCTAAGCGCTTTGGTAAAAGTGGTACCTTCGGCTTCTTTGGTTTATTCCTGTTCTCATACGTCGGCTATCTAATCCTTGGGTTTGGTGATGCTAAGTATGACGGTGGTCGTTACAACGCTGCCGCTAAGCCAGCTGCTCCAGTCAGCCAATAGTATTTAGGCTTTCCAAAAAACGCTCGTCTCTTCGGAGGAGAGCGTTTTTTCATGCTACAATTACAGCGATGCAAAAACTACTAAATGGCCGTGAATTGGCTGACTATATTAAACAGCGCCAAGGTGGCCAGGTTAGGGCTCTTAAGCAGGCTCATCGGTTACAGCCTAAGTTGGCAATTATTGTTTGTGTCGATAACCCGGTCATCGAAGTCTACATTAAGCTAAAAACTCGCTATGGGGCTGATATAGGCGTTGAGGTCGAGATACATCGGGTCAAACAGCCTGAGATGCCGCAACTAATCGAAAAGCTTAATAAAGATGACTCTGTACACGGCGTCATTACACAGTTGCCGCTAGAAGATCCCAAGCAAACCGACCAAATAACTAATTTAGTTAGTCCGCAAAAAGACGTTGACGCTCTGGGTAAAAAGGCAATTTATGACCCGGCCACTGCTCTGGCTATTATGTGGCTACTGGCGGGTTACAATATTGATCTTCGCGGAAAACATATTTTACTGATTGGTCGTGGCAAGTTAGTTGGTGCTCCACTCGAACGAATGCTCAATACATCTGGCCTAGATGTTGAGGTTGCCACAAGGGAAGTCGATGACTTAAAGCTTAAATCTCTGCAGGCCGACGTTATTATTACTGCTACTGGTAGCCCAGCCATCCTATACCCAGAGATGATTAAAGCCGGCGCAGTTGTGGTTGATGCTGGCGTTGCTAGCGAAGATGGCAAAACGGTGGGGGATCTAGCACCAAGCGTCTATGAACGCGATGATCTGATCGTCACTCCTGTAAAAGGTGGCGTTGGCCCACTAACTGTTTGCGCACTTTTCGAAAATGTTATTCGAGCCGCACAAAGCCAGATTACTAAATGAGAATTGGCGTTTTTGATTCGGGAGTTGGCGGAAAATCTGTGGCTGACGCTATCCATAAAGCCATGCCCAATGCTGAAGTCATTTTCGTCTATGATCATGTAAACTTTCCCTATGGCTCCAAAACTACAGAAGAACTTATTTCAATTGTGACGCCAATTTTGCAGGAGCTTGCTACTAAGACGGATGTAATTGTGGTGGCTTGTAATACCGTTAGTACTAACCTAATCGAACCATTAAGGGAGGCGATTTCTGTACCATTAGTTGCGGTTGAACCAATGGTTAAAGTGGCTGCCGAGCAGACAAAAACTGGTGTATTTGCAGTTTGTGCTACACCCAGAACATTAGCTAGCGTCCGCTATCAATGGCTGAAGGATACTTTTGCGATAGGCAAAACTGTTGTAGAACCAGACTGTGCTGATTGGTCACGAATGATCGAAGCTAACTCGATTAATGAACAGAAGATAAAGCAACAAATCGATGAAGTTTGTCGGGCCGGAGCCGATGTGGTGGTGCTGGGCTGTACCCACTATCACTGGATAGAAGGGCTGATTACAAAAATCCTAGACGGCCGAGCTGTGGTTCTGCAGCCAGAAAAAGCGATAATTCGACAGTTAGATCGTATAGCTAAAGAGATTGAACCGATCGTTTAAACTGCTCACCACGATCTTGGTAATTTTTAAACATATCAAAACTGGCGCAAGCAGTTGATAGTAGAACAACATCACCAGGGTGGGCTTGGATGTGGGCGTTCTCTACGATCGTAGCCATGTCGTTACCGCCGCTTACGATATTCTCGAAGCCAGCCATTTGCAAGGCTTCTCTAATTTTTGGAGCAGTATCGCCAATCAGGACAATCGATCGAACATTATGGGTGGCGACGACTTGAGCTAGCCCGTCAAAAGTTGCTTCTTTTTCGGAGCCACCTAATATGACAACTTTTGGCTGCTCGAAGGCTTGAATTGCTACTACGGCAGTTTCGGGTGTTGTCCCAAAAGAATCATCATAGTATTTTACGCTGTTAAACTCCCGTACTAGCTCTAATCGGTGTTCGAGGCCTTTAAACTGGCTAACCACTTGCTTTATTAACTCAGTGTTATGGTCAACCAGACCCCAGGTTGTAGCGATAGCTGCACAGATATTCTCGAGGTTATGCCGACCGAGTAAACCGACCTCGCTGATTTTACAGATGGCCGTCTTGTTCATATAAATTGTGTCCCCATTTACATAGGCGCCAGTAGTTTGTTGGGGTTCGCCTTCGGCCACTGGTACGGCGTAAGAAAGCTTGCTGGCGGCCGAGACACTGGCGACTTCTTGAGAGTGGGCATTAGCACGGTTAAAAATTGCCAAGTCATGAATAGTTTGATGCAAGAACATTTGTTGTTTAGCGACAACGTATTCTTCCATGTCGGTGTGCCAATTTAGGTGTTCCGGCACAACCATTAAACAGACCGCAATTTTTGGTGAAAACTTAATGTCGATTAGCTGAAAGTTGGCTAACTCTAGCACTACCCAATCAGTTGGCTGGATATTGTCTTTGAGCATGGCTAGAGGCGCAATACCGATATTACCGCCCAAATGAACCTTTTTGCCAGCGGCTTCTAGTATTTTGGTGACCAAGGTCGAGGTCGTGCCTTTACCTTTAGTGCCGGTAATACCAATGATGTTTTTGGAGGGGCAGACTTTAAAGAACTCGTTAGTAACGGTGGTAACTTTTTCGAGGATGTGCGGACTATCGGGGTTTGCCTTGATGATATCGTTAGGATGCAGCGAAGGAATCCGCACTAGTAAATCAAACTGGTCCAAATCTTTTAAGTAATCATCGCCAAACCGCGTCGCATAACCCTCAGGAACTTGTAACTCATTTTGGTCACAGATTGTAATCTGATTCTCCGGTTTGTTCCAGTACTCTAGAGCAGCTACGTTCTGGATACCATAACCCAATAGAGCAATTTTCATTTATTTACCAAGTTGTTGTTTAACCAGCTCGGCCACCTGACGAGGGGTCATATCGGCCTTCAAGATTACTGCCGCGACACCCTGTTTTTTAACATCTTCGGGGATTTCTTGTTCGCCCATGTTGGTCAAAATAACCACCTTGATGTTTTTGCCCCAGGTAGTTGCCCGCATCTTCTTGAGCATTTCGTCGCCGTTCATTTCTGGCATCATTAAATCTAGTAAAATGACCGTTGGTTTCATGCTTTCGGCCAAAGCCAAACCGACTTTGCCATTCTCGGCAGTCTCAACCTCGTAGCCCTCACCCTCGAACTTAATTCGGTACATCTGAGAGATAGCTTGATCATCTTCGATAATCGCAATTTTTGTTGCCATATTCTTATATTACGGTAGAGGCTAGTATTAGACAACTGATTATAAGTATGGTTGGAATGATATTATGGGGGTATGAAACAGGATTTAGCAGATTTCAGGAAAAGCTTAGATACTATCGATAACAACTTGGTACTCCTTTTGGCCGAACGATTTCGGGTGACAGATAAAGTCGGCCAGTACAAAAAAGCCCACAATCTTCCTCCGGTTGACCCAGCTAGAGAAGCCGCCCATCTAGAGGAAATAAGACAGCTGGCTATGGAGGCGGGGCTCGACGAAGACTTTGCCCAAAAGTTTTTGAGATTGATAATGGATACTGTCGTCGAAAATCACAAACGCGCCTAAACAATGTGTGGCAGTCAGCAAAGTGAGTGATGGGCAGTTTTGATGTATAGTTAGAAGTATCATTGTTATATGTAATAGAAGGCTATCAAATACATGGGTCACAAAAAACTCGTACTAACAAATCCTAGCGAAAAGTATCCGCAATTTCTGAAAACCGCTGCTAAAACTGGCCCCCAAGATGACCTTCATGATAAGCCGGTTTTGGTTAAGATGTCTGACAAAGACAGCCTAAAACAGCTGGAGTCTTTAATAAAAGCCAGCCCGTCGTTGGAAATTATTGATAACTACGACGAACAGTATGCCGAACTGTTGCTAAGCAAAAATGCCCACTTGTATCGCGCTAAGTACGAAGTCCAGGTGGCTTCGATTGATAAGCTTTTAACTGAGCATTATGCCAAAAAACAGCCCTGGGAACTCGGTACCTGGGTTCACTTCCCATGGAAGAACCAACTAGTTCATATTCTGGCCCAAGAAGATTTTGAAGATCTGCGAACAATCCGTAACCGCGATCTAATTACCCCCAAGGAGCAGAAAAAACTGTTTGAATTTGAGGCAGTAGCCTTTGGCATGAGCGTCGGTAGTGCCGGTGCTTTGGCGTTAGGTATTTCCGGTATATCACGACGCCTTAAGCTGGTTGATGGAGCGGTCATTAGTGGCTCAAATCTTAACAGAATCTTAACGGGGGTATCGAGTGTCGGCAAAAGCAAGGCATTAGTTATTGCCCGACAAATATACGAGATGAACCCATATTCTACAATTGCTAATTACGACAAAGTCGATAGCAGCAATATTGGTGAAATCTTTGAAACACCGTGGCCAGTGCAAATTGCGATTGATGAGATTGATGATATCGAGATGAAAATTAATATTCGTATCGAAGCCCGAAAGCGAAAAATACCGGTAATTATGGCTACCGAACTGGGCGATACTATCATGCTCGATGTCGAACGATTCGATCAAGAGCCTAACCGGCCACTTTTCCATAACTTAATCCCAGGTATCGAAAAGCTAAGCGAGCAGAAGCTCGAGAACTATCGTGAATGGACTAAGCACGCCGTTAATATTATTGACCCCCAAAATATGCCATTGAGAATGCAAGAAGCGCTCCTCAAGATTGGTACCACTATTGTGACCCACCCCCAACTTGGATCGACAGTTATGATGACAGGTGGCGTGCTGGCATTTGCGGCCAAGAATATTGCTCTTGGTAATCCCCTAAAGTCTGGAAGATATGTAATCTCACTCGAAACAGAGTTGTTAGCCGACCACCAAACCCGACACTACCGCAAAGCTCATAAAAAACACACCAAAGTTATTCACCGCGCCGTTAACTCGATGTAGCTAAAAGGGTATCGGTGGTCACGCGTGGCGAATGAACCCGATTCTTGCTACCTTGGCCGACTCGCAAAACACTTTGCAAACGAAAATTTGTCCCCAGCATTTCTTCGATGTCTTCGTGAAAATTCGATGCCTCGACGGTAGCCGCCGAAGTCGCTTGGCTTAAGCCGAGTTTTTCGATTTGCAAAGAAACTTGCAAGTAAGCCCGGCCGGCCTTAAACCAGTATTCGGGCATGTCACCGCGGGTAGCAATGTATATATCGGCACTGGCCGACAGCCAGCGTTTCTTTTCAAGTTTAACTTCGGCACCAACCCCAACGCCGAGTCGCATCAGATAAGGTTCGAGGACGGCCACAAAGCGCGGTATATACAAGCTGTCGACGGCAATACCACGACCCTTTTTAGACCACGGCTCGGTTAGATACTGACTTAGTTCTTTGCGAAAATTGGGAGAACTAAGCGCTAGGCTAATGCCTTGGGCGGTAAGTTGGGCAGTCTTTTGCAAACTATCCGGGTCGGTTCGAACCCAAATCCGAACATCGCCTTTGGCGTAGGCTTTCTCCATGGTGTCAGCCATTTCGGGTGTTACGTCGTAAGGGGTATAAATGCTTCGATCAGTGCAACGTTGCTTGAGTAGGTCAACTGCTTCGGCCGTGCCGGGCTTACCTTGGAGTTTTTGAAAAGTTATGTCGGTCGATTGGTTGTGGAACTTCATAGAGCGGAGCTTATAGCCCAGGTAACCGGCCGCAATAATAATTGCTTCACTAAAAATCCCCATGCTAATAATTGTCTCTCGACCGGTAGGGTCACCATCGCCAAGTGTAAAGTCGGGATCAAGCTTAATATGAATCGTTTGATCTTTGACGGTTACTTCCCAGGGCTGGGTATTATGAACCGAAGGCGCCAAGCGGGCAATTTCTAGAATATTTTTAATGTTGCTATTAAGCCCTGAAGTATCGTTCATATATCTGTATTATATATGAAATTGTAAAAATAGTGGTTCAGTAGTTCTTGTTGTATAATGTATTGCATAAAAGTATTTAAAACAGACATATTAAAATGACCGCAAGCCAGCCACAACTGATGCTCAGAGATTACAAAGAATTTGACGACCACGAAATGGTTATAACTATAAGCGACAAAGCAGCTGGTTTAAAAGGCTATATTGCCATCCATAACACCGCTCGTGGGCCAGCTTTGGGCGGAACGCGCATGCAAGTTTATGCTACAGAAGAGGCGGCCGCCAAAGATGTTCTTAATTTGTCCCGGGCGATGAGCTATAAGTGCGCTTTGGCTAATCTGCCTTTTGGAGGCGGCAAGGGAGTTATAATCGCCGACAATCAACAAGACCACGAGGCTGTTTTAACGGCCTACGCAAAGATGGTTGATCGCTTAAACGGTTGGTTCAAGACCGGTACCGACGTAGGTGTCACCGACGCCGAAGTTGCTATGATGGCTCGCTCAACCAAGCACATGCTTGGTGTCGTCGAGGCCGACAGGGGAGACCTTACAACTGCTAAGACTGCTGCCGCCGGAGTTTTTGCCTCGATGAAGGCAGCCCTCAATGAGCTATATGATGACGAAACTTTTACAAACCGAGTAATTGCCATAAAAGGTGTTGGCAAACTTGGAGGAGAATTGGCTCGACTGACCCACCAAGCAGGCGCCAAAGTCATGGTGGCTGATATTAACGATGCCCAGACTAAAGATTTGGTTGCAGAAATACCAGAAATTGAGGTAGTTGCCTTGGCCGACATCCACAAACAGGAGGTCGATATTTATGCCCCATGCGCACTGGGCGCTGAATTTACCGATGAGGTTATCAACGAGTTAGCATGCAAAGCAGTAGTAGGAGGGGCCAACAACCAATTGCCCGATCCTGGTGCTGGCGACAAACTGTTCGCCAAAGGAATTATTTACGCCCCCGATTACATTGCAAATGCCGGGGGCTTAATTTATGTGGCCGACGAACTCGAAAGTGATGGTTTTAATAAGGACCGAGTAATGCAAAGGACTAAAGCCATTCAAGAAACCCTAGCCAGTATTTTTAGCCGCTCTAAACAAGAGAATTTACCAACATATAAAGTAGCTGACACGATTGCCCGCGAGCGTATGAAAGAAAGCCATGATTAGCGATAAATCAATAAAACTATTTAAAAAAGTGGCCAAAGAAATACCGGCCTACTCGGCCTTTTTAGCCGAGCACCACCTAAAACCAGCCGACATTAGTAGTCCTAAAGACTTCTATAAAGTTCCTCTTACTAGCAAAAAGAACTACCTTGTACCTAACGCCTTGCAGGACTTGGTTTGGAAGAACGATTTTAATAACCTGATGCTATTTTGTTCTACGTCTGGGTCCACCGGCAAGCCATACTACTTCCCGCGTAACGAAGAGCTGAGTTTGCAGTACTCTTACGTTATCGAAGACTTCTTAAAGTATTCATCTTACGGCAAGGGCCCAACCCTTGTCTTGATTGGTTTTGGGATGGGTGTCTGGATTGGCGGGATTATTACTTTAAGGGCTTTTGAGATTGCTGCCGCTCGTATGAACCAGCCAGTGTCAATTCTGCCAGCCGGCTACAACAAAAAAGAATTATTCAAAGCCCTCCAAGAGCTATCGCCTAATTTTGAGCAAACCGTTATTGTTGGCTATCCACCGTTTATCAAAGAATTAATAGACGAAGCTAGCCAAGCCGACCTAAATCTTGCTAAATTGCAGATTCGACTCTTGTCGGCGGCCGAAGCCTTTACCGAAACTTTCCGTAAATATGTTTGCGAAAATGGCGGCGTTCAAGACCCAATCTTAGACACCATGAATATTTATGGTACAGCCGACATTGGGGCTATGGCTTACGAAACGCCATTAAGTATTCTGGCACGACGGCTGATTATCGAGGACCCAGTACTGTTTAAAGATGTTTTTAGACAGATCGAAAAAACCCCGACGTTAGCCCAATTTAATCCGGATTTTATTGAATTCGAAGAAGTTAATGGGGAGCTGGCCTTAACAGGTAATGCCGCCTTGCCGCTTATCCGTTACGCCGTTGGTGACCACGGTGGGGTTATTAGCTACAACGAAATGATGACTAAGCTCAAATCGTATAATATTAACCTCGAAGCAGAAGTTAAAAAGTACGGCATTGGCCATACGGTTAAAAAACATCCCTTTGTGTTCGTTTATGAAAGAACTGATTTTGCCGCAACCTTGCACGGCATCATCATCTACCCGGAGTTCATTAAAGAAGGTCTACTTAAGCCTAAGATGGGTCGCTACTTTACCGAGCGCTTTACAATGTCAACTAAAACCGACGTTCGACATAACCAATTTTTGCAGATAAATATTGAGCTTCAACCTGGCTTGGAAGGTTCTGAAGAAATCGAGAAAATTGCCTGTAAAGCAATTAGGACTAGTTTGATTGAGAAAAGCTCGGAATTTGCCGAAATATCTAAAAGTAAAGACAGCGATCAATTAATCCAGGTTGTTCTGTGGCCAAATGGCCATGAGCGCTACTTTGCGGCCGGCATTAAACAAAAGTGGGTAGAAAAGTCCTGACGCTGTACAATAAGCACTAGTACTATCTAATGCGGCGAATTATTTATGATTGAACTTGGGTTACTTTGTCTAGCGAGCTTTTTAAATGTTGTGCTTGGTTTGGTGGTTTTTATGAAAAATCCCAAAAGTATTACAAATAAGCTATTTCTAATTTTGACGAGTAGTTTTGCCCTATGGTCGACCGTTAACTACATATCGGTCCACCCAATTATCTTCCCGCAGATAATCTGGGTTCGGTTGGTCCTCTTTTTCGCATCATTTTTATGCTTAGCCGTGTACCTAACATTTAAGATCTTCCCATCTTACAATTTGGTTGGTAGTAAATTTTGGCGACGTTCGGCAATTGGTGCGACTGCTTTTGTGATGTTTATGACGCAAACTCCCTACGTTTTCAAACTTGATTCAAAGGGCGAGCCAACTCCAGGCTTCGCCATAGCATTTTTTGCAATTGTCTCAATTGGCTTGTTGACCAGTGGCGTTGTTAACCTGGTTATAAAGTATCGCCGAGCTTCTGGTAGGGAGCGCGATCAGTTCCGAATTGTACTGGCAGGCATTGGTGGTTCGATGGGGCTTATCTTCCTGACTAACTTTTTGTTTGTCGTCTTGTTTGGCTTCACCGGCCTGATACCATTTGGGCCAACCTTTACACTGTTATTCAGTGGGTCGCTAGCTTACGCCATAATTAAACACCGCTTGTTTGATATCCGGGCAGCCACCGCTCGTGGTTTAGCCTACCTGCTATCGTTTGGAACAGTCGGCCTTATTTATGGAGTGTTTGTGCTCGGTCTCTCGACTATCATTAATCAGCATGATTCTCTGACCTTAACGCAACGGGGTTCTTACATCGCCTTTGCTATGTTAACCGCACTGGTTTTCCCGCGGACTAAGGCTTTCTTTGATCGGATAACTAACCGGTTCTTCTTTCGCGACGCCTATGACCCACAAAGTTTTCTGGATGATTTGAATGCAGTTCTAGTGCATAATATTGATCTCGAGACACTCTTGACCGACACGGCCGACGTATTTGTCAAAGATCTAAAAACCGAATTTGCTAGTTTTTATCTTTATAAAACCTCATATTCACCGGTAAGATTGATTGGTAAGGGTGGCGCTCATCTTAGTACCGATGGTGTCGCTAAAATAGTTGAACCTCTAAGTACCTCTAGGGATAAGGTGGTAGTGGCTGACTACCTCGAGCAAAGACATGGCGTTTTACGAACTGCGTTGAGCGATAATGATAGTGCCGCTGTAGTTAAGTTGCAGGCCCGGGTCGGTAACAAAAATGAAGTTATTGGCATGATTCTGTTTGGCGCCAAGAAAAGTGGCAACCCTTACAATAAGATGGATATTAAAATGTTTGAGATCATCTCTAACGAGCTGGTTATTGCTATTCAAAACGCGCTTCGTTTTGAAGAAATCGAACAGTTTAACATTACTCTGCAGCAAAAAGTCGACGATGCTACCTACAAACTTCGTAAGACTAACGAAAAATTACGACAAATGGATGAGACCAAAGACGACTTTATTAGTATGGCATCACACCAGCTGCGAACTCCGCTTACCTCTGTTAAGGGCTATGTTAGTATGGTGCTCGACGAAGACGCCGGTAAGATTAGCCCCCAACAGCGTAAGTTGCTGGACCAGGCCTTTATTAGTTCGCAGCGGATGGTTTACTTGATTGCCGATTTGCTGAACGTATCACGCCTCAAGACCGGTAAGTTTATCATCGATGCTAAGCCAACTAATTTGGCTGATATTGTCGAGACCGAACTAGACCAACTTAAAGAGACTGCCAAGGGTAGGGGGCTCAAGTTGGAGTATCAGCACCCCAAGAACTTCCCAAGTCTTAACCTAGACGAAACCAAGATTAGGCAAGTGATCATGAACTTTAGTGACAATGCCATCTACTACACACCCAGCGGCGGGACAATTACTGTAGAATTAGTCGATAAGGCCGATAGTATTGAGCTGACAGTGTCGGATAACGGTATTGGTGTGCCTAAATCAGAACAACACCACCTCTTTACCAAGTTCTACCGGGCCGATAATGCTAAGAAGGCTCGCCCAGATGGTACCGGACTTGGTTTGTTCATGGCCCAGAAGGTGATTGTTGCCCAGGGTGGTGCTCTAATATTCCATAGCGAAGAGAATAAGGGTAGTACCTTTGGCTTTAGCTTTCCCAAAGCCAAGTTGCTAGTAAAGTAACTCCTGTAGGAAAAAGCTTGTGCTTTAGGCAACTATATGTCAGAAAGTATTGACAGGTTATGCCTTTTATGGTAAACTGCTGAGGTAATAAATCTTGTGAGGAGATTAGTATATGACACAATCTGTTAATCCTATGGAAAATCCAGTTATACAACCCGTTGAGTTTGTCCCTGCTGGCGTTCAACACTTAAACGGTGGCATTAATGCTATCCGCGATTGGTTTGGCGAACAAAAAGAAACTTTCATTAAGTTAACTGCTGGTATCGCCGTTGGCGCTATCGCTGTGGCTGGCTGTGCTCGTCAGTCAGAAGTTGTAACGGCTGGCCCAGTCGTTAGTAAGAGCTCAGAAGCCGTTGAGCAACCTGCTCCTGATAACTTCGACACTTCAGGTGTTTTGGGAGTTATCGAAGCTGCCCAACAGCAAGAAGAAGATCTTCAGGCTCTTAAAGAGGCCCTAACTGTCAAAACAACTGACCCTGAGCTAGAATGTGCCACTATTGTCGAAAAAGCTGGCGGTAAAACTGTTAAGCGCAAAGATGATACGCTAGTTCCTGCCCAAAGCATCGGTGCCTTTGAATCAGTTAACCCTGAGGATCCTGCTAAGCGTGCATGGTCTGATGCTATTGATACTCCTTTCCTCGCAGATCAGTCTGACAAAGACGCTCTTTTAAACGAACTTCAAGTTGAAATTTGTGAAAACCCACTGGTTGGTGAAATGGTTGCTAATTACTTTGCGAACCTAGAAGTCGGTGGTGTTAAAGTCGTTGACCTTAACGAAGAATGGCTTAAAGACTCTGTTGGCCCAGCCGAAGACATTAATGACAAGGCCGCTCAGCGGACTCCATATATGGGTGAAGACCCACTGTCTCTTACTGATGAACAATCAGCCGAACAAGTTGATGCTAATCTTAAGTACCAACAGTTTGCACTCTACCTGAACACTATGCTTGGTCGTTTTAATAACCAAGGTAAACAAGATGGTGGCGTGACAAATATGAACTTTCATTTGGCTGGCAACGGTCTAGCGGTTGGTAAAGGTTATCCAGAAATGGAACTTAACCCCAACCAGTATGACGCCAGTGGTGAATTGGGTGTTCTGAAGTTTGATATAACTTCTAAAGGTCAAGACTACTGTATAAAGATGTTTGGCGTTAACCTAAAAGACAAGCGCATCGACGATTTCGTCTGTGAAGTCCCAGAAGTCCCAGCACCAGAAGTTGTGCCTGGTCAGCCAAACGTGCCTGGTCGCCCTAGTACACCTACAACCGGTGGAACCGGTGGTCCAAACCCAACCACTCCTGAAGGATATCCAACCACTACAGTTTGGGTAGGACCAAAGACGGCTACTACTATTGGCCAAGGTGGTTCACCAACTACTTTGGGACCAACACCAGAAGGCCCAGCTACTACTAGTACGACTGCCGCTCCTGTCACGCAACCAACCTATGTACCACCAGTTGGAAGCCCTACAACACTAACGCCTCCAGGTGAAGGTTAAGAAGGAAGAGAAGGAGAAATAACATGTTTAAATTTATCAAGAATACTTTCAAAAAAGTTCCTAAGAAGGTTGCCGTAAGCATTGCTGTCCTCGGTGCGGTATTTGTACCAGCTACAATTGCCCTAGCTGGCTTTGGCCCAGGACGACCAACTTACGATTACAACAAGTATGACGCTTCAAAGTCTTGTACTGATCCATCGCAAGCTTATGGCCGTTGTGGTTCGCTGGATGGCCCTGTTTTCAACTCGTTTGTAAACACTCCAACCTACGGCGACGAGCGTAACTTTACGCGGATTGCTGAAGTAGTTGCTGGACAAGCTCCAACCGACGCTGATTTCCGTGAAACATCTACAGCCGTACCTGGTAAAAGTTATTGGGTGCGAACCTTCGTACACAACAACGCTAACCAGACGACTAACGGTGTCAACATGGACGGCCCTGGTATCGCCAAGAATACTCGTGTTCGAGTCATCTTGCCGACCGGTGTTGCCAATGGCATGGATCTAGAGTCTGACATTACTGCAGACAATGCTAAGCCAGGCCGTGTTTGGGACACAGCTACACTTGCAAATGGTAGCCAAGCCTTTAGCGTTAACTACGTTCCTGGTTCAGCCACTATCTATAACGGTATCCACACAGCCGGTATGCCAATCAGTGATGCGATTGTATCAGCTGACGGTACGCCACTTGGCTACAACGCTATGAACGGCAGTCTACCGGGCTGTTTTGACTACTCAGCTTACGTTTACGTAAAAGTTGAAGTTAAAGCTCCTCAGCTAGCCGTTAACAAGGTTGCTCGTGTTTCTGGTACAACCGAATACCAAGACAAGATTACCGCTAAGAAGTCCGACAAGATTCAGTGGAACATTGAATTCAAAAACGGTGGTAACGATGTCGCTAAAGATGTAACTATCCGCGATACGCTTCCTAACGGTGTAACTCTAGTACCAGGTAGTATCAAGTGGACCGATGCCAACCGTAAGGATGAAGTTCTTCCTGATAACTCTCTAAACCAAGGTGGAATTAACCTCGGTAACTATGCCCCAGCAGTACGACGTAACGGTGCAGTTTCTTTTGAAACTACCATTAACAGCGACTTTAAGGGCTGTGAGCTAAAGAACGTTGCCTACGGCCGAGCTAGTAACATCCCAGAAACTAGTGATGACTCAACCGTAACTATCGAAGACTGTAACCCAGTCGTGCCAGTTTACTCATGCGATATGCTTGATGCTAAGAGCTTAGGTAACCGTAACTTCCAGTACACCCTTAAGTACACTGCGAAGAACGCCACCCTTAAAAATGTTAGTTACAACTTTGGTGATGACACAGCTCCACTGCTAACCAACAAAACTGTTGTTGAACACCAATATGCCAAGGATGGTAACTACACAACTAAAGCTGTATTGACCTTCACGGTTAATGGAAAAGATGTAGTCGTTAATGATGCTAAGTGTGCAACTACTGTTAGTAGCACAACTCCACCAGAACACTGTCCAATCCCAGGTAAAGAGAATCTACCTAAGGACAGCCCTGAGTGTAAAGTAACTCCGATTACTCCAGCTAAGACAATCTTGCCTGACACTGGTCCTGGTGACATTGCCGCTATCTTTGCCGCAGTTAGTCTTGCTGGTACCATGGCCTACCGAGTCCTAATGACTCGTCGCCTGAACGGCTAAACAAAAACGTCCCCTGTGGACAAGTGGGCTAGTCAAAGCATAAAAATTATGCTACGATAAGTACAGAAAAGAGCATGACTGACCGCTCACTCTAAACCGAAAACCCCGCTGCAAAACATGAGCGGGGTTTTCATTTGGCCTCTGTTATGGTATACTTTGCCAGTTGTGCCAACAGCAAGTTTGGGTCTCATATTGCTTCGCAATATTGAGCCCTCGTCGGAGAGAGAAAATATGTACACACATTTTCTCTACTCCTACCTCGGTCTCATCGTCTAACGGTTAGGACACCGGGTTTTCATCCCGGCAATAGGGGTTCGATTCCCCTTGAGATCACCAAATAAAGTGCCCCAGCTAGTCTGGGGTATTTTATTTGGTTACTTCATGAATAGCTCTAGCTTATGCTTGCACGACTTACCCAGACAGACTAGTATCAACTAATATGAGGCCTGATCATCCAAACCCACCGCGCAAACCGATTATAATGTCAGAAGAATTGTTACAGCAAGAGTCCCAGGAGCTGGTCTACGAGGCGCAACGGTACACTTTTCAGGCAGTTGCAAATGAGCGAGCTATTCGACACAATCTAGCCACACCAGAAATATCAGTTGTTCAAAAGACGTTCGAGGCCGCAGAGCAACTTTATTACCGTGCTTTTGGGGTTATTGGTTTGATATCGGCCGGGTTGTATAAGCGCCCTAAGAGCTAGCTCAGAACAATCGTGGCAAGACCTAGGAACGCCAAGAAACCAAGCACGTCAGTGGCGGTGGTGATAAATATGGTTGCCGAGGCAGCTGGGTCTTTGCCAAGTTTAGCCATAAGCAGGGGTACCAGGGTTCCAAAAAAGGCGGCGACTAACAAGTTGATGATCATGGCAATGGCCAGAATGAAAGCAATCTTATAGTCATGGTTAACTAAAATGACCACTGATGCCACCAGGACACCGTTAATTAAGCCATTGACTAGAGCCGCTCCCAGTTCGTTACGAAGCGTCTTCCAAGCTGTCTTTAGCTCAATTTGCTTAAGTGAAATACCCCGTACCTGGACGGCTAGTGTCTGAGTTGCCGCATTACCGCCCATTCCAGCTACAATCGGCATGTAAATCGCTAGCAGCACATATTTATTAAGAGTGCCTTCAAACAGCCCAATCGTAAAGGCTGCCAAAAAGGCCGTACCCAGGTTAATAATCAGCCAGCGGTAGCGGTTTTTAATCTTCATGCGTGAGGAGTCGGTGACACTCTCTTCTTGGCTAATACCGGCAAAGTTATACAAAGATGAGCCTTCGCGCTCCTGCATCAACTTGAGCATGTCGTCGGAGTAAATAATACCTACTACGTCGCCGGCATCATTGAGTACGGCTATTTTGGCATGTGGGTGAGCGTGAAAGGCATGTTCGACATCGTGGTGAGTAGCGGCGTAAGAAATTGACGGGATTCGCTTGACGTACTTGCCAATCAATTCACTTTTGGCGGCAAAGCCCAGTTCATGCCCCGGTAAAAAGCCTACTAGACCTCCATCCTTTAAGGCTAATATGACCGGTGGACGACCGGTACGGGTTTCATGTTGTCTAAATTTATGAGCAACCTCAGATACGCTATCTTTTATATCAACCTGAATATAGTCGAGGGTCATAAGACCGGCCGCAGTGGCGGCGTCAAACTCCAAGAGCGTAGATAAAGAGTCTTTTAAGCCTTGGCTAAGTAGTAGTAATACTTTTTCGCGTTTCTTTTTGCTAATAAGCTGCAGAATATCGGTGGCTTCATCAGGGTCCATCGTCTCTAGGATCATGACGACATCTTCATCAGAGATTTTCTGCAAGATATCCTTACGCACACTCTTGGTGACCGAACGAAGTAGTTCGATGCGTTTGTCAGGAGGTGAAGCCAAGAATAGGTCGACCCGTTTATCCTTGCGGAACATAATATCGGCCACCGCTACGGGGTTGGCTTTTTTAGTCAGCTGTTGGCCAATAGCTAGGCTCTTATCAATAATTTTGGCTGGGGCTTCAGCACTTTTTTGAAGAATATTTTTTGTCATAGTTTTTACGGCTTCTTGGTAATTATAACAAATATCGGTCATACCCCTATGATTTATAGCCATAAGCAAGTAAAATTAAACTAATGAATATGACGACTCAGGCACCCAAAGTGCCCTTATCTCGATTTAAAAGAACCAAGATCATCGCCACAGTTGGACCATCAACCAACAGCTATGAAGCCGTCTTGGAGTTAATTAAAGCCGGCGCCAATGGCATCCGACTCAATTTTAGCCATGGTAATTACGAAGAACGTGATGATCAGATAAAATGGATTCGCAAGGCTAGTAAAGAATACGGCAAACCAGTCGCTATTATCCAAGATTTGCAAGGCCCCAAAATTCGCTTAGGCGACTTTGAAGGGATTATTAATGTTCAAAAGGGGCAAAGCCTACAATTCGGGTATAAGGCTGATATGGAGCGCTCTGGACTTATTCCGACTCAGTATGATTTAAGTAAAAAAGTGAAGCGCGGTGAGCGATTATATTTGTATGACGGCAAAATTCGTACCACGGTTACTAGCGTGCAAGATGGTGTTGTCCACGCCCAAGCCGAAAACGACGGCATTTTAATAAAACGCAAAGGCATTAATCTGCCAGACACCGACTTTGACGGGGATATTATTACCATCAAGGACAAAAAAGATATTACATTTGGCTCAACCCGTGATATCGATTACGTAGCTTTGAGTTTTGTGCAACGAGCCGAAGATATTGAACAGCTTAGGAAACGTTTAAAGAATCTTGGTAGCACAGCTCGAATTATTGCTAAAATTGAAACCAAAGCCTCGATCGATAACCTCGAGGAGATTATACAAGCGACCGACGCGGTTATGGTGGCGCGCGGCGACTTGGCAATCGAAACCAATGCCGAAGCCGTGCCAATTGTGCAACGTCGAATTATTGGCCTAGGCTTAGCCCACGCTAAACCAACCATTGTTGCCACCCAAATGCTGGCTAGTATGACAGAAATGCCCGAACCGACTCGTGCCGAAGTCTCGGATGTGGCTACAGCAGTAATCATTGGCGCCGATTGTGTAATGCTGAGTGATGAAACTGCCAATGGCCAGTACCCAATCGAAGCAGTTAGTGTTATGAAGCGAGTTACGACTTATACCGAACGCAATAATCCGTTAACAGTCCAGTTTCCGGGAGAGCCTGATCACTCCCGGCAAAGCTCGGTCTGCACAGCAGTGATTAACTTAGCTCACGATTTGCAGGCTAATGCCATTGTGGCCGAAACCCAGTCTGGTGCAACTGCCTTGCAGTTAGCGACCCGACGACCGAACGTCCCCTTAATTGCGGTTACCCCAGATAAGCGGGTGGCTCAGCAGTTGGCGATTGTGTTTGGGGCTAAGGCCTATGTTAGACCGGCCGACAAAATGGCGGCAACTAAGCTTACTAACTGGCTGCAGCTCAATAAGGTGCTTAGCAAAGGCGATATTGTCGTAACTGCCTCTGGTAAGCATCCGGGTGTGGTCGGCACGACAGATACAATAAAGGTCCGAGTACTTTAGGTTACAAAGGGTGGGTGATTTGGTGAATTTTAGCAAACAGACAATTCGGGACATAAAGCTGAGCGGTAAGCGGGTATTATTGCGTGCCGATTATAACGTGCCACTCCGCGCCGACGGTAAAATTGCTGGGGACTACCGGATTCGCCAATCCTTGCCAACCATCGAATATCTAATCAAGCAGGGCTGCAAAATCGTCATAATCTCCCACATGGGGCGCCCTAAAACCAAGCACGATAAACATCTTAGCCTTCGGCCGGTTGCTCGGCATTTGCAGGATTTGCTTGGCAAGAAAGTAGCTTTCGCAGAAGATTGCATTGGCCCTATTGCCGAAAAGGCAGCTGCCAAACTCGAACCCGGGCAGGTCCTACTTTTAGAAAATTTACGATTTCATCCCGAGGAAGAAGCCAACGACAAACACTTTGTTGAGGCTCTAGCTCGGCTTGGTGACATTTTTGTGCAAGATGGCTTTGGTGTAGTCCATCGGGTCCATGCTTCTACCGAAGGCATAACTCATGCCCTACCGAGTGTGGCCGGTTTATTGCTAGATAAGGAAGTGACTGCTCTAACTGGAGCCATGGATAACCCCAAGCGCCCGTTAATGGCGATTATTGGTGGCGCCAAGATAACCGACAAAATTGGCGTTATTAAGCGTTTCATTGAAGTTTCTAACTTTGTTGTAATCGGTGGCGCTATGGCTAATACCTTTTTACAGGCTCAAGGTGTTGACACCGGCCGAAGTGTTAGCGTGCCAGAAGATATACCATTGGCTAAAGACATCATAGCCCTTGCCAAAGTTAAAGCCGCTAAGGGCGACTTTGTGTTTTATATACCGCAAGATGGGGTGGTGGCGGCTTCGCTGGATAGCCGGGCTCATACGCGGATTGTCGACTGGCAGGCTCATGTGATTGCCGATATTGAGAACTATCCAAAACGGCCACCACGCGAGGCCAGTAAAATTAATAAGAATGAGTTAATCCTTGATGTTGGGCCATTTTCGGGAGCCTTTATCGCCGGCGGCATACAACTGGCCAGCACGGTCATCTGGAATGGCACTATGGGAGTTACCGAAGTTAGCCCGCTGAGTGGTCTTGGCCCAACTGGCCCGTTCGCGCACGGCACCGAATTAATTGTAGAAGCCTTGTTAGGGCAGTTTGGCCACCGGCCTTTTAGTATTGTGGGCGGTGGTGATACGGTTAGCTACGTCGAGAGTCGTCAATTAACCGATAGTTTTAACCACGTTTCAACTGGTGGCGGTGCCAGCTTAGAGCTGATGAGTGGTAAAAAACTGCCTGGAATTGAGGCTCTGAAGAATAAATGAGGTACAATTAAACATAATCATTATGGCAGAACGAACTCTTATTATAGGCAATTGGAAAATGCATCTCAATGTTAGCCAGGCTAGTCTTTTGCTGCATCGACTGCAAGAGAGAATTCGAATCAGCAATGATATAGAAGTTGTTTTAGCGCCCAGTATGTTGGTACTACAGCCTTTGTCTGTCCGTTTGGATCGTCGTAAGTTCCGCTTAGCTGCCCAGAACGCCTATGCTAAAGACGAAGGTGCTTTTACTGGCGAAGTCTCATTCACGATGTTGCGCGACCTTGTCCATTACGTTATTATTGGCCATTCCGAGCGCCGGACTTACTTTAATGAAACCTTGCCAATGATTCGCGACAAAGTCGCCGCCGCCGTTCGAAACGAAATTGTCCCAGTATTGTGTGTTGGCGAAACTAAGCAGGAGCGCAAAAACGGTGAAACACGTCAGGTCTTGCACGATCAGGTCAGTACAGCTTTAGCAGATCTTACCGCCAAAGAAGTCCAAGACTTAGTAATTGCTTACGAACCAGTCTGGGCAATTGGCAAAGGCGATCCCGCCAAACCCGATCAAATCGAAGAAGCGATTGCTTATATTCGTCTGCAAATTGAGCATTTGTATGGTAAAAAAGCCGCCCAGGCTGTTCGAGTAATCTATGGTGCCAGTGTCGAGCCTGAATTTACTGGGGGTATATTGCAGCTCAAAGGAGTTGACGGCCTATTGGTCGGAGGCGCCAGTGTTAACTACCATCAGTTTTCGGCAATTGTCGATGCTGCCTATAAACTGCAACGAAAAGCAGAATAACACAACAAGAATAAGCTCTTCCGGCTGATATAATAATCGGGTGTTAGAAGACGTATTAATAGGGTTAAACCAAGAGCAACAAAAGGCCGTTCAAGCAACCGAGGGGCCTTTATTAATCTTGGCTGGTGCCGGCAGTGGTAAAACCAAAACTCTAACCCATCGAATTGCTTATATTATTGCCAGCAAAAAGGCCACACCATTCAATATTCTTTCGGTAACCTTTACCAATAAAGCGGCTGGTGAAATGCGCGAACGGGTTGCCAATTTACTGGGTGCGCGGGCCGAAGACCGATCGTTTATGCCCTACATGGGTACCTTTCACAGTATCTGTGTAAGACTTCTGCGCCAAGATGGCGAAGCGATTGGTATCCCGCGTAATTTTATTATTTTTGATGAGTCCGATCGCCAATCGACGGTTAAGCGTATCAGCAAGCAGTTACATATTGATGAAAAAAGCTTTCCAGCCAGAGTGATTGGCGGGTTAATTAGTAGTGCTAAAAACGAGCTAATGACGCCTCAGGCCTATGCTGGGACGGCTAACACACCAGCCCAAAAAGTCGCCGCTCAAATTTTTCCGCTGTATCAATCGGCATTGCGTGATGCCATGGCACTCGACTTCGACGATTTAATTAGTCGTACCGTATCACTCATGGAAACCCAGGCCGAAGTTCGTAATAAATGGCAGCAACAGTTTAAGTACGTCATGATTGACGAGTATCAAGACACCAACACCGCTCAGTACAAGCTCGTTAAACTATTAACTAACAAGGATAACAATGTAGCCGTGGTAGGCGACGATTGGCAAAGTATTTATTCTTGGCGGGGCGCCGATTTTCGGAACATTTTAAATTTCGAAAAAGATTTTCCCAAATGTACCGTCATTAAGTTAGAACAAAACTACCGAAGTACCAAGGCTATCCTAGAAGCTGCCCATGCCGTGATTAGCCAAAACCAGCAACGTTCCGACAAAAAACTCTGGACCGATGCCGGCAACGGTTCACCGGTACAGGTCATACCAGTTGGTAACGAACGGGCCGAAGGGGAGGCGATTGTGCGCCGAATTCGTACCAGTACAGATATTAAGGCGCGCAATTTCCGTGACTACGCTATTCTCTATAGGACTAATGCGCAAAGCCGCTCTATCGAGGAAACCTTTATACATTACGGCATCCCTTATCGGATTGTGGGTGGTCAACGCTTTTATGACCGCAAAGAAATCAAAGATATTGTGGCATATTTACGGCTTATTTATCAGGCCGAGGATCGGGCTAGTTTTGATCGGGTGGTTAACGTGCCAACCCGTGGCATAGGGGCTAAGTCGTTACAAAATTTTCAGGCTTGGCAAAGCCAAAATGGCCTAAGTTTGGAAGAAGCTTTGCGGACTGCTGGTAGCTGCTCGACGATTACTGGCAAAGCTCGGCAAGGTCTGAGTGAGCTGGCCGACATTATTCAGTCTTGCCGCAACCTAATGGAAGATACACCTTTACCAACCTTGCTAGATTCGCTGATTCGGCGACTTGATTACCTGCGTTTTTTGGATGATGGCACGCCGCAGGGCGAATCGCGCAAAGAGAATGTCCAAGAACTAATTAGTGTCGCTCAGACCTATCAAGAGCTTGGTCTGGCTGGCTTCCTGGAAGAGGTGTCGCTAATTAGTGATCTTGATAGTTACGAAGCTGGTGGTAATGCCGTGACTTTAATGACTTTGCATGCTGCTAAAGGGCTGGAGTTCCCGGTAGTGTTTATGGCCGGCATGGAAGAAACTATCTTTCCACACTCCCGGGCACTATATGATCAGTCTGAGATGGAGGAAGAGCGGCGACTTTGTTATGTTGGTATGACCCGGGCCAGGGAGGAGCTATGTTTAATCCATGCGAGTAGCCGTTTGTTGTATGGCGGCGTCCAGCATAATCCACCCAGCCGTTTCTTAAGCGAAATCGACGGTCAAGTCCAAACTAGCCCTAGCTCGTTTGGCAACCCCTTTGAGGCCGCTCAGCAATATCAACAAACCAGCGACGAACCGCAATATGTCCCCGATTTGAACGAAGGTGACGCAGTTAAGCATAAGGTTTTTGGTATTGGCACAGTACTCGAGATGGACGGCGAAAATGCCACAATATATTTTAAAGGCAAGGGGACTAAAAAGCTTAATGTAGCTTTTGCACCCCTCGAAAAACTAGGATGAGTCGAGTTTGGCGCAAGACCGGCAATATCGCCTTTTGGCTTAGCTATCCGTTGTTGCAAGTTTATTTGAGGATTGGCTGGCGTACCAGAGTAGTAGTGGTAGTGGGAACGGATATTCTGTTGGTAAAAGGCTGGCTGGGCTCTAATCAGTGGCAATTACCGGGGGGTGGTGCTCACCGCGGTGAGCCTCATGTCGAAGCGGCCTGCCGAGAATTAAAAGAAGAAACTGGCATCACAGTTACCCCCAAAGCGCTTAAATTATTGTACCAAGACCGATCTAGCCATAAGGGTTTAAGTTTTCGCTATCGATGTTACGGGCTTCGGCTAGACACCCGACCGATTGTCAAAAAAAAGGCTTTTGAAATTGTTGAAACTGCTTGGCTACCGCTGCAAATGGTTACTAAAGAGAACGCTACCCAAGAGACTTGTCAGGCTACCCGTGCTTGGTTGAAGCAGTCTGATTTGCTATAATAGTAAAGCTATTTTGGAGGGTTGGTGTATTGAAAGACTTGTTTTAACGCGGCCTCTAAACCATAGCTAACACTATGAAATCACCTAAACCACTATCTAAACTCCCCACCTATAGTCTTAAAAACCATCCATTCGTGGTACCGGTTGTTACTTTTTTGTGTCTTTTTATCGTTAGTCTAATCTCGTTTGTGTTTATGGGGGGTAGTACTCTCAAAGCAAACGATAGTCATATTGTGCATGTACATGTTGATGGTAAAGAACAGATTTTGCCCAGCCGGGCCGAGAAAGTCAGTGACTTGCTTCAACAAACCAAAATCGAAATCGGTGAGCACGATGTTGTCGAGCCAGCACTCGATGCCCAAGTCACCGAAGATAATTTTAGTGTCAATGTTTATCGGGCTCATCCGGTAACAATTATCGAGGATAAAGCCGACGGCAAAAAGACCTCAATTACTACCTACACCGCTCAAGACTCACCCAACGAAATTGCTAAGCAGGCTGGCATAACTCTTTTACCAGAGGATAAAGCTACTGTAACTCGATCCGATAACGTCCTTCAAGAAGGGATTATTAACCAAAAGGTAGTTATAGAACGAGCTACCCCCATTAAGCTAAATCTGTATGGTGTCACCTACGACGTTCGAACGCACGCTCAAACTGTTGAGGATCTCTTGAAAGAACGCGGCATAGCTTATGATTCAGCGTCAGTCTCACCAGCTTTGACGACGCCCTTAACACCAGGCAGCGCCGTGTTTGTAACAAATGTAGGCAAGAAGATTACCACTACCGAAGAAGCCATCCCGAATGTCGAAAACAGCGTAACCGATCCTAACTTACCAGTTGGGCAGACGGCTGTACAAATTGAGGGAGCGCCTGGTTTGAAGGTAGTGATTTATGAGGTAGCGGCCGACGGAACCCAGAAGGCTTTGCAAGAAGTAATCGTCAGGGAACCAGTGGCACGAGTAATCGCTCGTGGAACCAAGGTGGTTAATACCAGAATTGCTGGCGATAAATCATCTATCCTAGCAGCAGCAGGCGTGCCTGATTCGCAGCATTTTGCGGCTGACTTTGTAATCGCCCGCGAATCTGGCTGGAATTTAGCCGCCCAAAATGCTGGCGGTTGTTTAGGCTTGGGGCAAGCCTGCCCGGGCGGTAAGCTAATTAATGCCTGCCCTAACTGGCAAAGCGATGCCACTTGCCAAGTCCGATTTTTCTCAGGCTACGCCAACGGTCGGTATGGTAGTTGGCAAGGTGCTTACAATTTCTGGCTAATTAATCATTGGTGGTAAAATCCGCCCAAACTGAAATAGGTTGCGGCTTCGACCTCAAGGGTCTGCAGATGCAACCTATTTCAGTTTGAGCTTCAGTCCTAATGAAAGCCGGTGGTATACTGGGGGCATGAATGAAATCCCAGTTCCCCCAGAAGAGACGGGCGAAATACCACAGCCTGAAGTTGAACAATTGGTGGCTATGAGTTGCTTGATGGAAGCTGCTGCTAGAGAACGTGACTATAGGGAGAGTAGGGAAGTAACGCGACGATACTTGGCTAAGAGTGCTCATAGACATGGTCGGTTTCCTGGCGCACCACCTCCTTCAGAGCGAACACTCCGAGGCTATTAGTCAGTGAGCGAGCAGCCCTATACCAAAAAATCTCTAGGTCAGCATTGGTTGAATGATCAATCTACCTTGGAGGACATCTGTGATGCCGCGGCACTTGATGGCGCCGATACAGTTTTAGAGATCGGGCCGGGGCCGGGGAGTTTGACCAAACTTTTGGTACAAGAGGCCGAGAAAGTGATTGCTGTTGAGTATGATGAGCGCTTTGCTCGGGCTCTGTTGCAAGCCGTAAATGCCGACAATCTCGAAGTTAGCCATGAAGATATCTTAAAATTTGATCTAACCAAATTACCGAAAGACTACAAAGTCGTCGCCAATATACCGTATTACTTAACCAGTAATTTACTAAGAGTTTTAAGTGAATCGACCAATCCTCCAAAAACTATCGTGTTGCTTATTCAAAAAGAGGTCGCCGAACGAGTCGCTGCCAAGGCAGGCGACATGTCGCTATTAAGTGTTTGCGTACAGCTGTATTATCAAGCCACGCTCGGTATTAAGGTGCCAGCTCATCTTTTTACGCCACCGCCAAAGGTGGACTCACAGGTACTAATCTTAACAAGACACCAAGAACCACTGTTTAAGGGTTCCCCCACTGCCCTACTGACCGTTGTTAAGGCTGGCTTCTCGGCACGGCGTAAAACTTTGCTTAACTCCTTGAGCGGGGGGTTGAGATTAGATAAACCAGTGGTTACCGATATTCTGCAGCAAGCCGAGCTTAATCCGGCCATGCGACCTCAAGAACTAAACTTGGCTCAATGGCAGAATTTAGCCGAAGCTGTAACCAAAGCAACTTCCCTGCCCGCAAACACTTGACACGTTAAGTATAGTCTTGATAAACTGGCAAAGTAGGAGCTATTTATGCAATCTCGCAGTAAAATCGGTTTCTTGATTCAACACCTGGCCTTCTCACTTGGTCATACTAATGACCAGATTTTGCAGGAACAACTTGGCATCGGCTTTTCGCAATTTAAATTGATGATGGTGCTGCAAAAGATGCCGCACATTCAACAAAAACAAATTGCTAATGCCCTTAACCAAACTGAGGCCAGTATTAGTCGCCAAATCAAACTGTTGCACGAGAAAAGCCTGCTCCAAACCACGGTCAATCCTAAGAACCGCCGTGAGCACATTACTACACTGACTCCAAAAGGAGTTCGCTACACCGAAGAGGCTCAACGAATCATGAAGGATTACTATGAGCCGATGTTTGCCCATTTAAGTGACAAAGATCAAGAACAGCTGGTTCATCAACTGGGAAACTTGCATGATTATGTCTGCCAAGACAGTGGTAACCAAATGTGTCAGAAGTTTGTTAAAGAATAAAGAAGGAAATTCATGAGTATTAAACCTAAAAACTTATCAAAACGCGCTCTTCCAATCGTTATCTTCACCATCTTTCTGGATGTTCTTGGCGTTGGTATCTTGGTGCCAATTTTGCCACAACTGGTTTTTCGCACCTTTATCCCGGCTGGATTTACCTACAACGAAGCTCTAATTACCCTAGGTTGGCTAGTTGGTATTTACCCACTAATGCAGTTTATTGCCACGCCGATTCTCGGCCAGTTATCTGATCGTTATGGCCGTAAAAAAGTACTGAGTTTTAGTTTAGCTGGTACAGGGGTGGGATATGTGCTTTTTGCTATCGGTATCATCACCAAGAATATCCCACTGTTATTTATCTCGCGGGCGTTTGACGGTATAACCGGCGGTAATATTAGTGTAGCTCGGGCCGTAATTGCCGATGTCAGTAAGCCCGAAGAACGAACCAAGAACTTTGGTTTGATTGGCGCTGCCTTTGGGGTTGGTTTTGTGATGGGCCCTTATATTGGAGCACGCTTGGCTTCGCCGGACGTCAGTTTCTTTGGGTTGTTTAATACGCCACATTGGTTCAGCGCCGCAACACCGTTTTGGTTCGCAGCCATCTTGGCCGCAATTAACACTGTGCTAGTTTTGGCAATTTTGCCCGAAACACACCGACATATTAATAAAAAGCTTAAGATGGCCTGGACACAGTCAATAAGTAATATCCGAAAGGCCGCCGCCGCACCAGGCTTACGAGTCGTCTTTACTTCAGAATTTTTGTTCTTCGGTGGATTCACTTTCTTTACGACATTCTTCCAAATATTACTGATTCAAAAGCTAAAATTCACAGCGGCAAACGTTGGTGACTTCTTTGCCTACATAGGTATTTGGATAGCGCTTACGCAAGGTATCTTGACGCCAATTCTGGCTAAGCGGTTTAAGAACTATCAAATCTTGCGGGTTACCTTTTTTGGCATGGCATTTGCGCTCTTGTTACAGCTTTGGCCACACACAACTTCGCAATTACTACTGGTGGCACCGTTCATCGCTATGTTTGTTGGCCTTACAATGGCCAATACTTCAGCCTTGGTTAGCCTGTCGGTAGGCCCAGAAATGCAAGGCGAAGTACTCGGCATTGATGCTAGTGTCCAAGCCTTGGCGCAGGCAATCCCGGCTATTATTAGTGGTTATATTGCAACTATGGGCATCAATGTGCCGGTTATCGTGGGCGCGGCTATCGTCTTTGTTGGTGGCTTGGTCTTCTTGCTGTTCTACAGACCGTCTAATCACATTCTGCACGAGAGCCCGGCAAGCCTAGCGGCCGAAGCTGCTGCCTAGACATAAGCCTAATAAAAGTGGTATAATATTAGGACGGGGCTGAATTTTAAGCTCGACGTTGGTCTTTATCAGTTATGTCCCGCAGGTCGCTTGTCAGCGTTATAGACAAAAGAATTTAGATGCAAAATCTATTTCAGAAGTGCGCAAAGATGTAGCAGCAATGCTTAACTTCAGCGGCTTCGCCCTAGCAGCTTAATAACTGCTAGCACTTCGCAATCGATACCAGGTAGATTACGTTAGTGTCATATCATCTGGTTGCTTGCCCATTAGTGACTCCTAATGAGCACTAAGACTAAGAGTCTGCTCATCGTAGTATTTGGTCTACTCTCAGCTACGATGCTAAGACCATTTAAGTAGACTATACCTGTAGACGGCTAACAAAGATAAACTAGCGGACCCGGGGGCAGTACCCGGCAGCTCCACCAAAAGAGACTCACATTCGTGGGTCTTTTTTGATTGCTTAAGCTTGCAAGCAGGTTGGGATTAGTCTATTTTGGTTGGATATGGCCTTAAAAGAACAGTTTGGCAGTCTGCCTAGTGAGCAAGTTGATGTGATGGCTAATCTCTTTAGTGAGCAAAATGACCCAGAGTCACAAATGTTGTGCGTAATTGAAACAGCTCAGCAATATGCCAACTTGTTGGCCGAGGATTTGGCTGTCGCCTATGGTGACCCTAGTGATCCCGATATCGGCATTACAGCTTGGGACATAGCTTGGTGCAGGGTAGAGGCAACCCTTACTGCTTCGTTTTATGATACAAAGTTACGAATACTGACTGACATCGATGCCGTCATCCGAGACACCAGGGCCGATATCGACCCGTTAGGTTTCCCGACTGACCACGAAGACCCAAGCATAGCAACTTTTTATGAAAGATTTGGCAAGAATCTTCCAAAGCCAATCTCAAAAGATACTCATATAGGACGAAGAGCAGACTGGGGTTATTAGGCTTTCACCCCCTGTAGGAGTATAATGAGTGTTATAAACACGACAACAATTGTCGGTAGGAAGAGGTGAACATTATGTCCAAAGACCGAGGCCGTAAAGAAGTTAAAAAGCCCAAAGCTCCCAAGGTTGTAGTGTGAGTGTTCGCCAATCCCAAAGCTCTAATAAAGTAGTTTTCATCGACGAAACCGAAATCGAAGCTATTTTGCATGATATGGAACTTGATCAGACCATGAACACCAAACCGCTATATGTCAAAAGTGAAGAATCACCCGACGTAACCATCTCATTCTATAAACGGCACACCGACTACCTAAAGGGTCACCCCAAGGTTAACCCCGAGCATTACTTGTCCAACTTGCGGACGATGATTAAAATTCGCGTTTAATTGTAGAGCCAACCAAAACGGTCTGCACCAGCACTTAGCTCAGCTTCAAACAATGGCTCACTCGGCACAATCTTTACAATAGCCATCAATCTCAAACTGGTGGCGACGCGCCGTAAACTTAAATTTTGCCGATAGACTGCTAACAAAATCTTCAATCACAACATTGTCTTCAATGTCGATTGTCCGACCACAGTTTAAGCAGCTAAAGTGGTGGTGATGGCCGATGAACTGATCGGATAACTCCAGCTTATATTTCCAACCAATGTAGATGCGCTGGACGATGCAAATTTTTTCGAATACATCAATATTGCGGTAGACGCTAACTCGGTCAAGCTTGCCGGCGGCTTTGGTAAGTAGCTCGTTCATTGACTGCGGATCAGGGTTAAGCAATAGTTTAAAAGTTTCGGTGCGAGCCTTTGTTAAACTGTAACCATTATCACTTAAGACTTTTCGGAGTTTACTAATTTCAACACTAGACATAATTAAATACTAGAGTAAATGCAATATTATTGCAATAAATTTGATACTGGTCTAAAGAACTAACTTATGCTATAATTAGCGTAGATTAAGTATGCGCTTAACAGATGTAAGCGCTTTTTTATTGGAATAACTATGACAGCAATCACCCAAGACCCAACCAAGATTCGCAATATTGCCATCATCGCCCACGTTGACCACGGTAAAACTACCTTGGTAGATGGGCTTTTAAAGCAGTCGCAAACCTTCCGCGATAACCAAGCCGAAATGAGCCAAGACCTGATCATGGACAGTGGTGACCAAGAAAAAGAACGCGGTATCACGATTACCGCTAAGGTTACTGCCGTACAACATGGCGATTATCGAATTAACATCATCGATACCCCAGGCCACGCCGACTTTAGTGGCGAAGTTGAGCGGACTCTCAACATGGCCGATGGTTGTATTTTGATCGTTGACGCCCAAGAAGGCCCGATGCCACAAACCAAGTTTGTGCTGGGTAAGGCTCTGGCTAATGAGCTCAAACCAATCGTGATCATTAACAAGATCGATAAACCAGCTAGCCGTATCAAAGAAGTCGAAGATGAATTAGCCGACTTATTCCTAGAGTTAGCCGTCCACGAAGACCAACTGCACTACCCAACTTATTACGCGATTGGTCGCGAAGGTAAAGCCTGGGATACTATCCCCGCTAACCCAGAAGCCGATGGCAACTTGGACATTGTGTTCGACGCTATTATCGAACACGTTCCAGCCCCTAAAATCGAAGTTGATAAGCCTTTCCAGATGATGGTAACGGCCTTAGCCTGGGACACTTTTAAGGGTAAATATGCGATTGGCCGGATTACTCGTGGTCGTATCCAAGCCGGTGACCAGGTTAGTCTTTGTAAAAAAGACGGTACGTTTGCCAAAGCCAAAGTCGAACTAGTTTTTATGAGTCACGGTGTTAGCCGCTTTGAGGTACCGGGTGGTGTGGCTGGTGATATCGTCCAGCTGACTGGGGTCGGCGATGCTCAAATTGGCGAAACTATTGCTGATGCCGAAGAGCCAGAAGCCTTACCAGTTATTGAAGTTGAAGCCCCAACTCTTAAAATCTATCTTGGCCCAAACACGGGGCCATTCAAGGGCCTAGAAGGCGAATTTACGACTTCCCGCCAAATTGGTGAACGTCTTACCAAAGAACTTGAAACTAATGTCGGTTTGCGCGTCCAAGATGAAGGTATTGGCTTTTTGGTGTCAGGCCGCGGTGAACTCCACCTATCCGTTCTAATCGAAACGATGCGCCGTGAAGGTTATGAGTTTGAAGTTGGTCGCCCACAAGTTGTAACACGCGAAAAAGACGGTGTTACCGAAGAGCCATTGGAAGAAGTCATCATCGAAGTCCCGGCCGAGCACGTTGGGACGGTCCAAATGGAACTTGGCAAGCGCCGGGCGGTTTTGCAAGAACAGTTTGCCAGTCCTAAAGGTGTCACAAAGCTTGTTTATGAGCTTCCAACCCGCGCCTTACTCGGTATGCGCAACATCTTGATGACTAACACTAAAGGCACGATTGTTATGAATAGCCTGATTACCGGTTATCAGCCAATGGGTCAGGCCTTGCAACAACTTCGTAGCGGTGTATTAATTGCCTTCGAAACCGGTGTTACAACCCCATATGCCCTACAAAATGCCGAGGCTCGCGGTGTTACCTTCATTGGCCCAGCAATTAAAGTCTATGCTGGTCAAATCGTTGGTCTTAACAGCCGCAATGAAGACATGGAAATTAATGTTTGTAAGACCAAGCATCTTACCAATATGCGTAGCTCTAGTAGTGATGGTGTTGTGCAGCTAACGCCGCCAACGATTTTTAGCCTCGAAGAGTGTTTAGACTTTATCGAAAATGATGAGTTACTCGAAGTAACTCCAAAGAGCCTACGACTTCGCAAGCGCGAACTCGACCAGAAAAAGCGCAAGCGCTAAATAGGTTACGCTCTGTGTCGGGAGTATACTAAGGGCATTACTTAGGGGGTAAAATATGTCGGAATTTAAAGAAACGGTTACAACAAGCAAAGATCAGGCCACAGACGTGTCGGGCGCTCAGGTAAATCAAGAGGTCCGAAAAGTTAATACCGAGGCCAACGCCGATGGTAGGAGTATGGCGATAAACGCCATCTGGTTTATCCTGGGCGTTATCGAGGTTATGATTGGGCTACGCTTCGTACTAAAGATTTTAGGCGCCAACCCGGCCAACGCCTTCGTAGACTTCATTTACTCTGTTACTGGTGTTCTAACAGCACCATTTGATACGATTTTTGGAGTAACCAGTGCTCCAGCCGGCCAAGTTGTTAAATCAGTCTTTGAGCCTTCAATACTGGTTGCCGCCGCCATCTATGCTCTACTAGCATGGGGTATTGTTAAGCTATTGACGCTCAACCGCCCAGCCTAACCCTCTGTACGACCCCATATATTGACTATTTATGCAAATCATGCTAATATATTAGTATTGTTCAATTGAATCCAAAGTTTGTTCGCTATTACTGAGGCTTCATCTGTGACAATCACAGCTCTCAATGCCTCGCTGAATCATCAGTTAAGCGCCAAAAGCTAAGTAATAACAATCTATAACAAACCAAAGGATTCTTTTTTTATGGCATATGCCTACAAATCTCAAACTAGTAACCGTAATCGTCGCCCAGGTGGTGGCTCTGGCTCCCGCAGTCGTAGCAACCGTCGCCCAGGCGCTAAGTACATTGACCCAACTCGCTTTGTTAAAGCGGCTAAGCCAACTACTGTTGAAAACGAATACGTACCTACTCACAAATTCGATGACTTTAATGTCCACGAAACTATTAAAGCTAACTTACGCGCCAAAGGTTTCGTAACCCCAACGCCAATTCAGGACCAAACAATTATCCCTGCTCTCGAAGCCAAGGATGTGATTGGTATCGCCAACACTGGTACTGGTAAAACCGCCGCCTTTGCAATACCAATACTTCACAAGTTAATGACCGATCGTAACTCACGAGCCCTCATTGTGGCTCCAACCCGCGAGTTGGCTCAGCAAATTGATGAAGATATTCGGACTATGGCAAAAGGCAGTGGCCTGTTTGGCGCTGTTATTATCGGTGGAGAGCCAATTGGTCGCCAACTACGTGATTTACGTTCCAACCCACAAATCGTGATTGGTACACCTGGTCGTATTAAGGACCATCTGGAGCGCCGAACACTTAACTTGTCACGTTTTAACATGATTGTACTCGACGAAGTCGACCGTATGTTAGACATGGGCTTTGTTGATGATGTTCGCGAAATCTTGGGCCAGCTAGCTCAAGAACGTCAATCGTTCTTCTTCTCGGCTACTTTAGATGCCCGCGTTAACTCACTTATCCAGACCTTTTCAAACGACCCAATCACGGTGTCAATTAAAACTGGCGAAACTAGTGATAATGTCGACCAAAATGTGATCCGTTATGGTGGGAACATCGAAAAGCTCGAAAAACTTCATGATCTTTTGATTGAAGCTGGCGTTACCAAGGCGATTGTCTTTGACGAAACCCAACGAAGCGTCGAACGCTTAAGCCAAGAACTAATCGAACGTGGCTTTGCCGCCGCTTCAATCCATGGTGGCAAGAACCAAGGTCAACGCCAACGTGCTTTGAGCCGTTTTAAAGCCAATGATGTAACTGTCTTGGTGGCAACTGATGTAGCCGCTCGTGGTATCGATGTAGCCGACATTTCACATGTCATTAACTACACCCAGCCACAAAGCTACGAAGATTACGTACACCGAATTGGTCGCGCTGGTCGTGCCGGTAAGACTGGTTACGCCCTAACTTTCGTACCTCGCTAAGCAAATAGTAACTTATGTGGTATAATGTGCTTGCTAGAAATAAGCTGCTACCATAACGTTTGTTAGGTTCTAGATCAATATAAGTTAAGTGTTTCTGAGGAGCAGCTAACTGGAACTCGTTTTACAAGAGCCAGATTACCTCCGAGCAACCAAAGGAGTTAATATTAATGGCTACTAAATTATTTGTCGGATCCCTTTCATGGGGCGTTACAGACGACCAACTCAAAGATTTCTTCTCTGCAGCTGGTACTGTCGTATCTGCTAAGGTCATCACTGACCGTGACACAAACCGCTCAAAGGGCTTCGGCTTTGTTGAGATGTCTAGCGACGACGAAGCCAAAAAGGCTGTTGATGAACTCAACAACAAAGAACTTGATGGCCGTGCTATCAACGTTAGCGAAGCTCGTCCTCGCGAAGAACGACCTCGTTACTAATTAAGTAGCAAGCGTTCAGTTTAACCCGTCAGAAATGGCGGGTTTTTCTATGGCTAAAATTTTGTGCGGGGCGTATGATGAAGTTTAGGGTAACAATTTATGAGTGTCGCTGATTCCGGTCCTGAAGCTCAACAGTGCTCGCTAGTAGACAATCTAGCGCTACTGCAGGATTCGGTTATTTTTGCTTTAGGTGATATAGGGCATCCACTCGATATAGACTCGTTGGTCGCAACGCTCCCGTCTTACTGCCAGGAGATCATCCATTCCTATGCCAATAATTTAGAGTTCCCAGGTAAGGGTAGGGGGCGGCCACTTGTGGCTTTTGTGGAATGTTTTATTGCTAATCCGCACTCTATGGTTAGCTATGAATACGGCATAAATCCAGGATATACACTTAATCAGGCTGGGATGATGCACTATCATGAGATAATAGAACAATATGAAAGACAAGAAGCTAATATTATTCCAAAAGCCCAACCTGCCGCTAATCGTGTGGTTCGTAGCATGGGTGGCGGCGCGCTTGCTGCCGTATGGACAGGTTAACTTCGCCGCTGCATTAATCAGTTTTGGGGCACTCTTTACCTGGGCCTGGCTAGAGCTTTTTGAAGGAGTTAATAATTTCCGCAAAGTCTTGGGCGCTGTTGTCCTGGCATTCCTGATTATTAGCCGATTATAAGCTTGACGCTAAGCGTTACGACTCCTAAGCTAAGTACAAGATGTTAGATAAAGCTAAAAAAGTTACAGCCCGCTTGCTACGCGGCCGTTCTAATGACGGCTTGACCGCCCAAGATGTCGAGGCGGCGCGAGAATATATTGCTAAATTTTGGAAACGGCTAGAACGTTATCACCCTAAAGATGATGATACGCTGTTTGGTGTGCCTAAGCCTTACTTGGTACCGGCCTATGAGCCTGGTCACAGCTTTGACTTTAATGAGCTCTACTACTGGGATAGTTATTTTATGGTTCAGGGCTTTTTAAAGCAGGGTCATGACCGCAAAAAACTGGTTCTGGGTATATTGGAAGATCTAGTTTCACTTCAGCGCCGGCTCAAAATTATACCTAACGCCTCAAGGACTTATTTAACCGGGCGTTCGCAACCACCCCTACTAACTAGTTTTATTTTTGATGCCTACGATGCTTACGATATGGACAAAAAATGGCTGGCCGAAAATATAAAAGTCGCTAAAACCGAATATTACGGCGTTTGGCTGGGCGTGGCTAAGCCTCACGAACGTCAAATCTATCGTGGTTTGAGTCGCTACTACGACATTAATTATCTGCACGATTTAGCCGAGGCCGAAAGTGGTTGGGACATGACCCCCCGCTTTGCTCGCAAAGCCCTAAACTACTTACCGGCTGACTTAAACGCCCTGTTATACAAGTATGAAAGCGACTTTGTTAGGGCAGCCGAAATTGCTGGCGACAAAGAAGAAGCAGAATCTTGGCAACAACGGGCTAAGGCCCGTAAAGAAGTTATGATGGAACTGATGTGGAGCCCTTCGCGCAATTTCTTTTACGACTACGATTTTGCTAAACAGCGCCGTGGCTCCGTAACCTCGCTAGCCGGATTTTACCCAATGTGGGCCGGCATGTTAACCAAAGAAGAAGCCGCCGATATCGTCCGCTCTTTACGAAAATTTGAAGAAAAAGGTGGTTTAACGACTACCGATCAACAGTTTAACCAACGACTACCCGGTCAAATCCCGGGCACCGCCACAACCCCCACCCAGTGGGCTTACCCAAATGGCTGGGCACCATTACACTACATCGTTATTCAGGGGCTGGAACGTTATGGCTATAACGAAGATGCTAAGCGGATTGCCATCAAATGGCTTAAAACAAACCTCAGTTGGTTTAATAAAGAGGGTGTGTTCTTAGAAAAATATAATGTTGTAAACCCCGAAAGGCCACCTGTAAAAGGTGTCTACCCATCGCAAACTGGTTTTGGCTGGACTAACGCAGTATTCGAAAAATTATGCCAGGATTACATAGATGACAAAAATTCCTAAAAACGCCTCTTTATCCGACTACCAAGACTATCTTAGGGAAGTTGTTATAGAGCGTGGTTTTGACAAAGAAACCGTCTCCGAAGTCTTTACGATCATGGTTGAAGAGATGGGGGAATTGGCCAAGGCGATTCGCAAAGCAAATGGCCAGAAGGTTTACAGCGACTCCAAACATCATGATATCGAAGAAGAAGCAGCTGATGTGCTGTTTATGTTGCTAGACGTCTGTAATCGCCTAGATATTGACCTCGAGAAGGCTTTTGCCGCCAAAGAAGTTAAGAATAACAGCCGTAGCTGGTAAACTATAAGTATGAATTACTATGTGACCACATCTATTCCCTATATGAATGGCGACCCCCACCTAGGGCATGCCCTAGAATTTTTGTATGCCGATATTTTGGCTAGGACGGCTCGTAAAGCCGGCACGCCGGTTATATTTAGCACTGGTACCGACGAACATGGTAGTAAGGTTGCCGAAAAAGCTGCCGAATTAAAGCTGACCCCCAAGCAGCTGGTCGACCAAATGAGTCAAAAATTCCGCGATTTGCAAAAAGAACTTAACATTAGTAACGACCGGTTTATTCGGACTACCGATACGGCTCACGAACAGCGAGCCCAAATTATTTGGAAGAACCTATCCAAAGATATTTATAAGGGCAGCTATGTTGGCTTGTATTGTACGGGTTGTGAAAGCTTTGTGACTGAGGCGGTCGCTAAGGAAAATAACGGCACCTGTCCGCACCACAACAAGCCCTACGAAAAAATAGAAGAAGAGAACTACTTCTTTCGCCTAAGTAACTACGCACCACAGATCTCTAAAGCTATTGAGTCTGGGGCATTCCGGATTGTACCGACTACCAAAAAACACGAAATTATGCAGGTTTTTAAAGATGGTCTAGAAGACGTCAGTATCTCGCGGCCCAAAGAGAAGGTGGCTTGGGGAGTAGCCGTACCAGGCGATGCATCACAGGTAATGTATGTCTGGTTCGAGGCCCTGATGAACTATATTACAGTGCTTGGTTACCCCGAACATGCCGATTTTAAGAAATTTTGGCCAGCAAATGTCCAGGTGATTGGCAAAGATATTTTGCGTTTCCATGCTGCCATTTGGCCGGGTATGCTACTCGGCCTAGGTTTACCTTTACCAAAAATGCTTTACGTCCATGGTTTTATCAGTATTGACGGTAAGAAAATGGGTAAGAGCTTAGGCAACAGCATAGCTCCGCACGAAATAATTGATAAATGGGGAGTTGATGTCTTCCGTTATTTTTTTGCAAGACATATTCCAAGTTATGATGATGGCGATTTTAGCTGGAAGCGCTTGGAAGAAGTTTATAATAGTGAGCTGGCTAACGAGCTAGGCAATGTTGTCCAGCGTACCGTTGTTATGATTCAGAAGTACCTGAATGGTATTATTGGTGACATTCCGAGTGCTGAGCACGATATCGCTAAATACCAAGTCGCCCTAGAAGATTGCCGTTTCGATCGCGCCTTAGAAGAAGTTTGGGAACAAGTTCGAGGGCTCAACCAATACATTGAAGAACAAAAGCCGTGGGTAGTCGCCAAAGAAGGCGACGATGGCCATGTTCGTGAAATCCTAGCTTATCAAGTTAGTTGTTTGCTCGAAATTGCTAATATGTTAGAGCCATTTATGCCCGAAACTGCTGCCAAGATTACTTACATTTTTGGTGAAGGCGTTATCCGGCCTACTAAAGGGACCTTATTCCCCCGCGCCGAAGCTACGCCAGTTACTAAGAAGTAACTATGCAATTCATCGATACTCACTGCCATATTCAGGAGGACGACTATCCACTAGACCCAAATGTAGTCATTAAGAATGCGGCGCAAGTTGGTGTTGACCGGTTAGTGGTGGTCGGTACAAGCCTGGAACATAGTCAGGCGGCTGTTAAATTCGCTCAATCGCATGACAATGTTTGGGCTAGCATAGGCATTCACCCCCACGACTCACAGCACTATGTTGGTAACGCCGATCTGCTACTAAAGTTTAAGCAACTGGCTACGCAGCCTAAAGTAGTTGCTGTGGGTGAGTGCGGCCTCGATTACTATTACAACCATTCGCCCAAACAGTCTCAGGTTGAGCTTTTGCGATTTCAGCTCGATTTGGCCCAGGAGTACAATTTACCAGTAATCTTTCATGTGCGTGAAGCCTTCAAAGATTTTTGGCCAATATTTGATCAGTACAAAGGCATAACAGGTGTAATCCACAGTTTTACTGCCAGTAAAGATGACCTAGCCGATATACTAGAACGCAATTTATTGATTGGGATTAATGGGATTATGACATTTAGTAAAAATGCCGATCAGCTAGCTGCCGCAAAGGCAGTTCCTCTAGACAAACTAGTTCTAGAAACCGACGCCCCCTTCTTGACTCCTGCCCCTTTTCGTGGTACAATCTGTGAGCCTAAACATGTACGTGTTACCGCTGAGTTTTTGAGTCGTTTGAGGGGCGAGTCCTTAGAGGATATCGCTATGGCCACAACACGTAACGCGGCACAACTATTTAACCTAAATTAGAGGAACTATGACCCAACTGCTCGATTCTACGATTGATAATAAAGAGCGCCAAAATAATCCGGCCTTGCTTGAGTTACTCGGAGCTCGAATTAACCATCGACGACCGGCCGCTAATAGGGTTAAGACTGCGCTTGAAGCTATCGAGCGACAGTTTGGAGAAACTGCCACGCCAGATTTACATGTTACACCCAGCCCAACCCTTGATATCCCAAGTGCAAGCGTTATGTCAGTTGGTGATATCGCCGCCCACGCTGGTTTGCTAGATGTTAAAGCTCAACAAGATAACGTCGATAGAATTTTGGCCGAAATCGAGTCTCAACAACTATTAGGTGGTAACCAAGATGTTCTTCCAGAAAATCTCTAAATCCCATAGCAACAACAAGGCAGCGAGTCTTCGTAATAAGCAATATAACGATTTGATTCGCGAAGAAGCTAAAATCGGCGGTCGTTTATTTGGGCCCATCCCACAAGGCCACCGACGAGAGTTTTTTTGTCTAGATGAACATACCTGGGTCTGGTACGAAGAGTGGGTCGGCCCAACTGGCCAGCGCCAATCAGCCACAACCCGCTATAACGTTAGGCCTAACGGTATCATAAAGACCCAAGAAGGTCGGGCCAGTCAATATGTCGGGCTTCAGGAGGCTCGTAATTTGCACCAAGCCGTTGAGCTGTATAACCAACGGATTGATGCCGAGTATGGTATATCTTGATTACGCGGCGGCCACACCGCTAGATCAGCATGTCTTAAGGTCGATGCAGCCTTATCTGCAAGACAATTTCTTTAATCCGTCGGCTAGCTATCTGGCTGGCCAGGCGGTTGCTAAAGATCTAATGCAGGCCCGCTTATTAGTTGCTTCTCAAATCGGCGCCCGACCAACTGAAATAATTTTTACGGCCGGTGGTACCGAATCCGATAACCTGGCCATCAAAGGTGTTATGCAGCAGTTCCCAAAAGCCAAGCTTCTGGTAAGTGCTATAGAGCATCATGCTGTTATAAATAGTGCCCAAGACTATCAACACAATCTTTTGCCAGTTAACAAAGCTGGTCTAGTTGATTTAGCCAAGCTTGCCAAGCTGGTTGATAACGATACCGTTTTGGTGAGTGTAATGTATGCCAACAATGAAGTTGGCACTATCCAGCCAATTCGCCAGATTAGCCAGTTAATTAAGCAGCTGAGACACGAGCGGCAAATGGCCGGCAATGAACTGCCACTTTATTTGCACACCGATGCCAGCCAGGCCGCCAACTATCTTGATCTACACATTAGCCGTCTGGGGGTTGATATGATGACATTAAATGGCGGTAAGATTTACGGCCCTAAACAAACCGGTGTCTTATTTGTAAAGTCTGGGGTAAGCCTTAAGCCACAAATATTCGGGGGTGGCCAAGAACGCGGATTGCGAAGCGGCACCGAAAACGTGGCAGGTAGTATCGGTTTTGCCAAAGCTCTAGAAATTGCCCAGCAGGAACGAGCTGGTGAAGTCGAACGATTGCAAAACTTGCAGAACTATTTTACTGATCAGCTCCAATCCCTAATACCCACAGCAATATTTAACGGGTCTAAACACAAGTTACCTAATAATATACATGTTACTTTGCCCGGCATCGACAACGAGACAGTTATGATGCAGCTGGACGAGGCTGGTATCATGTGTGCTGTCGGTTCGGCCTGTAGTGCCAGCTCCGACGAGCCGTCACATGTACTTAAGGCTATGGGTATATCCGATAAAGAAGCTCAAAGTTCCTTACGATTTTCGATGGGACGTCAAACTACCAAAAAAGGTATTCAGACCACTCTGCAAGCGATTCAAACAATCATTGGCTAAAAAAGTCAGCGAATCCAGAGGTCAGATGCTTCCCAGCGGCCCCATTTTGCGCTATAGTACCAACAAGGTATAAACATAAGCAAGGTGGGCAGACTAATACCGTGGAAATTTGGCTAATAGCAGGTCTGGGTGGCGCTTTACTTATATTGTTGGGAATTGTTATTTGGCTGGCCTCAAAGTTGGCTGGCAGCAAGACTAAAGCTACAAAGCAAGTCTTCTCTGATACAGCCGAAAAAGACGTTCAGCACATTTTTAACGATACCTTCCGCCAAGAGCTGCGCAATCGAGGTATTCTTCACTTTGAGCAAATAATTAATGAAAATGCTATGTTTTTGCAGCAGGATTTACGTTTAACCGCTTCCCAGGTTAACGATTACATGAAGCAAGAAATTAAAAAGACCTTAACTGAAGAATTTGCTAAGTACGAACAGTCTATTACTGATGCTAAACAGCTGGCCATCGAGTCGATTAATAAAACCCAGCAAGCCATCGAAGACCAGCGCAAAATTTTAACCGAACAGCTAAAACAGCAATCTGATACCGCTAAGGCGCAGCTAATCGCTCAATTTGAAGAAAATATGGCGGACATTGTTAACCACTATATTATGGCGGCAATTGGCGATCAGATCGACTTGAGTGATCAGCTAGAGTATATAATCGGCGATCTCGAAGCTAACAAAAAAGCTATAGTTGAGGACATAACCAGTGGCGCCTAAACAAGAAAATGCCGCAGACCAGCAGGCGGTTCTGATTAGTTTGCCAATTTCGGTAGTCAGCCGGGTTGATGCGACGCACTTGGCCCGTGAAGTCGAAACGGTTGGTAATTTTTTGGAGCAACAAAAACATCACAAGGGACGGACGCAAATTGCCATACCAAGTCTTAGCAGAATGCTGGGCGATATTACGCAGGTCAATAAGCTAGACTTGGCAAAATCGGCCGATCGAGAGCGACTTTATAATTTCTTAATTGAGCTTAAGTCGGAAGTCCCAACTATTCATATGAGTTTTGCTGTCGAGCCGCCAACTTTGTTTGTAGCCAAGCTAATAACCTGGTTGCGCTCCGAAGTTCATCCTTTGCTGCTGCTTGATATTGGATTGCAACCAAGTATTGCGGCTGGCTGTATCATCCGCACCACTAATAAGTATTTTGACTGTAGCATGCGTCAACATCTGGTAAGCAATAAACCGAAGCTGCTAGAACTTCTACGGAGTAAAACCCATGCCTGAGACTCAAGCCAGTCGACATTTTCAGCAGCTGGTTGATAACGGCAAACCAGTCGGACAAGTTTTGGCAGTTCAAGACTTCTTGATTCGTGTTAAAGGTTTACAGCCGGTTAGTGTCCATTCTCTTGTCATGTTTCAAGACGGCAGCAAAGGTTTTGTGCAGCACATTAATCAGAATCACGTGGTTGTGCTGCATTTGGGCCAACACCCGGTTGTGCCTGGGATGCTGGTAGTTGTTCAGCATGACGAACTCGTTTCGAAGGTTGGTAAGGATTTTATTGGTCGAGTTGTGTCGGTTAGTGGCGAACCGCTTGATGGCAAAGGCCCAATCGCCGCCGATGCCGTTTGGCCAGTTTTTAATACTGCTCCAATGCTCTACGAGCGAGAAATGCTTAACGACCAGCTGGAAAGTGGCGTAACTGCCATCGATGCCTTGTTCCCAATCGTCCGTGGTCAGCGTATCGCTATTATTGGCGATAGTAAGACTGGTAAAACTACCTTAGCCACGCAGCTGGCAATTAACCAAAAGAATACCGATATTACAGTAGTTTACGCTCTAATATCAAAACGTCGGAGCGATGTTGATGATTTACTTTCACGGCTCAAAGAAACTGATTCGTTAAAAAACGCTATCGTGGTGGTTTCTAATTCTTTCGAATCACTGATTACCACGTATCTGGCCCCTTACGTGGCTTGCTCGATGGCCGAATACTTATGGCAGAAGGAAAAACGTGACGTCGTTATTATCTACGATGACCTAACCAGTCACGCCCAAGCCTACCGTGAAATTTCGCTTTTGTCTGGTACTAGCCCTGGCCGTGACTCCTATCCTGGTGATATGTTTTATGCCCACTCCAGCTTACTGGAACGGGCTGGGCGCTTAAGTAGTACCCATAAAACCCTCACATCTCTACCGCTAGTCTTAGCCAACGGCGGTGATATTACCGCCTTCTTGCCGACCAATATTATGTCGATTACCGACGGGCAGTGGATCTTGGACATGGATATTTTTCGTGACTCAATTAGACCAGCTCTCAGCACTGGGCTAAGTGTTACTCGTGTTGGGGGACGCGGCCATAACAAGCGCCAGAAGCAATTGGCGGCCCAGACTTTTAAAGTTTTAGCAGCCTACCGTCAGGCTCAAGAGTTCTCACGGTTTGGTACCGAATTGGCAATAGAAGCTAAGCGCGACCTAGCCACCGGTAAACGGCTCCATGAGCTTATGACCCAAGCACCGGCCAATACGTTTAATGTTACTAGTCAACAACTGATGCTAGATATTGCTTTAAACCTTGGTGACACTGAGGTGCTAGATGTAAAAGCAATGAAGTTAGCCGTCGCCGAAATTGCCATTTCGGTTAAGGATGAAGCAACCTACCAAACTGCCCATGATGCCTTAAAGAAGAAAAGCCTGGTGGTATTAAAGCGATGAGACGTGCCCAAGATATCGGTCGAGAAGAAGATTCTATGAGGACCATCGCCGAACTTACCAACGTCTTCGAAGGTTTGGCCAGTATGCGTATTGCTCAAACCAAGAACCAGGTATTAAAAGCCCAAGAGTTCTTCCATGAGTTGTGGCATATATACATGCAACTTCGGGTTGACGAGGCCTTTCGATTTGGCCGTCAAACCGACGAAAAAAAATTAATCCAAAAGGAACTATTTATTGGTATAACTGCCGAAGGTAGTTTTAGCGGTGATATCGATGAGAAGCTGATTACCTGGATGTTGACGCAGTACGACCCCCAAAAACACGATTTAATTATTGTTGGTCACCACGGTGTTATTCAACTAACTCAGCTAGGTGTTAAATTTAAGAAATATTTTAAGTTGCCACAATCTGACGTCAATATCAATGCTGGGCCACTAATCAAAGAGATTCAGCAGTACAAAGGCTGCTATATCTATTATCAAACTTACGTTTCTTTAATGATTCAAGATGTTAAGCGCATCAACTTATCAGCGGCGGTGCAAGAACAGGGCCGAAACTCCGGTAAAGCCTCAGAAGTCATCAGTGAAGCCAATTACATATTTGAGCCATCAACCTTTGCGGTCGCCGCTCACCTCGAGCAATCTATGCTCAGTAGCATGCTAGGTCAGGTAATATTTGAGTCTAAGTTAGCCCAACATGCGAGCCGCTTTAGGGCGATGAGTGCTGCTCATAAAAAAGCCGACGAGACGGTTGACGATCTGCATGTCATGTACAACCGGGCCAAGCGTAGCGCCAAAGACGAGCGCTTAAAAGAGATTATTAATGGCATGCGAAAGGCCAACGTCTGATGAGCCAGGGCAACGTACGCGTAATTAAAGACTTAGTGATTCATGTTGAATTTCCAGAAGAGCCACCCAAGATTGGTGAATTGGTGCAGGTTGACAGCAAGCAAAAGGGTTTGTTGCTGGTTGACTCGATTGAGGCTGGCAACTTAGCGATTTGCTTGAATATCCAGTCCGACCGTAGTATCGAAAAGAATATGGCAGTTAATCTAACTGGCAAAGGTATTGAGATACCAGTTGGCGACATAACAATTGGCCGTATCTTTGATGCTTTGGGGCGACCACTTGACGGCAAACCAGCTGTACCAGAAGATACCCAGACTCGTAATATTTTTCAGTTACCACCACGCAGTACAACTTTTACAGCCGCCAAGCCAGAAATTCTAGAAACCGGTATTAAAGTAATTGATTTCTTTACACCATTTGTTAAAGGTCGCAAAGTTGGGATTATTGGTGGAGCCGGTGTTGGTAAAACTGTTCTTACCATGGAACTTATTAATAATGTTGCCAAGAGTGACTCGGGTATCAGCTTTTTTGCCGGTATTGGTGAGCGTATCCGCGAAGGCCACGAACTTTATGTAACCCTGCAAGAGCACGACCTGCTCAAAAATACTTGTATGTTCTTTGGTCAGATGAATGAAAATCCTGTAGTTCGTTCGTTAGTTGGAATTTCGGCCGTGGCCGCCGCCGAGCATTTTAGGGACGTTCAAAAGAAAGATATTTTGTTCTTTGCCGATAACATGTACCGCTATGTTCAGGCTCGCAACGAAGTCGCTACAATTTTGGATCAGATTCCTTCAGAAGGCGGCTATGAGCCAACTATTTTCTCAGACGTAAAAGTCTTACAAGACCGCCTAAGTTCCAACGAAAACGGTTCGATTACATCAGTCCAGACTATTTACGTGCCAGCCGACGACTTAAGTGACCCGGCAGTTCAGATGATTCAGCACGAATTAGATTCAACCATTGTCTTGAGCCGTAAAGTTGCCGAGCAAGGCATTCGCCCGGCGGTTGATTTGATCCGGACTTCTTCTTCACTATTGGCTCCCGATATCGTTGGGGAGCGGCACTATGTTTTGAGTATCCAAGTCCAGTCATTACTCCAAAAATATGAATCGCTCAAAAATATAATCGCCATTATTGGTGAAAACGAACTGTCGCCAACCGACCGGGCCGATTATGCCAAAGCCAAAGCCTTAATTAAGTTCTTTTCTCAGTCAGCTTTTGTTGCCGAGGACTTAAATGGTATTAAGGGGGAGTACTCCACTCGTGAGGACACTCTAAAGGGGATTGAGGAGATTGTTATCTAATGGTTATGCGACAAGATGCCAGTACCGGAAAGATGGTTGATGATAATACGGCCGCACCGGCTAAGCGCCCTAATACAATGCATATTAAGGTCTATTCGCCGTTTCAGACATACTTTGACGATGAGGCCCAAAGCATCTCGGCTGTTAACGAAACCGGCAACTTTGATATTTTACCCAAACACCATAACTTTCTAACTTTGTTGGATGCTGGTGAAGTGGTCATTAGAACGTCTAAAGAAAAACGTAGTATCAAGATATCCCGTGGGCTAATGCACGTTAAAGCCGACCAAGTCATTGTTTTTCTAGATATCTAACCGGCTGGCTAAACAGGGGTGAATTTGCTATAATTTACAGTATATGGCAAAGAAAAAAGTTTATGTTGGTTTAAGTGGTGGCGTCGATAGTTCGGTAACGGCGGCTTTGCTAATTGAGCAAGGCTATGAAGTTACTGGCGTCTACATGAAAAACTGGACCCAAGATTTGCCGGGTTTTAGCTGCCCCTGGAAAGAAGATTATCAAGACGCCAAACGCATCGCCGTCCAGCTCAACATTCCTTTCAAAACTTACGATTTTCAAAAACAGTATCGCCAAAAAGTCGTTGATTACATGATTGACGAATACCAAGCTGGCCGAACACCTAACCCCGATATTATGTGTAACCAAGAAGTTAAATTCAAACTCTTTTTGGACACTGTTTTAGCCGATGGCGCTGACATGATCGCGACTGGCCACTATGCCCAAATTAAAAATGGCCAATTAAAAATGGCCAAAAACCTCGACAAAGACCAAACTTACTTTTTGTACCGGGTAACCGAAGACGCCCTCAAACACAGTTTGATGCCAATTGGTGATTTTAAGACCAAAGACGAAGTTCGCGCTCAAGCCAAAAAGCTCGGTCTAGTTACGGCTGCCAAAAAAGACAGCCAGGGGATTTGCTTTGTTGGGAAGGTTGGTATCAAAGAATTCTTGCAGCAATTTGTTAAGACTAAACCGGGTGACATTATCGACAACAATGGCTTAAAGCTTGGCCAGCACGAAGGGGCAATTTTTTACACAATTGGTCAGCGGCACGGCCTAGATATCGGCGGTGGTTTACCTTATTACGTCATCGGCAAAGATATGGCTAAAAACCAAGTTTACGTAACGACTGACATTGATGATGAAAACCTTTGGCACAAAGAACTGAACCTCACTGATGTGCATTGGATCAATGGTGAGCCAGATCTAAGCAAGACCTATCAAGTGCGAACCCGCTACCGGGCTAGCTTAGTCGATTGCAGATTGGTAAAGTCTAACAACGGTCTTAAGGTATTGCTCGAAGACGAAGTCCGCGCTATCACGGCTGGGCAGTCAGCTGTCATATATGATAGTAAACATTGTCTGGGTGGCGGAATCATCGTTTAGTAAAAAGTCTCGATTTTTATTACAGTTAAGCTTGCATTACTAACAAAAAGGTAAGATTATAAAATAACTAAATGAAGGGATAGCCATGCGCGTAAGTCAAGAAACTGCAAGTTGGGGTTTAATTGGACCAGGTGCGGTTGGTAGCGAGGTAGTAAGACAGTTAGAGCAGCCAATCGTGGCCGAACGCCTAAACATGGAGCGGGTTCCCTCTTTTATCCTGCGTTCATCTGGTATGTATGCGCCCGATATTGATGACCCGCGCGACAAGAGCCGATATGAATTAATGGATGCTAAATGTTTGGATGACTTAGATGATATGCCGGATGTAGTCTTTTTAGCGATGGGGACAGAAGATGATGGCAATACGGCGGCTGGCTACATCTCTCATATACTTGATCGTGGAAAGATGGTTGTAACGGCCGAAAAGGGGTCAGTAGCAAATCACTTTGAACGCCTCAGAGATGAGTCCGAAGGTTTTGCGCGTTTGGGCATTAATGCTTCTGTTGGCGGTGGCACCCGTCTAATGGAAGCTGCTAAGCCATATGCTAGCGATCCAGAAAATATTACCCAGATCCACCTGGCTTTCAATGGTACCTTAGCGGCAATCATGAGTTCAGTCGGGTCGGGTCGAACACTTGGACAAGCCGTAGACCAAGCTGTCGTGCTTGGTTTTGCCGAACCTGGCGCAGCTAGTCCTCAAGAAGTCATTCGCGGTGAAGCCGAAGGCGATACCCCAAAGAAAACCTCAATATTCTTTAATAAACTCGGGTTGGGAAGTCTTTTAGACTGGCGCGATCTTAGGTTTGACTTATCTGACAGTGACATTGAACGCGCTGTTGAAGGTGCTGATCATCGTCGTTTCTTAGTTTCGATTTACTCACCGATGTACCGAGAACGCACCGAGCACCCCGTCGAGAATGGCGTAATTGGTGGTGTGGCGTTTGACCATCAAGACGGTTGGTTGATACAGTCTGGCTTTCGGCATACTAATCGCAACCCGCTCTTTAAGACATTCACATCGACGACCGGCCCTGATGTCGGTTGTGTTGTGGCGCTTGGACCAAACGAAAGCGATGGAGTTTATCAGATCACTGGCCCAGGAGCCGGCTTAGGCCCAACTGCCAACACGATGATTGATGACTTTGGCAATATGCGCAAGTAACAGCTCTATAGCTTCCATTTAGGGAAGTAAGTCATTGGGCTTGGGTAAATTTTGCTTAACTCCGGAAAAGTTTCTTGACTGGCGTATCCTAAGGGAGCCTGGCAATTGGGCGATAATTTAGTCATCATCTGTAAGTGTAGGTGTCGTGACCAGCCGCCGTTTTCGCCAGTCTCATAGTCGCCAAGTTTAGCGATTTGGTCACCGGCCTTTACCGCGCCCAGTTTTTTAGGCTGGCCATCTAGGTGGGCAAAAAATATATAGGGAATATCTAAAGATGGCTTAAAGACTAGGTAGTGGCCAAAACTGTGCGATTCTGGTTCTTGCCCATAACATATGACTTCACCATCACAAGGCGCGTAAACTGCTTCCAAATTCTTACTAAAAATATCGACCCCAAGATGGATGGTACGACCTTCTTTGGCAATCGAGGAACCCGCTAACATGGCCCGACGGTCTTCACCATAACGGCTGACAATATAACGTCGCCCAGTATCTTTAATCATCTGGTTATTAAACTGTTGCCGTTGATTGGGTGTTTTTGGATCGATACCCAGCGTAGTGCTCTGCTCGAAAAAATGTTGGATATTTTCACTTGCCGGAATGTCATCAGGAATTTGATCGAAGTTTAGTATTAGTAACTTCGAAGCGTTAAAAAGATTTTTTAAAGGTTCTTGCATCATGATCAGTCGAGAGGAATATAAGTAAGAGCGAAGTCGTTAAAGGCCCGTTGTTCGGTACCGTCCTCCACTTTGAAACTTTGCTGTAATATCCCAAACCCTAAAGCTTTGTGATTATGTGTTGACGCGTCAAGGTGGTTAAAGCGTCGTCCGTTGCTGTGTGCGGCCTTTAGGACGCCAGGAGCCGCCAAATTACTCTCCCCGTAAATTATATGGGGCAAATTGCCACTGTCAGCCATAATACTGCCAGTTAGAAAACCGGAAACACCAGCATATAAGCCACGGCCACGAGCCGAAGGCCGGGTGATTGCCTCAGTAATTTCTACAACCTCCAGGTTACCAAAATCTTCTAACGGTATGATGGCTCGTTCTGCCATAACAGTTGAAACAATCCCCTCGGCATCTTCCACGTAAGCCACAGTATTGTTTGGATTGTTGAAGATTGTTTCTACATCAGCCTCATCATATCCAAAGACGCTATAAAGCTCCGTAAACTTGGGAATCAAAGATTGTTTTGTAATAGTTGATGTGGTTCTGTCGACGACCTGTGGCGAAAAACCTTGCTCCGTAAGTTTGGCAACAGCGTCAAAGCCGGCTGTTGCATTGGCTGCGATATTGCCTAGTAGTTGACCATGTTGTTCTAGGGTTGTGTCTGGTACAGTTCGTTCGTGACTATTCCATGCGGTGTACACCATGAGTAATTCATCTTGCCCGCGAATTGGGAGCGCTCCCTCAACGTTAATACCAGCACTATTGAGCACTGCCAAAGCCCCGGAGTTGGCCACTAAACGTATACTCAGGCGCGATGTTTCTGCACCGTCTTCTGCTTTAGCGATGTATGAAGTAAAATCGTTAATAAATGTATCTAAGGAACCTTCGGTTACTACCGGGTTATCGTAAAAACCTTTTAGTCTTTCGTTTGAACTTACAATCGGTGGCCAGACTGCCCCGACCGAGCTAACTGTATCTATGCTTTGTGACATATCTTATGATTTCCAATCTGCTGTAAAATAAACGCCCCAAGACCACAGCTCGGGGCGCCATAACCGCTTGGTTGATAGGCTAGCTTAGCTGTGGCCGAAACTTGCAGGTCACCTTACGGTGCGTAAATAGCCTCATTAGTAACGCATATTACTCCATAAAACCGGCTTTAGCAAGTGCCCAAAAACAACCTTTAAGCACAAGTTGTATAAAAAGCAAAACATTAAATTGTATAAAAAAATGAAATTAGATAGAATGTAATCATGTCAGAAGCTTCAAGGCGGCCGGAGGATCAATATGTATTTAGCCAAACTTATAGTTCGGCTGAAATCCTTGCCGAAATAGAAGCTTCACCTACTGTTAGTTTCGAAGAACGAATTCCTGATGTCAATGTCGCCGGAAGAGTCATGGCTCTGCGCGACCAAGGTAACTTAGTATTTGCTGACCTGCGCGATATTACCGGTACTGTGCAGCTTATTGCAGAACAAGGTGTAACCGATGCTTATGAGGAACTAGCCCAGACAAGCACCGGTGATTGGCTAGGCGTTATAGGCGAAGCTGGCCTGAGTAAACGAGGACAGCCGAGTATATATGTTAACGACTGGACCAAATTAGCCGAAACCCAAGAGCCATTTCCGCGGCGAGGTGGGCTTATTGACCCCGAAACAAGAGTCCGCCGTCGTTATCTTGATCTGGCTTCCAATGAAGATTCGCGGCAGCGATTTGTACAAAGAAGCAAGATGGTAGCGGGTATTCGGGAGCTCCTTTCGAAGGACGGTTTTTTGGAAGTAGAAACACCGATTCTACAGTCTGTCCACGGTGGTGCAGCGGCTCGCCCATTCGAAACTCACCATAATGCTCTAAATATTGACTTGTCACTTCGCATCGCGCCCGAACTTTATCTGAAGCGGCTAGTCGTCGGCGGCTTCGAAAGGGTATTTGAGATAGGTAGGAATTTCCGTAACGAAGGCATCTCACAACGGCACAACCCCGAATTTACAATGATGGAGGTTTACGCCGCCTATTGGGACTACGAAGATCAAATGAGGTTAACCGAGCGGTTAGTTTCGGAAATGGCTAAACTTGTGACTGGTGGCTCCACAGTAGTTGAATACCAGGGTGAACCACTCGATCTGACGCCTCCCTGGACCCGTACTCCCATGGATCGTTTGCTGAGCGATAAGCTAGGCGAAGATATTGACATAAACACTCCAATGTCGCGTCTTGAAGCGCTGTGTCGCCGCTTTAATATAGGCTACGAACCTGAGTTTGGCCCAGGTAAGTTGGTTACCGAACTTTACGAAGCAACTACCGAAGCTGACTTATGGGATCCGATTTTTGTAACAGATTATCCGGCGGAAGTTTCGCCACTTGCCCGAGGACATAGAACTAAGCCGGGTTATACCGAGCGTTTTGAGGGAGTAGTTGCAAAGCGGGAGTTGTGTAATGGCTATACGGAGTTAAACGACCCACTTGTTCAATACCAGCGATTTATGCAACAGGAAGGCGTTAAAGAAGTTGATGACGAAGCTATGCCGATTGATCACGACTATATCAGGGCGCTAAGGTACGGTTTGCCGCCAACTGCCGGCATGGGTATCGGTGTCGATCGCCTGGCGATGCTCCTAACCAATACAGCAAATATTCGAGATGTGGTTTTATTCCCAACCATGCGCCCAGATGGTTATGTGTCACCTTACGGTGAGGAAGATTTAAAACAGGGAGATAAGTAAGATGTTACTCCACCAGAGAATAGAATTAGGTGAATGTGGAGAACCGCAACTAGGCGAGCGGCAGTTAGCCTGTGAAACTGTGACGGACGCATTATTTCTAGCGGCAATTACTGGCTCTTCTTGGGGTGTTTTTAGAGACCAAAATCACGACGATGAAGTCTTGGCCGAAGCTGCCAAAGCTCAGTTACTACACCTGACGACGGCTAGCAGATTCCCCGACGACGAACGATTCCTAAGTAGCGCTAGCAGTAAGCGGTTACTCGATAGGTTAAATACGATTAACGCTAAAGTTTATTCACTAGATGGTGACAACCAGCCAATCGCCCCTGGAAGGCTAGCCACAGTCGGTGCCGCCCGTACGCTTGGCCAGAGGGTAGCAAGTCTGCATAGTGCTTTGCCGGGAGCTCTGCATTCGGTTTTACCGGAGACTTTTCCCCAGCCTTTTGCCGAATTGCCACTTGGCAATGATGAGTTAGGAGTCTTTGCAGACCAAGCGCCTACTAATGATTATGAAGCTATAAGAGTGTGGGGCGGTCTGGTGGTGGGCAATACAATTCCAGAAACAGGAATACCTGAGAGCCTAACTTTAGCTAGCTCCGTGCTTCAAACCTTTGCCGCCCGGCCCCGCCTAAGCTAGACATCGTCCACCTACCAGTTTACATCTGTTTAACAGAGATGTATCATTAACAGATATGAATGCTCAACAAATCCGCCAAGCCTACCTAGAATTCTTTAAAGAACGGGGCCACGCAATTATCCCACGCGCTCCCTTAGTACCCGATAACGACCCGACCACGTTATTTACTGGTTCTGGTATGCAACCAATGATTCCTTACTTACTGGGGGAGTCTCATCCAGCTGGCGTTAGGGTCGCCGATAGCCAAACTTGTATTCGAGCACAGGATATCGAAGAGGTCGGGGATACTAGCCATACAACCTTCTTTGAGATGCTTGGTAACTGGAGCTTGGGCGATTACTATAAAAAAGAACAGATTGAATGGTATTTTGAATTTTTAGTGGATGTGGTCGGCTTAAACCCAGAAAAGCTTTACGTTACATGTTTTATTGGTGACAAAAAGTCTGATATCCCACGGGATGATGAATCAGCCAAGATTTGGCAAGAGCTTTTTATGAGCAAGGGCATTGATGCCAAAATTGCCGAGATTGGCTCCCAAAAAGATGGTGATAAACGTGGTATTAAGGCTGGTGAGCGGATCTTCTTTTATGATGATGGCGAAAACTGGTGGAGCCGTGCTGGTGGTTTAGATAAAACCCCTATTGGCGACCCATGTGGCCCCGACAGCGAAGTTTTTTATGACTTTGGTCCGACTAGTCATAAGCCAGGCTTTGGCGAACCACACCCGGCTAGTGATTCGGGTAGATTTGTTGAGATTGGTAACAGTGTATTCATGGGATATCGAAAAGTGGCCAAAGGCAAATTCGAATTACTAGATAAGCCGAACATTGACCATGGTTCTGGCTTGGAGCGGATTGCTCAGGCGGCCATAGACTCCCCAGATATGTTCCGTATCAGCCTACTCTGGCCAATCATCGAAAAACTCGAAGTTTTGTCCGGCAAAAAATATGATACCCATACCAACGCCATGCGGGTTATTGCCGATCACTTGCGCGGCGCCACATTCTTAGCGGTTGACGGTATTCACCCAAGCAACAAAGAACAGGGTTATGTAATGCGGCGCTTACTTAGGCGAGCGATTCGTTTTGCCTTTGAACTCGGCATCGAGCAAAACTTTTTGCCAGAAGTCGTGCCAATTATTACCAAAATGTATGATGATTTGCCAGATGTCTCTCAGAATAGAGGGCAAGTAATCGAAGTTTTGGTGCGTGAAGAAAAAGTCTTCCGCCAAACGTTACGTAAAGGTTTACGAGAGTTAGATAAAATGGCTAAAGCCGGCGAGCTAACCGGTGAAAGTATCTTTACTCTTTATGATACCTATGGATTCCCGAATGAACTTTCGACCGAAGAAGCCGCCATCAAAGACTACAAGCTTACCAAAGATTGGCAAAAACAGTTTGACGCCAAAATGCAACAACAACGCGAACGTAGTCAAACCGCCACCAAAGGCACCTTTAAGGGCGGTCTTGGTGGTCAAACCTTGCAGCACAAGAAATACCATACGGCAACTCATTTAATGTACCAAGCCCTGCGTGACGTCTTGGGCGACCACGTTGTCCAAAGAGGCTCGAACATCACCGAAGAGCGCTTACGCTTCGACTTTAGTCACCCCGAGAAGGTTACCCGCGAACAACTAGATGAAGTCGAAAAAATTGTTAATGTACAGATTGCCAAAGACCTTAAAGTTAGCTTTGAAGAGTTCCCAACCAAGGTTGCCGTCGAAGAAAAAGGTGCCCTTGGCCAGTTTGGTGATCGATATGGCGACCGCGTTAAGGTTTATAAGATGATTGCCGATGGTGCCGACAAGCCGTTTAGTTTTGAAATTTGTGGCGGTCCACACGTTGATCATACTTTGCAGCTGTTTGAGGACGGTAAAAAGTTCAAGATTCTTAAAGAAGAATCTTCCAGTGCCGGTATTCGCCGAATTAAAGCCTGCCTTAAATAAGCTTCATACAACCGGCCTAAGATGTTAGAATAAAAGAGATTATGCTTGATAAGTTAAAGCGTCTAAATAGCGCACCCAAAAAAAAGTCTGACCAATATATCGTTGGCCTCGATATTGGTACCGAGTACGTCAAGGCTCTGATTGGCGTATTAAAGGGCGATAAAATCGAAATTATTGGGGTGGGCCGTACTCATCAAGAGCTTAATGACATGCAAGCCGGCGCCATTGCCGATATTACTGGCGTGGTTCGCAATTGTAACGAAGCTCTAAATATTGCCGAGAAGCAAGCCGGTACAACCGTTCGCACAGGTGTAATTGGTATCGCTGGAGAATTAGTAAAAGGTACCACTACAACCGTTCGGGTAGCTCGTAAAAACCCTGTTAAAGCGCTCGATGTGCCAGAGGTTGAAAAAATCATTGGTTTAGTCCAAAAGCGCGCCGAAGAACGCGCTAAACAGCAGTTAGCTTGGGAGCTGGGTGGTAAAGAAGTCGAAGTCCGGTTAGTAAACAGTGCTTTAGTTGGCATCGAGATCGATGGCTACAAGGTGACTAACCCAATTGGTTTTCAGGGCAAAGACGTTGTCGTCCAACTCTATACCGCTTTTGCACCATTAATTCATATTGGCGCGCTGGAGCGAACCGCCCAAGAACTTGACCTCGACCTATTAGCTGTGGCGGCCGAGCCTTTTGCTGTATCGCGGGCCGTAATTGGTGACGACCCTAATGCCAGTATGAGTGCTATCTTAATGGACGTCGGCGGCGGTACTACCGACATCGCCGTTGTTAACGATGGCGGCGTACAGGGTACTAAGATGTTTGGGATCGGTGGTCGAGCCTACACTAGGGCTGTCGAGAAAGACCTTGACGTTAGCTTCCTGCAAGCCGAAGAGCTTAAAGTTGGGTTACATACCAACAAAACTCCGCAAACCAAAGTTCCAGCCATTGAAAAGGCTTTACAGAAGACCGCCGATGTCTGGATAAACGGTGTCGAATTGGCTTTGGCCGAATTCGATAAACTCGATCATTTACCAAACCGCGTACTGCTTTGCGGCGGCGGTTCTTCTTTAGACGTACTTGTTGACACCCTAAAAGAGAGTGACTGGTATGGCGACCTACCGTTTACTCGCAAACCAGTCGTCCAGTATATACGTCCCGAACAAGTCGAAGGTATCACCGATACCACCGGTGACGTGACTGACCACACCTTTGTGACTGCTATGGGCTTATTGCGGGTTGGTGCCGATACCTTGCAGCAAGAAGACGGTACAAGTGCGCCGGCAGCCACCAGTGGCGGTTCAACAGGCGGAACTTTTAAAGAGCGTTTAGACAGGATGTTAAGAGTATGACCGAAGCCCAAAAAGACACCATTTATATTGATGTTGATGACGAAATCACCGCCATTATTGACAAAGTTCAAACTAGTGATCGCAAGATTGTAGCTTTAGTATTGCCAAAGCGAGCAACTGTTCTGCAGAGTATTGTTAACATGAAACTGCTTAAAAAGAGTGCCCAAAAATCTAAAAAGAACCTAGTCTTAATTACCTCCGAGGCCGGGTTGATGCCGCTGGCTGGTGCAGTTGGTTTACACGTTGCCAAAAATCTACAGTCAAAACCGGCTATCCCGGAAGGCCCGGACACTGCCGATATCCCTGAATCGCTTGTTCACGAAGAAGAACTAGAAGGCGAAGACGAGCCTAATATCGATAAGGATGCTTCGATTGGTGAATTGGCCGGCGTGGCAGCTGTTGCCGCCGCTATGCCCGAGGCTGAAGAAACAATTGATCTTGATAATGCCGACGAAACTGTTGAGACCTCCAAGAAAGCCGCAAAAAAACCAAAAGACAAAAAGGACAAAAAACTTAAAGTGCCAGATTTCAATAAGTTTCGTACCTGGCTTATTATTGGCGGCGTTTTATTGGTGCTAATTATGGTTGCCGGCTTTTTTGGAATTCGCGTACTACCCAAAGCCAAAATTGTTATCACAACTGATTCAACCGATACCGAGATGACTGTCGACTTCACTGCTAATACTAGTACTACCACTTTTGACGAGGCTGGCAAAGTAGTACCAGCTAAACTCGAAACTTCCAAAAAGACCGACACTCAAACTGCGCCTGCTACCGGCGAAAAGAACATGGGCAACAAAGCCAGTGGTAATGTCAGCATGTCGGTGAAGCAGTGTAGTAGCATTAGTACACCGAGCGCTGTGCCGTCTGGTACTGGCGTTAGCGCTAATGGGCAGACTTACATAACGCAAAGTACCGTTAGCTTTGTATTCGATTCAATCTCGGGTGGCTGTATCAACTTTAAGTCGGATGGCACCACTGTCATAGCTCAGAACCCCGGCACTGTCTATAATATTGGCTCCAACGCCTTTACGGTTGCCGGACGTTCCGACGTCACCGCTAAAGGTAGTGCGGCTGGCGGTACCGACGATATAGTTAAGGTGGTCTCTCAAGCCGATGTTGATGCTGCTAAGGCTAAGCTGCCAACTGCTGCTAACGCCGATGCTGCCAAGAAGGAGATGACGGCTTCATTAGAGAAGAGCAAGCTGTTGGTCATCGGCTCTAGCTTAACTACCGATGGTCCCAATGTTACTACTACGCCAAATGTAGGTGATAAAGCTGATAATGTTACGGTCACCGCCACCACAACTTACACGTTGTTAGGGGTGAATCAAGATGACCTCAAGAAAATTATTACAGCCCAAGCCAATATCCAAATTGATAAAACTACTCAAACTGTCCAAGATGATGGTTTAGGCAGTGCCAGCTTTACTGTCGACGGCAAAGAAAACCCTAAGGTTAAGGTGACGACAACCGTTACGATTGGGCCTAATCTTGATACCGAAGCTATCAAGAAAGAGATTTCCGGTAAGAAGAAGGCAGAGACTATTCAGATTATCGAAAGCCGACCATCAATAAAAGAAGTTACCGTAAGCTATAGCCCATTCTGGGTAGTCAAGACACCGACTAACTCTAAGAAGGTAACCATTACATTCGAAAAAGCGAAGAACTAACTATGGTTAATCATAATGCCCGAATTGTTGCTTTAGATATAGGTGAAAAGCGGATTGGTGTGGCTAGTGCTAACGTTGTAGCCCGTTTGGCAAGCCCCTTACAGACTATCCAGGTTTCAGAAGCTGTGCTACAAGATATTACTCACATCTTGTCAGAGCAAACCGCCATTGCGTTGGTTATTGGCTTACCGCGTAACCTTCAAAGCGAAGACACCGCTCAGACTAAAAAAGTTCGTGATTTTGGGACTAAGCTTAAAGCGGAAATTAATTTGCCGATTTACTGGCAGGACGAAGCCTTAACCTCACATGTTTCCAAAGAGAAGCTTAAGGCTACCAATAAACCCTATGCAAAAGGTGATATTGATGCCCTGGCAGCTTGCCAGATACTAGAAGATTACTTATCGCAGAACTTACAGGATGCCGAAATATGAGAAAACGTCAAATTCGCCGCTGGCCAATTGTCTTGGCCGTAAGCATCGCAATTATTGTCGCCCTATTAGTAGGTGGTATTTGGGCGGTTCGTACCTATTATCAAAGTAACCTTAAGCCAGTTAGCAGTAGTCAGACGGCCGTCATCGTAAAAATTCCGGCTGGTTCGACAGTCAACCAGATCGCCGATATATTAAAGGAAAATGGCTTAATCAGGAATAGCCGGGTGTTTACCCAGTATGTTCGCAGCCAGGATGCTCAAAATAAACTTCAGGCTGGGACATATTCATTGACACCAAGCCAAGGCGTAAAGGAGATTACACTTATTTTAAGTGGCGGCGATACTCTAAAAAACCTGTTTACTATTTTACCCGGTCAACGGCTTGATCAGATCAAGAGCGCCATGATTAATGCTGGCTTTGGGGCCGACGAAGTCGAGCAAGCACTTAATCCGGCTCTTTATGCTAACCATCCGGCCTTAGTCGATAAACCGGTTGGTTCTAATTTGGAGGGTTATTTATACCCAGACTCTTATCAAAAAACCGCCGAAACCAAGCCAGAAACAATTATTCGGCAGAGTCTTGATGAGATGCAGAAGTACCTAACTCCAGAGGTTCGCAATGCATTTGTCACCCAAGGCTTAACTTTGCACCAAGGTATCATCCTAGCTTCTATAGTTGAGAAGGAAGTGTCTAAACCAAGCGACCGGCCAATTGTGGCGCAGGTGTTTTTAAAGCGATTACGAGAGGGTCAGTTGTTGCAGTCTGATGTAGTGAACATATATGGCGATATTTTGGCTGGCCACGAGCCAAGTACCACATTTGATACCCCTTACAATGTCTATATCCACGCCGGCTTGCCACCTGGGCCAGTTAGTAATGTAAGCAAAAATTCTTTACAAGCAGTGGCCCAGCCAGCCACCACTAGCTGGTTGTATTTTGTAGCAGGTGATGATGGCACAACTCACTTTTCTAACACCCTAGAAGAGCATCAAGCCCTCACCAAGCAGTACTGCAAAAAACTCTGTCAATAATGGCAAAAAAGCCTGTTTTTTGCTATAATAGGGGGTACAACTGCTTATATACCAGATATATGAACAGTTGTTATATTTTGGAGAATTTTTATTAGTACCAACACTACTTCATTAACCCAGAGGCGGCTTGCCCGTTTCAACGGTTTCTGGCGTCCATCTACCTACCGACGTTTGTATAAGCAATTACCTGCTAAATCCCGACGTCGAACCGTTCGTTACAGCCTATTGACTGCTAATTTACTATTATTAGCAGTTGTGGCTGGTTTTGTGTTTCAGGGTCGTCAAACGACAGCTGGTAACATCACCGGCCCAGCCGTGGCAGCGATTGGCGATACAGGGGCGACTATTAATCCGCTCGATCAGTTATCTTCGGCCGACATTGCCGTCCATATTGCTCGCGCCGCCAACTTAGACGAAGCCCAAGCCGTTACCAACAAAGCTGATACAGTAAATGCTCAGCAAGCCGTTAGTTCTTCTAACCAGAGCGTGATTGCTAAACCGCAAGTAGTATCGGATGGTCTAAAATCACGTCGTGATATTCAGGTCTATGCAGTCGCCGAAGGTGATACTGTTTCTAGTGTGGCCGCCAAGTTTGGGGTTACATCAGATACGATTCGTTGGTCAAATGGTGTTAGTGGCGAAACGCTAACTGTTGGTAAGCAGTTATTAATTTCGCCAGTAAACGGCATTATCTATCAGGTTAAAGCCGGCGACACGGTGGATAGCTTGGCGGCAAAATATCGTGCTAATAAAGATCTTCTAGTTGCCATTAACGATGCCGAAATCGGTGGTTTGCCAGTCGGCCAAAATATTATTATCCCTGGCGGTCAGCCGGCAGCCGTAGCGGTTGCTAGTAGCCCATCGAGTGCCGCATTGGGTGGTGGCTTTGCGTGGGGTGGCTATGGTGCGGTTTACGGTAGCAATGGTTATGACTACGGTTACTGTACCTGGTATGCAGCTAACCGACGAGCTCAGAGCGGTCGACCTATCCCTAGCAACCTTGGTAATGCTAGTACCTGGAAAGTATTGGCTCAACGGGCTGGTTTTGGGGTTGGTAATCAACCGGCCGCCGGCGCTGTCATTTGGACACCACCACGCGACTATTATGGCCATGTTGGTTTTGTAGAATCTGTTAACGGTGACGGTAGTGTTAATGTCACCGAAATGAACGTGGTTGGATGGGGCCGAGTAAGCAGTAAGACTTTATCAGCCGACGAGGCTGCTCGTTACTCTTACATTTATTAAGTAAATGCGCCGGAAATATTATCTTTATAGCGGTCTGCTGGCCATCTTGGCGGAGTGGGCTGGCTTTGTATTAATTGCTTATTTTCACCATTTAGATCTTAACAAAGCTTTGAGTGTAAATACTGTTGCAAGTTGGCCTCTGCCATTGATCTTTGGCATCACCTTAACCCTGGCCGGGCTAGGTTATGGGCTATTTTCGGTGGCTCTGAAACCATACGCCCACTCGATTATTTATGTAGGAATTACTGCTGGTGTTGCCTTCGCGTTCACCGGCTGGACGCCATATACCGGTTACGGTGGAGTCGGCGATTTGGTTCACCAAGCCTTTAGTTATGTGGCTCTAGCGGGGTACATCACCATGGTTTGGTTATTAAGATCTCACCCCAAGCGACAGATTAGGCTGGCAAGTAAAATAATAGTTGGGCTAATGCTAGCGATTATTGCTTTAGCTCCAGTTAGCAATTATGTTTGGCATCAAGGCTTCGGCTACTTGCAGATTGCGATTGTTGGCCTCTTTCAAAGTTGGGTAGTCTTGGTGGTTTGGCAAGAACGAAAGCTTACTGCAATGGACAAGATTGCTTAACAGAGGTAGAATAAGCCTATGTTTGTGGATAAAGTAGCAGTTTCAGTTAAAGCTGGCGATGGTGGCAATGGCCGCGTAAATTTTCGTAAAGAAAAGTTTATTGATCGTGGCGGACCTGACGGTGGTGACGGCGGTCATGGAGGATCGATAATCCTAGAGGCTAGTCGTAACCAAAATACCTTGGCTAACTTTCGTTATCAACGGCTAATCAAGGCCGAAGATGGCCAGGATGGTGATAAGCAAAAAAAGCATGGCCGAACTGGTAAAGACAACGTCATTGCCGTACCAGTTGGAACTATGGTTTCGGCGCTAGATGGTCAGCTTTTAGCCGATTTAACAGAGGACGGCCAGAAAGTAATTGTTGCCCAAGGGGGCCGCGGTGGCTTTGGTAACGCTCACTTTATTTCTTCGGTTCGACAGGCTCCGCGAGTCGCCGAGAAGGGCGAGCCCGGTGACGAACTAGACGTTACCTTCGAGTTAAAGATGATCGCCGATGTCGGCTTAGTTGGTCTACCGAACGCCGGCAAATCGACTTTTTTGGCATCAGTCAGCCAGGCTAAACCAGAAATTGCTGACTATCCATTTACAACTCTTACCCCAAATTTGGGCGTGGTTGATCTTGACGGCACCAATAGCCTGCTAATTGCCGATATCCCGGGAATTATTGAAGGCGCACATGCTGGTAAGGGTCTAGGTGTCGAATTCTTGCGTCATGTCGAAAGAACTAATGTTCTTTTTCACTTGGTGGATGCTTACGAAAACGACATTACCAAGTCGTATAAAACTATTCAGAATGAACTAAAGACATACTCGGTCGACTTATCAAAGCGCCCGCAGATTGTGGTGCTAACAAAAATTGATGGCCTAGACGATGAAATGATTGACGATAAAATGACGGAGCTTCGTAAAGCTGTTCCCAAAACAACCCAAATATTCGCTATTTCGGCACCTAGCAAAAAAGGCGTCAAAGAGTTGCTGTATGCCGCCAACACAATTGTCGTTAAAGAGCGAAGCAAGGCGGCTATAAAAGCGGCCAAAGTTTTGCCGATTATCAGGCTTGATCGTGACGATGGCTGGCGCGTCGAAAAGAACCAAGGCGGTGGCTTTACAATTTACGGCCAAAAGGTCGAGCGGTTTGCGGCCCGAACCGATTTTGCTAACTCGCATGCCGTAGCTCGACTGCGCGATATTCTTAAGAAAATGGGCATCATGAAAGAACTTCACAAGAAGGGGATTGAGCCCGGTGAAGCAATTACGATTAACGGTTACGAAAGCATCGATTATTAATGGCTCAAAAAAGCCTGTTCTTCTATGATCTAGAAACTAGTGGGATTAATCCGCGTTCTGCCCGTATTATGCAGTTTGCTGGTCAGCGTACCGATCTCCAACTTAAACCGATCGGCGAATCTTTTAACATCATTATTAAGTTGACCGACGATGTTGTGCCCGAACCTGATGCGATTCTGATTACTGGTATTACACCACAGCAAACCAAAGCCGACGGCATTAGCGAAGTCGAATTCTTAAAAATATTTAGCGAAGAAGTCGCCACGCCGGGTACGATTTTTGTCGGCTTTAATAGTGTGCGGTTTGATGATGAATTTATGCGCTTTTTACAGTACCGAAATTTTTATGATCCGTACGAATGGCAATGGCAAGATGAGCGGAGTCGCTGGGATATCTTGGACCTAGTAAGAATTACTCGAGCGCTTCGCCCAGATGGCATCAACTGGCCAGTCGATAGTGCTGGCAAGCCATCAAACCGTTTGGAATTACTGACCAGTGTTAACGAACTGGAGCACACCGATGCCCACGATGCTCTCAGCGACGTCCGTGCCACGATCGCCGTTGCTCGATTAATCTATAACAAGCAAACCAAACTGTTTGACTATTTGTTGTCACTGCGTGGCAAAAAAGAAGTTGCAGAACTTGTTAATGACGGCCAAGCTTTTATTTATACGTCAGGTCAATACCCGGCGGAGTTCGAAAAGACGACAGTGGTTGCCAAGATAGTCGATCAGCCCGAAAGGCAAGCCGCGCTAGTCTTTGATTTACGCTACAACCCCGATGATTACAAGGATAAAACAACGGTTGAGTTGGCCGAATTATGGCGCTACAAAAAAGATCGCACCGAACCACGCTTACCAGTGAAGGCTCTGCAGTTTAATAAATGCCCAGCCATTGCCCCACTGGGAGTATTGGATGAGGCCAGCCAAAAACGGCTCAGTCTTGATCTAGAGACGATCCAGATCAATCGCAAAAAACTAGCTGCCGCTAAAGACTTTCCGCAAAAAATACTCGATGCCCTAGAGATTTTAAATAAAGAACAACAAACTAGCTTTCTGGCTAATAGTACCGAAGTTGACGCTCAGCTTTATGATGGTTTCTTTAGTCGCCCAGACCAAGTACTGATGAGCGCTATTCGGGCCGCAGAAAGTAATGATGTAATGGATTTCCAGGAAAAATTAACCGATCCTCGGCTAAAGGCATTATTGCCGTTATATAAGGCCCGCAACTTTCCCAAAGCCCTATCAACCGAAGAGCGGGGCGAATGGGAGGCCTACCGTCAGCACGCTTTGAGCGACGGCGGCCAGCACAGTCGAATCTATAAATTCTTTGCAAGACTGGAAGAGCTAGCAGCCTCTAAAAGGCTGACTCAGGAACAGCACTATCTACTCGAAGAACTCCGTCTGTACGGCGAAAGTATTATGCCTGATCCAGATTTTGCAGACTGATAACATCAAAGTGACGTCGTGTTTGCTGGCGCAACTTTGCAAGATGTAGCTTATAAGTTTTATATGCCACCAATACCAACAATGGTAATACAATCACTTGAAACCAAGCGAAGGTAAGTTGAATTTGAGTGCCTGGTATTTGCCCCAGGACGATTAGTTGCATCATAATCCCGAACCCGTTTAATCTTTAACCTAAGTTTAAATCTATTTGCACAAAAGTCAACTCTATTTTATGACACTTATGCTTTTTATTGTATAATATTCTGCTAGACTAGAGTTATAAGTTGTAAAAAATAGACAGGATGTTTATATGTCACGAGGTAGAACGATCGAATCTCAACCAGACGTGCTGAGCATTGACCTAACTGACCTTAGTGATTTTCAACCCGAAAGGCGCAAGCAACCGGCCCAATTAGTCCCCGAAGTACGGATTGTCAGAGGTGTCAACCTAGAGGTGCCAGAGGTTGGTTACTTAAATACTCTGGCAAACTTTTTGGGTAGACGGAACTACGGCAAGGGCACGGCTGTCGCTGTCGGTTCGTGGGCCGTGACAATGGTGTCGGCGACCGAAATGGGCAAAATGTTACAAGCACAGTACCCCAAGGCTTATGATTCACGCCGAAGAACCATTCAGTTGCATCGACGTTTTGCTAAGAATTACGCCCAGTTTGTGGAAAATTCAGCTAAGGGCGTAGACGACCAAGCCTTCCGTACTCTTCAGGTCAGACATGAACTCGAAACAATCGTAGACCTTGATGATGAACTCGACGCCCTGATTGAAGAAGCCGCCCCAGACGTTAATGACACCCAATGGGTTGATGCGAGCTTTGGTGTAACCGGATTTGATAAGTTTGGCCACAGCGACCTTGGTCTCGATCTGAGGAATAATGAAGCTTTTGCCATCGAGACGGAGTCGACAATATCATACCTCGCAGGGGAGGGGTTGAATACCAATATTATCGATCGAAGCCGAGACCCGCATATAGTAGTCTTTGAAACATTTGGCAGTCTTGGGGGTGCGGCCTTAAGTGCGA
>JBDSDR010000005.1:0-10655 GCA_039920385.1 Saccharimonadales bacterium (SeqCode)
CAATTTTGGGCTGGATAAGCATTAAGCTAATTATTGCTCCATTTGGAATACATGTGCCGCAACTCCTCAATCTAGGGATATTAATCGGTACACTTATCTTGGCAATTCTACTGTCGGTAGCGGTTAAGTTGCCGCCAAAGGTTCAAGATTCATAAAACATTCGCAGGCCGTTTGCTCGTTTAGAAAAGTTTGGCCTTGGTGATTAGCAAAGAATTGGGCAGTTTGGCTGGCCTGCAATTTTAGACTGTGCATTTTTTTGACTTTAATTTCGTCGGGTAACTCAAAGCACAACGAAGTCTTAGACTTGGGGACGGTAAATGGTTTAAGAGTTTTGAAGTAAACATCGTTAACAAATTTAGGACAATCCTGGCAGACCGCCGAGTATTTTTCGCTAGATTCGACCGCACCTAATAGCCTGGCCGATGAGCCAGCCAACTGAGCGGCTCGTAGCGTCCATTGATGGATAGTTTTGTGATCTTGATGGCCGGTGATACCGTCTTTAGCAAAGCTAAAGATTGTGTTGGGGTCGGTGGCCCGGATGATATCGGCAATTTGTTCTGTTATGGGGTCCTCTGCTGCCTCGGCTAGTTTACCATCAGGGCAGTCTAGCCAGTGATGCTCGATTAGGCCCAAGCTGGATAGTGAAGCTTCTAGCTCTTTGGTGCGGATACTAGCTAAGTTAGCGCTAGGCCAGCGACTTTCATCGGCCGTTTTGCCAGCTTCGCCGCGGCTGGCAGTGATAATAACTACTTTCTGGCCGTTCTGACAGGCGGCCGCTAAAATGCCGCCCATTGTCCAAGTTTCATCGTCGGGGTGGGCCCAGATGCCCATAATCGTCCCGAGGTGGGCGATATCGGCAAGACTGTACTTCATGGTTAACTATTTTAGACCGTTTTGTCGTGATGAACACTAAAAACTTTAAGAGCGATTGCTATTAAGATAAAAGCAGCTCCCAAAATTAGGCTAGCCAGCTGGAGGTTGTGTAACAAGGTTTGGACGAGGCTGATGGTGGCTTTTCGGGTAATCTCATCATTATTATTGCCAACACTAACATAGCTGGCCGCTTTTACAGAGAAGGCCAGTAACAACAACAAAACGCCCGAACCAATTAAGATTCTTCTAATAGTTTTGAGATGGTGGGTCGAGATAATAATTGCCAAAGCTAAGAATACAAGGGTTGCCGCAACCACAACCCAAGTGGCGGTATGAAGATTGCGGTAGGCCTGACGAATTTTTGTAATGCCGCTACCGGTTAGATCAACCTCGACGGCATTATCTTTGATTTGTAGTTGATCGGTTACGGCGCTCAATTGCGAAGCCTTTAACTGGCTAACGACGCCGCTAGCCAGCGGGTGTAGATGTAAGGTGATGTTTGGCTGATTAGAATCAAGCTGTTTGATGAACTCTTGGTGAGCGGTTTGGTTGCTAGTTTTCCAGAGTGCGGCAAACTCTGGCCCCTGAATAACTTGCAAAACATTTTTATGAATTAGCGGCTCTAAAACAACAATTAGTTGATCGGTATTTTTGTCGACACGCTGATCTTCGGGCAGGAGGGCATTAGCTAGGTCGACTTTAGAGGCATTTTTAAGTAGCTCAGTGGTTGTTTTGTCGGCAATAAAGTTCTGAACATCTGGTTTAGAAGCTAGCGGAGCCACGGTGTTAACGTAAGTCTGGGTGTTAGTTAGGGTGCGATTGAGCCAGACGATTACCAGGCTGGACATAACTAGGCTGACAGCGATAATACCAAAAAATGATGCAAAAAAAGTACGGACTCGGTGGCGTGGCTTAGACTGCTGCATAACCTTATTAAAGCACAAGCGACGACAGTTTTGTTATACAATAGGCTGATATGAATACCACTGGCCACAATGATTTTGAGCAAAATCAGTCACTAAAGGCCTTTTTACTACCCAGCAGCACGGAGTTAGTTATGTTGTTAGTAGTCAGTTTGATCGGCCTAATGCTCCTTAACTACAGTACTGTCTGGCAGCTGGTAACCGATAGCTCAAAGCTGGCCGCCCAAACCGCCGGCCAGAGCGTTCAGCCGCAACTCGACGCGATTTCTAACTTTTTCCGTAAAGATATCTTTGCCCAAGCGACGGTCTTTTTAATCTGGGCGATGGTGGGTTGCATCGCTTATGTCATAATTGGTGGCCTGCAACACTTCTTTTGGCGGGTAAAAACTGAGGTTGATGAAGGTGGATACGTCAAAAATACTTCAACCCAAAAGTATTGGTATGCTCGGTTGGCCCAATATCTGTATTTTTTGGCAGCCAGCTTTTTGTTTGTGGCCTTTACAGTTATCTTTCTGACCAACTTGTTACCGGTTTGTGTGGAGTTGGCCGAAACGACGATTCGCAGTTTTAAAGATTTATCCAGCTACAGCCATCTGCTGCTCGGCAGTTTGTTAATGATGCTTGGTTTATACGCTCTGACTCGACTCTGGAAGACAGTTCGCTACTCGTTTAGAGTTACCTTTGCAAAAAACTAATGGCTAGTTTGCTTCGGCAAGCGTAAAATACAAGCTTAATGGCTCACACGATTATAAAAGCTCAAAGTAATAAGCGCGAATACCGTAAGTTCTTAGCGGTCTTGGTATTTATCTTTTTTGCCGCCACTTTGATGAGTACTTTAATTGCCTTCCGCTGGGAAGATTGGATCCGCTGGTTCATTGGTAGTTCGTTGTTAGTTTTTGGTGGCTTTAAGCTCATTAGTTTCGATTCTTTTTTGCAAGTTTTTCCACGCTACGATCCTCTGGCAGCTCGCTTTGCTTGGTACTCTTACGTATATCCAATTATCGAAGTATTGCTGGGCGTCTTCTTTATTCTAGAAATTGCCACCGGCCTTAGGTTGGTTATAGCCTTGGTTATGTTTGGTATCAGCCTACTAGGCTTAATTACCAACTTAGATAGACAGGGACCCAGCACCCAAAACACTTGGTTGGGTCACTTTTTGAAGTTGCCGATGTCGACCGCTTTGCTATTTGAAGACGCTATCATAACCTTCTTGGTTGTGGTGTTGATCGTGGCTAGTTTTATCTAATTGTTTGGACGGCACCGGCTCGTAAATTCACGGTTACGTCGGCGTCCTTAGGTAGTTGCATAATTTCGCCGTCAAGGTGAATTTTGCCCTTTTGGGGGACACCAAAGGTGTAGCTTTTTTGTTGCGGTAGTTTTTGCAAGCCAAAGGCAAACAAAATCAGCGTTAATAATATTCGAAATAACCAAAACTGGTTGCGATAAGGTATTGCCGAAACTCGAAACCAGCCACTGTTCATGTCGCCTTTGTTGCCAACTTTAAGGGCTTTGGCCATATAAGCGGTATTAGAAAAGATTAAACTGTCGTAGTGGCGGGTTTTGCCGTCTAAAGTACTAATTGCCACTGGGTGGAAACTTAAGATCGACCGAGCCACGGTCAGTTTTTCTTTAATACGGCCAAAATCTTGATGATCCAGATCGCTGGCGACATGGCTGGTGATGCCGATGCCAATATAAGAGTGGGCGTAGCGCGGCGCTTGGTCGTTAATACAAAGTTCTAGCAAGTCCATTGGTTCGGGTTCGGCATGCAAAATTGCCCAGGTTAAGGGGTGTTTACGGACACTACGGCGGTGGTCGTTGGCGTTACCGCTCGGCAAAATGGCACAAACGGCCTGTTTATTGCCGGCCTTCATCACACCGTTAATGACCTCGTTGTAGCCGCCATCGCCACTAGCCGAAATAATTAGTGGTCGTTTAGTTTTTTGGGCGGCCTGGTAGGCAATTTCTTCGGCATGCCCGGCGTAGTCGGTGGCTTTAACTTTTACTGTAAACTTACGTTTACGCAAACGCTCGGCAAGACGGTTAGCCTTTTGCTTGGCTTGGCCGCTGGTACTCTTGGGATTATAGATAATGACAATGTCAGAATAGGTGGACATTACCCTAGTATACCGAATACAATAGAAGTATGACGATTGTGGTTATTGTTTTGGCGGTTTTAAACTTGGCTTTGCTGGGTTATTTGGTGTTCGGCCGCAAGTCTGACGGCCCGTCCCAAGATGCCACCAGTCTTCTTAAACAAGATTTAACCTCTATGAACGAGGGCCTGCAGCGCTTAAACGATGGCTTAAAAGACCATCTAACAACTCGCCTCGATAAAAATCAGTCACAAATGGACAAGCAATTTGCGGCCAGCGCGGCAATCATTAGGGATGTTACCCAAAAATTAACCGAGCTGGATAAAACGAATAGCCGTGTCGGAGATATAGCGACTGAGCTTAAGTCGTTGCAATCAGTTCTGCAAAACCCTAAGCAACGTGGTGTCTTGGGCGAATTCTATCTAGAGCAGATTCTGCAAAATGTTCTGCCACCCGGTTCATTTAGTTTGCAGTATAAAATTTCCGAAGGTAATATTGTTGACGCTGTAGTTCACCTGGATGGCAAGGTCTTGCCAATCGACAGTAAGTTTAGCCTCGAAAATTATAACCGGCTAATAGACTGTACACCCGAGGCCCGGCCGGCTCTCGAAAAAGCCTTTAAAGATGATCTTAAGCGACGGATTGACGAAACTGCCAAATACATTCAACCCAAAAAGGGCACGCTCGACCAAGCCATGATGTTTATCCCCTCCGAAGCGATTTATTACGATCTGTTAGCTAACAAAGTCGGTGCCACTGGGGTGAGTGGCCGTGACCTAATGCAATACGCTGTAGTCGATAAACACGTCTCAATTGTCGGGCCAAGTACGTTGTCGGCCATGTTGCAGGTAATTGTCCAGGGTTTAAAAAGTATGGAGATTCAAAAAGATACCGAGGTGATCCGCAAAAATATTGAGGCCTTGCAGAAGCACTTAATTTCGTATGACGGCCATTTTAAAAAGGTTGGTAACTCACTGGGAGCAACCGTTGGGCACTATAACAATGCCAGCAAAGAACTCGGTCGGATCGATAAAGACATTGTCAAAATTAGCGGTATTGGCGAAGCGGTTATCGAAGCCGAAACGTTAGATCGTCCTAGTAGCGAAGATTAGCTTAAGAAATCAATAATAGCCGCCGCCGTCCAGCTAAAATTGTCGGTGCCGGCTGGCTCGGCAGTTAGTGGCGAAAAGTATTCGTAAAAGCCACTTTTAGCAACCATGTCGATGGATTTTTGGCGAAGCTGGCTTGCTTCTTCTTTAAATCCGTAACGGTCTAGGCCGTCGGCTAATAGCCAGTTGGTGTTAAGCCAAGTCGGACCTTGCCAATACATCATCGGGTGAAACCAATCAGAATTGGTTGGCACGGTTGGCACCGGATATTTTGTCTGGTAAGGCTTGGACTTTAGCAGTGCCACCAGTTGGCTGGCCTTGTCTTTACTAATGCAACCGGCGTAGAGGGGCATTAAACCGGCAATGGTTGGTAGTTTGATGAGGTCTTGGGTGGCATAGTTACGTGAGTAGTATTGGCTGCTGTCTTGGTCGTAAAGTTCGTCTAAAGCACGCTCCGATAGGCGGATTCGTTTGTCGAGTTCATCGGGTAAGTCTTGGCCGATTGTTCGGGCAATGTTGCGCAAGTGTTGGTTAGCCCGGATAAAAATGCAGTTAAAGGTCAAATCCTCAACGGTTAGCATGGAGTGAGTTAGGATGCGGTCGATATCGTAGGCCTTACGGCGCAGGCGGCGCTGAATGCTGTAAAGGGCAAAAACATCAACCGTGCTCATCCGTTGTTCGACCGACGAAGCTAAAAAATGAACATCGCGCCGCAAGAAGGTAAATAACTGGTCGAGTTTTAAAAAGTGCATGGCGTTAATCCAAAACGGCAAACGGTGCTGGTGCAGCTCGCTAATCCAGGGTGGAGTATTATCGAGGCCGGTTTCCCAGGCATGAACCTGCAGAGTTATGCCAGTATGGTGGGGGTCACGATCTTCGTAGAGCCACTGATGATACTTGAGCAGTGCCGGGTAGGTTTTTTGATACCAAGTGCGCCGTTGTGGCTTGGGCAGTTTTTTGCCAATTGTGACGATGGCTTCGGCCAGCATCGGCGGTTGGGTAATGCCGCTAGTGGCGACTTTATCGGGTGCAAACGGCGAAATATAACTTCGCCAGAATTCGCGGTCGGCCCGGTGAGTAAAGTCTTTGTTTAGGATCATGCTGGGCATCATGCCATTGGCCCACTGACCTTTTAGTAGGCTTAATATTTCTTGCTGAGCTCTTGGCAAATCGTAATTGGACATGCCAATCGCGATAAAGCAACTGTCCCATAGCCACTGGTGCGGGTAAAGGCCATGGGCCGGAATGGTGTATTGGCCATCGTGGTCGTTGTTGGCTAAGACCAGCTTGGCAGCCTCTTTTAGTAGCTCGTTTTGGTCATCCATTGGTTACAGTATAACGCTTTTGGTTTTATTGGTAGGCTAACCAATTTAATAATTAGCTAGGTTCGATTATATAATCGCTAAACTCGTGTGTATTTCGGTCGTAAGCACGAATTTTATTCTGAGTTGTCCGAAGTGTTTCGGTGACTCGATAGGTAGTTAGACCCAGCAGCCGGCCAATCTCGGGCGGATTGAGCGGCTTATTGCTAAGTAGATGGTTGGCTAGTATGGTAACTTCGTCCTCGCTAAAACGGATTGGCCCAGCCGTGCTTACTAGCTCATGGACACGCTCCGCCATATCTTGTTGAACAATCAGGTCTTCTACGGAAGGAACGTCGCGGCCATCAATAATATACTCAAAGCCGTGTGGGTCGATTGGTTGAACGCTAGCTTCGAAGGCGGCTTGAGCTTGCTCTTCAGCCCAAACTTCAGCGGTTACATACCTGGTTGGTATTACAAATTTTTCAACAGACATAATAACTATATTATACAAGAATTGTTGCCATAAATCAACTATTTTAACGGTAGTTGGTGTAGTTGATCGGAAAGTCGAGGTCTTGGCCGTTAATCAGTTGCATGGCGGTTTGCAGATCATCTTTACTGCCACTGGTAACGCGCACCATGTCGCCCTGAATTTGGGTTTTAACTTTTGGTAGCTCATCACGCAACAGTTTAGTAATGGTTTTGGCTTTGTCTTGGTCAAGACCTTGTTGGAAAGGGACTTCTAAGGTGGTTTTTAAGTTAGCCACAACTGGTGTGCCAGAAACATCAAGAGTTTTTTGCGACTGACCACGGGTGGCCAGCTTTTTGCGAACAATATCTAGGATGGCCTCAATCTGGTAATCGCTGTTGCCAGTAACTTTGAGGCCGGTCTTATCGGCGTTGAGCCAGTCGAGTTCGGCGGGGGTGCCTTTAAAGTCGTAACGGCTGCTAATTTCACGCTGGGCTTGGTCGAAGACGTTGTTCATCTCGGCCTTGTCGTATTCGCTGACGATATCAAAAGAAAATTGTGCCATGAGTCTATTCTACAGGGTTAAGAAGTTGAAAGCGAGAGGTATAGACAGCCAGCAAACGATTGCCAGACAAAGCGCCATCTCTGTAAATTGTATTGGTAGTGCGGACTTCAAGGTCACCGGCTTGGAGTGGTGGTTCGGGGTATTTTAACTGGTGCGGATGAGGCTGAACCGGGTCGCCGATAAAGGCGCTTTGGTCGGCTGGGTTGAATATATTTTTACCAGTTGGCTTATAGCCAGAGTCTGGTTGGCCATTAATTACCAAGCGAGCGGTTAGTAAACCTGCTCGGGGGGTCTTGGTTTTGGGAGCAATAGATTGGTCGATACGAGCATTGAGCTGTTTTTTGCGGTCTAGCCCTTTAAAGGTCAGCCCATCCAGCGCTATGCGGCCAGCGTAGGGCTGTTGTTGCCAATATTCAGCCATGGCTTGGTTGATGGGTTCCAAAAAACCTGGCTTGCGGACTGGAGAAGTTGTGCGTAAGTCTTGAGCTTGCATCTGGTCTAGTTCTTCAAGGCAAACTGCACTTCTTACAATTAGTGCGGCGTAGGGGCGGCTTGTTTCTGACTTGGCTAAGAATTCGCTGGCGGCATCATAAACAATCTCAGCTGGTTGCTCGGCGGGAGGAACGATGACATCAAGTGGTAAGCGAGCGATATGCATAAATAACCAACTTTTGGCTAATTGCCACGCAACTTAAAAGGTGCAGCGTAGGCAGCAACCAGGCGCTTAGTTGATAAAGCTTTGGAAAGATGAATAACTGGCGACAGCGATGGGATTAAAAGCGCATCACCCGGTTTTAGAGTTACGTAATCCATGCCAGTCGGACGAGGTCGCCGTTTGGCCTCCAAAAAGTCGGCGCGATCTTTTGCGTTAAACGGATTCTCGCCAGATGGTTTAAGGCCGTATTGAGTGATGCCGCTAATTGCCAGCAGCACTACCAGTAAGCCATTTTCGGGTATACCACTGTTTTTGTCGATACTTTGATCGACATGGGGGTGAATACCAGAGTGGTCAATCAATTTATTAAAAGCTAGATTACCGAGGTTGATGATGCTACTCCAAGGATGATTCTCCCAAAATTCGTGCATGGCGCGGTTAACTGGTTCGATGACGCTACTAGTAGCGACAGCTTCGAAGTGATCATAGCCTTCTAGCTCCTGTAAACCACGCAGTTCCGGTGTTGGCAGGGCATGACGAACCACACCACCAGAGTAGGGTCGCCGAGTCTCGGCCTTAGCCATGAGTTCGTGGGCGACTTCACTAAGTGGAACAGCAGCACTAGGGTACGATATAGCATCAGCATTAATTGGCCTTCGTGGCAAAATTAGCATATAATAAGTATAGCAAAAACTGGCTCTGTTTACCAGAGGTTGGTATACTGTTAAGAACTATGGCTTATACAAATGAAAAGATTGCCGACGCGGCCGACTTGCTCGAAAAGCGCTTAAAGACTTTAGACGATAAGGCTTCGATCTTGCGAGCGGTTGAACTCAAAGCCCTGTACGGCGAACTACCACTGTTACCGGCCGACCAAAAAGCCGCTTTTGGTAAAGAAATTAACCAACTAAAGGCACATCTTGCCAAATTGGTTGCCGAACAGGGCGCGGAAGCTACTAAACTCGACCCAATTGATGTCACTGCACCGTTTGACGCCAATGTGCAGGGCAATAAGCCGCGCTTGCTAACCGCCGACCAAGGTTCGCGCCATCCGTTAATGACCGAACTGGACGCTGTTTTGGATATCTTTTACCGAATGGGCTTTACGGCCACCGAATCACGTCAGTTGGATGACGACTATCACATGTTCGAAACGCTAAATTTTCCGGCCGACCACCCAGCCCGCGACGATTACGACACCTTTATGACTAAAGACGGCTTAATTGCACCAGCCCACACCAGCACCATGCAAAACCGAGTGCTCAAGGCGCACAAAAAGGCGCTCAAAGACGGCAAGCCAATTGCGGTGGTTATTCCTGGCCGGGTCTTCCGTAACGAAGATCTCGATGCTCGCCACGAGCATACCTTTTACCAATTAGAAGGTGTTTATGTTAGCAAAGGCGTTACCGTTGGTAATTTAATTGCAACGCTCAAGACATTTTTAGAAGAGTACTACCAGCAAGCACTAGAAGTCCGGACTCAACCGTATTACTTTCCGTTTACCGAACCGAGCTTTGAGTTTGCACTGAGTTGCCCATTTTGCGCCAAAGAAGGTTGCAGTATTTGCGGTTATGCCGGTTGGATCGAGTTACTCGGCTGTGGCTTAATTAACCCCAATGTACTAAAAATGGCTGGGATTGATCCAACCGTTTACACTGGTTTTGCTTGGGGTGGAGGTATTGACCGCCTAGTGATGATGAAAAATAACATCGAAGATATCCGTAATTTCCACGCTGGCAAACTAGAATTTTTGAGGCAGTTTAAATGAACGCCAACCCTAAAGCCATAACCATTCTTTGCTATGGCGACTCGAATACTTATGGTCAAAAGCCGGACCGTGATGGTCGGTACGCGGCTGATGTTCGCTGGACGGGTGTTTTGCAAAAACTACTCGGCGAAGATTTTTACGTTATTGAAGAAGGCCTTGGTAGCCGAACGACAGACTTGGAGTACGACAAAAAACCAGGCCGTAATGGCAAAACTTACTTGGAGCCATGCCTCGATAGTCATAATCCCCTCGATGTCGTTGTTGTCATGCTCGGTACGAACGATTTAAAAATCGATTTTCATCGAAGTCCAGAAGAAGTCGGTAAAGCCATTAAAGGCTTGGTTGAATTAACCCAGGCGAAGTCCAAGAATTTAGCCGGTTCAACCTCGAAAATAATTTTAGTGAGCCCAATTTTAGTTGATGACACAGCACCACGTTTTACAGAATTTTATACCGGTTATTACGATCACGAGGCTGCCGTTAAGTCACAACAACTCAGTGACGTCATTAAGGCGGTTGCCGACGAGTTGAACTGTAACTTTATTGATGCTGCCAGCGTGGCTAAACCTGGCGTAGATGGCTTGCACATGAATGAAGAGTCGAATGCGCCGTTCGCTGAACTGTTGGCCAAAGAGATTGGGGAGCTCGTATGAACCTCGATGTCGAAGCAACCGTTCGTGAGTACTTAACCAAGACGATTCATATGTCGCTCGGTACATCACGCGATAACAAGCCGTGGGTGTGTGAAGTCCATTTTGCCTACGATGACGATTTAAATATATACTTCCGTTCTGCTCCAAATCGCCGACATAGTCAGGAGATTGCCGATAATCCACACGTGGCCGGCAATATTGTCAAACAGCACTCACATGATGAATCACCCCATGGCATCT
>JBDSDR010000006.1:0-42075 GCA_039920385.1 Saccharimonadales bacterium (SeqCode)
TAAAGCTTTACTCCTTAGAGCACATGCGGTATTAGACACCATTTCTGGTGCTTATCCCTCACTTTGGGGTACGTTCCTACGTGTTACTCAGCCGTCCGCCGCTCGTGTACTCTACACCCATTATTCGATCTCCCTCGCCGCTATCTCCCCTAGCCTAGGTTTGACAATGGTCTGATCTGTTAGCCGGAGCTAACTCGATAAAATAATAAGTGCAGAGCCTTACCGCTCGACTTGCATGTATTAGGCACACCGCCAGCGTTCATCCTGAGCCAGGATCAAACTCTCCAAAAAAGAATTTAACCTTAACTTCAGTCGAACATTGTAGCCGAAGCTACGTTCTGACTTTATTTAAAACAATTCAAAAATACGAAATTGACGTTGATTTGCACTATTCAATTTTTAACGTTCACCTCTTTCGGGGCTTCGAAAGATGCAATCTTCGTTCGTGCGAACCAAGACACAATTCAATACAAACCCGCGAAAAAGCTCCATTCATCTTACCTGTTGCTTTCTGCCCTGTCAATACCTAAAAACAGGGAAAATGACACTTTATTGTTGTAATAGTTTCAACATGCTTATGTTTTGACATTAGTTTCAAATTCCATGATGAGTGCCTTGTGGTCCGACACAAGCCGATTATCCACGCTAAAACTTTTCACCTCAATCTGATCATTAACCAGAATATGATCACAAGCTACTTCCCAAGGTGTAAGCGCGTTCGACATTGTTGATTGTATGCCGCTCTCTTCGGTAAGAGAGCGAATACTTAGCGCCTCTTTAAGATATCGGAGACTATCGCTAGTTGCGGTAACGTTAAAATCACCAACCACAATCAGTGGCCCCGAAAGATTTTGCAAGGCTGTGGCGAACTTTTTCATACGCGCCAAAGAAGCTTCTGTCCCTTTCGGATTAGGCTCCCAGTGAGCATGATAATTAACTACCCAAACCAGATCTTTGCCGACTAGTATTTGAACAATTTGGGCATTACGTACATTTGACACAAAATTAGCAGCCGTCACTTTATGATACTCACCACATGTAAAAATAGTTTTCACGTCGCTCATTGGTTGACGACTAAGGATACCGTTACCAAAGCCTACCTCTTCCCCCATCAGGTCATAACTATTGGTCGGCGAAAAATAGTTATATTCCAAACTACTAGATCGTTGGAGTGTTTGCAGTGTCGCAAACTGAGTCCAAGCGGCGGCATTATTCGTTAGCTCCTCAGCACTACAAAGCTCTTGCATACAGATAAGATCGGCTTGTTCGTCTTTTATAAATGCATCGAGATTACGCTGCAGGCGGCCCTGCCATGTATTAATGGTGATCAATTTCATGGTTACGAAGAATTACTTCTTAGCGGGTTTTTCTTTTGCAGCCGGGGCTTCGTCGAGCTCCAAAGCAGCGTTTTCGGCGGCTTCTTCTTCGGTTTCTTTCTTAACTAATGCTAGCGAGACAACTTTGTCTTTGTCGCTTAAGCGCATGATGCGGACACCTTGAGTAGCGCGGCCGAGGGCTGGAATGTCTTTAAGGCCAAGGCGGATAGTCTGGCCTTGTTGAGAGATGATAATCACCTCTTCATCGTCGTTACTGCTGAGGGCTTTGACACCAATCAGATCACCGGTCTTCTTGTTAACAACAGCTGAACGGATACCAACACCACCACGAGCATGAGCCGTAAACTGAGCCACCTTGGTGCGCTTACCGTAGCCAAATTCGCTGATGACAAAGATGCTGACATCTTCGGAAACGATATCCATACCAATTACATAGTCGTTAGCGCGGAGGCGGATACCACGAACACCACGTGAGGCACGACCCATTGGGCGGGCATCTTTTTCGTCAAAGCGGATGGCCTGACCAAGTGACGTTGAGATGACAACTTCGTCCTTACCGCTGGTCATGCGGACCCAGCGCAGTTCGTCACCTTCATCCAGATTGATGGCAATCAAGCCACTCTGTCGGACGTTCTGGTACTGCTCAAACGGCGTTTTCTTCACAACTCCCCTAACGGTACACATGATCAAGTTTGAGGCACTGTCGGTCTTAGAAACGTTAATGATTGAGCTGACCTTTTCTTCTGGTTGGAGTTGCAGCAAGTTCACAATCGCTACACCCTTGGCACTTAGGTTAGTAGCTGGTACTTCGTAGGTCTTCAAACGGAAGACACGACCCTTGTTGGTAAAGAAGAGTAAGAAGTCGTGAGTACTAGCATTAACCACGTGTTCGATCATATCTTCTTCGCGAGTGACCATACCACGCTTGCCCTTACCACCGCGGCCTTGTTTGCGGTAATCAACGATAGAACTTCGCTTGATGTAGTTAGCCGATGTAAGCGTTACAACGACTTGCTCATCTGGGACGAGGTCTTCGTCGCTCATCTTGCCGAGTTCTTGCGGAATAACCTTGGTGCGTCGTTCGTCGCCGAACTTGTCTTTCATCTCGAGAATTTCTTTCTTCACAATCTTCAAAATCTCTTTGTCACTAGCTAAAATAGCTTCGAGTTTAGCAATCAACTTAAGTAGTTCGGCCAATTCGTCTTCAATCTTCTGGCGTTCCAAACCGGCCAAGGCGCGTAGTTGCATCGCCAAAATGGCTTTAGCTTGAATCTCACTGAGTGAGAACTTGTCCATCAAATTGGTCTGAGCTTCATCGGTCGTCTGGCTGGCACGGATAATGGCAATGACTTCGTCGATGTGATCGAGAGCAATCTTGAGACCTTCCAGGATATGAGCCCGTTCTTTGGCTTTACGAAGTTCGTACTCGGTACGACGACGAATAACGTTCTGACGGTGCTTGATATGCTCCACTAGGATGTCGGACAGGCCGAGCACTCGTGGCTGAATACCGTCAATCAGCGCCAACATGTTGTAGTGGAAGGCAGTTTGCAATGAGGTTAGCTTATAAAGCTGGTTAAGAAGCTTCTTAGGGTAAGCATCCTTCTTCAGGTCAATCACAATCCGGACATCGCCACGGGCACTTTCGTCGCGGATATCACTAATGCCCGTAATCTTCTTTTCGTGCACTAAGTCAGCGATCTTAATGATCAGGCTTTCTTTGTTAACAACGTACGGGATCTCGGTGATGATGATCTGGTGGCGGCCTTTTTTGGTCTCTTCGATGTTAGCCACACCGCGAACCACCACTCCACCCTTACCGGTAGCAAAGGCCGTCCGGATAGAATCTTGACCGTAGACAATACCACCGGTTGGGAAATCTGGACCCTTAACGTGCTTCATCAGGTCATCCAAAGTCGCATCCGGGTTATCGATTAATTCAACGGTCGCGTCAACAATTTCGTTCAAGTTATGTGGCGGAATATTAGTGGCCATACCAACGGCAATACCCATTTGACCGTTTAGCAGGAGGTTTGGCAGCTTGGCTGGCAAAACTTCTGGTTCTTGGCGAGTACCATCGTAGTTATCGCGGAATGGCACGGTTTCTTTTTCGATGTCGTCGAGCATAGCCTCGGCATGGCGAGTCATCTTAGCTTCGGTATACCTGTAAGCAGCTGGCGGATCGCCGTCCATTGAACCAAAGTTACCTTGCCCATTAACCAGCATATAACGGAGTGACCACGGCTGTGCCATGCGCACCATGGAGTCATAAATAGCACTGTCGCCATGAGGGTGATACTTACCCATAACTTCACCGACGATCTGGGCGCTCTTAACGGTTTTGCCGCCGGCACTAATGCCCATCTTACTCATTACATATAAAATACGACGGTGAACCGGCTTGAGGCCGTCACGAACGTCCGGTAAGGCCCGGGCGACAATGACTGACATTGAATAACGGAGGTAGCTGTCTTCCATGACGTCTTCGACTTTGCGCAGCTCAACGATGCGCGAGTGACCAGTGTCCATTAGTTCACCTTCGTGAATGGCGACTTGTTCGAGTTGAGTTTCTGCGGGTGTATCAATTGCCTTGTCTAATGGGGTGTTGTCGGTGTTAGTGTCGCCAGTATTGTTGTCTGCCATGGTTAAATATCCAAATCCTTTACAAATTTTGCATGTGACTGAATGAAGTTTTTACGGAGTTCTACCTCGGTACCCATCAACTTGTTAAAGATAGCGTCCGATTTTTCGGCATCTTGGACTTTAACTTGAATCAGTACGCGTTTTTCGGGGTTCATAGTAGTCTCGTAGAGCTGTTCGGCATCCATTTCACCCAGACCCTTATAACGCTTCTGCTCGGTGAAACCAGCTTGCTTATAACTGTCGTCTTCGAGGTTAATTTTGGCACCTTCGGCCTTGCGAGCGGCGATTCGCTCTGCTAAAACGCGGTCTAGCTCATCTTCGTCATAGATAAAGGTGTTTTCGGCTTTGCCGGGCTTAACCAGCTCAAATAATGGTGGCTTGGCCAAATACAGATAGCCGCCATCGATGACTGGCTTCATAAAGCGGAAGAAGAAAGTTAGTAGCAGTGTACTAATGTGTGATCCGTCGACATCGGCATCGGTCATGATAATAATTCGGTGATAACGCAGGCCATCCATGCTAAATTGCTCGTCGATACCGACACCAAGGGCCTTGATAAGGGTAACGATTTCGTTATTACCAAGCATGCGGTCTAAACGAGCTCGCTCGACGTTGAGCACTTTACCTCTTAAAGGAAGAATCGCCTGAGTTTTACTGTCCCGACCACCCTTAGCAGAACCACCGGCTGAGTCTCCCTCAACTATGTACAGCTCTGATTGTGAAGGATCTTTAGATGAACAGTCCGATAACTTACCTGGCAAGCCAGAACCTTCTAACACGCCCTTGCGGATGATGTTATCGCGGGCCGCGCGAGCGGCTTTACGGGCGCGGGCCGATAACAAGGCTTTGCCAACAATCTTGCGGGCTACGGCCGGGTTTTCTTCGAGATAATAATTAAAGTGTTCGGCCATGACGGTCTCGACATAGCCACGAATTTCCGGGTTACCGAGTTTGTTCTTGGTTTGACCTTCAAACTGAGGGTCGGGCATTTTAACCAGAATTACAGCGGTAATACCTTCGCGAGTATCTTCGCCGCTTAGGTTCTCTTCTTTTTCTTTTAATAAGCCATTCTTGCGAGCGTAGTCGTTGACGACACGGGTTAAGGCCGATCGGAAGCCAGTTAAGTGGGTACCACCATCGGGGTTAAAGACGTTGTTAGCGAAGGCATTGATAGTTTCGGTGTAAGAGTGGGTGTACTGCAAAGAAATCTCGACGCCAACGTCTTTAATTTCTTTTTCGACGTAAAATACATCTTCGTCAACAACTTCTTTGCCGATGTTGAGGTGCTTAACGTAAGATTGGATACCACCTTCGAAGTAAAAGCTACAACGTTCGCCGGTGCGCTCATCAGTTACAAAGGTACGGATTCCTTTGGTGAGGTAGGCTTGGTGACGTAAGTAGTCGACTACCCATTGATAATCGATAACGACTGTTTCGAAAATTGTCTCATCTGGGTACCAGGTCATGATGGTACCGGTGTCGCTGACTTTGGCACCCTTTTTAACCGGACCGAGTGGCTTACCACGTTCGTACTCTTGGGTATGGATGTAGCCGTCTTTGTGAATTTCGGCCATGAACTTAGTAGACAAAGCGTTTACGACGCTCGAACCAACACCGTGCAAACCACTAGATACCTTGTATCCGCCGCCGCCAAACTTACCACCAGCGTGAAGAACTGTTAAAACAGTTTCGAGGGCGCTTAAGCCAGTTTTAGCCATTTTGTCGACAGGGATACCACGACCGTTATCACGGACCCGAATACCGCCGTCTTTTTGGAGGGTGACATGAATCTCGGTACAAAAACCAGCGATGGCTTCGTCGATTGAGTTATCGGCTATTTCTTTAATTAAGTGGTGGAGACCAACGCTACCCGTGCTACCGATATACATACCCGGTCGCTTGCGAACTGGTTCCAAGCCTTCAAGAACTTGAATCTGCTGTGCATCATATTCTTTTTCTTTAGCCACGCTGTAATTCCCTCAATACTCTCTCTATTTTAGTTCCCTCTGCTTGGGTCTTATTATAAATGATTTCGGAGTTGTGCACAACTCTATAAAAGGTACTTGTGTGAACACATGCTTTTATGGTTCAATAAGCTATAGCGGTAATAAAAACTAAAAATTGGCACAAAATGAAAACCAAAAAAACAACTTTCAAACGCCTCGTCAGTAACCTACCCTATAACCCCAGCCTGATTAATCAGGTGGCTTTTTATGGTAAACGCCTCCGGCAAGAAACCTCAATTCGCCGTCTCGGCTTTGTGTTTGTCGGCCTAACTCTGTTAGTCCAGATGTTTGCGGTGATTGCCCCGCCAACACCTAGCTTGGCTCAAGACCCTAACAACGACATTATTGCTGGCGGGTTCGACAACCGCGACCAAGCTGTTCTTATGTGTCTAGATGGTAACCGCGACTTTGGCACAATTTTGTCGCACTATGACATTAATTGCGACAACATCGCTGCCGCCACAACCGAAGTTATCCAATCGACCAACGATGATCGCAAAATCCGCTCGGTTGGTCGTTTGCCCTATGGTTTTAGCGACGAACAAGCCGAAAATATCCCCGGCGCTCGTGGCACAATATACTCCCGCTACTTATGGGACTGGGACAGTGGTACTCCAAGTACATATAAAGTATTACAGGGCTTAAGTGTTACCGGCCGAACCTTCTACATACTATTTGACTGCGGTAACCTTTCGTTAATCGAACAACCACCGGTAGTACCTCCGCCAGTTACCCCTCCGCCAGTTACCCCCGAACCATTTGCTGATTGTTCTATCCTACTAATCAACCACGATTCCGGATCATCAGTTAAGAAGAATACCGAGATCGTCTTGCGCGGCCAGGTTACCGGTGGCAACTTGCCAGCTGGCACCACCGCCGACCTATCGTATGAGTACGTTAACGCTGACACCGGTGCAGCTATGGCACCAGCCATTCCTGCTAACGGGATACTCTTCAAAGACGGTGTGGCGCTTGACCCATCTAATCGTAGCTTCGTGGTCAAAACACCTGGCAAATACGAGTTTCGTCTAGCTGCTACCTACTCTGGTGGCAAAGAAGTCCGTGGCAGCCGCCAAGGCAAGTGCATCAGCACTATCTATGTCGAAACTCCACCCGAAACTTGCACTACCTCATGCTTGGAGTACGACAAAAAAGCTAGTAACGACACTAAGAACATTCCAAATGCCGATGGCACAACTGCAAGTGCTGGCGACGTCATCACCTATACTCTATCAGCCAAAAACACCGGTAAAGCCACCGTCAAACAGTTTGTTATCATCGAAAATATTAGCGATATCCTCGACTACGCTGACATCACCGACCTACACGGTGGTAGCATCGACAAAGAAAACTTTGTCCGTTGGCCAGCTAGCGACATCAAAGCCGGTGAAACACTTAGCAAACAGTTCACAGTGAAGGTTAAAAACCCTATCCCGCAAACACCAGTTTCTACCTCTAACCCTGGTAAGTTTGACCTGACTATGACCAATGTCTACGAAAAGAAAACCGTTACTATCAAGTTGCCACCATCGGTCATCAAGACCACCGAACAAGTTACTACTACCCTGCCTAATACTGGCCCTGGCGCCAACATGTTAATCGCCTTTGCTCTTACATCAATGGTGGCCTACTTCTTCTACCGCAGTCGCCTCTTAAATAAAGAACTAAACCTGGTTATCCAGGAGACTACGACAGGAGCTTAAGATGAGCGAAGTACCAAAGAATCAAGAACACTTCACCGCCCCTAAAGGCGGCGAACAGCAAGAAGCCGTTCACCACAAAGCTAACCCCGAACACGAACCGCGCCATGAGAAAAAAGAGTTGGCACCAGTTCCAGAACTAGCCAGCAAAGCTAAAGAAGAAGCTGTGGTTGGTAAAGAGCTAGTTAGTCATGAGAAATCAGCTCCCGAACCTTCACAGCTGTATGTAAATAAAGAACTTAAGCAGCAAACCTGGAACCGAACCATGACACGGGTTCGTAAACACCTGTCAACGCCCAACCGGGCCTTTAGTAAGGTTATTCACCAGCCAGTGGTTGATGCGGCCAGTCGGGTTGGCGAAAAGACTGTAGCCCGACCTTCGGGCTTGTTAATGGGTAGTATCTTTGCCTTCTTAGGCAGCTGCTTCTTCTTATGGATGTCCAAGCATTACGGTTTCCGTTATAACTATCTAGTCTTCTTCTTACTATTTGTCGGTGGTTTTGGCTTAGGCATAGTTGTCGAAATGCTAGCTTACATCGTTCGTCGCAAAAAAGTCTGATATAGTCCTTAATATATGCAGAAACGAAAGACTTACAAGCCCTGGGTCATCCTACTGGCTCTGCCGTGGATAATTTTCCCGGTGATGATTATTGGTTCGTTAGCAACCAGAAATATCGGCAGCTGTAGTAGCTCTACTAGCAGCACCTCTTTAAGTAGCGGCCCCGGGCTACAACCAATTGATGCTCCTCCAGTTCAAGAGTGTCGTACCAGCCCTGCCAAGCAAATTATTAATATAGTCCTTTTACTACTAGGTGTTGGGGCGGTTATCAGCATACTGGCGGCACCAGTTTGGATCGTTATGTTAATCCGCGCCCAAGAGTATAACCGCAAGCTTGCTGTGGCCCCACAGCAAACACCTCTGCCACCGCAGTATCCAACTCAACCACAATAATACCTAAGTAGTAGGCTCAGTCGGCTTTTTATCTTCATCATCCCGGCTATGCAAGACTCCCTCTTGATCAATAAAGATGGTGTCGTCAGGCTGTTGCTCGTTAGCATTAGGTACACGGGCTTTGAGATGGATTTCGCCTGAGGTGTTGGTGTTTTTTGGCGGCTCCGGCTTTTTAGGCGGATCCGGATCTGGCACTACCGTAAGTGGCTGATGCTTCTTGATAATTGCCGGCTGAGCAGCTGGCATTGGTGGCATGGCCGGTGGCGCTGTTGGCCTGACAAGCTGCGGGCTAGCGGCAACTGTTGGTGGCATTGAAATTGTTGGCGCCACTGGAGCCGAAGCGACTGGGGTTGGCTGGAAAACCGGCGCTGGCGGTAATGGCTGTGGAGCCATCGGCCGAGGGCCGGCCGCTGGCATTGAGCCTGGGGCCATTGGCATACCTGCTGGAGAGCCAGGCGCTTTTCGCTTAGCTAACCAGTCATCCAGGAAGGAAGGCGCGGCGGCTGGTGGGCGCGGTGCCATTGCTTGAGGACCGGCCGCTGGCATTGAGCCTGGAGCCGGCGGCATGCCGGCTGGTCGCGCCGCCTGTGCGCCAAATGGCGACGGTGCGCCTGCGGCTGGACGAGGTGGCAAGTCTGGTGTACGAATCCGTTTCATGATCTCTGCGTCTACTTTAGCCCTAGGACGGCCATACTTAGCCGCAGACAGCTGTTTGAGGGCTTCCATGAGCTTCTGGTTAGTCTTACCCAAAGACGGCAGTGTGGACATGCTAAATGGCTGAGTTGGGATACCACCGGTTAACATCCTAACCACTACGTTACCGTTTGGAATTCGCTGTAAATCATCGGCGTTAAAGATTGGCTGGAATTGCTTAGCTAAGAAATCGGCGTCATTAGTACCAACCCGATAAGAAATAACCGTACCGATGTTACCAAACACAGCATCACGAATTTCTTCGGTTAGCTGAGTCGTGAACTGGTTGGCCACAATTAGGTTTAAGCGATACTTTCGAGCTTCTGACAGAATCGTGGCGAACGAATCGGTTGAGAAGTTCTGGAACTCATCAACATATAACGAGTAATCTTTACGTTCATCTTCTGGTATGTTGGCCCGGCTCATAGCGGCCGCCTGAAACTTCATCACAAAGATCATACCGAGTAACTTGGAGTTCAGTTCACCGGTACGACCCTTACTAAGGTTAACCAGCAAAATCTTGCCGCTATCCATAATTTCTCGCAAATTGAAGGAGCTTTTACTCTGACCAATAATGTCACGCATCATCTCATTACTAAGGAAGGCGCCAAACTTACTAACGAACCAACCGAGCACTTCACTCTTGTGATAATCGCTAGTTTGGGCCATTTCTTTGTTCCAAAAATCGAGCACCGTCTGGTCGGTAACGTATTGTTTGAGCTTGCGCTCATAGGCTTTATCAGTGAAGACCTTAGGGATGTCGATGAAGGTACCACCATCGGGGTTAGCCATAATTGTTAGGGCGGCGTTACGGAACCAGTGCTCATAACGCGGCCCGATAATTCCAGTATGCCCAGGGTCGTACAACTTGTAGAGCATGTTAATCGCCTCTTGGATGAGGAAGTCTTTTTGGTCCGGTGAATCAAACTCGAACAGGTTAAGACCAAGTGGGTACTCCATGTCGGCTGGGCAGAAGTAGATGACGTCTTCGGTGCGTTCACGGGGCACCATGGCCAGCAGTTCTTCGGCAACATCACCGTGCGGGTCAATAAAGGCAAAACCGTTGCCGTTGAGCATGTCCTGTAAAGCTAGGTTCTTGAGCAAAGTTGATTTACCGGTACCAGTTTGACCGACCAAATACATGTGACGCCGTCGGTCATTATCGTCTAGACGAATCGGCTTTTTGACGCCGCGGAAGACGTTATAACCCAAGAACAAGCCGTTATCCGACAAGTTGCGCGGTCCATCGACTTGCTTGTAAGACTGTCTTTCTAGCTGACTAGTTGGAATGTTCTTTTGGTCAGGAAAGTGAAAGATAGTTGCCAGCTCAACAGCATTTAAAACGTTTTGATTATTTTCTGGTGGGAAGAATCTTAATATGTAGGCTGTTACAAAACTTTCGATGTCACTTGATGGTGTGTACTTGAAACCGTTGCGCCCCGGCGCGTCGAACAACGAAAAGGCCGCCACCACATTGCCCAAAATTGCCTGGGCCCGCTGGGCGATGTTAGACGAGACAACCACCCGAATCATTACTTCGTAACCAGCATAGGCGGTCTTTTGATCGATAGCATCAAGGGTGGCCTGCTCGTGGCTGGATAGATTTGGCTTATCGTCGCCACCGTCTTTCTTTTTGTCTTCGGGCGGCTTAACGGCGGCTACAGCTAACTGCTTACCCCACTCACCAACCAGCGCACTACCCTTCTTGCCTTCTTTGCCTTTGCGTTTTTTACTAGCGATGCCTTGAGCTTTTTTAATCCAACCCGGATCGGCCGGTCGAAGCAAAATTTGGATACCAGCGCCATCTTCTTTTTCGAGGGTTGATAAAGAACTTAACAATGATTGCATGGCATCACGCTTAAGATCTTGATAAGTTGCGATTGGGTAGGCATAGCTTTCTTTTAGAGTTAGCTCGCCGCCAATTGTGCCACTAAGCTTACCGACCGGGCTGAAAATGTTATGCTCGGCGACTTCTTCTAGACGGGCCGCTGGATAAGCACTGACCACGGCCTGCTTAACAATGTCGACCATGCCGACAGGTACGGCAGCGTAAAAGTGGACGAACCCCTTTTGGCCAACAATTTCGAAGGCAAAATGACGCTGGCCGTAAAACTTAGTCTTAAAAGTACTCTTTTGCAGAGTACTAGCAATGATGCTGTATAAAATTTGCGCCTTAGAAATATTTTCATCAACCACATCGCGACTGTCGCGCCCGCCAATATCAGTATCGTCACTTGGAGGCGGTAAATGAATTAGTAGTGGCACCATCTTGAGGCCCCGTTCAATATTCTTCTGCTCTCTAAGCAATTTGCGCGAATGCAGGTACAAAACTAAGCCCACCACCGAAACGGCAGTCAACAGGACTAGTAGGATAATTAGAAAAACGGTCACGGTTGGCTCACTCGTCGCTTAATTTAACGTCTTTGTTGTAACGCTTTTGGATATACTCTTTTTTAACTTTGTTTATTTCTCGGTTTTGGTTATAGGGGTCGTTTCGGGTATTCTCGACAATTGCTTTGGCCTTTTGAACCCAAGCCTTCTCGATTAGATCACCGTCCTCAGCCAGCATCGCTTCGTCGGCCACTGCCGCCACACCGGCCGCAGCTGGTGTTAAACCAGGGATTACGCCGACTGGGGCTCCCGGGCTGGCCGCCGCCTGAGCAGCTTGAGCAGCCTGCACGGGTGTTGTTGGTGCGGCCACAGCTGGTTGTTCGATATTACGCTGTTCGGTCGCACCCCCCAAGGTCGGGTCGGCCTCTAGCGGAGCAACTTTTTCCTTCCCTGGTAGTTGGGGCTGAGGCAATTCAAATTGAGGATTAGGTAGTGTATTGTGATCCATTAGCCTAAATTATAGCAGATAGCCAAGCCATAACCAGTTTGAAACGACTAGTTTTTAAAACGAGCCCGACTGGCGTAAAACAATAAGAATATAGAAAGAAAGGCCACTAAGGCGACATCACGCCAAGTTAGCTGGTTAACCGAACTAAGCAATAGCAGAAAACTCGGTAAGCCGGCCACACAGGCCGAGGTAATTCGTCGTTTAACCTGAGTCACCCCTGGGAAGAAACGCTTTATAAGTAGGCTGACCGTCATAAATAAAGCCGTAAACAACAGGCCAAACGGCACTATTAGAAGGACGATTGGCAGCTTGCGGGGGTCAGTCAGCGACAACCATAAGAATAAGCCCAAGTAGACCAGACTCACCCTTATTAAGGGACGAAGTTTAGGAAATTTCATAGTTAAAACAGTAGCAGTTTCAAACAAAAAACACTATCCTGTCGTACAAATGATTAAGAATAGTGTTCAAAGTTCGTTTCAAAACAAAAACTGGAGCCTAGACGACAAATCCGCTGTTATAAATAGACTATTAAGCGCTTGCCGTCTATGGCTTTGACTGACCGCTCTGACTTGCTTTAGGCAAATCGAGAGCGCTATGTTTATCCCAGTTTCTCCCACGGTTTTAGTGAAGAGAGGTGTAAGTTTTTGTATTTGTCCTTACCTGCTCTAAGATACAGGTCATTTTGGCTTTTGTCAATATTATTAGTTGTACTATTATCTACATACATCTGTTAATTCGTAATCTACTCTGAGTTTTTCTTGTTAATACTTGTTGTATTTTTTATACATTAACTTACAACAGTCGCCAAATTGACTTAGTTTTGGGTATATTTTTGGCAAATTTTTAATAGCTTTGGCTGCCTACCCCTTTGATAAAAATTTGTGCCGCAACCGGCAGTCGGGCGACTAAGCTTTAGGCACATTTAGCTGACGGGTCCGGTCAAATAATTGCCGCTAATATTTAATTAGGTAGTCGCTCGGGCAAAGCCAGCCAAGCATCATATAGACAAACGCACCTACTCAAAACCAACAATTTAATTACCAATTTTGACCATAACAGGGGTAGCGAGCTTTTTAAGGTCCTTTTTGATAACTTTTGAGCATTTATATAGCTAAAAACCAGATTATTGTTCAGCCAATTGGTTTTATTTTCGATTCTTACTATTAAGTTATTAGCTTTTTTAATAACCTGCCCGAATTTGCCGGTCATTTAAACCATTGTTCTATTTAACCAGCTAAACCCCAGCCTGGCAGCAACTAGGCATTTGTTTGGTTATAGTCGGTGGCCCAGTAGTGGGGATAATCTAAACCGTGATCTAAAGGACAATTAAAAACCTCTTAAACTGGCTGGTACAACCGCTTTTTAGTCATCCAAAATAGCTTTTGGGTGGGCAAACTAGCTGGCTTAGCAAAAGTTATACACAGGTTATTAAAATTTCATAGCATAATCGTGTTGACATAGTTTTGGGTAATTTATAAGATAGGGACAGCACTTGAACAAATAAAGTGCTCAAAAACAAAAAGCACCAAAAACAACGGCTTCTCGCAAGCCGTTGTTCCATGAAAAACCAACACCATAAAACCATCACAAAAACTTCAAAGACAAACTAAAAACTCCAAATTTGAAAGCCCGCTGAAACCTAAAAGTTAAGCGGGTTTTCATATTTCTTGAGTTTACAATTGCCTACGTTGTACAGTCCTTGGCATGGCTAATCATATCCAAAGTATTATCGAAACCGGCCTGGAAGGTTTGCTGGTTTCGGTAGAGTGCCGCATCACCAGTGGGCTACCAACAGTTATCATTGTCGGTTATGCCAATAAGTCTCTCGAGGAGGCCAAGGAGCGGCTACGCGGTGCCTTTAGCAGTAGTCAGCTTCAGTTGCCCCGTAAACGGATCGCTCTTAACCTGGCCCCCGGTGACATCCCTAAGGATGGCACTAGCTTTGACCTAGCCATGGCAGTTGCCATTTTGTTAGCCGATCGTAAACCTCTACTTAGACAATTAACCGACAGCATTATTATTGGTGAACTAAGTTTAGATGGTAGCGTTCGCCCGGTCCGCGGGATTATCGGTAAGCTCTTGGCGGCCCAAAGGCTTGGCGTCAGCCGCTGCTTTATTCCTTTAGGGAACCAGGCTCAAGCTCAGCTTATCCCCGGGTTACAGCTCTTCCCCGTCGCTACACTAACCAGACTCTACGAGCATTTGCTTGGCATAGAGCTCATACCAGCCCACACTTCCCAGTTTAAACTGCCGCCACCCGGCCAATTGATTGCCGATCTGCAGCTGATAGCTGGTCAAGCCATTGGTAAACGAGCCGTCGAAATTGCCGCTGCCGGTGGCCACAATCTGCTTTTAACTGGCCCGCCAGGCACAGGCAAAACCATGCTAGCCAAAGCTTTAGCTGGCTTACTGCCAGCTATGAAGACCGATGAAGTGCTGGAAGTTACTCATTTACACAGCCTAGCCAGCCTGCGGTTTGACCAAATTATCACCGAGCGGCCCATCAGAACTCCGCATCACAGTGCCAGCTTACAAGCCATGGTTGGGGGCGGTAGCCAGCCCACCCCTGGTGAAATTAGCCTCAGCCACCGTGGGGTTTTATTTTTAGATGAACTGCCAGAGTTTAAACGTAGCACCATCGAAGCCTTGCGACAGCCGATGGAAGACGCCGTTATTCAGGTCGCCCGCAACCGCACCAGTACAACCTTCCCGGCCGACTTCTTGCTGGTAGCCACCGCCAACCCCTGCCCTTGCGGCTTTTTTGGCACCGAAAAAGCCTGCATCTGCGAACCTTATCGGGTTATTCAATACCAGCGCCGGCTGTCCGGCCCCATCCTTGATCGAATCGACCTATTCGCCGAAGCCGAACCTACTCAACATCGGATTATCCTCACCTCTCAAACCAAAAACGAAACCAGCCCTACCGTTGCTAAACGTGTTTTAAAGGCTCAAACAATCCAACTAAAGCGCCAAAACATACTTAATAGCAGATTAGACAATCGCGCCCTCAAACAGCATGCCAACTTCACCGGCCCTGCCAAAACCACTCTCGACATCGCTGCCCGACGGCTCGATATGTCGGCTCGTGGTTACATCAAAACTGCCAAAGTCGCCCGCACCATCGCCGACCTAGCCACCAGTAAACAAATCGAAGAAGCCCACATCATCGAAGCTTTGGGCTTCAGGCAACACACAGAATAAACTCCAATCTCCTTGAGAGTTTATTTCTTGCTAATGAGAGGTCATCCGCAGGCTGCGAAGCAGTCGAGGACTCTGACCTCGAGGGAGCAAGAAATAAACATTTCCTTGTTGACCTCTGTTACATACTCTGTTACAATGGTGTGCAAGTCCAATAATTAAGGTTAAGGAGAGAGTTCAATCGACAAGCACACCCGCTTGAATAGCAGTATTCGAGCACCGCAATTACGCGTTATCGGTGATGACGGCCAACAATTGGGTGTTTTGTCACGGCAAGAAGCCCTCAATATGGCTGCCGAACAAGGGCTTGATCTGGTTGAGATCTCACCAAACGCAGACCCACCGGTCGCCAAGATCGTCGACTGGGGTAAGTTTAACTATCAGAAGACCAAGGCAGCCCAAAAAACTAAGCGTGGTGCCAAGAATCTCGAAGTTAAACAGATGCGTTTCGGCCTCAAGATTGGCGAACACGACCTTATGGTCAAGCTTGGCAAGGTCACCAACTTCCTCGAAGCTGGTCACAAAGTTAAGCTCACCGTGTTCTACCGAGGACGAGAGTTGGCTCACAAGGATTTGGGCTTTAAGCTCGCCGAACGAGTCATCGAGATTCTCGGAGAAAAGATTGTCGTCGACCAACCACCTCAATTAGCAGGAAAACAACTAAGTTTCGTAGTAAGGAGCAACCCCCATGCCAAAGCAAAAGACGCATAGCGGCGCCAAAGACCGCATCCAAGTTACCAAGAACGGCAAATTACGCCGTCGACACGCTGGCGTAGGTCACAACCTACAAAAGAAGTCAGCTAGCCGTAAACGTCGCTTCGATGGTATCGAAACCATCACGACTACCGGTTTTATCAAGAGTATTAAGAAACAACTAGGAGTCTAGAGATGCGAGTTAAACGAGGCGTAACTACCCACGCCAAACACAATAAAATCCGTAAAGCGACTAAAGGCTTTACTCGAGGTAACCGTTCCAGCATTAAGCGTGGTAAACAAGCAATCACCAAGTCATTGGCATACGCTTACCGCGACCGACGCAACCAAAAACGGACCTTCCGCCAACTATGGAACGCCCGTATTAACGCTGGCGCCCGCTTAAACGGTACTACTTATAGCCGCTTTATAGCCGCTCTAAAAACTGCAAACATCACTTTAGACCGAAAAGTCTTAAGCGAACTAGCTGTTAACGAACCGCAATCTTTCAAAGCTGTTGTTGACGCTTCTAAAGCTAAGTAATAACTCCTTACAAATAGAAAAAACACCGTCATGGGGGCGGTGTTTTTTAATGTCAGATTATCCGTAAGCCGGGTTCTGTTTTAGCTAATCATCTATCTAGTTCTGCCGTTGCCGACACAATCGAGCGGATCTTGTAACATGCCCTGGCGGGAAACCAATATTGGACATATTTCCTTGCAGCCGGTAGGGTTTACCGCTCCCGATTGTCACCAATCAGGACTGTGAGCTCTTACCTCACTCGTTTCATCCTTACCTAAAGCAAGCTTTAGGCGGTATCGTTTCTGTGGCACTTTCCCTAAGGTTTCCCTTGGTTGCCGTTAACAACTACCGTTCCGTACGCTGCCCGGACTTTCCTCCTATTTCCGAAGAAACAGGCGATTAGCCGATAATCTGACCCTAACATTATAACATGGTTATGCTCTCTGTTAAAGCGTTATATTATTTACACCAATAGTTGCCATAAGCATTTTTGGATATACTTTTGCTGAGTTACTTAGCTGTGCACAGCCAGCCTAGCGAACACCTAATTTATAGCGTACAATAGCCCGATATGCGCATCAGTGATTTTGATTATAACTTGCCAGAGGAGCGGATTGCTCACTTCCCCCCAAAAATTCGTGGCCAAACTCGACTGCTAACAATTAGTAAGAATGGCGACCTCGGCGACAAACGGTATTCTGACTTGGCTGACTACCTTGAAGCCGGTGATGTGGTGGTGCTCAATAATACCAAGGTGATTAAAGCTCGGCTTTTGGCAGTTAACAGCAAAAACCAACCGCGCGAACTGCTTTTGATTGAAGAACACGGCAACAGCTCGGCATTTACGCGCAAAGCTATCTACCGCGGCAGCTTAAAAGGCGGCGAAACCGTGACGGTCGGCCAGACACCCATAAACATTAATAAAGTCCTAGATGGTGGCCTAGTCGAGGTATCCAGCAACACTAACTTATTAGATCTAGCCGAGCAATATGGGACGGTTCCACTGCCCCCTTATATGAAACGGCAAGCCAATAAGTCGGACATCGAGCGCTACCAAACCGTCTTCGCCAAACAAGCCGGATCGGTTGCCGCGCCAACTGCCTCACTAAATTTTACTCAAAAACTCGTTGATGAACTTACAACAAAGGGTGTGAAAATTGTCTATTTAACCCTTCACGTCGGATTGGGAACCTTCTTGCCGATTCGAACCGACCAAGTTGAAGAACACACCATGCACAGCGAATATTTCGAAATTCCCAAAAATACCGTTGTAACAATAAAACAGGCAAAACAGAATGGAAAGAATGTCTTAGCCGTGGGTACAACTGTTGCACGCACTTTAGAGTTCGCCCACGCCAAAATTTTGGATGGTCCAGAAACTGACATTTCCGGTGAAGCCAACATTTTTATCTACCCTGGGTACAAATTTAAAATCGTCGATAAACTAGTGACGAACTTTCATGCCCCGCGCTCCACGGTCTTGATGCTAACGGCCGCATTCGCCGGTTGGAACAACTTAAAGAATGCCTACGATCATGCCGTTGAGCACAAATATAATTTCTTGAGCTATGGGGATTCTACTCTGATTGAGTAACTTCGGCCTGTAGGGCGTCCATCCGTCCGGCGCCATCAACACCGATAAATGCCCCGCCGGTAATGGCAACAACGGCAGCACCAAGTAGCTTAATACTATTTGGTGCAACGGAAGCCAGCGTATCAATGCTACCAAACGAGTTATACAGTTTTACTTCAGATTGCCAGGCTACCTGGGCAACTGCTGCGCCCATTGCCGATAAGACGCCCACAGCAGCGCAAAGCACGCCAGTGGCAGTTTCTAATCCAGCCAGGTTACGAGCTACTTTCTGTTCAGGAGTGATCATCCATCTATATGTACGCCTAGTTCACGACAAGTGCAAGCATAAGCCGTGTTCGCCTCCCCTGTTATTTTGCGCTACAATGGTGACATTGTCGGGGTGTGGCGCAGTTGGTAGCGCGTACGGCTGGGGGCCGTGAGGTCGCAGGTTCAAGTCCTGTCACCCCGACCAATCTAGAAAGATAAAAGAGCAGATTTCTCTGCTCTTTTTAGTACCAGCACCTAGCTTTGCTGCGAACTCAGCTTCCATAATAATAACGCAACGGGTTTACATTTTCAAGGATTTTACAGGGGTTAAGAATAACTTAATACTATGCTGTTACGATAACAAAGTCTGGTGAATGGTTTACCCATCCGGGGGTACAGGCTGGTGCCGCGGTTAAGCTGCGAACTCAGCTGGCCGGGTTCGATTCCCGGTGCCTCCACCAGACAAAAAACCCGGCGCAATGTCCGGGTTTTGAATTATTTTAGCTGGAGCCAACGTGATCACCTGCGTATAACGCTAGGTGGGTGTCCTCATGTGTTGATCCCCGACCAACACGAATCTTGGACTCCCGATGATTAGATATCAGATAATCATTGGGTTGGCTTTTTCCAGCGTACCTTCATTATAACCCGCTGGTGCCTACAATAAAATATGTAGAATGTAGCTGTTAAGACTAATTACCAAAACACTAAAGGCCGGAACCAAGAGTACCAATGCAAATATCAGCATAATCCCGTAGCGCTCCATAGAAGCCATTAACTCTTGGACAGACTCTGGTACCAGAGCATAGATTAAGCGCGATCCATCCAACGGCGGGATTGGAATCATGTTAAACACAAATAGCCCGATGTTAACTTGCAAAAATACTATCAAGAACTGCAAAACCACCCCATTGACTGCCCCGTCGGTAATTCTTAAAACTCCAGCCGTAAGCACCGCCAAGGCCAAGTTTGTAAACGGTCCGGCCAACCCCACTAAGGCCGCCCCAAACTCCTCAAACCTAACGCGACTAGGGTTAAATGGTACCGGTTTGGCGGCCAACAAAGGTACCTTAAATAGTACCAAAGTTACTAATGGTAACAGTATTGTCGTGTATGGATCGACGTGCTTTAAGGGGTTGAGCGACACCCTGCCCATGGCATGCGCGGTGTCATCACCCAACCAATGGCTAGTAAAAGCGTGCATCGCCTCGTGTAATGTGACGGCAACAACCAGTGCCACAAAAATATAGATCAGATTACTGCTGGCAAAATCAAAATTCATCCTGCTCAGTATAGCACTTTAAAGTGTTGACCTAACAGGGATAATGCGCTACAATACATCCCTATGCAGAAGTGTGATCTAACCGGTAAAGGCAAGCAATACGGCAGCAATGTCAGCTTTTCACAGCGCCATACTAAAAAAGTTTGGAAGCCAAACTTACAGAGTAAGACGCTTATTGTTGATGGCAAAAAAGTCAAAATGAAGCTCAGCACCCAAGCCATCCGCACACTTAAGAAGAAAAACCTTCTTATCACTCCCGCCAGCCTCGCTGCCGAAGCTGCAAACTCTAAATAAGAATATCTAAATACCAAAAAGAGACTCCCCAGCGAGTCTCTTTTTAAATTAAGTAGAGTTCTTGAAGAAGTTAGAGTGACACCAAACAGTGCATCCGCAGGGCTTGTCCGAGGACTCTGCACTGTTTGGTGTTATCTACTAACTTCTTTTAAGAACGATAACTTGAGTAGTCTCTGATAGATCAGATGGCTTTAATTTGAGCTTATCGACGGTTTCTTTTGGCTCCATGGCTAACACTTTAAGAGCTTCTTCTAGCGATTGCTGTGGTACTGGATATTGAATCTTGCTGTCATCGTAATGGGTTGGGATAACCAGTTTTGGCTCAATCTTCTTAATTAACTTAAGGGCACCAATTGGGTCGAGTGTGTAACCGCTACCGCCCACGGGTATAAACAGCACATCAACCATACCGATTGCTTCGAGTTGTTCATCGCTGAGTTCGGGGTAAATATGCCCCAAAACGACAACTTTAAGGTCATCCATAATCATCCGGTAAATTACAGCTGATTTTTTATCATCTTCCTCAATATGAGCCCGAGCCATGACACCGCGAATCGAAACGTTAGATACTTCGTACTCACCAGGATAATCGATGACTAGCTTAACTTCGGGTTTTGGTTGGCTATGAATACCGGTAAATAGAGCAATTTCGCCAGCTCGCGTGACCGAGCTTAAGCCAATATCGGCCAGGTTGTCATCAAAAATCAGACTAGCCTTTTTGTTGCTCAAACGAATGCAATTAGCACCATAAAACTGAATATCCACGAGTAACTCCTTTTACTTTTCTTTCTTAGTCTTTTTTTCGTCGACGACTGGGTCTAAACTGCCATTCTTGTCGATCATAACCTGCTTTTTGGCATTCATAACGGTCATTAAAAAGCGATCATTAACCTGGTGGCGATAATTATACTCTTGGGCCGGCATATAGACGTAGCGAATCTCTTTGCCCTCTTTAACCTCAAGGTCTTCGACATATTTACCAAGTTTTGTCTGATTAACGTCACCGACAATCAAGAAGTCGATGCCGCTAAGTTCGTCACGGGTAAACTGGCCGGTGAATAAGGCCACTTCGACGTTTCCAAGGGCTTTAATAGCTTTGACATCGTCGCTTTCGGCAACCGGCTTTGAAACAGCTGTTTCGTCTTTACTATCTTTTGTAGTAACGGTCGCTTTGGTAGCGACGGCGCCGCCAAAAATAATTGATAATGGCTCATAAAATTCATACTTTTGGTCAACTTCGTAGTACAAACGATTATTGTTGGTATCAGAAGAGATTAAACCAACGCTGAGCAAATTGGCAAGTTCGCGGCGAACCGAGTTAATCTGCTCGTCGATTTTGCGGGTAATTTCGCGCACATAGAATGAGCGGTTGGGGTTGTTATAAAACAACTGCAACAGCTTAACCCGTGTCTTACTCCCAAATAATTGTTCAATCACCCTTCTATTGTAGCAGATGGTTGTTCAGTTACTAACAGACGGTTTTTGCCGGGTCTTGGTAGCTGGCTTCAGCTTGGGCAATTAGGTATTCGACTTCGTCAGGGTCTTGATGATACATACGTGCTAACAAAAACCTCAGCTTGGCGGTCATGACTTTAAAACGAGGATTGATAAACTCACCATATCGATAAGACTGGCCCATGATACTACCAATGTCTGCCTTGTCCTCAGCAGGGTTGGGGTATTTATCAGATATTGCCATGACCTGTGCGGCCTGTTCGTCATCAAGCTGACTGGCCGCGCAATAGCCAGCCATATCACCGTCCTGTTTGGCCTTATACATATATTCATTCCTTGGTCCAGAATCAAACCCATATTGGTTGTAGCTTACATACGGGAAAACCAGATCGCCAGCTTTTGGATCGCTATAGATATTCAACCCCCCGTTCAAACTATCAAATGTTGGGTCTTTAAACATGCCGGACGGACCACAAGCTTTACTATCATATAAGTGATAGGTCTCATGCAAAATGCCCGAGACATCAAGGGCATAAGCTTCTTCGCGGGGGTCAATATTAATATAAAATGTCCCCTTACCATCAGCTACCTCGGCGTAAGCTGCCGCGTCTGCTTCGGTACCGGTAATCAGCACAATGTGTTGCAAACCCGCCAGTCCCTTTACGTACTCTTCGGATTTACCAGAATAAGCAGATATAATACTCATCATTGTTTGTTTGGCATTCTCGCCCTCTAGTATTTCTGGTTCTGGTGCACGGCCATTATAAGCATAGGTCTGGTCGGGCGTTCCAACCGAAACCGTTACTCCAAATTTACCGGTAAATTCTTGAACGGTCGATAAGTAATAACTGAAAGGACTGGGCTCTTTCCCGCCCTCCCTTATGCCATAATCGTTACTAAGAAGTTCTATTTCGGCCTGCCCGTCAATAATTGTGCGGTGATGTTCTTTAGCTAACGTATCGAGACGATCCTGATACTTATCTACGGCGGCATCGGCTTCTGGGGCCGCACCTTTACCGCCACCGCCTTTACCCATACCAATTAAGGTCTCTTTTAGCTCTGGGTCACCGGGATTAACCAGAAGTTCATTAACTGCATCAATATCTTCTTTGCTCGGCTCAATACAGTTATCGCTCTCGATATTAAAAGGAGCTGTCACTGGGTATGGTCCAGTGAAGGCCTCAACAGTTGTTGGGACACGGGTTACAGAAGGGGCATAGTCAATTTGTGCCTCTGATGGCTGTTCTGATGACTGAGTACAGCCAGATACGGCTAAGAGGCCAACCATGACTCCGCCAGCAACTCTGACACTAAGCGGCATCCGCTCTAATTCATTTCCACTCATATAGTGTTATTTTAACATGTTTATGCTAAATAATCAATAGCTTTGCCAGTGAATGTCTTTGTTTCTTCTGAACCAAGTGCGCTGCCGGCGTGCATATTGCCAGCTGTTTTTGACGATTAATTCTTTGGTTGCTTCTAAACCCTGCTTACCCTCAAAGTATCCCTGCCACTCGCGGTAGCCAATCCCCTTCATGGCCTCGGCATGCCAGCCGTATCTATCAACAAGCCCGGAGACTTCGGTCTCAAGCCCCTTTTCTATCATCTGTTCAACTCTTTTAGAGATACGCTCTTTAAGAACATCACTTGGCACATCAATACCAAGCACCAAAGTATTAGCTCGCATGGGTTGTTTTTTGGATTTAGTACCATTAGTTTCGAGAGTTCTAATTAGATGACGCGGATTTTGGTCGTTCGCCGGCAAATCTAAACCGAGTTCGACAATTTTAGTCTGTAACTGTTTAACCGATAGCTCCTCGAGCTGAGCACGCTTTTTGGTGTCGACTGGCCGAAAACTAAAGTTATAGATGACCGAATCGACATACAAACCGGTACCACCAACCAAAATTGGCAGTTTGCCACGTTTTTGAATATCTTTAATTGCTTTGTTAGCCAGCTTTTGGAAGTCAGCCGCTGTAAACGACTGATCGGGACTTACGACATCTAACAGATGATGCGGCACCAACTTTTGGTCTTCGGCCGATGGTTTGGCTGTGCCAATATCCATTCCTTTATATACTGTGCGCGAATCGGCACAAATTATCTCGCCGCCGCGCTCCTGGGCAATCTGCATGGCTGCGGCGCTCTTGCCAGAGGCAGTTGTGCCAACAATAACGACTAGTTTATTGGAGGTTGCCATAGGTATTCCTGCAAATCAATCTGACCATCCTTAAATTGTACGCCTTCTTGCTCGAGATGTTGTTGGTGAGCCATCGTTCCACCCGGGTAACCAGCTGCCATGCCACCCTGTTTGTTAACGACTCGCTGCCAGGGCAAGTTTTGGTCGGCATAATGTGCAATCCCACCCACAATGCGCGCCGCCCGCGGGCTACCACACAGGGCGGCAATCTGACCGTAGGTCATCACCCTACCCTTCGGTATCTGAACTACCAGAGCCAAAACACGGTCTTTAAAGCCACTGCTAACTTCTTCCATCAAAATATTCCTTAACAGCTTGCCAGTCTTTGACCCTAGTAAGAGAGTTTGGCGCCGCTTGATTCCAGCCGTAATCACCAAATAACAACGCTGTGACACCATTTTCTTGTGCCCCCAAGCAATGCTCAACATTATCATCAATTAAATAACTAGCACCAATCTGTTTAGCAATAACGCCCTTGGCCACCTTTTTATCGCTACCTTCGTGGTACGGCAGAAAGTGAATATCATCAAAAGTTCCGGGGCAGTTCTTGCTAAGCCAATGATGGGTATCTTCTATGTAGTCGTGATCGCGAGCTGTTATAACAATTAAATCGTGGGTCTGCTTGAGGGTTTCCAATACATCGATTGCGCCATCCAACATCGGGGCGCCCCGCTGACCACCACGTTCTATAAAAGCATCATACCGCTTGCGCCCCTCTTCTGGGCCAACCTTCCAAACTACTTCTTCCCAGTAACGTCGATACGGTCCAGCCACAGTATAATCTTCCCAGGTATGGGTAGTGCCGAAATGTTCGTTAACAAACTGCATCATGGCTTGATTAACTGATGCCAGAACATCGTCAACATCAACCGCTATAATCGGCTTATTCACGTTTAGGCCTCGTGGTTAACAGACAAGCCGTGGACTGATGTCTTGCTGACACGGGCTTTGGTTTCGTGAGCGACAGTTTTTAAGAATTCGTTAATGCCAATTGGCTCGGGTACTGCCGAAACTTCGATATCTTTACGAATACGCGGTATCACAGCTTGGCTTTCAATCTCTTTGCCGCCGATCACAATGGTGTAAGGGATCTTCATCATCTCGGCACTACGAATCTTTTTGCCAACCGATTCACTACTATTGTCTAGAGTAGCGCGTAGGCCTAGATCTTTAGCTTGATCAACTAGCTTGGTGGCAAAATTAACAGTTGCTTCTTCTTGGTTTAGTGTTGCCACTCGTATCTGTTCTGGAGCCAACCATACCGGGAACTTCCCTGCCGTATGCTCAATATAAACAGCCAAAAAGCGCTCAAACGAGCCTAGTAAGGCTTTGTGAATCATAACCGGTTGCTGCTTATTACCTTCGTTGTCGGTGTATTCGAGGCTAAACCGCTCTGGCTGAACAAAGTCGAGTTGTTCGGTAGCCAGCTGCCACTCGCGGCCAAGTGCATCGGTTACCATAATGTCGATTTTTGGCCCATAAAAGGCCGCTTCGCCGGGAACAATCTCGTAATCGAGCTTGAGATTCTTGGCGACATCCTCAATCGTCTTTTGAGCGCTTTCCCAGAGCTTTGGATCACCTAAGTACTTGTCGGTTTCGTCGCGAAAACTTAGGACGGCTCGCCACTTGAGGTCAAAGACGTTATACATGTCACGAATCATAGTCATGATAGAAGTAAATTCTTCTTCAATCTGGTCTGGCCGGCAAAAGACATGGGCATCATCTTGTGTGGCACCACGAACCCGCGCTAAACCATGGAGCTCGCCGGTCTTCTCGTCACGGTAAACCACGGTGTTTTCCATGTAACGGATTGGCAGATCGCGGTAACTGCGTGGTTTAGCCGCATAAATTTGGGTATGATGTGGGCAGTTCATCGGCTTCATCATAAATTCATCGTCAGATTCGGTGCTGGTAACCGTAAAGCGCTCTGGGTATTTGTCGTAATGACCGGAGGTTTTATAGAGGTCAATCTTGGCAATATGGGGGATCGACACGCGCTCGTAACCACCAGTTGTCTGTAAAGATTGTGAGAACTTGCCAATCTCTTCACGCAATACCGTGCCGCGAGGCGTAAACAGTGGCAAACCAGACCCCACCAGGTCGCTAAAGACGAATAAGTCGAGCTCTTGCCCTAATTTACGGTGATCACGCTTCTTAGCCTCTTCTAGCATCTGTAGATGATTGTTGAGCTCTTCCTTGGTAGCAAAGGCCACGCCATAGACACGTTGCATCTGTGGGTTACCCTCTTTACCGCGCCAGTAGACGCCGCCAACGCGCATTAGCTTGAAGGCGCCGGTTTTGCCAGTATCTTCGACGTGCGGCCCACGACAGAGGTCGGTAAAATCGCCATTAGTATAGAAAGAAACGGTACCTACCTGGCTATCGCCGTCGGTAATGGTACCGAGTTCGTCTTTATCAAGGTCCTTAGCAACAGTGGTACCAGCCCGCTTGAGATCATTTAGTAGCTCCTCTTTATAAGGCTGTTTGTTGTCCTTAGCCCACTTAATGGCCTCATCTATAGGCATTTCGGACTTTTCAAAGGGTTGTTTAGCGTTGATGATGCTATGCATCTCTTTTTCGATACGTTTAAAGTCTTCATCAGAGATCTGCTCTTTACCGAGATCAATGTCGTAGTAAAAGCCGTCTTTAACGACTGGGCCGACCCCAAATTTGGCCTCTGGCCAGAGGTGTTGCACTGCCGTCGCCAAGATATGAGCGAGTGAGTGGCGCATTGGATGTAACTGATCTTGGTTTTCCGACATATAAACTCCCTGTTTTAACTATCATATCACCTCTGTTAGGCTGTATCAAATTTAACTGCTGCAAACAAAAAGAACGAATGATCTCGCATGCCATTCGTTCTTTTGTTGAATTTTGCTTGCAGCCTAGGCTGCTGGTTGCTGTCCAAAGCACCCGGCAAAACTCACCTCATCAATGAGTATACAGTAATGGTATTATAAGGCTAGTACTAAACTGTCGCCTTTTTTACATTACTTGTGGGGATAACTAATATACTATATATGACATATTCCCTGCACTTCTCTTTTATGATATTTTTTGCTATGCTGGTATCTGTTAGAAGAATTGTTTAACGGGGGCGATTAGCTCATTTGGCTAGAGCGCCGCATTGACGTTGCGGAGGTGACAGGTTCGAATCCTGTATCGCCCACCAGAATTATTTACGATATTCTTCACAAATCCGCTGCAAGTAACGGATATTATGAATCGACACCAGGGCCCCAGCTAGGGGTTCTTTTACTTTGAATTGATGACACAAGAAGCCTTTGCTGTAGCCGCCCAGGCACGTCGTACAATCACACTCCGGATCGATCACCTCAGGATCATTAATATATTTGGCATTGGTTAAATGCACCTTTTTGTCGCCAGTTGCCCAGGCCACACCATGCCGACCATTGCGAGTTGGAATGACGCAGTCCAGCATATCAATTCCGTGTTCAATACCATAGCGCAGGTCGATCGGGTCACCGACGCCGAGTAAAAACCGAGGTCTATCTTTTGTATACAGAGGGGCCAAATAGTTCAACATGTCGTGCATTTCTTCCCGGCTTTCGCCAACCGATAAGCCACCAATGGCGATGCCATCAACTGGCAAAGATTGAACATTTTCAAGGGACCGTTTGCGCAAATCTTTGTCTAATCCGCCTTGCACGACGCCGAATAACAGAGGTCGTTCGGTAGCAGACATATTTTTAGTTAGACGTTGGAATTCGGCCAAACTGCGCTCTAGCCAACGATGAGTACGTTCGAACGCTTCTAAAGTTCGATGGCGTTTATCGCCGTCTAAGGCAACCACGTCGTCAAAAGCCACCATCATGTCAGCGCCTAGCTCCATTTGGATCTGGATGGATTTTTCGGGCGACAAAAAGATGGTATCGCCATTGCGGGGGTCCTTAAAGGTCACGCCATCTTCACTAATCTTATTAATATGAGCTAAAGAAAATACCTGAAAGCCACCCGAGTCAGTTAGCAGTGGCAACTTTTGGCGAGTAAACTCATGCAAGCCACCGAGCTTCTTAATTACCTGCTCGCCTGGCTGCAGGTGTAAGTGATAGGTGTTAGCCAAAACCACTTCTACCCCAGTTGAAGCCACCTGTTCGGGCGTCAAACTTTTGACTGCCCCCCTGGTGCCATCGGGCATAAAGGTTGGAGTCGTCACCACACCGGCCCGTGTTCTAAAAGAGCCTGAGCGGATCAGGCCCTGCTGGCTGTTAGTAGTAAAGATTTGTTTGGACATTCACCCTATTATACTCGAAGTAACAGATAACCGTAGTACTAAAAACGGTGCCTCCGCAGACCGAATGGTCGAGGACAGCACCGTTATTTAGTAACTACGAGTTATCGGGTAGCTGAAATTGTCTTACCCTGCTCGGCAGTTGGCGCCGAAACAGTGATACGGCCGTTGGCATTCTGGCTAATTTGGTAACCGGTGTTAGTTGCCGAACCAGATTTTGGATCTTTAGGAATTGCCACTAAGTATTTACCCTGATCGGATAAAACGTGGAGGTCAATGGTGGCATCGGCCGTTGGGCAAGTGGCACCGGTTGGACAAATATTTGCGGCTGAGCTCGTAATTGTGTCCGGGATAATCCCTTGGTTATCGATACTGTACTGGTAAGCAGCATTAAGAATCGTGTTAACGTCAGCTTGACGCTGCGAGTTACGGGTGTCCCCAAGTTGTTTGTTAGGGTTAATTGCCAAGATGACAATACCGGCCAAAATTGCGATGATAGCAACAACTAGCAGGACTTCGATCAGGGTAAAACCCTGTTGCTTGTTCTTAAGACGGATGACTTGAGTAGTTAATTTCATAATTTTGCTTTAATCCTTTATTAACGCGTTGCGCTTATTGTTTTACCTTGTTCAGCACCTGGTGCACTAACCGTAACTCGGTTATTACTATCTTTGCTAATCAAATAATCGGTTGTGGTACCGTTGCCGTACTTAGGATCTTTTGGCATAGCCACGACGTATTTACCTTCGAAAGTTAGAACCGTTAGGTCGACTAAGCCAGTACAGTCTGATGCATCGGTAGAACAAACCGCCGTTGGGGTGTCGCTAATACCACCTGGGAGTACCCCTTGGTTATCGATTGTAAACTGATAAGTCGCATTAAGAATCGTGTTAACGTCAGCTTGACGCTGCGAGTTACGGGTGTCCCCAAGTTGTTTGTTAGGGTTAATTGCCAAGATGACAATACCGGCCAAAATTGCGATGATAGCCACCACCAACAAAACTTCAATCAGAGTGAAGCCCTGCTGTCTATTTCTCAATTGTTTTAGCATTTGCTTTCCTTATTATTATTCGAGCACTTATATACCTTATATACTATCGCAAGCATAAGCGTTATACAAGGATTATTTTAGTCAGCAACGTCGGTAGTGGCTGGGTCGGTAGTAGTGGCTGGCGGAGTCGATGAGTCGGTTGGTGTAGTAGTTGGGTTAGACGTGTCACTGGCTGGGGGGTTAACTAAATCGCCGACTGGAGCTATAAAGATACTGTCGATATCACCATTATCATCAATATGGATGACTATTACAGTGTTATCGGCCGAGATGCCGACAATTACATTGCCGACAAAATATTCACTGTAAGGGCCCTGCTGCCAAGCCGCTAGATCTTGGGGCGAAACATGCCAATCCCAGGGTGTTTGAGCGGCGTTGAGTGGATTATTAACATAATTACCGACTAGCCCACTCGACACCGTCTGGTTAATCGACTTACCGAGAATAACGACCTTAACGTTTTTAGCGTAGTACTTACTTAGATCAGTCGTGTTCTTGTTGCTGATGGCACCTGTAACGCCATCAAACGTTTCGGCCTTAACCTCGCCGGTTTCATCAGCTCGCTGCTTTTTAACTTCAGCCGCGCTGGTGGCGACCGGCGCTTCACTCCCTCTAAAGTAACGTGCCCAAACAATCCCACCCAATATTAAAACCAAGACGACTACGGCCGCTATTAGGGCTAGCTTTGGATCGACGCTTTTAGTCTGCCGACTCTTGGGGGTCTTTAATTTCTTTTTAGCTGGTGCCTTTTTTTTGCTACCAGGGGTTTGTGAAAGACTGTATTTATCCATAAGAACTATTGTACTCCTTCTTTTACGGGCTATCTTGCCAGCTGCTTACGATCACTTTTGGTGAAACTTGGTTGGTTGTTAAACTAAGCCGATGTTTGTAGTTTTTAGGCCCTTGGGTAACTGTACCGGTTACCGCAATACTAAAATTGGGCGAACTACCATTAACAGTATAGGTGCAGGTTTGACCAGTGTTAATATTGAGAGTTTGGGTAGCTGTTGCCGGGGTTGCTAGATTATTATTGGTAGCAATTGCTCCTAGCGCCAGCTGGGCGCAACCAGTGGCCGCAGCTTTGGCATTGGCGTTGGCAACCACGCTGTTGCTGGCAATACTAGCATTCTGCCCAGTCAATAGTAAGAACCCAACGATTATGCTAACAATGGCTCCTAGAACCAACACTGTAATTAAAACAATATAGCCCCCTTCTTCGGAATCCCTAACCCCCTTATTGAAGAAGTTGCGGTAGCGAGTACCGTATCCGCAGACCCTCGAGGTCGAGGACTCTACGGTGCGAGTTATTGTCAACTTCTTCATGGTATTGTTGCCGCCCCGTAAAAAGTTTTTGATTGCTGTAGCTCGGGCCGATTAGAGCTGGTTTTGTAACTGAGCGTGAACTTAATTTGCACCGAGCCCTTGGTTGAGGGATTACTCATGTTGGTAAACGTCAGATTCGATAGCGTCACCCGACCGTTGGTAAGATTATTGTTAATCGCTGGGTTCCCCTCCCTGATGCGCATGCGGGTTGTGACAGCATCGGTATTGGCGCTAAACACCGTTGGGTTAACGCTGCCACTTGGCATAACTAAAGTCAGCGAGCTTGTGGTGCTGCCAGTTGTTGGCGCCGTAATACTGGTAGACTGATGCACTGTTTGGGTGATGTAGGCCATCACCGACTCCCCTTGGTAGTTAATATCGGCTGTATTTTGGCTGATGACCTTTTGGGAAGATGCCAGTATTGCCAAACCAACCACCGCTCCAATGATGCTAGCAAAAATTGCCACATATATAAGTAGCTCGATGAGCGTAAAACCACCCTCTTCTTTACTGGAGCGTCGATGACTTACGCTGCACCTGCAGGCCCGACCAATGAAGCGATTGGAATTTGGCCTGCCTCCGCAACCCTCGAGGTGAGGACCGCAGGCCAAATTATCACCTCGCTTCATTAATTGTCCCATCCAAAATCAAACCACTTAGCTCCAACACTCGGGCCATTGGCATTGTGAATCGTCCAGGAATAGCCAGTTGGAGTCGTGTAAAAAACGTGGCCGTCACCTTTGTACATAATCGTGTAGAGGTTATTGCGAGAGTCGATCTGTAGCACCATAGCATCATTCAAGCCTGGCTCAGGGATAATCCGAGTTTTAGCAATATCATTAGCCGCTACTGGTGCCGCCAGTGGCGATGCATCCCAAGTATTAGTGCTACTGGTAAAGCGTTTTAACTTACCGCTGGTCGTGTCATCAGAGTAAGCACTTAAGCCAATTGTGCCGATCTGATCTTCGAAGCCAAGCTCCATGGTTTGGGCACCGCCGGCGGCTGTGGCATTGGCCAAAATTGGATTGGTCGGCGTGGTTACGCCGTTTTGGTCGGCCGTATAGCAGTAAATTTTTTGAACCGTGGCGGAATCTTTATCACAAACCATAAACTTAGCACTGCCACTTAGTTGGCCGGCCACCGCTAAAGAAGTAACGATTGAACCCGCCGGCTGATTGCTGCCGGTCATAGTGTTACCCCAAGTCCCCGAACCACTACCATCAGCCGTAAAAATCTGCACACTTGGCGTTCGGTCGCTACTGCCACGCGTAAACACCAAAGCACCCTGGTTAGCACCATTGGCAGCCGACCAATCAAAGTCGACGTTATGGGTGCCATTTGTTGTGCCGTTAGTAGCATGGACCGTAAAAGGCGTCCAACTGCCATTATTATAATAGCTAGTCATGGTGTCGTAGTTTTCACCCAGCATAGCCACCATAGCCTCATTAGTACCCGGCCGAGCATGCACAATCATTGAGGTTGGCGTATCGCTCGAGTTATTACTAATAGTATTAAACTGGCCTTGGGCACTCCAGACACCCCCCGTATAAGTGTTGAACTTGGGACGATTAGTATTATCGCTATAAACCGCCATAAAGGTGCCGTTAGCCAAATACGTGCCACTAAAGTTGCCGGAGTCTAGGGCAGCACTGGAGTTCCAGTTATCCAGCAACTGTGGTGTGCCCCACGATGAACCATTCCACGGGAAACCATAGATATACTGAGTACTCCCATTAAAGAAACGAGCAATTACCACCTTGGCGTTACCGGTTTGAGCCGAGTACAGCTTAACCGACCGAGCCACCCGGTTACTGGCACCAACACTTGGCAAGGCCAGCGGTGTCGTCCATAGCCCATTAGGTTGTAGTAGTCGATAATTAATTAGGCTTGTGGTAGTACCACCGTTGGCGTACACCAAAAGTCCGGTCTTAATAGTAGCGTTACTGCCAGTTTGCCAGTTAGAAAGATAGGTTGTTGAAGTAATTTTGCCTTGGCGCTGAGCATTGGCCTTCCAATCGACTGTAATTGTCACTTGGCGGCTGTTGTTGGGGCCATTGGAGAACACAAATGATGGTGTATAAATCCCGTTTAGGGTAGTTGGCGTAGTCGTAACCCCCCATTGATTGCCGCTGGTATTTAGATAATAAGTTGTCCCATTATTATAGTTATTTAGGTTGGCGTAAGAACTTTGAGCAATATTCTGGAGTGCCTCAACCGTACTATTGGCAACTTGAGCAGCCCGGCTGTTATCGCCGGCAATCGCGGTACTTTCGCGGCCATACGTAAAGGCCGATAAAACAATCAGAGTAATTAACCCAAAAACACCCACCGCCAATAAAATCTCCACCAAAAGCACCCCGCTTTGAGAATCTCTAGGCCGTGCTTTCGAAACACTAAAGAAGCGACGATGGCGAGCACTGCATCTGCAGGCCTCTAGGCCGAAGCCGCAGTGGGAGTTATCGATTCGCTTCATTAATATTCGACCATCCCTTTATTATTGACGACGACGTTGCTGGTCTTGCCACCGCCGACTAAACTAAATGAGCCGGTGGCCTGCGGTAAACCATACAGCTTACTGTAAACAACCTGGCTACTGCCAGACAATTTAACAGCCTTCGGAACTGTATAAACCACGTCGTTGGCGGGGTTACGAGCCGCGTAGCTAGAGCCACTAAACAAGGTAATCACCTGCCCGTTAACGGATACGCCCCACTGCGCGTCCTGAGCCTGGTTGCGGCTGTAGGTTTGAGCCTGGTACAGATCTTGAGCCAGCAAGTTAGTAGCGGCATCGAGCTCATTACTATTACTTAATGACAGATAGAATGGCGCCGCTACCGCTGTCATAATAGTGATAATTCCAATCACCAAAATAATTTCGATAATCGTAAAGCCGTCGTTAGATAAATTACGCACCGTTCAAGTTCCCGATTAAGCTATAGATTGGTAAGAAGACGGCCATGGCCACGAATAAGACGGCCACAGCAATTAAAACTAATACAATCGGTTCCAGCAAGGTTTCGAGGTTATGAGCGGTAATATCGGCTTTATCTTCGTAATTCTGGCCGACTTTTAACAAACTAGATGATAAGTTACCGGATTTTTCGGCGCTAACCACAATTTGCGTAATCGTCCCGGGCAATAGTTTGTGATACTTTTTGTCGGACAAGATTTTATCGAAGGAGTCGCCTTCGTCGACGCGCTGGCACATCTCGGTAGCAAAATGAGCGTAACGACGGGTCGCCATCGAGGCGGCCAAGGACTGAAGAGCCGTTACTACTGGCAAACCGGCGTCTAATAAAGTGCCCAGCACAAAGCCAAACCGCGAAATTTCGGTTTCGAAGAGTAATTTTTTGACCCCTGGGATGCGGTACAGCACCACTTCGGCAGCGGCCCGGGCGCCACTACTCTTCTTAATCAAGATTGATAATAAAATAATTACTACTACTGTAATTGCCGCCAATATTAAGCCAAACTTGCCAAAAAAAGTTCCGCCAACAATTAGTATTTTGGTAGTTAGGCCGACTTCAACCTGCAGGCCAGTAATAATATCGAGCAACTTTGGCAACAAGAAAACGCCAATACCAGTACCAACTACAAACAGCAGACCAACCAAGAAAGCTGGGTACAGCATGGCTGATTTGATCTTGGCGTTCATGACATTATTTTTGTGCATCTGAGCGGCCACAACCTTAAGGTTCTCGGGCAGCTTACCAGTTGATTCACCAACTTCAATTAAGGTAATCACCGACGGACTGAACAAACCAGTTTGTTCGAGTGCTAAGGCAAATGGCACTCCCTCATCAATGTTGTTACGCATTTCTAGCATGGCCTGACGGGCCCCCTTCTGAGGGATTTCGGCGGCAATCGACTGGATCGACTCGCCGACTGTCACTCCAGCTAGCAAAAGCATGCTGAGGCTTTCGATGACATATTCGCTAGTATCGCGGTTCATGCCACCAAAAGCCTTCTTTTTGGTGTGGACTTTAACCTTTTCGGGGGCTGGGCCAGTTGGTTTCTCGGGCTTGGCTTGCTCAATTGGCGAACCACCCGGGTTGGCAGCCGGTGTTGGCATCGACGCCGAGGCAGCCGGCTGCACACCTGGCGTAGGAGTTAGTTTGAGCTTCGGTAGATTACTAATAGCCGGTGGTTTTGGTACGGCCATAGCACTGGGGTTAATATCGTTAATTTGTTGCGGCATAACCCGGGCCTGGTGATGCTCAAGATTAGGCACATCACCGCTCATTTTGGCTCCGCGACTCGCTGCAATTCGGTAATAGTGGTAACGCCACGCTCAACTTTTTCGATACCGTCAGCAAACAAGGTATGGTCGCCCTGCTTGTGCGATAATTCGGCAATTTGTGCAGTCGAAGGGTTTTTTAGAACCAGCTCTTGCATGGCCGGTGACATCGTCACTAGTTCGAAGATAGCCGTGCGCCCGTGATAACCGGTAAAATTACAGGCCTCGCAGCCCTTCCCCTGATACAAAGTTACCACTGGGCCAGCAAAATACTGGTCGGCGTATGGCATAGTTTTCTTGAGATCTTCGAGTTTAATCTGGTAACTCATTCGGCAAACCGAGTGAATCATCCGGACTAAGCGTTGGGCAATAACAAGGTTCAAAGTGCTGGCCAACAAGAACGGTTCGACACCCATATCGAGCAAACGTGGGATGGCCGAAGCAGCGTCATTGGCATGAAAAGTTGAGAACAATAAGTGTCCAGTTAAGGCGGCATTAACGGCTAATTTGGCAGTTTCTTCGTCACGAATTTCTCCGACCAAAATAACATCCGGGTCCTGCCGAACAATAGACCGCAGCCCATCAGTAAAGGTTAGACCAGTTAAATTATTAACTTGAATCTGGTTAATGCCCACAATTTTGTATTCAACCGGGTCTTCGATGGTGGTGATGTTAATTTCCGGGTTGTTTATCATCTTTAACAGAGAGTATAGTGTGGTCGTCTTGCCTGAACCGGTTGGTCCGGTGGTCATGATCATACCGTAGGGACGATGGATTTGGCGGTCAAAAATCTCTTTGTCCTTACGACTCAACCCCAACCCCTTCACGTTCAAGCCCTTGGAGTATTCGGCTAATAAACGTAGGGCGACCTTTTCGCCGTCGAGAGTAGGTACCACCGAAATACGCACGTTAACCGGCTTGCCATCAACCTCGTAACGAATCGCACCATCTTGACTGACGTTGTGTTCGTCAATACGCATGTGCGACTGAACCTTTAGTCGGTTTAAAATATTGTCGTAGTACTGCTTGGGTAGCTGGCCAGCCTCATGCAAAACCCCATCAATTCGAAAACGAATCACCACAATTGATTCTTGGGGCTCAAAGTGAATATCGGACACCTTGTAAGCCGCAGCATCCTTAATAATCTCATCGATAATTTCTGGGGCTACCCGGTTCTGCTCTTGAATAATCTGGTTAAACCGAGTGACTAGCGGCTTACGGTAGTGGATTAATGCCTCATTAAGCTCATCTGGCAAGGCGTAGCAAACTTTGACCTGCTTACCGGGAAAGAGTTTGGCCATAGCTTCCATTAGGCCTGGTTTTTTAGGATCGTCGGTAGCCACTGTGACGATGGCTCCCTCGGCCTGATAGACCACCACACGGTAGGATTGACCGATATCAGATGGAATTAGGCTAATATGCTCCTTACTGGGCTGGAAAGTGTCGAGATCGGCGTACTCTAGATCGTAGTACCGGGCTAAGGCTGGGCCCAACAGGTCGTAAGCAATAATATTCTGGTTAAGGAAGTAGTCAAACAAACCAATGTGGTGCGTGGCAACATAGCCCTGAGCGTTTTTCAGGTCGGCCTCGTTTATAAAATTGCCCTCGGTCAATATTTTAGCTAAGCGTTCATCATCAAGATGACCACTGTCATTGCCGGTTTGCGGACTTGTATCTTCTGCCATTTGTTATTTTTAAACCACCCTAGCTTAGGCTCAAACCTTGCGCCCCTGTTGTACTAAACATAATCATTATACTTTATTCCACGTAAGTTGAGTACTGTTAAGTCGGCTATTTCTTGCCAAAAATTTACACCGCGCTTATCCTTAGGGCGGATGAAACGCAAATTAGCACAAACCGGCCTAGCCGGAACCGGAATTTTACTGATTATGGCGGTAAGTCTGATCGTCTTCGGCATCGCCGTGCTGGTTTATACCAAAAATAAAACTGTATCAAAAACTTCAGTCAATAATCCCCCGGCTACGGTTACCCCTGAAGGAACTAGCACATCTCCCAACGGCATTCCGGGTGGTGCCACTGCGCCGCCAGCTGTTAACCCGGCTACCAACTCAAATATTGTTAGAGTTAGTGCCGTCGGCATGCAGATTCACGTCCCAAATTCGCTTAAAGATCTGACCTACAGTAGTACTTCGAGTAACGGCACGACCAACCTGACCTTCTCTAGCAAAGCTCTTGAAGCAGCAGTACCAGCCTGCGCCGCCAACCAAGGCTCCGGTGCTTTTGACATTATAACCAGAGGTAATGGACAATACCCTGGCCCCGCCAACCCGTCCAGTGGCGGCTTACTCAAACAATACGACAACTACTATTTTGCCTACACCCTACCAACCGGCCCCTGCGCCCAGGGCCTTTCGGTTGAAAACCAGAATTTGTTAAACAGCCTGGCGGCGGATTTCTACGGCAGCCTCGGCTCCGTCGAAGCCCTTTAGGCTAAGCATTACCACTGTTAGGAGCATTGACATAGGTAGTTAATTTTGCTAATATTGTCTGGTTAAACGAGGCACGTGTGTGAGTAACCCCACTTCGAGTTCGCTCGAAAACTTTAAGTTGTTCTACGAAGAGCTAACTTTCATTAAACCGACCCACCACCGCATCCGACGCAACCGCGTCGTGCTTGTGAGCAAGTAACTAAAACTTCCAGTAGTTACAACTGCAGAGTCCTCGACCTCAAGGGTCTGCGGATGCAGTTTTCACTACTGGAAGTTTTTTTATTTGCCTCAAGAACTCCTTAATTCTTAGTTTTACACGCTTTTTAGCAGCTTTTCCACTGGCGTTTTTTCCAGCGTCATGTCAATATATTGTCATGGTTTGTATATATTGTGGGCAAAAAACCCAAATAGTGAACTCCCGCGCGCAGAAGCGTAGCCAGTCAACTTGGCGGCGACATCACTGCCCTAACTGCGGTGCAACCTTTACTACTCAGGAACGAATCGATCTGGCTGCCTCAGTACTTTTTGTCGGCAAAGATGGGCGCGAATACCCCTTCATACGTGAAACTCTACTACAGAGCCTCTACGACAGCCTTAAACATCGCCCCAACGCCCTAACAGAGGCGCTCGACCTGACAGACACCGTTATCAATCAGTTATTACCGCATATCAACCAAGCTGGCCTACCGCGTGATGTGGTAGTCCAGGTCGCACATCAAGTACTGAAGCGGTTTGATCCAGCAGCCGCCACCGTCTATCTCGCCTACTATCCCTTCAAAAAATAATAGATGCCGATCCAATGGTTACCCACATTGCATCTGCAGGCCAGGAGGCCGAAGCCGCAATGTTGGGTGATTATTGGATTGGTCTTTAGGTCTTTTGTTTCTTGGGAGTAACTTTACCGCCTTCGACGACGACAGTCTTTTCGGTAACGTCAAACTTGTCGATGTAACGGCCAAACATCAGCCTAGTTTGAGCAGTTAAGCCAGATAGGCCATTGTAAATAATTGTCGTAAACGGCAAGTATATCCATTGCAATGTCATAAATATATGGCGGCGGCGCTTGTAGCGAGCTGGCTTTGGTGGCAATAGCAAAATGCTCAAGAAGAAAGTTAGCACGATACCGGTTAGAGCCACTGTTTGAATACGACTGGCCACGACTGGTAGCTGGCTAGCGGCATAGTTATTAGGATGAAATAACGATGGGATAAAAGCCGTTCCGGCGACTAGTAAAGCGGCCGTCGCCCAACTAACGTGTCCTTCGTACAAACGCCAAAATTTAGCAATCAAATCCCACTTATTAACTTTATTCTTGCGAAAAAAGCCCATTTCGGCGACATAGGCGATATCACTACAGCCCCAAGCCCAACGCCGTAGCTGAATAAATTGAGCTACTAAGGTACGACGGAAAGTAGCTGACAAGACGGCGTCCTGGTAAATTGGTACAAATATCGGGTACACCTGGTACTTACCGTCAAAGGTAAAGTAACTGCGCCAAAACTGGTGGCCATCCTCGACGATTGTTCGGGCACTCCAAAAATTAGTTTCAATCAAGCCCGACAAGGGTTGAGCATGAGCCGAGAAGTTACGCAGGGCGTGCAAACGCATCGCCGCCACCACCTGGAAGAAAGAGTTACCGGTGGCAATTACCCGCATTGGCGCCGGTACATCCCAAATGTTCTGAGTATATAAGGCTACCGGCTGATACGAAGTGTGAGTCGGATCGGCCGAAGACGCAAAGGTGTAACTCAAAGCTGCTAAGTAGAGTGGGTGGGGCCGGTTATCGGAGTCAAGCGTCGTCACATTAACGTGAACTGGGTCAATTTTTTGTTCAATAACATACTTATGGAGTTGCTTGGCGGCATAATTTATATTACCGCCCTTACCACGTACTTCACCTTCGGTAACGGGGTGTTTAATGGCCATGACCTGCATGAACTGCGGACCATACTGTTTGGTTAGCGCCAAAACCGCCTCTTCGGACTGCGCCCCATCGCGGCCTTCATAAGCAAACACTAGAATCACCTTCTTCATATCGTAGGCCGAATTCAATACCGACTTTACGGTTGGCTCCAAGACTTCCCGCCCCTCGTTATAACTGGCGATAATAATGGCATGGACAACTTGGCTAGGCTTAAATAACGGCGCCTGAACTTGGCTGCGCAATAAATTATCGTAATGCCACTTTGGCCGCTTGGCACCAATTTCGGTAACCTCACCGGCTTCTAGTTCTTTTACTAACTGTGGCCAATCAAGTTTTTGATGCTTTTGCAGAGTACGCCAGCCCTCGATTACCCGGATATTCATGCCAACCGCTTTAGCAAACCAAATTAACAGATAAGCGATTAAGGCGTAGACTAGCGCCGTTGGCCAAAAAACACCTAGTACTAAGGGGCTAAATAAAATCGTCCAGCTGGTAATGCCGGGTAGTTTTTCAAAAAATAAATAGCGCTTACTGCGATCCTCCTTAAATGGGATCTCGATGTTATTCATCTTAACGTAGTACCAGTAAGGCGTTACTAACAATCATTGTCAGGCTGAGTAGCAATGTTCCAAAACCCAGTACCACAATCGAAACGTCACGACGCTGCGGGTAAACTCGAATACTAATGTAGGTGTGAAAGACTAGCACGAAGACTGCAAACACAATAAAGGCCAACAAAGACACAAAACCGCCGAGCTGAAAGGCATTTAAACCAAGATTAGAGCGATATTGTACAAAGTAGCCATCGCTACGGGTTGAATCGAGCCTGAGCAAGATTAGTACCGTGGTGATGAATGTCAGAAAGACGTTCACACTGATTAACAGTAGAACTAGTCGATCGTGTATGTATTTCTTCGAAATGTCCATATTGGGTTCTTTTTATTATACAGCCTTTGGTGCGAGATACGAGAATACTCGCTGCACTCGTTACTCTACTCTCCCAAGAAGAATGAACCGCCGGCTCTTCTTCTTGGTGCGAGATACGAGAATTGAACTCGTGTCTCTTGCTTGGGAAGCAAGCGTACTACCACTATACTAATCTCGCATTGGAGCCACCTAGCAGAATCGAACTGCTGACCTACACGTTACGAATGTGTCGCTCTACCAACTGAGCTAAGGTGGCATCTACAGGGATACAGTATACCTTAATTAAGAATACTGACGGGAATATTGGGCACCACCTGCGCACAGGCCAGTTCATAACCAATCGCCGTAGCTTGAGTAAGACGACCATCCTGCGGATTTACCCGCTTCCAGCCAGGATCTTTTAAGCCAACCACAAAACACTTAGCATCGACTAAGTCTTCGTAGCCAAGCTCCTCGAAAGGACGCGGTACTTCCCCGCGCAGCCGCGGTAACGAAAAAAGAATATAGGCACAATTGATTTCGTCGGCACAATCCAAACCTGGTGGCGCGACCGTAACGTGCGGAGCATCAATTGACGGGCCAATTAACAAGTAGCGCCTTTGCGCGCTGCGACCGGACGGTATGGACCCTTCCAGGGCAATAACTTCCATCATCCGGGCATTAAAACCCTCGATGGCATGGACAAATTCATTTCCTTGCCCCTGAGAATCATAGGCGTCCCGAAATTTAGCTTCACATACCTGACGCGCCATTTGTCGTCGCTCGGGGTTTTCAAAACTCATACCTACAGTCTGCGACAAGATACTAGCCTGTGCAAGTTGCTAGATTGAGAACCTTGGCACTAAACCTGTTTTAGTATTCGATAAAACAGCTTATCAGGCAAAAGACGGCGTGACCATACTAGCAAGTGAGCACCGTGTCCAACGGGATAGCGGAATTTGGGGTGTTTGGCCTCAACCACAGCTACAATTTTGTGGGCCACCACTTCTGGACTAGAAGCTGATCGAGAATTTGTGGTTTTTAAGAAGTTAACCCGGCCGGGTACCTGTTTGGCGTAGGCTCCGTCGCCAGAAGCCTTTTGGAGACCTTCGATGGCTCGGTTACCCCAGCCAGTCCGGATTGCCCCAGGCTCAATCACTGCTACTTTGACTCCAAACGGTTCGACTTCTTGCTTTAAGGCGTCGGTTAAGCCTTCGACGGCATATTTGGTGGCATGGTACCACGCTCCCAACGACACACTAAAGCGGGCAGCAATTGATGCCAGGTTAATAATCGTGCCCTGGCCGGCTTCCCGCATATCAGGCAAAACTAGCTGGGTTAAGCGGGCTAGGCCAAATACATTAACGTCAAACTGGGCTCGGGCTTCTTCCATAGGCACATCTTCCAGCGCCCCATATGAGCCATAGCCAGCATTATTTATCAGTACTTCGACTGGGCCAATTTGTTTGAGGGCGGCCTTGATTGAATCGTCTTTAGTCACATCAAGCAACACTGTAGTAATCCCCTCAGCCTGGAGATCGGTCATCCCGTCAAGACTACGTGAGCTGGCAAATACTTGATAGCCGCGCTGGTGCATTAGTATGGCAGTAGCTTTGCCGATACCACTTGAAGCGCCGGTGATTAAAACAGTTGATTTTGGCATATGTTCCTTTAGTCAGAGTGTTGTTGAGAAGCCGCTGGCTGATTATGCTGGTCGGCATTAATGTAATTATGCGCTAGCGTAGTTGATGTGCCAACAATTACTACCCCTACAACCAACAGTAGACTCTTAATATAGAGACTACGTTTGTCCTTGGCATCATGAATCGAAGGGATAATGTCGGAAGTAGCAATATAGATGAAGAAGCCGGCTGTCATACCAATTAAGGCACCAATTAGTGATGGATTATTAGTCCCCAGCTTAAAGAATATGACCGCCCCAACCGTAGTGGCCAGCGCGCTGTAAATGTTAACTTTTAATACTTGGCGACGTGAGTAACCTTTGCTTAACAGTAATCCAAAATCACCGATTTCTTGAGGGATTTCATGGGCCGCCACCGCCAATGTGGTAACGATGCCGGTTGGCACACTAATTAAAAAGGCAGCAGCAATTGCCACGCCATCAATAAAGTTATGAACCGTATCGCCTATAACTACCAGCGAGGCGTTTGGGTCGGTACGATGCTCATGGTGCTCGTGATGGTGATGGAACCAACGTAGGGTGCTCTCTAAAACAAAGAATATGACCATGCCAGCCAGTGTCCAAAATAAGACATTA
>JBDSDR010000007.1:0-21126 GCA_039920385.1 Saccharimonadales bacterium (SeqCode)
GCCCGGATCTTTTTACCATGTAATTCAACCAGTAGTTTTACGACGTAGCGTTGCTCGATTGCACCGTTTGAACTGGCCACACCACGCTGGCTATACGAGCCGACTTTAATGGTTTCGCCCGTATATAGGTTGCTGGTTTTAGCAAATAATTTAAAAGAAAGTTGACCATCCTGTTCTTTTAGGTCGGATACCCATAGCGCTGATGTTCGTGCGCCGGTATCAATACGAGCCGGGATATTAAAAACTCCTAGCTCCGGTAAAGCTAGTATTTCGGCACGACCAATAGTGATAAACGAACTATCCATAACCTTTATAGCTTACCTTCTTTTAAATTGTTTGCGTAATAATTTCTGCCTGGACGGCAGTAACCATATCAACAACACTATTATACAATTCATCTGTAGTATAGTCAAGGGCTGGCTGGCCGAATTGTAGACTCATGGTCCGCCCTCCGGGCTTAACCTGCGACCCCTTATGCAAATGGTTTTGCAGAATAAACTGGCCGGCTTCTAAAGCTAATAAAGTCTGGTTATCACTTATGTGCTTAAGCCGACCGTTCCCTACCTCGTAAGTTCCACTGACAGGTAGCGAGGTTACCAGTTGGATCTGGTCAGAAAGGCAGTGCAAAACCAGCCAACTCCCCTCTCGATCAAAAGAATAGTCACTGTTAACTACCTTGTAGGGGTACCTACCCAACTCTAGAATGTGTAGCAGGTAGAACGGTATGCCGTGATTGTCACTATCAAGAGCAGTGAGTAATGGTGTGACGCCAGTGATTCGGGGGTTTACCTCTATAACATAAAGTTCGCCCGAGTCGCTAAGCAAATAATCAATCCCAAAAATGCCCCGATAGCCATCGGCCTGCAGAACCTGACCAACTTTTTCGGCGACCGCTATGGCCTGCCGGTGAAGATCGGTCGCTTGGTCTTTTTTTATAATCGTTGCGCCGCAGAACTTATCGCCGTCGGCTATCCTTATATTAGACAAGAGGGGGTTCCCCACAATTTGCCGCTGCAGAGGGCCAACGTAGACTTTGTCATCAGTCACGCAAGCCTGGATGCTGCGCTCTCGGGCACCCGGCACAGCATCCGAAACAACTACTTTTCGGTGAGCCGACAGTCGGCTAAGATCGGCTAACATTTTTTGATACTGCCGGTGGCTAGCTACAAAAAAAGTCCCTTTGCCGCCGCTTAACTGTTCATCCTGTACGACAACTTTTGCGCGCTTGCTCATGAATTCATCATAAAACTCAGGTGAGTCTAAAAGCTCTTCCCTTTCGTAAATTGTAAAGTTAGGGAAATTAACACTACTCTTAAACTTTTCCCTAAAGATAACCTTATTTTCGTACTCTTCGGTAAAGCGTGGGTCGACCATTAAAAACCTGCGATCACTTAAGGCATCCGGGATAACAACCGGCTTGTAGGTTAGGACGTCGTAGCCAGGGACAAACTGATCAAGCATAACTTGGAAATCTTTGGTGCGAATAAATGACTGAGTATTCTGAGCTTTCAACTCGGGTAATTTAGAAACCTGGTCTTCTAAAGCATAAACCGGTGGCATGTCCGGCGCCGTGGTGTCCCAACCATGCAAAGAGGCAATTTTATAATTAGGCAACCATCTGTTTGGGCCTAGACGAGACCACGGCACTAACCCCAAACCAACTAACTTTATGCTGTCTTCATCAAAATCTATTTTCACTGTAGTGACCGAACGCGCAGATAAGCCAAAAAGACAATTCCCAGCACAATTATAATTAATATAATCATCATTGGTATAAACCCCTGTTGTGCGTCCGGGTTAAGCTGGAGCTTTTTCATGTTATAATCATTATAGAACATCTAAAAACAAAAAGTACACAAAATGAGCGAAGAACCCTTTCAGCCCTTACAGCACAACACAGAACTCGACGATCAGAGTGTTATAGAGGCTGCCCATAGGCTTATTGGAGAAACTAGCGAAGGCTTGCCTTTAGCAACAAGAGACTCCTATGAAATGCGTGAGGCCTTTCACCAAAGCGACTGGGAACAGACACACGCCAATGATCTTGTTTACGAAACCGATAAAAAAAATAAAGAAATCTTAGATGCTGAATATAGAGCATCTCACGATCCATTAACTGGATTATTTAACAAGCAGGGCTTTTCAGAATCAATTGAAGAAAGAATAAACGATGCGTCGAGTGGTGAAGTTGGAGTATTGTTTATTGACGTCGATCAATTTAAAGAGATTAACGATCGAATGGGCCATGCTTTAGGTGATGCGTTCTTAGAGAAGTTTTCGGGCTGGCTGACAGACCACGTCCGACACGACAACGGCCGCCAAGACGATATCCTATACCATGAGTCGAGCATTGGCCGTGAGGGTGGTGACGAATTTGCAATACTTGTTAATCTTAAGCCATCCCGTGAAGACGATGAGACGGCTCGACTTTCACCCAGCGAGAGGCTAGACATACTCGCCGAAAGAATCATGGAAGGCTTCGATGTGTTCCTTCAGAAACATCCTTCCTATCAGCGAATCAAGGGACTAGGCATTTCTCTAGGCGGCGGCGTTTGGGAAGATGGCATGACTTCGGCTGAGTTGCTAGAAATTGCCGACAAAGAAATGTACTTCAATAAACAAAGAAAGCCCGGACGAAAGTAACCTTAACGCCAAAAGCCTTTTTTATGGCCTTGGCTCTCGCCAAATTGTTCGAGTAAATCTTTTTGCTCTTTAGTTAGCTTCTGGGGGGTGTCAACAATCAAAGTAACGATATGTGCGCCCCTGGTGGTGCTGCGCATATGCGGTACACCATGGCCAGATAACTTAAAATCTGTGCCGCTTTGGGTGCCTGCTGGGACTTTCATCCGAACCGGACCATCGACGGTTTCGACATCGATTTCTGTACCTAGCGCGGCAGCTACCATGCCGACATTTTCTTCGCTCAAAATTAAATCACCTTCGCGGGTGAATTTTTTATGTGGTTTAACTCGAATGTCTACGTATAAATCGCCAGTTTCGCCGCGGGCCATGGCATTGCCTTGCTCTCGCAAACGAATTGTCGTGCCATCATCAATTCCGGCTGGCACTTTAATTTGTAGTTCCCGTTCTTTGCGTTGAGTACCCTTGCCATTGCAAACTGTACAAACTTTTTCGGGGACTTTTCCGGCACCGTGACAGGTTGGGCAGATTACAGCTTGCTGAATGTTCCCAAAGATAGTTCGAACTGCCTGATTAACCTGGCCGCGGCCGCCACAAGTATCACAATTCTTAAGCTCATGACCTGGTTCAACAGTCGTACCCTTACAATGTTCACAAGCTATATGGCCGTGATACTTAACTGTTATTTCGGTTCCAAAAATGGCTTGTTCAAAGCTAATATCATGGTGTGTGCCAACATCTTCACCACGCCGCCGCCGTTGGCCGCCTTGTTGTCCACCACCGAAGAAACTACTAAATAAATCGCCCAAGCCGCCATCACCAAAATCAAAGTTAATGTTTTGGCCTTGTCCGCCAAAACCAGCATATGGGTCACCACCGCCGCCACCATTGCCACCGACACCAGCGTGACCAAACTGGTCGTAGCGTTGGCGCTTAGCACTATCTTTTAAGACTTCGTGGGCTTCATTAACTTCTTTGAATTTAGCTTCGTCACCACCCCGATCGGGGTGAAACTCAATCGCTTTCTTGCGAAAGGCTTTTTTGATTTCGTCGTCGCTAGCACCTTTGCTGATGCCTAAGACTTCGTAGTAGTCGCGTTTAGACATTGATATCCTCTTGAGTGGCAGTTTTCTGTTGATGGGTTTCAGTATCTAGTGTTTCTGAAATTCTTGTAAATTTAACGTTTAATGGTCCGGGTTCATCACCAGTTCCCCGAACCTTAACAATTTCAGAATCGCGGAAAAAATTGTTAACACGTTCTATGGTTTCTCCTCGAGTTTCATCCCCGGGATAAATAATCGGTTCCTTTTCGTCAGCCATTCTTAATTCTTTACTTCAGCATCGGGATTAAGCATATCAAGGCTCCTGAAAAAGCCATCACGACGCTTGGCTAGCTCTGGTGTAAGTTCAACTTCACCTGGGTTCGTAATTGATGCCATGATTGATTTGGTGTCTAGTTCTACCTGGGTCTCATATTCAGCAGCACGCCTCCCCATTCCTACATAATCCTGTAATCTACGCTCTAGCATTTCTCCGAGTTCAGGATCTTCGAGAATCCCACCAACCCATGCCATATCAACTTGATGCTCTCCACTTGTATACGCAGCCTGCCTTTCGGCAGCATTCAGAAAACCCGCCAACATAGGGTCACCACCTTTGATGACCTCAAATTTTCTTGGTTCTCCTTCGTTTACAGTCACGCCTATTTTTCCTTCTTTTCGTCCTTCTTGTCGTCGTCGACGACTTCACCTTCGACTGGTTCATCCTTGGCTTTATCGTCACCTTCGGCAGGAGCTTCCGCTTTGGCAGCTTCTTCATAAAGTTTAGCACCGATTGGCATGGTTTTTTCGGTTAGTTCTTTGGCGGCGGCTTCAAGTGCGTCCTTATCAGCTTTGTCATCAGCCACAACTTTCTTAGCTACTTCGACGGCTTCTTCGATAGCTTTTTTGTCGTCATCGCTTAGCTTGTCTTTATTGTCACTAATCATTTTCTCGGCTTGATAGACAGAACTATCGAGAGTGTTGCGAGCATCGATTGCTTCACGCTTAGCCTTGTCTTCTTCGGCATGAGCTTCGGCTTCTTTAGCCATCTTCTCGACTTCTTCTTTGCTAAGGCCGGAGCTATTTTGGATGGTGATACTCTGTTCTTTACCAGAACCTTTGTCTTTAGCAGAGACATTCAAGATGCCATTAGCGTCGAGGTTAAAGGTAACCTCGATTTGTGGGACACCACGGGGAGCTGATGGGATACCATCAAGTACAAAGCGACCGAGTGATTTATTGTCGGCAACCATTTCGCGCTCGCCTTGAACAACATGGATCTCTACCTGTGGCTGATTATCAGCCGCAGTCGAGAAGGTCTCGGACTTACTGGTTGGGATGGTCGTATTGCGCTCAATCAGTTTGGTTGCAACACCACCAAGAGTTTCGATACCCAAGGACAATGGAGTAACGTCTAGCAATAGAACGTCTTTAACGTCTCCTTGCAAAACACCACCTTGGATAGCGGCACCGATGGCGACGACTTCGTCGGGGTTGACGCCCTTCATTGGGTCTTTGCCAAAAATAGCTTTCACTTTTTCTTGGACAGCTGGCATACGAGTCATGCCACCAACTAGTACGACGGCGTCGATTTCGCTAGCTTTAAGGCCGGCGTCTTTAAGGGCTTTTTCGCAAGGGATTGCTGTCTTGTCGACAAGGTCGCCCACTAAGCTTTCTAGCTTGGCGCGAGTTAACTTATGTTCAAAGTGCTTTGGACCATCAGCATCGGCTGTTAAGAATGGCAGGTTGATGTTGATTTCGTTAGTAGTACTAAGCTCAATTTTTGCCTTTTCGGCTTCATCGCGCAAACGCTGCATAGCGGCTTTGTCGTCGGTAATATCAAGACCATGCTCTTTTTTGAACTCATCGGCAAAGTAGTTTACGAGTACGCGGTCAAAGTCGGCACCACCTAAGTGAGTATCGCCATTGGTAGATTTAACTTCGAAAACGCCGTCGCCCAGTTCCAAGATAGATACGTCGAATGTACCACCACCAAGGTCGTAGACAGCAATCTTTTCATCTTTTTTGCTACCTTTATCAAGACCGTAAGCTAAGGCAGCAGCAGTTGGCTCATTGATAATACGCTTAACTTCGAGACCAGCAATCTTACCGGCATCTTTAGTAGCTTGACGCTGTGAGTCATCAAAGTAAGCAGGTACGGTAATAACCGCTTCGGTAACGCTATCGCCCAAAAAGCTTTCGGCGTCAGCCTTGAGCTTGCCGAGGATCATGGCGCTGACTTCTTCGGGGCTATACTCTTTGTCACCCATCTTTACCTTAACACCGTTACCAGACTTAACCATCTCGTAACCCATCAGCTTAATGTCACGCTGAACTTCTTTGTCGTTCCAGTTACGACCAATCAGGCGCTTTACTTCGTAAATTGTATTAGCTGGGTTAGTAACTTGCTGACGGCGAGCTACCTGACCAACCAAACGTTCGCCATTTTTATTAACTGCTACCACACTTGGTGTAGTACGAGCACCCTCTGAGTTAGCAATAATCTCTGGCTTACCAGCTTGCATAACGGCCATTGCCGAGTTTGTTGTTCCTAAATCGATTCCAATAATTTTTCCCATAATAATTCTCCTTCTTTATAATCTATCGTTAAGTACTACAGCTTTTTCTATGCTGCGTGGTTGACCTTTAAAACACTGGCCCTTAATTATTTTGCCAACGCAATTTCTTAGGGCCTCATGTAGATCCCCGGGGATTTCAAAATCCTCAACCGCTGCAGCAAAATTTTCATTAAAACTATTAGGTTCATTAACCAACATATCGTGTGTCGTACGATCTTTGATTTGCTGGCGTGCCAAATTAAGATCGTAATTTACAACCGTGCCGTGCTCGTCCAGGCCGGCACGAAGCGCCAAGTCATCAACACAAACTTCGGTTCGAATATTCATATTACCCATTACTTTGCCGCCTGCATGCGTACCTTAACCATAGCGTGTCGGATAATGCTATCGCCCACACGATAGCCCGGTTGAAGTTCCTCAAATACAACTTCAACCGTGCCCTCACCTTCATCCATGCTAACAGCTTCGTGCACCGTTGGATCAAATACCTCACCAACCGTTTTGATGCGCTCGACACCCATTTGTTGCAAGGTACCTTCGAACTGTTTTACAACGCCCTGTACACCTTTTACATAGGCGTTATCTTTAAGTTCGTCCGGTACATGTTTCAGGGCACGCTCAAAATTATCAATAACTGGCAATAACTCCTCGATGACCTGAATTTTAACGTGTTGCTTTAGGTTACCGAGCTGGGCGTCGTGCTGACGACGAACGTTACTAACATCGGCCCGTTCGCGTTGTAAGGCATCAGTCAGGTCGGCAATTTCTTGCTTGAGAACTTGCACTTCTTCGGTTACTTCTGATTTTTTAGACATATAACTTCTCCTCTAATGTTCGGCCAGCGTGTTCGACTAACTGCATGACGTGGCGATACTGTTGGCGGGTTGGACCAAGTACGCCAATATAACTTTGATCACTGTAAGAACTCCGGAACTTACAAATGATTAATGTACATTGGGCACTGCGACCGATCGGGTTTTCGCGGCCAATGTAAACGCTTAGTGGCTGGTTTGGTGATGCCTCTTTAAGCCAAGGCTCAAGATTGTCCAGCAGCCTCGCAACTTGCTGGACGTGCTCACCATTAATAAACTCAGGCTGACCAAATAAGTTAGATAAACCACTCATATACAATTGGTCACCAATTGTAGCGATACCGAGATTATGAGTAAGCTCTACTAGCGTGTCGACAGCGTTTCTAATAGTACGTTCGGGTAAGCCACCGCCCTGTACTCGTACTGCTAAGGCCCGTGAACCACGCCTCTCAGCAGGTTTAGCTTCTTCGCTTAGACTGTTAACGTACTGCCGATAACCTTTGTCGGTTGGGACTCGGCCGGCACTGGTGTGCGGTTGCATAATGTAACCTTGGCGTTCCAGATCGGCCATTTCGGCTCGGATTGTGGCCGAACTAACTCCAAAAAGTTTAGCCATTAAGCTAGAGCCAACCGGGCTGGCTACCTCGGCGTATTGCTCTACAATCGCGGCTAGAATTTTTTGCTGTCGTTCGGTCATAATTTGCACTCGCTTGGCATGACTGCCAATAAGTACATTTTAATACAGTTGGCACTCACTAGTCAAGAGTGCTAATTAGGTGCTTTTAATCTGTTGCGGTAGTTTCTTGAAGCGGAAGTTCGGTATTTTCGAAAGTCCGGTGAGAATCAACTGACCGCTTAATTGCCTCAATAATTTTGGGGACTGTTTCCCGGGTTGCATAGGCAGCCCACAGTTCTTCGGCATCGCTAGGCCTTATGCCGTAACCTAAATACTCTGACATCTTACATATCCTCCAAAAACTGTTTAGTTTGTCTCAACAAATCTTCGGCTATTGCTCGCCCCTCGGCCTGTTTGTCTGGATCGGGTTTACCTGTTTTGACTAGTTGATCGACGTAATCTGTGGCTTCAGTTAAGTCATTATTCATCACAAACCAGTAATAAGGATGTTTTAGAGCGGCAGTGAATTCCCGGATCGAGCTGCGCATACGTCTAGCTAGTTCGGTAACACTAATATCATCTCGCTTATTTAACCGTCGCTGCCACTGTTCAAAACTTGGTGGTAATACAAAGATGCAGATAACATCTGGCTTAATTGCCCTGACGCTCTCGACACCAACGATTTCAATGTCGGTTACAGCGACTTTGTTTTGAGCCTGTGCAATGGCAATTTCGCGGACGCTCATACCTGAAACTTGTTGCTCATGAATAATCGCAGCCTCTACAAATCTACCGGTTTTTAAGTCGCTTAAAACATCTTTTTCCTTGCGGAACCAGTATTCAACGCCGTCCTGTTCGGTTACGCCATTGCGTAGTTTTGGAGGCCGAGTAGTATCGGAGATTACAAAATAATAGCTACCTTTTGGTATAAGCTTGTTGATAATCGTATTACGGCCGGCATTTGTCGGCCCAACAAACAAAGCCATACGAGTTTGACGAACAATCGCCTGGCTCTCATCTGAGGGTTGGTATTTGTGTTTTGGGCTTTCTAGAATTGCCTGGAATTCTGCCAAATGGACGAGCTCTCTCATGGTATACTTATAACAGAAAACCAGACTAAATGAAAGGGTTAGCATGAAGTCAGCTGCAAATTTTAGCCTCCAAGACCAAGACGGCAAGACCCATTCTTTGAATGACTACAAAGGTAAATGGCTAGTTGTCTATTTTTACCCAAAGGACGACACCCCAGGTTGCACAACTGAAGCTTGTAGCTTCCGCGACGAGTACGGCTATATCCAAGAAAACGGCGCAAGTGTACTGGGTATCAGCAAAGATAGTGTGGCTAGCCATAAAAAGTTTGCACTTAAATACAGCTTAAATTTTCCCCTTTTAAGCGACGAATCCCTCGACACAATCAAGGCTTACGGCGCCTACGGTGAACGCAGTATGTATGGGCGTAAGTTTATGGGCATTATTCGTTCTACATTCTTAATAAACCCAGAGGGGGAAATTGTTAAAGAATACCCGAAGGTCACACCTAAAGATCATGCCGTCCAGATCGTCAAAGACTTACAGGCACTTAAAACGTAACCAATTTTATTAACCTATGCGGCTTGATATAGTAATCAGATGATTAAAGAGGCGCTTCATGCTGTTCAGAGAAAGCAAACCGAACGGCGCATTACGAATCTTGCGCCTATAGTTCTGACATCCGGCTGGGAGCAAGGCTTCGAGCGTGGCGACGGAATATTTTGGCCAGTCGATCTATCCCGCGGCAAAGGAAAATTAACTTCTGGTTCAACCCAGCCTTGGCTTTTACTGGGAGCCTGTCGACTATTAGTAGCAACCGAGCAGATTGAACCCGCCCTAACCCCAAGTGATGACCCTGAACTCTATCACCAGGAACTTACTGGCTACAAAGTCACAGCAATTGGTGAGTTAGTTTGTGCACGTAATCTTTTACAGGAACCAAGCAAGCTGCCCGCAGACATGCGTCACCATCTAGAAACGGTGAGTGTTATCCATGCTCTTGGCCAAGCTCTAGCTATTAGTCACGCTTTAACAAAACCGTAAACGCCTCGCTCGGAATCTCAACCTTGCCAAATTGCTTCATGCGCTTCTTACCCTTGGCTTGTTTAGCCAATACTTTTTTCTTACGAGAAACATCTCCGCCATACAGACCGGTCGTCACGTCCTTGCGAAAGGCACTGATATCTTCGCGGGCGATAAACTTACCGCCAATTGCGGCCTGCAGAGCAATCTGGAAGTTATGCCGCGGAATTACATCTTTAAGCTTGCCTACAATTTCGCGACCCAAGAATTGGGCTTCGGTTCGGTGAACCATAATACTTAAAGCACTTACTATCTCACCGGCTACATAGAAGTCTAGTTTTACTAAATCTTCTGGGCGGTAATTATCGAGCTCATAGCTGAACGAACCATAGCCACTTGTAACACTTTTTAGCTGGTCATAAAAATCGGTTAACAAGTTTGCTAGTGGCGCATCAAAACTAATTAGTGCCAACTGGGCATCAACAAATGATAAGTTCTTTTGCAAACCACGCTTACTGACAATTAGCTGGATAACGGCACCGACAAATTCTTTAGGAACAACTACTTCCCCCTTAATCCATGGTTCGCGGATTTCGGCAATTTGTGAGGGGTCGGGTAAGTCGGCGGCACTTTTAATCTCGACCTCATTACCGTTATTTAAGGTAATTTCGTAATCGGTTGAAGGGTTAGTTACGACTAGGTTAAGGTCGTACTCGCGCTCCAGGCGTTCGCGCACAATGTCCATATGTAGCAAACCGAGAAAACCAATCCGGACACCAAAACCTAAAACCGGTGAATTCTCTGGTTCGAATTGCAGGGCCGAATCACTAAGCGATAGTTTCTCAACAGCATCTTTTAAATCCTGATAGAACTCATTTGATTCTGGGAAGAAGCCGGCATAGACAAACGGGTGAACATCTTTATAGCCCGGCAAAGCTTGGGTAGAAGGATTTTTAGTGAGCGTAACGGTATCACCGACCCGGGCTTCGCGGGTACTTTTAAGGTTTGTAACAATGTAGCCAATTTCGCCTGTTTGCAGTTGTTTATTAGGTGTCATGCCTGGTGTTAAGGCGCCAACTTCGAGAGCAATACCTTCGGCACCGGTCGCCATCATGGTAATACTGGCGTTCTTGGCAACGTCACCATCAGTTAATCGTACATATAAAATAACGCCCCGATAATCATCATAGTAACTATCAAAAATCAGCGCACGGGTAGAGTCGGCCATACCGCCAGTTGGGGCTGGTACATCCTTAATAACACGTTCTAGTACCGCTTCGACGCCCTGACCAGTCTTGGCCGAGATGTGTAAAATATCGTCTTTTTTGCAACCTAAGAGCGAAACAACTTCGGCGCTGACTCGTTCAACATCAGCGGCTGGTAGATCAATTTTATTTAGAACCGGAATAATCGTTAGGTCAGCAGCTAAAGCCAGATAGACGTTGGCAAGGGTTTGAGCTTGGATACCCTGGCTGGCGTCAACCACTAAAATTGCTCCTTCACAGGCCTCTAAACTACGTGAAACTTCGTAACTAAAATCAACATGGCCCGGTGTATCAATCAGGTTTAGCTGGAAACGTTGATACTGCATCCGAACCGGTGCTAGCTTAATAGTAATGCCCTTTTCGCGTTCCAAATCCATCTTATCGAGATGCTGCGCCTTCATAGCTCGCTTCTCAACCGTTCCAGTCATCTCTAAGAGCCGGTCAGCCAAAGTCGACTTACCGTGATCAATGTGAGCAATAATGCAAAAGTTTCTAATCTGTTCCTGATCCATCGTTAAGACAGTATAACAGAGATGGGGCTAAATCTTGACGGTCGCCTTAAAGATTTGGCGAGTCTTACTAACCACCGGGCGAACTTCTTCAAGCCCAAACAAGGCCGAAACGCCGACGTGAATAGCGAAGGTGACACCAGTAATTGTGGCCAGCTTGAAGCCCAGAGTTATAAAGCCTTTATCGTTTACGCTAAGTGGGAAGAATGAAATCATGATAAAGGCTGCTAGTACGCTAAAGCCTGTGACTGAAGTAATTTTAAGTACGCCACTCCAAAAAACCATATTGAAAAGTTTACGGTCACGCGACAACATAATTATAAATAAAATGGCCACTTCTACGGCCGCCACAATCGACTGCGCCATAGCTAAACCGGCGATCCCATAAGCATTTGGCCGTGACAAAGTAATTGCCAGGTAAACATTTAGAGCAATTGTAAAAATTGATACTAGCAAAGGTGTGACGGTATCTTTTTGGGCATAAAACCAACGCGAAATAATGGCATACAGCGTTCTGAAAAAAATAGCCCCGGCCAGAAACCCAAAAATTAAAGCAATTTCCGGCGCGCTTGTGGTGAAGATTAGACGAGCGAAGTAACCACGGGCAAAGTAACAAACAATGCTCATCGGCATGGCAATCCAAATCATGGCTCGCAAAATCTGCAAGAATTCTTTCCTAAACAAGTCTGGTCGATGTTGCGCTAAGCGGTCGTTAAGACGCGGAAAAGCCGCTGTGGCAATAGCTGTACCGACCAACAAAACTGGTGTAGTACTCAAAATGTAGGCGTTTTCGTAGAAGGTAATATTTCCCAGACCGATACGGGCTGCCAAGTTGGTTTCGACAATACTGTTAATTGAGTCGATTCCTTGGTCGATAGACCGCGGCGGGAGGTTGCGCAAAATAAGTTTGAAATCTTTGTTGCGCCACATAATCTTGGGCCGCCAACGAAAACTTATCCCCGGTAATCCAAACAGAACAATTATAAGTTGCAAAACGGCGCCAATCAGCGCACCAACACCTAGGCCAATCAAACCAATATTGTTACGGAAGGCAAATATACTGACGATAATGGCTAGGTTGTAGCCAATCGGTGCTAGAGCATAAAACACAAACCGCCCATAGGTTTGTTGGACACTAGTTAAAACGCCAGATATGGCAAACAACATCGGGTTTAAAGCAATCAGCCGCATAATTGTAGCTGCGTTATTTAGCTGCTCGGGGGGCAAACCTGGCGCTACGACTTTATGAATAATTGGCTTGGCGAAAATAATCATAATCACCCCGGCAATCAACATAACTATCGATAAGAGGTTTATTAAGCTATTCGATAGTTCCCAAACGCCTTTTTTATCGCCGCGATTCATGTGTTCGGCCAGTATTGGCATGAAGGCTACGCCGAGCGCACCAGCAGCAAGCGTAAAAAAGAAAAGATCCGGAATCTTAACAGCGGCGAAATAAGCATCGGTACTTTGCGGGCCAATTGCCGAGAAGTTGGCATTGATTAACTTATAGCGCATAAACCCAAGAACCTGACCAACTAGCGATATAACAATCAGTAAGGCGGCGGCGTTGCCCAGGCTAGCGCGCGCATTGGCTCGTTTTAAGAATCGGTTCATCGACCTTTATTATAGGGACAAACAGGCTCAGAGCCTAGTACAATGCGGCTTCTTTGGGCATTACCGAGCCTTTAAGAATATCGATGACTTCTTCGGCTTCAACCGTCTCTTTGTCGAGCAATACATCCTTTAGAGCATCCAGCTTAGATTTGTTAGCTTTTATGACTGCCTTAGCCCGGCGAGCCGCTTCGGCAATTAAGGATTCGATTTCGTCATCAATAACTTTGGCGGTTTCGTCGGAATATTCACGTTCATGCATCAGCTTATCCATCATTATACCTTCGTCAGTATGGAAGACCTGGTTACGCAACTTGCCACTACCCATGCCCTGGTTGACAATCATATCGCGCGCCAGGCTGGCAGCACTTGGTAAATCGGCGCCGGCTCCAGTTGTAACATGATCAGCTCCATAAACCAGCTCTTCGGCGATACGGCCTCCCAGCATTCTGGCTAAGACATCCTTAAACTCGACAATACTATGGTAGCTCTTGTCCTCAGGCGGGATAGACCAAGTTACGCCACCGGTACCACCACGCGGTATAATGGTGACTTTGTGAATTGGGTCACTATCTGGCAGAACATGACCCACAATGGCGTGACCGGCTTCGTGGTAAGCCGTCATTTGTTTCTCTTTATCGCTCATAACCTTGCTCTTGCGTTCTGGACCAATCGCAATCTTTTCAAAGGCACCAGTTACGTCTGCCTGTGTAATTTCTTTGCGGTTGTGGCGGGCCGCTAAAATAGCTGATTCGTTAGCGATGTTGGCTAGATCGGCACCTGACGAACCGGCCGTTTTGGCTGCCAAAGCATCGATATCGACAACCTTGGATAATGGCTTTTTGGTGAAGTGAACCTTAAGAATGGCTTCACGGTCTTTGCGATCTGGTAAACCAATGTTAACTCGACGATCAAACCGGCCTGGTCGCAGTAAAGCTGAATCAAGCACATCGGCACGGTTAGTAGCTGCCAAAACTATCACGTTTTGGCCTTGCTCAAAACCATCCATCTCAACCAAAATCTGATTAAGAGTTTGTTCGCGCTCATCATGGCCACCACCCATGCCAGAACCACGTTTACGGCCAACCGCATCGATTTCATCGACGAAAATAATACATGGCGAGTTCTTCTTGGCCTTGGCGAAGAGGTCGCGCACTCGGCTCGCGCCAACACCTACAAACATCTCAACAAATTCTGAACCAGAGATACTAAAGAAAGGTACGTTGGCTTCACCGGCAACGGCTCGCGCTAGCATAGTCTTACCGGTACCAGGAGGGCCAGCCAACAAGACACCTTTTGGAATCTTGGCACCCAAACCTTCAAACTTCTTGGGAAACTTAAGGAACTCAACGACTTCTTCTAGGTCTTGTTTGGCTTCGTCGCTACCGGCCACGTCTTTAAAACTAACCTTGTCTTTTTCATTACCATACAAACGGGCTCGACTCTTACTAAAGCTCATCGCCTGATTACCTTGCCCTTGGGCGCTCCGCAACATGAAGAACAACAACCCGCCGATTAAGATAACTGGCAAGATACCGCTAGCCAACGAGATCCACATACTACCACTGTCCGAAGCTGGCTGCGGGTTAACCGACAAGCCCTCAATATTTTTATTGAGTCCTTGGTCATAAATACTAACACCCGCTTCTTTATATGATTTTTCTGAAGGCTGGTCTTCGCCCTTTTTGGTAATTTCAACTTCGCTACCCTTGATGGTCATTTGCTTAACCTGGCCGGCATTGGCTTGAGCGATTGCCTCAGAAAGCGGCACTTCAGTGAGTTTACTAGGCTGGTTATAGGCTGCGAAAATAATGATCCCGAAAATCAAGAGTAGAGCTACAAGGGCAATATTCTTGATACCACGTTTGCCGTTGCTCGGTTTTTGAGGGGCAGCGGACCCACGAAATGATTTTTTATTCATGTATGTATTCTAGTATATCTATTTAAAAGTCGGAAATCTAGCGGTCAAGACCAATGAGTGCTAAATAGTCCTTTTTTACTTCCATTACTGCTTTAGAGCTAATGTCGGCCTGCTTATGAGGTTGGTAGGTTTTGGCTGCCACGACTAATCTCTCTAGAGTTTTCTTATCGAAAACCAGCTTGTGCTGCCTTAACCAACTAGCCAAAACCTCCTTAGCTACACTGTGCGGCAAACCAATAAACCAGTGCCGGTCAATTTTATTCACAGCTGGCTGAATATGTAATTGTGTCGCAAGAAGGCTTTCTAGCTCTTGGTTTAGTTCCTTGGCGACATCAAGGTGTTCCAGCAACTGCTGCCTTTGAGCATCATCAAATCTATTCAGAATTTTTAACCGTACGTAATTTCGTAAATACTTCTCGTTCTGATTCGTGCTATCTTCGTGCCACTGCAAGTTATGGCCATCTGCATAGGCTTGTATTTGTGACTTAGTGTAGCCCAAGAGTGGCCGCAAGATTAAATCGTCGCTAGACAGCGAGCTTAACCCTTTACGGCCGGTACCGCGGAGCAAATTAATAATCGCTGTTTCGAGCATATCGTCTTGGTGATGGGCAGTAATAATAGCTTGAGCGGTGGCCGCCATCCTAACCTTATGCAAAAATTCATAACGATGCTTTCGGGCTGTGTCTTCGCTGGCCCCCGCCCCTAAGTTACCTCTAGAGTAAACAAAAGGCAGGCCGTGGCTCCGGGCAGTCTTTTGCACTAGCTGCCGGTCTTGATCGGAGTCTTCGCGAATGCCATGTTCAAAGTGTGCCACCGTTAGCTGAATATCTGGCTGTTTGCGGAGGAGGTCTAAAAGAGCCATCGAGTCGACTCCGCCCGACACTGCCACTACATAACGACCGGCTGGCACTGTTAGCTTCATACTACCCCTACTTAATAACGGCTGAAATTGCTGGGACCAAACGCTCATCGAGAACGCTTGGGATAATGCAGTCGGCCGTTGGTTTTTCGACTAGACCAGCGATGGCTTCAGCCACAGCTATCTTGTGTTGGTCGGTAATTTGTTTCACTTTATTGTCGAGGGCACCACGGAATATACCCGGAAATGCCAAAGCATTATTAACTTGGTTAGGGAAGTCGCTCCGCCCGGTCGCCATGACAGCTACACCGGCTTTTGCAGCCTCTTCTGGCAAAATCTCTGGCACAGGGTTTGCCATGGCAAAAATAATCGGGTTTTTATCCATTGATTTGACCATGTCGACAGTTAGTAGCCCGGCCTTAGAAACACCGATAAAGACATCGGCGCCTTCGGCTAGGATGTCTTCGAGTGATCCCTCAAAATTTGAATGATTAGTAAATTCGAGGAGTTTCTTTTTCTCATCATTTAAATCTGTCCGCTTGGCACTAATTACGCCCTTGCTATCAACCGCAAAAATTCTCGGTTGAGCGTAAAGGTACAGTAATTTGATAATTGCCGTCCCGGCGGCTCCGGCTCCGGCTACAACAACTTTTGCATCAGCTAAATTGCGACCAGTTAGCTTCATAGCATTAATTAGGCCAGCCAGAACCACTATGGCGGTACCGTGCTGGTCATCATGGAAAACAGGTATCGGCAGCATGGCCTTGAGTCTCTCCTCGACTTCGAAGCAAATCGGCGCCGCAATATCTTCGAGATTAATACCGCCAAAACTTGGCGCAATCGCCGATACTGCCGAGACGATTTCGTCGGCACTATGCACATCTAGAATGATTGGCACAGCATCGATGTCGGCAAAATGCTTAAATAACATGGCTTTGCCTTCCATGACCGGTAGCGCACCATAGGGGCCAATATTCCCCAAGCCAAGTACGGCCGAGCCATCACTAATCACGGCTACATTGTTATTAAGCCAGGTGTAATCGCGGGCTTCCTTGGGGTGTTCGGCCACATAACTACTAACTGCCCCGACACCTGGACTGTAATAAGTACTGAGTTGGTCGCGGCTATCGAGGTTATCTTTTAGAACCACGCCAATTTTGCCACGCAGCGCTTTGTGCTTTTCTAGCGCAATCTTCCCAAAATCTTTAGACACAATTCCCCCTTAGTTTCATTCATGATACCACTTGCCGGATGACGTCGTGGTGCGAACTGCCCTTGTCGTAGTGTCGCAAGTCTGCCGAGCCGCCCTGCCAAGCCGATTGGGTCGGAGCCAAAATACGCCAACTCGATAATACTTCTTGACTCGTAGTGAAGAGGTTATGCTCGGAGCGCATGGCGTCAACAAAAACCCGCTCGTAAGCACTGGGTAGTTTATCGTTAAAGTTATTTTTGTAGGTAAAAGATAATGGTATCTGTTGCAGTTCTTGTTGGTAGCCAGGCTTTTTTACCCAAATACAGATTTGAACCCGCTCGTCAGGCTGGATTCTTAGCGTCAACAAATTAGCTTCGGTGTTGCCTTCCCCTCTAAAAGAAAGTCGAATCTCGGTAAATTGGCTCTTTAGGGCCTTGCCGGCGATTAGTCTAATCGGCACACCCTGCCAGCGTGGATCAGTCGAAGCAAGATCAATTGAAACAAAAGTTTCGACAACACTATCGGCGTTACCAACCTCATCGGTGTAACCTTTGTACTGTCCTCGAATCGCCTTTTGGGATGGCTGAATCGCTTCTAGTGCTTGGTATCGCAAGCCTGGGATACTGGCCCAGTCGTCCAGTTTAGGTAAGTCCATTAACGTTAGGGCTAAAAGCTGTAACAAATGACTCTGCACGACGTCACGAAGTGCGCCAGTTTGCTCGTAAAAGACTTTTCGGCCTTCGATGCCAATTGTTTCGCTGGCTATAATCTCAATACTAGCGACAAATTCTTTATTCCAAGCCTTGGCAAAAAATGGGTTGGCGGCTCTAAAAACTACCAAGTTCTGGGCCATCTCTTTGGCAAGATAGTGATCTATCCGATAAATTTGATCTTCTTTAAAATACTTACTGGTGTGCTTTACGAGAGATTCCGCCGAAGCTAAGTCAACTCCGAAAGGTTTTTCTAGTAGTAGCTTGGTATTCTTCACACCGGCTAAGCCAGACTCACCCAAATGTTCCACTACTGACTGAGTCGCCTCTGGTGGAACTGATAAATAAAACAAGCGTTGGGCCGAGCCGCCCAACGAACGCTCAACACCTTCAAGCTGCAAAGCAAAATCGTGATAAGCCTGTCTGGCATCCAGATCAAGTTTATGCATCTCGAGGTGTTGTTCCCAAAAATCATCACTATCCGATACCACGTCGGCTATATTTAGATCACGGCGAGAAACACCAATCACCCGAAAAGACTTTGGCAATGCTTGAGCTTTGGCTATTTCACGGAGTGCTGGCAAAAGCTTATAGCGGCTCAAGTCACCCGAAATACCAATAATAATCAGTATTGTCGGCTGGGTAATGTCGGTCATTTGTTTAACTCATGGCCCCCAAATTTATTACGCATGGCGGCCAGCATTTTAGTAGCAAAATTGGTTTCGCCTTTTTGCGAGGCCAGCCGCACATCAAAAGCCGCTTGAATTGAAGGTAATGGGATCCCCAAGTCCTTGGCATTCTCGAGTGTCCAGCGTGCTTCGCCGGTTTCGGCGACGAAGCCATCGATACCTTCAAGGTTGGGATTTTCTTGCAATGCCGCCTGGCAAAGTTCATTAAGCCAAGAGGTTACTACACTGTGTTGCTGCCAAACGTTGGCGGCGGCGGCTAGATCAACTTGATCTTTGTAAGCACCATCTTTGAGCATTCGGTAGCCTTCGGCTAAACTCTCCATCATGCCGTATTCAACAGCATTGTGGACCATTTTTACATAGTGACCCGAACCACTAAGCCCAAAATGGTAATATGCACCGTCTGGACCGGCCAGTGTCGTTAGGGCTGGCTCGATTACGGAAACCGCCGTACTATCTCCTCCAACCATCATAGAAAAACCATTTTTGTAACCATGTACACCGCCACTGGTTCCGACATCAAGTAGAGTTGAACCTTTTGAAGCTACTAATTCAGAACGTTTCTGTGTTAGGCGGAAATCGGAATTACCACCATCAACTAAAATGCTGCCTTCGGGTATAATTTCTAGCCAGTGATCAATAGTGCTGTCCATAATGTCAGATGGCAACATAATCCATAAAATTAGTTGCTCACCTTCAAAAGCCTTAACCACATCTTCGGGATTGGGCGCACCGACAGCCCCGTAGCCAACCGCCTCGTCAATCGGTTCCTGACTACGGTTATGGGCGATAACTTGATACCCACTTTCGCTCAGTTTACGAGAAATTTGCATCCCCATTCGGCCTAGTCCGGCAATTGCGATTTTCATACGGCATCTCCTATTTGGTCGTTAAATACAGTTAACTTGGGAACTTTTTTTAAAGCCTGTGCCGGTTGCTGTTCTAATGGTACATCTTTTTGTAAATTATTGAGTGCTTCGAGTTTAGAGTCGCCCATAACATACACCACTGCTTCGCTTAGTGCAGCAACTGCCGGAGGGGTCATAGTAATACGCTGAAATTCGGGGGTATCGTAGCAAGCTGCCCAATCCGTTGCAACGACTGCTGAGCTACCGGGCAGTATGCCAGCTGTATGACCGTCGCCACCAATCCCAAATAACCCAATGCAGTAGGCCGAAGCTTGGCAGTAGTCTTGCAAGTGTCGAGCGAATTCGGTCGTCGTTTCTTTGATGTTATGACCATGCAACACCGGGACCATAGTTGCGCCTGGCAAATGAAAATTAGCGGCATGCAACTGCCCCCAATTAGAATTGGGGTGACCAACCGGGCCAAAACGTTCGTCAGTTAACGTCACGGTTAGGTTTGTTAAGTCGGTGTCCTTTAATTTTACCGCCACTGCCACGGCCACATTGATTGCCGAACCACCAGGCACTAGCCACAAAACTTTCTGCCCAGCGGCAAGCTTTTTTTGTAGCAGATCAGCCAAGTAATCGACCACCGGCTGTCTATTGGTAATTTTACAAAGCTTCATAATTACTTATAAGTATAAATCATTTTGGTGCGCTACAATGTACGCATGTCAGCAAAAAAACCAACCATCACGATTTGTTCTAGCTCGAATTTTTACAAACAAGCTATTGTCATCAGAGACGAACTTGAAACAGCCGGTCTAACCGTTTTAATACCTGAGCTAGCTTTGAAAATGAAAGAAAACAATGATTTTGACGTTAGCCACTATAAGACTTGGTTTGGTGATGCCAATGACTACCCTAAAAAGGCGCGTCTTATAAGAGGCCATTTTGCCGAAGTGGCTAATGGGGACGCCATACTTGTACTGAATCACGAAAAACATGGTGTTAAGAACTATATCGGCGGTAATGTTTTAATGGAAATGGCGATTGCCTTTCATCTCAATAAACCAATCTTTATCGAGAATGATGCCCCAGAAGAATCTAATTACATCGAAGAAATCATGGGCATGCAACCGATTTTTCTACATGGCAACATTAAAGATTTGCCCAAAAAACTAAGCAACCTGCTCTAGCACATCGTTAATGCCTTTTACGACAATGCCAAAATACCGTTTGGTATGAGGGACGTAGCGGTGTTCGCTTTTTGAAACTTCGTTTTGAAAATCGTCAAAATTTTCCCAAATAACTGAAGCGACTTCTGAAGCTTGTAGCTGAAACTTATCGTCTGTGCCAATTTCTAGAATATACATAAATTGAAACTCGTTTTCTATAATCCCGGTGTCTGTAACCATTTTTGTTCTATAAACACCAACCGGTTTTAATTGCTCAGCCGAAATATCCAGCCCGATTTCTTCTTTAGTCTCCCGAACCGCGGCCTCAAGCGGTGTTTCTCCTAGATCAATATGGCCAGCTGCCGAAATATCTAGGCAACCCGGCCAAGTTTTTTTATCGACTGCTCGTTTTTGAACTAAAACTTCTACTGTCTGTTCGTTGCGTCGAAATATCCATACGTGTGATGCGCCGTGCAGTAAACCAGTTCTAACTTCGGCTTTGCTACCGCCTTGGCCTTTTAAAGGGTTGCCGTCTTCGCCATACAATTGCCAAACTTCTTCCATCCTATCAATATAGCAAATAGGCTATACTAACTGATATGCCA
>JBDSDR010000008.1:0-27150 GCA_039920385.1 Saccharimonadales bacterium (SeqCode)
ACCAAGGATATTTTTGACCCCAGTGGTTTATTTAACCCTCACAAAAAAGCTAATGCCGATTGGGACTACAGCTTTAAACACATCCGCGACCACTTTTAATTTAAAGTGGCTTAACGGTAAAAGTTGCTTTAACTTTGTCATCGTCGTGATCGTGAACTTTAAAGTCGCCAGTTTGTACTAAAATTACTGTGAATGACTCATCTTTATTAAGCCGTTTTTCGGAGATTTCGTCGTAGACGATGTGGGCCTCTTGGACACCAAACGCCATTAAGCGGTCGGTGTCATCTCGATTGATGACAGTTAACCTATCGCATTGCTTAGCTTGTACGTGGTTGGGGTTAGTCTGATTGTCCTGAATAGTGACGGTATATTCGTTGGAGGTGACTTTAGCGCATTGCTGGCGGGAAAGTTTGTTTTTATGGAGCTGGGTTTGGGCCAAGCGACTGGCGGCAACAACGGCAAGTGTGGCTGTGGCAATAACTGCTATGACTATCACCACTACCCTGACCTTACTCATCGGACGGTTACCGTAAAGCCACCTACTAGATTAGGATATTGATGATCATAATACGAATAACTGCCGGCTTGGTTTAGGGTAATTGTTTCACTCTTACCTTTTCGAATGGTTAGGCTAGACTCACCGGCGTAGTTTGTCGGGTTGCTAGGCGTTCCAAAGCTAATCTCTCTAGGTAGACTATCTTGGTTGGTAAACGATAGTGTGTCACAAAGCTGGGCATCAACTCGTACGGGGCTGGCTAGATCGGCCTTAATTATAATTTGATGATTGTCTTTAGTCCCCTGGCAAGCACCGGTTTTATTACCCTCAACTTGATAGACAGCTTCGCCCTCGGCTAACTGTTTAGCAGTTTCGGTGGGCGACATATTGTAGTGAAGATTGCTCATAATAAATAGTGAACCACCTACCACCACGGTGACAAGGCCAACGGTTGCTGCAAAGAAAATTACGTTATAGAGTGGTTTTGGCCCGCGGCCTAGATGTAGAAAGAAGAATATCTGAACAGCCATCTGCAGAGCCGCAAAGGCGACAATTGCTATTAACAAGCGGTCGGCACTAAGTTTGTGGTTGACGACTAGATAGTACGGTATGGTCGTTAATACTAGGCACGTGATAAAGCCAATAACATACGAGGCAATGGTACCGTGTTCTTGCTTGCTCATACAAAGGCCCTCAGGTAAACGATGGTAAAGATAAATATCCAGACAATATCGAGGAAGTGCCAGTACAAGCTCAGTAAGCTGAGCTTACGCATCATGTGGGGCGTCAGGCCACGTTTTGCAAGGTAAAACAGTACAACTGCCATCCAGAGTAAACCAAGGATGATGTGCAGCCCGTGTGTGCCGACTAGCACAAAGAATGACGAGAGGAAGGCGCTGGTGCCAACGGTGTGGCCTTCACGGACAAGTTGCAAGAACTCGGTCAACTCCATGCTTAAGAAGGCTAAGCCTAAAACAAAGGTTACCCCAAACCATCCTAGTACTTGATTCTTATTACATTTGCGGGCAGCAATCATGGCTAGGCCGCAGGTAAAGCTGCTGGTGAGCAGTAAATAAGTTTCAGTTAGAACTAGTGGCAAGCTGAACAGCTCACGTCCAGACGGTCCTCCAGCAGTGCTGTCGTGCAAGACTGCATAAACTGCAAACAAGACGGCAAACATTAGTAGGTCGGTCATCAAATAAACCCAAAAACCAAACATCGAGCGGTCATTGGCGGCTTGTTGGTGTGAAGTTATGTGGTGCGCCATCGTCGATTCCTTATAAAGTCAATTGCCCAGTTAATAACGAACTTAATAAATTCGATTAGGCCGATATCTTCCCCGGTGGTGGTTTTGGCTTGCCGGGCGGCGGCTTTTTCGAGCCGAGTTTCTTCCATTTTTTGGACTTCACTAGCTTTGATGGTGTACTCGGTCTCTTCTTTAAAGGTCTGAATAATGGTAAAAGCAATGATACCGATCAGGCCAACAGCAGCCAGCCAGACAATGTGCCAAACGGCGCCAAAACCTAGTAGAAATGCGAAGCTGGCAATATATATTCCAGCCGAGATGTTTTTGGGCATATGGATGTCTTCATAAATCGGTTTAGCAATACCCTGTTGTTTCATTTCCATAAAGGCGTCACGGCTGGTTACTTGGGGGACGACCGCGAAGTTGTAAAACGGTGCTGGCGATGGCGTGGACCATTCTAGGCTACGGCCATCCCAAGGGTCACCGGTAGTGTCAGCCAGAGCTCGCTTTTGCGTAAAGCTTGCCAATATTTGAACAATTTGCAGGGCTACACCAATCATGATGAGGATACCGCCAAATAAGGCAACAATAAAGAACGGTCGCCAATCGGTATTCTCATAGTGATCGAGTCGTCGTGTTGCTCCCATAAAACCAAGTATGTAGAGTGGCCCAAAAGCCATCCAAAAACCGATTAGCCAGCACCAAAAGGCCTGACGGCCAATTTTTTCGTTTAACCTAAAGCCAGCAATCTTGGGGAACCAATAGGCAAAGCCAGCAAAGATGCCCCACAGTACACCACCAATAACCATGGTATGGAAGTGAGCCACCAAGAATAGGCTGTTGTGTAACTGAAAATCAGCCGGTGGCTGGGCCAGCATTACGCCAGTCATGCCGCCGATGGCGAAGGTTCCGACAAAGCCCAAGAACCACAGCATTGGTGTTGTAAAGCGGATCCTTCCCTTGTACATTGTGGCGATCCAGTTAAACACCAGTACGCTGGTGGGTATGGCTATAATCATCGTCATCAGGCCAAAGAAGGCGTTTACGTCGGCCCCTGCCCCCATGGTAAAGAAGTGGTGCAACCAGACCGATAATGCAAAGAAGGATACGCCAATCATACCCAGTACCGCCGAATAATAGCTGGCAATCGGTTTGCGACTAAAGGTTTGGACGACTTCCGAGAAGATACCAAAGGCCGGCAACATTAAGATATAAACTTCGGGGTGTCCCCACATCCAGATTAGGTTGGTATACATCATGGCGTTGCCACCGGCGGTAGTGGTAAAAAAGTGCGTCCCGAGTGAGCGGTCAAAGAATAATAAGAATAAGGTAGCAGTGAGCAATGGGAAGACGGTGACGGCCATAATCATGCTACAGAGTGATCCCCATGTAAATAAGGGCATCATCCGCAACTTCATGCCCGGTGCCCGCATCTTCAAAATGGTCACGATAAAGTTAATCGCTCCTAAGGTGGTACCGATGCCAGATATCTGTAAAGCCCAGATCATATAGTTAACGCCAACGCCTGGGCTAAACTCCGGCCCAGATAGCGGGGCTACTGCCAACCAACCGGTAGCAGCGTATTTGCCGCCAAAAATAAAGAACATATTGACCATTACTACGCCAGCCACATACAGCCAAAAACCGAGCGTGTTTAAGAACGGTGAAGCTAAGTCGCGGGCACCAATTTGCAGGGGTACGATGTAGTTAATTAGGCCAAAAATGAAGCCCATAGCCACAAAGAAAACCATAATGTTACCGTGGGCGGTGAAAATTTGCTGAAAGTGATCGGCCGACAAGAAGCCTTGTGAGCCACCAGCCGCCAAAGATTGCTGCAGCCAAATCATAATGGCATCCATGCCGCCGCGTAACAACATGAAGCCGGCCACGATAAAGTACATGATGCCAATCTTTTTAGGGTCGACAGTGGTGAGCCATTCCTTCCAAAGCCATTTCCAGCGCTTTGTTAGGCTGAGTAAAATGATGAAAAACAGTACAGCGCCAACAAAAAATGCCGCACCACCTAGAGTGAACCATTCATGAGGTAGTGACTCCCAGCTCAACTTACCAAAAAGTAACTCTTTCATTCTGTCCCCTCGTGATGGCCGTGTGAGCCACCGTACTTCAATAGAACTGTATCATAGAGTTTAGCCGGAGCGGTAGAGTAAACCATAATTGGATTATTTTCGCTTGGTATCAGTAGCTTTTGGTACTCAGCCTGGCTGAGCGGATCGGCCGACTGTTTAATATTTTGTAGCCATGCGTCAAAATCGGCCTGCGAACTAGCTCGCGCCATAAACTTCATATCGGCAAAGCCCGGCCCATTTATCTCGGCGGCTTGCCCAGCATAATCGCCAGGTGTGTCGGCCATAAGATTAAGTTGGTTAGAGTGGCTAGTCATAGCGTAAAGTTGACCGCCCAGATGCGGAATCCAAAAGGAGTTCATCGGTGCTTCATCGGCCGTTAATTCAAACTGAACTGGTGTGTTGACTGGGATTTGGACGAAGTTGACGGTGGCAATATTTTGCTCGGGGTAAATAAATAGCCACTTGGAACGCAAGGCAATTACCTGGATAGTTAAGGGCTGAGTGTCAGTCACAATCGCTTTATGTGGGTCCAGCTTGTGGGTAGCTGGAATCATGACCGAAGCTAAAATTAGTAAAACTAAACATGGGACTATCCACAAACTAAATGCCGAGAATCGATTTTTGCGTTTGCTAGGCGCACGCTTAGCTGTGGTATTAGATTCGCGGTACTTCCAGGCAAAAAAGTATAGCAATGCCAAAGTCGGAACAGCAACCGATAAAAAGATTGCAACAACGGTTATTATCAGACGGGTTTGGCCGTCGGCGATGATGCCTTTGGGGTTAAACAGAACGATGTCTTTACCGTACATGAGCACAGCAAACAAGACCGCAAGACCGGCTAAGCCTAGAAGAACTGACCCGACAACTCTACCCTGACCCGCTGTGTCATTGTGTTTTACCATTGCTAGTATAATAACCCATAACTGTTATGGTAACTAGACGGCACTCTAGACTTGCGATATGCTACGACGGAATGATTAAGAAGTATTATCGGCTGACAAAGCCAGGCATCATCTATGGTAATTTAATCAGTTGCGCCGCCGGCTTTTTGCTTGCCTCAGTACACTCTCTTAATCTACCACTTTTATCGGCTACATTACTCGGCACCTCTTTAGTGATTGCCTCGGGCTGTGTGTTTAATAATTACTTTGACCGAGATATAGATAAGAAGATGGCTCGAACCAAAAAGCGCGCCTTGGTAATCCGTACCATCCCATCTCGGGATGCTCTTATCTTTGCCAGCTTACTACTGATCGCTGGTTTCGCGATTCTCTCGGCCTTCACTAATTTGCTTGTAGTAGTCATTGGCACTGTTGGTTTTATCGACTACGTATTTCTTTACACATTCAGTAAGCGCTACTCGGTGCACAGCACGCTGATTGGCAGTATTTCTGGAGCTACCCCGATTGTGGCTGGCTATTGCGCCGCGGCTGGCCAGTTTGATACAGCCGCAATCTTGCTCTGGCTGGTGATGACCGCCTGGCAAATGCCCCACACCTACGCTATGGCCATCCGCCGGCATGATGATTACAAAGCTGCCAGCGTGCCGATTCTACCAGTCATTAAAGGCGTACGAACTGCTAAGCTGCACACAATGGCCTGGATTGTGGTGTTCATCGCTGCTACCAGCCTACTGACGGTCTTTGGCTACACCGGCTGGATCTACTTGCTGGTGGTGCTGACGGTGAGCTTATATTGGTTTACAAAAGGTCTACGGTTCTATAGTGCCGACAATACGGTCTGGGGTAAGAAGATGTTCCTAACGTCCCTCGTAGTACTACTGACGTTGTCGGTGATGCTGTCAGTTGGCGCTCTACTGACGTAGCGTATACTTATTTGTAATGAGTGATATCGACAAAGACGCACAGATAGTTTGGGATTATCTCCATATGGAGCATTCCCTTCAAAAGAGTGATGCCGTCTTTGTTTTATGTAGTATGGATACACGTGTAGCCGAGCGCGCTGCCGATCTGTTTAATCAAGGTCTCGGGAAGTACCTGATTATATCTGGTGGTGCTGGTAAGCTAACGAAAGATATTTTTGATAAGCCCGAAGCCCAAGTCTTTGCTGAGATTGCACGAAATCAAGGTGTGCCAGAAGATAAAATTATCATTGAAGATAAGTCTACTAATACCGGTGAAAATGTTAGATTTACTTATGAGTTGTTGAAGGAAAAGAACCTTAATCCTCGGTCACTTATCCTTGTTCAGAAACCATATATGGAGCGCCGCACATTCGCAACCTTTAAAAAACAGTGGCCAGGCAAGCAAATTGACATACTTGTCACTTCTCCGCAAATCCCCTACTCTGAATATTTCACTGAAAAATTTCCGAAAGATTTTGTACTAAATATCATGGTTGGCGACATGCAGCGCATAAAAGAATACCCTAAGCTTGGCATGCAAATTGAGCAAGAAATGCCAACGGATGTTTGGGCGGCTTATGAACGGCTCGTAGCAGCTGGGTATACTTCGCATCTGATATAGGAACACGAAGACTTGTAGCCGCAGTTAAAGAACTGTTTTTGGATGTAGTGGAACACTGCACCCGCAGCTCCATGGGAGCGAGGACTCGGCAGTGTGAGGCTATATCCAAAACCTCTAGGCTGGTCGAGTACCTATTAGCATCCATTGGTCATCTTCGTTTCGCAAGCGGTAGGTCGTCCTGCCGTCGGTCATATCGAACAAGCGAACCATTCGCTCGCCGTTTTTGACTAGGTATCGAAAGCCATCTTTGAAGGTACATCTAGTTGTGCCGAATTCAATTTCTTTAGGGAAAGATTTGAAATCGTGGCCGGCTTGAAAATAAAATGAATTAACGTTAACAATGCTATTAATAAGTGTCATATCTAAACTCCTTGAAGTAATTTTTAAGAGATTAACGGGTTTGGAGTATAGCTGCTTGCCTAAGGATTGACCCCCCGCTCGGAGTATCCATGATAACGCAAGAAACTGTATGTTAGATATGAAGCGCACAGGGACCGAAGTATGATTGCTGTAAAAAAGTCTGCATGGAGGAAGCCCAATATAGGACAGCCCACACATGGCTTAGGTCTATTGTAACACTAAGCACAAGCGGTTGAAAAGTTTAAATCTTAGGCTTAATCTTGGATTTAGGCCACCAACCAAATCGGAAACAGCTGAAGGCCATGACTGGTAGTACTAAAATAGCTACAAATGCTCCGTTCATAATGGTAGCAATGATTTGGTTGGTTTTAGGAGCGACTCCAGGTTCTATACCAAACCCCTTGGCGATCGGCTCAAAAAATGTTCCTTCAAATATAAACTCTTGACTTGGCCGCTTGTCTTCATCATATAGGGGGCTAACTCTCCCTCTTCCACTAGTATTGATGACACCGGCCTCATTAATAATCCCTGATGGTAATGGATCGGTCTGAACTTCGGGTGGGATGACGGTAACAGTAACGGCTGGAGAATTCGGTCCGGGCTGGTCCTGAAAATCGTAGTTAAAAGCTGTCAGAACATTCTGACCAACCTGTAGGGTGACATTGACAATAAAATCCGAATCATTAGAGCAAACAATTGATCCAGCTAGCTGGCCATTATTGAATATCCGCACCAACAAACTAGGTTCACAAGTCCCACTGACGACTAATGGTGTCGTTGCGAAGACCTGTCCGTTAGTAGGTTGCAGAATAACTGCTTGAGTGGTTGGCGGTGTCCCGAGGACGGTGGCAGTTACCGGCACACTTTGGGCATGTGCTAAAACCGGCAGTGTTAAGAAGCTAACCAGTGCAAAAAACGTCAGTCCGGCTATTTTTGGAAAGCGTCGATGATTGATTGAAGACATGTCATGTTTATTTTTTTCTTATGTTTGAATTTTGGGCTTTACGGATAACGCGTTTATTGTGGCCTTTAATAAGGTAGCGAAGACCGAAGATGATAATAGCCAAGAGTACGATAACAAAAATGATGAGCTTGAATGGAATTACCCAGAAAGTCGTACTCCCTTGTAAAACGCCACCAGTTGTACCGTAGGCGGCTTGAACGCTGGCAGTATAGCGACCAAACATCCATCGCTTATCGAATTCTTGCGTGTATAGCCGAGTAGTCTTTGGTAATACATTTTGGCTATTGCTACCAAATGGGAACGAACCAACTACTTTACCGAAGGTATCTTTGATAGTCATGGTGCCAACTGGCTTGAGATGGACGTTGCCAGTATTCTCTACTCGCGTGGCGATAGTTACAGGGCCGTTGGCGATGAGGCCAGAATTCTTCCCCTTCTTCTGCGCCGACATTTGTTTGACGACAAGGTTTTCGGTGATGTCACCATCAACGCGCGTTAATAGTAGAACCCCAACGCTGGCATTGAGCGAAACATTGGCGTCAGACTGGTCTGGCGGTGTCCCCGTAAAGCGGATAACACCATAGTGGCCGCCAGCTTCAGCATCAATCGGAATGGTAATTGCCAAGGTTAAGGTCCGGCTTTCTTTGGATTGAAGCGTAAAACTCGGTACCACACTCACCCAGCTTTTTAGGGAGTAGCCATTATCGGCATTTTCATCGAGGATAACCTTCGGGTTACCGCTTTCGCCGTCTGCCGTAAAGTCGTTAACAGATGACTTCAAGACCAGGCTACCGGCTGTAATATTGGTGACGGTAACTTTGAGGCTGTAGTCTTGCCCTTTTTCGCCGTTAAGGTCAATTACAACTGGAGAAACTTGAATACCCTGGCCGACATCATTTTGCTGGGCATTAACAAGTGGAGTAATAGCACCGCAAAGGCCCAATAGGACTCCTACGAGCAAAAAGCTAGATAATATGCGCCTTAGTCTCATCTTGGTTTAAATTATAGCATAGCCATGCTAGAAGGTTGCTGTCGCGATATATGTCAAAGCCGTTGAGTATGCACCAGCCGCTTGGTTACCGGGAATGTTAGCAATATAGCTTACCGTATAGGTATTTGAATTACTTGCTGCCGCTGCTGAGGCAACAGTTTCACCAGTTCCAAAACGGAAGGAGTTAGCAGTGTTGTAGTTGGTGGCAGGAGCACCGGTACCGGCACCACTGACAGCCGTTCCGACACTCGGTGTTGTGTTAGCCATTAAGTTGATGCCGAACTGGGCAGTTCCCTGGGTCGAAGCGGTATTGGCTGCAAGTGCTGCAATTGTGTTGGCTCCAGAAGTTAGCGTCCCGCCAGCCACAGTGATTGCATATCCGTTTGCAGCATTAGTAGAAGCTGACATTGTAGAGGTGCCGGAACCAGTAGTTCCACTGGTGAGCGTGCCAAGGGCAACCGTAGCAGCCGCCAGGGTGAAGCTAAGGTTTTCATCGACAGCGGCGGTAACAGTAATTTGACCAGCGGTCGAAGCGGCCGTAGTACCAGTATCGACAGCCGTGGTCCAGGCATCATCGCTAAATGAAGTCATACGGGCGTAAAATGTACTGTTAGCGGCACTAGGGTTAGTGACATTGCCAAAGACAACTGTTGATGTACCCCCGCGAGCGGCGGCGTTACCGGTCTTCTTAAGCCGAAGTGAGCCGGCTGTCGAAGTATTGACGGTCCAGCCTGAGGCATCACCAAGTGTTGTCGGTTGGCTTGGCAAGGTTGACGCGCTGTTTACAAAACCAGACGGAGTTGTACAGGCACCACTTGGAGTTGTACAAATTTGGGCTTGAAAAGACTGTAAAACGGTTGCGCTGGGCAGTGCGAAGTTCAACGTGTAGGTCGTGACGGCCGATGGAACCGAAGAGCCTACAGTTAGCTTACGGGTGGTAATTTGGGCAGCCGAAGCAGTTCCTGTTAGCGCAAACAATACACTGCTCAAAGCTAACACTAAGGCAGTTGTCTGTAGTGAAACGCTTTTTATCGATTTGTAGAATTTTGATGAAGTCTGCATAGGTTATCTAGATTCTAGTTAATGTTAGAAGGTTGCTGTCGCAATGTATGTCAGTGCTGTTGAGTATGAACCGGCTGCTTGGTTACCGGGAATGTTGGCGATATAGCTCACTGTATAAGTGTTTGAGTTACTTGCACTTGCTGCCGAGGCAACAGTTTCACCAGTTCCAAAACGGAAGGAGTTAGCAGTGTTATAGTTGGCAGCAGCTGTACCAGAACCAGCACCACTGACGGCTGTTCCGACACTTGGTGTTGTGTTGGCCACCAGATTAATTCCAAATTGGGAGGTTGCTTGTGTGGATGCTGCATTAGTTGCAAGTGCCGTAATAGAATTAGCACCAGAAGTCAGTGTTCCACCGTTAGCGCTAATGACGTAGCCACCAGCCGCATTGGTTGAGGCTGACATTGTAGATGTGCCAGAACCTGTGGTCGAACTTGTAAGCGTGCCAAGGGCAACAGTTGCAGCCGCTAGGGTGAAGCTTAATGTTTCATCAACGGCAGCGGTAACAGTAATCTGACCAGCAGTTGAAGCGGCGACCGAACCAGTATCGATTGCTGTCGTCCAAGCGGCATCTGAGTAAGTCGTCATCCGAGCGTAAAAGGTGCTGTTGGTAGCACTTGGATTGGTGGTAGTTGCAAACGAAACAGTCGTTGTACCAGTTGGAGCGGCCACGTTACCTGATTTAGTCGTACGTAATGAGCCGGCGGTTGCGGTACTAACCGTCCAACCTGAAGCATCACCTAGGTTGGTTGGTTGGCTACCTAAAGTAGTCGAAGAAACGGAAAAACCTGAAGGTGTTGTACATGCGCCGCTCGGAGTCGTACAGACATCGGCAGCAAATGACTTTATAATAGTTGATGAAGGCGCTATAAATGACAAGGTATAGGTTGTACTGGCTGATGGTACCGATGAACCGAGGGTTAGTTTACGTGTTGTTAGTTGGGCTGCCGAAGCAGTCCCTGATAATGCGAACAGTATGCTGCTAGTAGCCAGCACTAAAGCGGTCATTTGTAACGAGACACTTTTTATTGAATTGTAGAGTTTTGATGATTTATGCATGACCCTAGTGTAACATAAGGGTTATGAATGCAAACAACATAATTGTTAAAAAACTCTTAATTGTGGTTTTTTTAGTGGTTTGCCTCGTCTTCCCTTTGCGAGCCAGCGCTCAGCCGTATGGAAAAGGTAAATACGATGCCAATGTTCCCTATGGTTCTGCCACAAGCTTAACTATTAGTACGACTGGTAACGTGGCAATTCAAATTACGCCAACCGATAGTGGCACACTTGGTACCGCTGACAATACAGTGACGGTTAGCTCAACCGATGTGATTGGCTATAAGCTCTATATAAGAAGCTTAGGCAGCACAAATATGGCAAATGGCCCCTTCTCTATCCCGGCTAGTGCTAATGGCTTACCAGCTGCATTGGCGAATAATACCTGGGGTTATAACACCGATGCTTCAGCTGATTTTGTTGGCATGACACTGAGCGATGTTTTAATTAAGAGTTTGACTGGCCCAGCTACCGCAGGCGACGCCACACAGGTTACCTATGGAGTAAAGGTCGATAACAGTAAGCCAGCCGGTAGTTATTCGACATCAATCGTCTATACGGCTGTGCCGCAGACCGACTAGGCTTTTCTGCTCTTTATATAGCGAACAAGTGTAATTGTAATGCCAGATAGCGTAGCTAGTATAAGCGCTAAGAACCAAACTGGCGCATAAATTACTGTTCGATTGACCACCTGTGTACCACCTTGGTGGGGTGCATAGGTAGCCCCTATCTTATATATGCCAGGACCGTTCGATAAGTGAACCTCGCCGGTTAACTTACGAACCGTGGCCGGCATAACAGTTCCTTCCATTAATGTATATTCTTGCTTGGGCTGTCGGAAGATCTTGGCTCGCAGTAATTGACCAGTTACGCCAACCCGAGCGCGGGTATGGCTAGTACCGTTATTAGAAATATGAACCTCGGTCGGGACGACTGGTTTGGTTGTAAAAAACGGTAAGCTAAAGTCTACTAAACTACTTTTTTTGGTGATTGAGCCGCTAACCTCTAAATATAAGAGTGAAGCGACTCGACGAATTTCGGTGACACCGCCACTGCCTTTGGGTGGATCAATTGTAGTCAGAAGCGAAAAATAGTGCCCCCCGGCCGATGCATCACCCGGTACGGCGACACTGTAGGTTACGTCGTGGCTTTGACCGGGTTGCAGTGCGATTTTGGGTTCATTAAAAACAACCCAGTTGACTTCTTCACTGGTACCAAACGAATAGTCGTAATTATTTTCGCCACCACTAACCCCGAAGGTCTCGACACTCATGCTGATATTTTGGAGGGTGGGAGTTTTATTGGTTAGGGTAAGTGTTCCCTTGCCGGTACTGCCGCGATCAAGTGTTGGGTAACTTCGCAAAGGTTTAACCTGGATACCCTCTGCTTTAGCCGCCCTGGTGTGCGTAGGGGCTATTAATAGTAGGCAGCAAAGTACCGGCAAGAGGAATAAGGCCACCCTCCTCATGTTTTAAGACCGCTTTACCAGTTGGACCTGGATATCATCGACGGCATTAATATAGTGTGTCATGGCAAAACCGCGCGCTTCGTCACTGCGTTGCTGCCAGTTCTGGTTAACTGAGTAGCCGTAGCTAAAGTCAAAGTCACAGGTAACTGGGTAATGATCGAGCTTGTTGTCGACTCGCCACTGTTTGTTTAAGTACAAAAAGCTAGCTTCGCTGATGGCGCGCTGATGGGTTGGATCTTGCCAAGCCCGCATACTGGAATAGTATGGGCAGGTTATCGAGGCAAAGCCGCGGATTGGGATATTTGGATTAACTGGATCAAATTCGGCTGGCTTTAAAATACGGTATATTTCGTCGAAGAATTCAAAGAAAGGGTCGTTATAGCCATTGCCGTGGGGTATATGTTCAACGAAGTGCGAGCATTCGATCTCATCGACCGAATTATCTTTAAACTGCTTCCAGGGGAACTTTAGTAGGTCTTGCACATAGTCGGCTGATTTGGTTTTGGCGATATCGACACCCTTGAAGCCCTCTGGTTTATTGTCGCCACAGGCTAAGGAGAGTTTTAGAATGACCGGCTTATTGCTGGTTTTTTTAGATTTTGGTGATTTTGCTTGTAGTGTCTTTTTAGCTGCCATGTTTTCTCCATTTACCACATTATTTGATTAGCCGCATCGTAATGCCCAACTTTTACGCTCGCATCGCAGGCAAATTTGTAACCCATTTTATGGGCGCTTTGAAAAAACCATAAATCTTGGGTCATCACCTGTGTGCCGCTACCCGGTACAACCTCTTGTTTGGTCTTAAACCAGTTACCGTAGTCAAAGCGCTTATCTTTAAGCATTTCCATGCGAAAGAGCGTAAAACCCATGCCTAGACCATTACAGGGGGTAATTGTGTCTGGCTGAGGCACTTGAGGGATAAAATTGAGCGGCATCGCCTTCGGGTCGCCGTAGCACATTGGCTGGCCAGCTTCGCCCTTAGTCCAGTACAGTCCGCCAACGGCATCATATTCATCGATTGATTCGTAAAGCTTGATCAGCCCGTCAGGTGGCGGTGCGTTATCTTCTTCAAGTGTTAAAAGGTACTTAAAATTTTTGAGCTGAGGATTTTCAAGAATCATCTTAATAACGTTGTTGTAGGCTTCGCCAACTTCTATCCCCTCCATAAAAATTGGGCCTAAAACCTGTTGGTTCATCGGCCGGATGAGGCCCTGCCAGTTTTGAACTATACGGGCCGAAATAAGGCCACGGGTTGGACAAACAATAATTGTGGATAAATCACGGTAACTTTTAGATTTTTCGAGTCGGGCTACGTAGTCGCTGGCATTATGAATGCCAGCATCGTCAGGTACCAATATCTGTGGTTTTGTCATTATTCCTCGTCGATTTTATAGGTTATTTGTTAGTATGACGGAGCTCAAGTAAATTCCCAAGCAGCAGCACTTTAGAAAGTACCTGAGTAACGGTTATTAAGGACAACATGCGGCATAAAGATAGCCGTCGCATTGTTGCGGTTTACTACATTAGAAGCAATTGTAGTCGGAAGACTCGATTGTGTTACGGAGTGCATGGCGTTCCAGAAGTTCCCGTGGCCCATACTGGTGGCGGTGGCAATAGTTGTGCCGATTGTACCGCTCCGTTGTAGGGAGTGCATGTAGTTTTGCCCTATATATGAAAGTGGAGGTGCGTAGTTTGAGGAGTTAAAAATAACACCCATGACGTAGTCGTTTCCAGCGTCAAAGTTTGGGGCACTCGACCACTGGCTTGATACAAAGGACAGCCAACGTGGCCCGTGATAATTCATGGTATTATTTGTGGCCGCTGTAAAGCCCCAGGACGTCGAAGCTGAGTTAACTAACGAAAGCGCAGTGGTTTGATCGATATAAATACCTAAACTGACCGATACGCTGTGCGAAGCGCTGAGTGATGTGGCTGTCATGTTAGCGGTCATATTCAGTAAGAATGTGTTGGCAGTTAAGTTGCCCGCAAAAGCATCGTTTTCTTGGTTTAATCGTTGTAGCATGAGTGTACGGTGGGCTGTTGCCAGAGATGCCGAAGTACCACGGTCCATATTCTGGTAGTAGTCGAGGTTAGCCGCACCGCCGGCGTTACCTGCCGAAATGGTCACGGCGTTTCCGTTTTGGCTTAGGGTAATGTTGTTGCCGCCCGCTAAAGTCATGGTACCGGTTGAAACGAGTGCGCCAGCACCAGCCGTGTTACCAGCAATTGTGGCGTTGATTCTTCCTCCGTTGAGTCCAGGTGAATATGACATGGCTTAAAGTATATACCAGTTAGTACCATCAGACACAATCGTGGCTGAGGTATATTGTTTGTCGAGGGTCTGGCTGGTGGCGCCGTCAATTGTGTCGGAGCTGGTTCGGGCGATGGTCACAGTATTGGCGGTGCTATCTTTTCGCTTAATATAGTAACGATAGCCAGATAGTGATGAAGCTAACGGCAATGTAATAGTGATGCTATTGCTGGTAGCATCGGCAATGATGACCGTATCAGTGCTGGTGACCGTATAAGTGGTGGCGGTCTTAGTACTAACATCCAAGCTGGCACCGAGGACTCTCTGCCAACCGGTATTACCGGTACCAGTTTTTTTGACGTAGACGATACCATTGGTTGTGTCCTGGGTAATTGCTCCAACCGGAGCGGATATGACTGTTTCGGGTGAGCCGGCGTTATTGCGTAAGAGGTTGGTTTTAATGTTCCCAAATGTAGCTGCGCTTGCTCCACCGATTGTCATCTCGCCAACAGCACTTCTAAAGAAGGTTGCATCGTAGGCACCGGCGCCACCAGGCCCAAATATCATAGTAAAGCCAGGGTAGCCTATAATTGCGGCAAGTCCGCCACTATACATGCCGAACTCGGCGCCAGCGTCGCCAACAACCTTGTACCCGACAAAAACAGGGAAATTGAATACAGCACCGAAACCAAGGGAGCCGTTACTGCCACCATTAACTACAAGACTAGTGACCGGTACTGAACCATCAGCTCTCAAGTATGGTGATTCATGATTGTCCGATGGCTTGGTTATGGCGTCAACTACAGTTGCTGCCAACATATGACTACCTTTATTATTTGGATGTATGTTGTCATCGCTCAAACTGTAAACATCGCCAGAATCGATATCACCCATCGATTCATACAGATCTGCATAAGCTGTGCCCTCGGCAATCGCAACATCCTTGACTACTTGTACGAAGTCAGGCCAATCAGCCCGGTCGAGGGCTTGATAAGGTGCAACAAGCAGTATGGACGCTAATGGGCTATCAGCCTTAAAACGTTGTACAATTGTTGTAAGATTCCCCGGGAAAGCCGCTAAACCTCCATTGTAATCATTGGTCCCAAGATGTATCACAATCAAATCTGGGTCTAGGTTTTTTGTTGCTTGGTAGTCGGCCTCGTCCCCGATTAAGAATGTAGTGCCGATGCCAATTAGCCCGGCATCCCACACTTGAACACCTTTATCTCGGTTGCCGTTGTTATACATGGCACCGCCAACCTTAACGCTTCCGGTTCCAGAGCGTTTAATTTTAAGCGTGTGGTGTGTTAGGGTGATCGCAGCAGAAGTCCAGAGCCTGCCAGATTCAACTGTGCCAGATATGGCGCCATCAGTAGTATTGATTGTGGTAATGAGAACGTTATCGATATAGATTTCCATATCGGCACCACCGGTTTTTTGTACATCATACGAAACAATAAACCCATCACATATCGCAACTATAGTTCCTTCTTGTGTCCCTGTCAGTGTGCCACCTCTATAACCAATACCATGATTGGTCTCTGTGCTGCCAGTCCAGGTCGTCCAGGCTGAGTAGAAGCTACCGGGCCGCATCAACCTGGTGTCGCCGTTGTTATACTGAGCGTTAATTCGAGCTATGATCCTAGAAGCGTACAGCTCGGTAATTGAATCGCCGATAATGACCATTTTGGCCGCAACGGTTCCTCTTTCGGCAAGGGCGGCATTCCAGCTACGCAGCTCAGGGAAGTACTTATTGTTTGTTTTTTTGTAAAGTGCTGTCTTTGTTGCTGTACTGACAGGCTTATTAGCGTCGCTGGTGTTATCGACATTACCGAGGCCAACATCAGTCTTGGTTAACGAGGCAGACCCCCAGGCTGGCAAACCACTCGCAACTTTTAAGAAGTCGCCATTAGATCCAATCGGAAGACGGACTAAGTTTCCCGAAGTATCGCGGCGATACAAATCGCCGGTGGCTCCAGAGCTGTCATCGTACATCGCCATTGTCTTGCGAACTGCGCCGGTAGTAACGGTAAAGAACAATTGGTCAGTTAAGAATTCCATGGCACCGGCTTCGGCGGAAGTCATGAGCGAACCGGAGCTAAACTTTAGTGGAGCGGTCCCAGCTGTGGTGGTTCCTGGTCGAATTGTAATAGTCTTGTGGCCACCATTAGCGACGTTATCAGCACCGGTGTTGTAATGCTGTTTTTCGAGGAATTGGTTGATGATTTCACCCCAAACACCATCATCACCATCAACAATCGGTAAGCGATTCTCGGCCATCTAGATTCTTCCCTCAATATTTGGTGTCAGGCTGTGCAAATTTTTCCCTCAATGCGCCTATGTTTACTTCTTAATAGCATACACTTAGAGGGTGTATTTTCCAAGTAAAAAGAGAGCTAGTTTGTACCTGGCTGGAGGCGTTCGACTTTAAGGTCGTCAAGGTCGGTGGAACCGCGCACGACGGTGTCACGCAACTGGGACACAGCCTGCTCAACCCGAGCACTAATTACTACCTCGCGAATATAATTTTGAATTAGAGCATCAGCATCTTTAAAGCCCACCGTTTGAGCGATTTTTTCGAGCTCGTCTACTAGAGGTGGATCAACCTTAATACTAATCGTGCCTTTTGTCATATGAGGCTATTATACCCCGAATTTACCACCACCCCAACGGGTAGTGCTAGAAACTTGCTTTGGTTTACTGGTGTGGTCCATTTTTAAAATATTGTCTAGAATTTTGGCGACACCGATAACACTGAGCAACATGATTCCAACATGCTTAATGAACTCTTTTCGAGTCATTGGCGTGGCTAGGAGTTTTTGGAGAGGATTTTGTTCGGACATATCTTTTTTGGTTACTGCTTATAGTTATATCACAAAAGCATAGAAAAGTAATAAAGACCCTACTCACACCATTCTCCGGCAGGGTCTTTATGCTTGTCGCCTAAAGTGATTCGGGTCAACTAAGCACTTATTATTAAAGCGTTCTTTGTTGGATATTACAGTGCTATTTGTCGCTATTTAGTTGTGACTTTTGTCACAGGTTAGTTGCGAGTTTTGAACTGATCCAGTAAATCTTGCAGTTCATCTTGATTGTTCGATAGGTAATGCCGGTACTCGGGTTTTTTGGTTTGTTTGTGAGCGCGAATCCCTACCAATCGGTTCATCGTTTCGATCATTTTGCGGTGGTAAGAAATATGTTTGGTGGGGTGTGGAAAGATGATCCCTTGCATGCGGTCGGATTTTAGGGCTGGGTCTTTCATGCCATAACCTCGACACAAGGTCGGAAACCATTGTCATTAAAAATGCTGTTAATTTCATCGTCGATAAAACGGTAGGCGCCACTAGCAAAGCCGGCGCAAGAAACTACTGCTTGCTGATTATTTTTTAGCAACATTGTCCAGGTACCTTCATCGATCAATAACTGGCCTTGAATAATTAAGGCCAGGTACTCATTTAGCCCAAGCTGAGATAATTTCTGGCGATTAGTGTACGCGCTAGACTCTAAGGGTAGCCCATGGCTGGCACTATAGATTAAGGTTACTCGCCAGCGGTTAATTGACTCTAGGGCAGATTGAGTAACGATTTGCTGGTGGCCGTTATGATCTTTGTCGAGTATGGTATTAAGCACTGCAGTGGGCGGGACTAACACTATCTCCATGTGGTTGACCAGTTCGGGGTATTTGTTTGTTAACTGCCGATTAAGGGCACTAGCTTTTTGAAGACGTTTACTTAATGTGCGTAAGCTTGGGATATCAACACCTTGCGACAGCCATGCGTCGGTTAAACGATTATAAATATTATTGGAGTCTTGCTGAATGGTTTGGTTGAATTGACTGTCGATAGACTGAAGTTGTGGTTTTTGCTGACGCATGGTTTGAAGGCGCCGACGATACAACTGATTCAACTGTTGATGGAGCGCACTAATTTGCGAATCAAGTTGACTAAGTTGAGTAGAGTCTTTTGGCATAACAATTAACCTTAAAGATTAAACGCGAGCGGCTTCAGTATTGGCAACTTGGCGAGGTTGCCGAAGGGCGGCGCCAAAGTGTTCTTCTACAGCCGAAAGGTGCTTGCCAGCCTGATCACTAACATTGACTAATTTCTGAGAATTTTCGGCTATTTTGCGCGCCAATCGAGTGGATTCAAAAACGTCCCGCTGCAGTTCATCGCGGAAGCTATTGATGCTCGGCGAGCTAATTGTGCTCCCCTGTTTGGCGAGTAATTCTTGTAGGACGTCCAGTGAAGGAGCGATTTCCTCGAGCACACGAGCCATGTCACGAATCTGACTGTTAACTTGGATGTGTGGTTGTTTATCAATTTTATAGACTATCATAGCAGCTCCCTTAAGATAGTCGTACTTTAGCATATATTTTGAGTAGTGTAAATAAAGTTGTAGAGTAAACGTTTATGGTTATGACAAACATAAGCATAATACAATAAAATTGACAGTATGCAAATATTGTAATATTGTTCACGAGTAATAAAGAGAGTCTTTGGACCTCTATTGTAATCAGTAATTAAAAGGGAGTCAGTTATGTTAAAGAAATTACTCGTGTTGGTAACTGTAGTATCAGTTATGCTAACTTTTGCTAGCTCAGCTAAGGCAGCGCAAGTCCAACAACCTAAGGTAACGATTTGTCACGCCACTAATAGTGTCAGTAACCCATATACAAAACCAGAGGTGAACGCTGATTCAGCCGACGGCGATACTGGTAATGACAATGGTAAGGGCGACCACTCTACCCATTCTGGCCCAGTGGCTACCACGCCACAAGTTGCCCAAGCTCTTAAGAATGCTAAACAAAGCTGGGGTGATATCATCCCGCCACACAACAATTACGCTGGTTTGAACTGGACAGCCGAAGGTGAAGCAATTTATAACAATAACTGTGAATATGTTGAGCCTGACTTTGACGAACCCCTAATTACTTATGAGGTGACTTGCCCGCGAGTTGTTGGTGGCAAAGTAGTTGTAGCCCTGACAAACGAAGGCCAAGCCGATGGTACTGCCGGAGTCAACGGGGATACTGTCGATGTCCCAGCTGGTACAACTGTGGAGTTAGAATTTGACCAAGGTCAGAAAATTCAGATTGTCATCAACGATAAAGTAGTCTTTAACGAAACACCTGTTTGTGGCGGTAAAGGCGCCGATGAAACAACAACCCCTGCTACCCCTGAAGTAGCCCAAGTTGTTGCTCCTACCGCAGCAGTTAATGCTGGTAACGGTGCAATCGCCGGTTTAGTTAGCCTAGTGGCTGTATCTCTAGCGAGCGTAGTTGCCGGTGTAATCCGTTTCCGCAAAGTTCGTATCTAGTTCAAAAGGTTTTTATGGCGCAAGCTAAAGCCAAGAAAAAACCGATTAAACGCCAGTTGAAATTACCCTGGTTTAGCGGCAGTACCTTAACTCTAAATGTGAGCCTTGTACGTCGACCTAAACGCAAGACTAAAGCTAGCCTTCAAGCGACTCAAACCCGCGACTGGAGCATAGTCGGTGTACTGCTGACAGTGGGAATAGTCGGCCTATCTTACGGGGCCTGGTTGGTGTTTAACCCACCAGTGCTAGAAGTTGCTCCACCGGTTGCAGCTGTTCATCTGGCTTCACCAAGCTCTATTAAGCAGGCTATGGTGGCGGCTGATGCTACCCAACTAGAGATTCCCATAATTGGTGTAAGTGCTTTAGTTGAGATTGTAAATAGCACTAGTAACGGTAGTATCCAGGTTCCGTCTAATGCCTCGGTGGTTGGTCAATACCGAGCCGCACCTACACCAGGTGAGGTTGGTCCGGCGGTTATCGTTGGGCACGTTGATAGTCTTACTGGCCCGGCAGTGTTTTGGAGGCTCCGTGAGCTCGCTCCCGGCCAGATAATAACCGTTAAACGAGTCGATGGTCGAACGGTTAGCTTTAAAGTCGATAAGGTCCAGAACTATTCACAAGCAGACTTCCCTGCTAACGAAGTTTACGGTAATATCGATTATCCAGGCCTACGGTTAATTACCTGTGGTGGCAGCTTTAATTTACTAACTCGACATTACAGCCAAAATACAGTCGTTTTCGCTTCAATAGTATTAGATCTAAAAGTGCGTAATTCATAATTTAAAGATGTTGGGTCGTCTAAACACCCGAACTAGAGTATATGGAACGACTCGGCCAGGGCTTGAACTTCGGCTGAAAGATCAGCTTCGCCACTTAGGCGGGTATAAGTAATAATGTAAGAACTAGTGCCGTCGTAAAGTATGTAGGTGGTTTGTTGGGTGCCAACAGCTGGGCCAACCTCGGCCGCGCCGGTAACGGTGTAGCTGACTTTATGTCCGCTAACACCATCAATCGTTACGTCGCTGTATACAACGCTACCTAAACTGGCGTCACTGCTGTAGTAGCTTTCTGGCTGGGTGGCATTCCCGCTGACTTTGCTGATTACGACTGTGCCACCAAAATCAGACTGACATTTGCCGAGCTTATCGCTTGTAGTAGCCAAGAAAAGTGTGTCGGGGTTATCGGCACAAGTACTATTAACCCAGCCGTCTGGGGCAACAACCCGAAAAGCTGCACTGGTTGGCATGGTATAGGTTGGCTCCGGTTTTGCTGTTTTGTCTTTGGTAACTTCGGTTTTTGCGCTGCTAGTGGTTGCTGGTGTGGCTTTTGACTTCTTCCAGACCGTCCAGCCGGCAAAACCTAAGACTCCCAAAATGACTATAACCAGTAAAATAATTAGTGGGGAGAAACCGCGCTGATTGTTCTTAAGTGACATGACGAAGCCCTCATTTAGATAATTCCATCATAGCATAAGCATGAACGGTTATGGTTGGACGATGCCGATCTGGTAGTCGGCTAGCATAGCCGTATCTAACTATAAGTCGGCAATAACGATTTTTTTCATCTTCATCATATTAGCAAAGGCATTTGGGCGCTGCATTAGTTCGCCCATTTTTTCGGGAATCACCTGCCAACTGAGGCCGTATTTATCTTTACACCAACCACATTGCTCAGATTCGGTGACACTAGAGAGCTTCGCCCAATAGTAGTCGATTTCGGCTTGGTCCTTACATGGAATCATAAATGAGACAGATTCGTTAAACTTAAACTCTGGACCGGCATTAATAGCTATGAAGCGGTTGCCCGAAAGCGAAAATTCGACGGTTAGTTCTTTGCCGGCAAGTGATTTTTGAAAGTCGGCCAAGCCCTCGGTTGGGTAATATTCGGTTGAAATAATTTTGCTGCCCGGAAAAACCGAAGTATAAAATTCTACGGCTTGTTTGGCATTGCCGTCGAACCATAAGTTAGGGGTTAGCGTTTTCATATCTGTCCTCCTTTAACTTTACTTTTTTACAAACGGTTTACGGCCATTATTACGGTGCAGGCAACCGACCCAACAACAGGGGCGCCGCTTACCGTGAGTAAGTTCTTCCGGTACGCGTTTAACGTGTTCTTCTCTGGTCTTTTGTAGTTTGACGGATTCTACCCAGCAGATCCATTCATTACGAGCTAGTGGTGTAATATCTTCCCACATGGCTTGAGCTTTTGGTGAGGACAGTAAGGCTTTGCGTAAGTCAGGTGGGATTTTGTGAACGACGCCTTCAGATAGTTTTTTGGTGGCGAACATAAGCTTAGTTTACACCGCTCCGCGGGTTGACTCAATAAAAGCTTTATTCGGGTCTAATAACGCTTCGTAAGAAAACACCAGGCTTACGCAAAGAAAGAAGTTGGGCTGATTGAGCGTGAAGCATTCGGCGATCGTACAAAATGGCGTGATCTTGGGTTGCGGTTACGCTGATTGGGACAAAAAATCTTGATAGTGATGCCAGTAGAACATTTTTTTCGTCAAAAACTCTGGTTGGCCCTTCGTAAAGCTTAGTTGGTACGCCGCGATGGCACAGGGCTATCACTTCCTCATCCTCATTGACGAAGTCATCAAAATGCGACAGACCTGGGCCGCTAAACGGTAGGATGTTGCCAGTCAGGGCGTGAAGAATCGAGGCGCCTAAGCGGGCTCGGCCGACTCGATATTCGACGTCGTGGTGAAGCCTTGTATCGGCCGAAATCTCCCGATAATCGCGGTAGAGCTCATCAATCTGGGCAATCCCTCGGCTAAGGTTAGATACCAAAACCGGGTCTTCAGTTATGGCCCCAGTCCGAAGGGTTATGGCGGAGGTTTTTAGTTTTTCTGACTGGATAACAGTAGCTATACCATTTTCACCGATAACCGTTTCGAAGCCAACCGTGGCGGCAATACTACGGTCGTAGGCGGCGCTGTGCCAGTTTTGTTCAACCTCACCAAGAACAACATGATGCGAGGCGACTACTTCTCCCGGGAATCGATTAGACATAAAGCATATAATAACATAAGTATGTCAATTTGCAAAAGGTTAGCTAGTTTATTTTTGGGTTTGATGAAACAATATGGCCTATGGCCTTTAACCACTACGCCAAAATTAAAAGAATTCTCTCTAGCCAGCCGCCAGGTTGGGAGGTTCGAAAGATCGACCAGCCCACCACGGCGCAAAGTTTTAAAGGTGAAGTTCGGCATTTCGATCATTATTACCGAGTCTTCGATTCTAAAGGTCAACCGATTCCCTACTGCAAATTTCAACAACTTGACCGGTTTTTGAAGATTATGGGGCTAACCGACACTAAATAAATGGTTTACAATGCCAAGTATGAAACACCAGAAAACCAAGTACAATGACCTAAAGGCCTTGTACATAAATTGCTCAATTAAGAAAGATAAAGCCAAGTCTCATACCCAAACTTTAATAGATAAGTCTGTCAATATAATGGTGGCTCAAGGTGTGCAGGTGGAGCAGATTTACGCCCTGGACCACACTATTGCCTTTGGCATGATCAAAGATGGTAAAGAAGACGGTCAAGCCGACGATTGGCCGCAAACCCAGCAAAAAATATTGGCAGCCGACATCTTGGTGATCGGTACGCCAATCTGGCTAGGTGTGAAATCTAGTGTCGCCACACAGGTGATTGAGCGAATCTACGCCTACAGTGGCGATCGTAATGACAAGGGTCAATATCTGTACTATGGCAAAACTGGCGGTTGCATAATTACTGGCAACGAAGATGGCATCAAACATTGTGCTATGGATATTTTGTACGCCCTACAGCACGTCGGCTATATGGTGCCACCCCAAGCTGACTGTGGCTGGATTGGCGAAGCCGGCCCAGGAGCCAGTTATGGTGATACTGAATGGGATGGCAAAAAACTGGCTGTGCCGGTTGGTTTTGACAATGACTTTACTAATCGCAACACTACGTTTATGGCTTGGAACCTAATGCATACCGCTCGAATGCTCAAAGATGCCGGTGGCCTACCGGATGTTGGTAACACCGCCGAAGGCTGGGAGCATGTTACTAATGCAAAAAGTGACAACCCAGAGTATCAATAAGTCTTATTGCTGTTAGCCCATTTGGTCAAAGTCGATTTGCGGATAAATGTCTTTGGTCGTTTCGTCGATTTCGCGCTTGAGCTGAGGGAACGGTACGCCCTCGCGGGCCGAGATACCTTCTAGGCTCCAAAAAATTCTTTCACTATAGCCCAGCCCACAAGCCGGTGGCATACCGAATTCGAGAGCTTCGACAAAATCGATGTCTAGCATTTGAGCTTCGTCATCACCGGCTTCACGCAATTTTTGCTGGTCGAGGAAGCGATTTAGTTGGTCTAGAGGATCGTTTAACTCGCTAAAGGCCTTGCACATCTCGCTACCGCCAAACACTAGGTTAAACTGTTCGGTCAAACGAGGGTCTTTGGTATTGGTTTTGGCCAGAGGTTGCATAAACACCGGTATATCAATTAAAAACACTGGGCCGGCAATCGTTTTTCGATATTTCTTCCATAGTTTATCGAGACTACGGATTCGGTTATCGATCTTCTCAACTTCTAATTTTTCTTGTTTTAGCTTGGCCTGTATTTCATCCATCGATGAATCAAACACGTCGATGCCGAACTGGCTTTTAAGTACATCAACGAAGCTGATTTTTTTAAAATGTTCACCATCTTTACCAAAATCAACTTTGCTACCATCGGCTAGCGTGAACTGGCGGGTACCCCAGGTTTTGTCGACGACATAGCGAATCATTTCTTCGGTAAGCTGCATGCCCATCTCCCAATCGGCCGATGCCCAGTACCACTCCATGGCATTGTGCTCAGGGAGATGCTCATCGCTGTAGTTTTCGTTGCGGAAGCGTGGGCCAATTTCGAAGACCTTCTCGAAGCCGGCAACCAACAGTCGCTTTAGCGGTAATTCGTGGCTGATGCGCAAGAAAAAATCTTGGTTGAGGGCGTCCATATGGGTTACAAATGGAGTGGCATCAGCCCCGCCAGCCGTTGATTCTAAGATGTTATTATCTATCTCGATAAAGTCTTTAGAATTGAGGAAGTCGCGAGTGGCTTGCCAAAACTTGGAACGGCGGACAAATCGATCGCGGACATTAATATTGACGTTCATATCAACATAGCGACGACGCAGCCTCTCCTCTTTGTCGGTAAAGTTTTCGTGTTCAAGTGGCATCGGCCGCAAAGATTTAGTCAGCAGGCGCAACTCGGATACATCAAGCGATGTCTCGCCGGTTTGAGTTTTTATAACCTTACCGCTGGCCTCAATAAAATCGCCGGTATCGAGTAGATTTAGGTCTTCGATTCCAACTAAGCCCTTGGCCGGATCTGATTTATGTATGCTGTCGGCACGCATGAATAGCTGCAGGTTTCCCGAAAAATCGCGGATAATAATAAAGGCTATCTTGCCAAATTTTCGGATTGATTTGACGCGCCCAAAAACTGTCTCGGTTTTTCCGTCGAAACTATCAAAATTGGCCATAATGTCGTCTGCCATAGCAGTTCGGCTGGCTTTGGCTGGGTAAGGATCAAAACCCAAGTCGCGCAGTTTTTCTAATTTGCGAATTCGTTCTTCGCGGAATTCCTTCATTGTTGCCATTCAGACAGTATATCAAGGGTAAGGTGTATAGCCTAGAGGGCTTTGTAACGCTGTATTATAACAAATGCTTATAACAAGAATAGAGCGACTAGCGCTCTATTCTTAGGGTTGTTGTAGGCTCGCTAAATTTGAGCGATTATCCAGACAACGCCTGCCAGTGAAAGCAGGAAGATACTGAGCCCAACTGGTGAACCCCAGCTGAACCATGAACCCCACGAACGCCAATGTTTTCGAGACTGTTCGTACCACTGCATTTCTTCTTCTTTTGTCATTTTTGACATATGAATGCTCCTTGGTGAGTTTATATTCAATCGCTCTTCGTCCGAGAACTGATTGACTCATTGTTGTGCGGGCCAGTTGCTATGGTGTTCAAGCCGAGCGTTGCTTGCATAGTGGGATATGGACTTAATCGCTTGCCACTAGTATACACATTTGATTCGGCTGACGAAAATGCATTTTGTAGTTCTAAAATAGCTTATCGCGTTCAGATTCTGGGACTGCTAGCATGGCACGTAGTTGTATCGTACCGACGAATTCGAGGAGTTCTTTGGGCGACTTTGGCAAATTGTCGACAGTTGTTTGCAGGGATTTCAAGACTCTTTTGGTAAAGCCGGGGTGGTTATAGGGGCCGGTTATCTCAAGTAGGTTTCTATATAAAATTGCATCAAACTCGGGGTTGCCGAGGAGAGCGCCATGGCTAAGTTGATCAAGTGTAATATTGGCCAGGTCGACAGCGTCTTGCAGCGAGTATTTGTCGGGCATAATTTGGCTCATTTCGGTCATTGCGCCGATGGCGACTCCCTGAACATAGGTGTATTTACTGAGATCGTAGGTTTCATCATCTCTAATATGATCATTAAACACCCCAGCCGGTTCGTCCTTATGTTGGAGCATCCAGTTAAAGATCTCTTCAATTTTAGGTAAATAGTCTTTATTACCGGTCTGGCGATAAAGATCGGCACCTAGCTGAACGGCTGGGGCGTTGGAAACCATCGCTCTGGTATGGTCGGCGGCGTCGGGCCACTGTACCTGCCAAAAAATGCCACCATTTTGTTCGTCCCATTGACGGAGGGCTAAGTCGAATATCTGCTCGGCCCGTTCCAACTGAGCTTGGTCACGGTTGGCTTTAAACTCCTGCATATGGATAAGCCCCATCCACAAATTATCGTCGACATAACGTTCTGGGCTACCGAAGTTTGTACTGTTGAGGCTAGCGTTGTATCCGGCACGAGTGGTGTCTGTCGCCTCGGCCCAATAGCTATCGCTAGCTTTGAGGCTGAGCTGAAACTCAGCCTCATATTCAGATGAATGCCCAGGGATGAGCGACAGAATATGTAGCGCCGAAAGAGCCTGGGAGTGTGGCCATATCTTAGTGTAATCACCGGTTAAGTCATTCGTAAATAAGCCATTACCAACTTTGTATTGGTCGAGGTAATCAAACGACGATGGGTCGGGTGCCTCCCCGACAACGTGTTCCAGATTGGCTTTGGCTAGCCAAGCGTAATTGGTTAGCCGTTCATTGTTTATAAAGCCAACCGTTAAAAGCGCCGACATACCAAGGGCGGCTATTTTGAGTGGCCAACGACTTTTGCTTTCCATCATTTCCCCAGTGGCAACATCAGAAATTGGCTGTCTAACTTCGACTGCAGGTTCGGCGTCGGGCATATAGTTATCTTAGTAGTGTGAGCTGTATCACACAAGCATAAGGGATACGCTGAATTTTTTAGATTGGTTCCCGCTTGT
>JBDSDR010000009.1:0-29549 GCA_039920385.1 Saccharimonadales bacterium (SeqCode)
GCACGGATGTGTCGGGCTAGAGGGAGCACCTTGCCTTACGGTAGGTTGCTGACGTGTCAACGAGCTAGTACTCTCGACGTCTCTTTATATGATTAAATTGTTAACAAAAGGATAGTACCATACATAAGCACAACTACAAAGCATTAATTGTTTGGACTAAGATTGTACCGTCGGATTTATAGTTAGTTTGAGGGTGAGTAACCGTACCTGACACCCGGACCTTTTTACCTTTCAATATTGAGCCCTGTGTTGGTGTACCCAAACTATCGTTGAGCGCATAAATTTTGCCGTCATCGGTCTTTAAGCCAATCGGGCAGTTAACGACTTGAGAACCGCTTTTACCTTTTGGCTCTTGGCAGCCAACAACGCCTTGGGCTGTAATCGGAACGGCTTTTAGGTCTTTGGCTATCGGCGAGCCCGATGGTTTGTTAGATCGTGCCGTTTCGCGCCAAACGTTAAACCCAACGCTAGCAGCAAATAAAACAGTTACAACAATAATAAACCCTAAAGTTTGGCGCTTAGTCATCGTTTCAACAGCTTAACAACAAATGGAACGGCTATGAATAGCACAAAGGCAATCTCACCAATCCAGACCGCTGCAACCAAAACTAACGCCGAGATTAGCAATATTGCTCGGTTGCGAATTTCGGCTGACTCAACTACATCAACCGGCGTTTTTTGATTGATTACTTTTTGGTCAACTGCATAGCGCCATTGCCAATAACTAATCGCTGCTAACACTAAGAAGTTAAGCGGAAGGAGGATTCTGCCCAGAACGATATCAGAATAATTTCCGGCAATGCTAGTGGTCATGGGGATCAGCACGACTGCCAGCAAGCGTAGAGTATTTATCATTGTAAAGTGCCGATCGGCTTTGTCGATGTATTCAAACTGGCGCATATGTACCGCCCACATACTCCCCAATAGTAAAAAGCTGACTACGAAGCTTATTATGCTGCCGAGATTGCTGTTGAAGGCCTTAAGAAGCTGGAGGCTACTGTCTGGGCTGCCAAAACCCCGTGAACTTAAGTTGAGCACCAATAACGTCATAGCAATCGCAAAAACACCGTCTGTCAAAGCTTCAATCCGTCGGGTTGAGAAGTATCTATTCATTAGGTTTAGTATACAATAAGAACATGCACAAACGGTGGTCCGATTCTATTAAAGGTCTTAAAAAATGACCCAAGCCCAAGCCTTAGCCATTCTAGAAAATGGTGATTGTGTCTTGCTAACTGGTGCCGCCGGGACTGGCAAGACCTATCTACTAAACAAATTTATTAAACGTGCCCGTAAAGCCGGCAAAAATGTCGCCGTCACAGCTACTACCGGACTGGCCGCCACCCATTTAAACGGCACTACCATCCACGCCTGGAGCGGTATTGGGATTCACGATCAATTGCCCCCCAACTTTAGCGAAAAAATGAGCAAGCAACGACGTGAGCTAATCAATAAAGCCGATATTTTAATTATTGATGAGATTAGCATGTTGCACGATTACCGCCTTGATATGGTCAATGAAGCTTTGCAAAGAGCCCGTAAAAGTACAGCGCCGTTTGGTGGTATTCAGGTTGTCTTGTCTGGTGATTTTTTTCAGCTCCCACCGGTTAACCGTGGCGACGCCAGACAGGGCGGCTTTATACATGAGTCGATGGTCTGGCAAGATCAGATCTTTACGGTTTGTTACTTACTAGAGCAATACCGTCAGGCAAACGATACGGCATATAATGACATTCTAAACGGCATCCGATCTGGCGAACTACGACCCTCGCAAATTCAGGCTCTCGAAGCCCGCAAAGATGCTATCGAAGACCCCTTTACGCCACGCACCCGATTACTAACTACCAATGCCAATGTTGACGCCATCAACCTCCAGCATCTCAATGCCCTAGAGGGAGAAGTTCACACCTATCAAATGGATTCTTCGGGAGGCAAGCAATATGTCGAAACTCTTAAACGTTCCTGCTTAGCACCAGAAGTTTTGCAACTCAAAAAGAATGCCGTAGTAATGTGTATCAAGAATGCCGCCAACAAAACCTACGCCAACGGATCTTTGGGCACGGTTGTAAATTTTCAACAGGGGACTGGCTATCCAATTATTGAGCTAATAAACGGTAAGACGATTATGATGCTACCTGACAGCTGGGAACTGCGTGATGGTGATAAAAAACGCGCCAGCCTAAGTCAATTTCCTCTGCGTCTAGCCTGGGCAATTACCGTCCACAAAAGCCAGGGCATGACTTTAGACTCGGCTCGGATAGATTTATCGAATGCCTTTGTAGAAGGAATGGGCTATGTGGCGCTATCGCGGGTGCGCGGCTTTAAAGACTTAATCTTGGACGGTATGAATGGTATGGCTTTGCGAACTAGTCCGGTAGCCCGCCAGATTGACGAAAGCCTACGCAAAGCTAGCAATCAGGCTCTACGCCAGCACGAAGCTTTAGTTAGCTAGCTTGTTGGTTAGAAATTTCGGCGGCTGCTAAATCTAGCACAGCGCGCATTTGGTCATTTGAAAAACCATTTTCTTGCTGAGTTCGAACCATTTGATCGAGAGCGGCAAACATTTCTTGAGTCGCGGCTTCTCCGGTTGCTACTTTGGCTGAACGCGGAGCTGTGAGTATCGAGCCTAACTTATCGAGCTGATTCTGAGAGTAACCAATCGTTTCGGTAGAACCTACCACTACGTGGACAGTGCCCCCAAGATTAGGTTGAAGTGGCATATTAGTAACAACTTCTTGTGGCGCGGGTAACTGGGTTGATTGAGCATTAACGGTCTTTACAACTGCTGCGGTGGGGACTAAAGCTAGAGCCGATAGCGCAACGTAGCCAAGCTTACCGCGAAGCCGATTCTTTTTTTCAAATTTATTGGTTAGGGCTTCTTTGGCTCGACCAAATAAGCGCTTCATCGAAAAGCTAGTCTTGGATTTTGCTATATCTTGATAATCCAAGGCCACTAACTCATCAAACAAAGCATCAGGGATCTCATCTTCGGGGCTCGAAACTGGCATTTTACTGATATAAGGAGGTTGGCTTTCGTCTTGATCGGTCGGTTCGCTAACAGTCTCGCTAACAAGCACTGGCGTATCGATAGTGACGTTGTCTTCGTGGGCCGCGATACATGCGTCAGTCTCGATTTTGACTAGATCAACTACACCGACAGGGGCTGGTGGTAACGGCTCATAAGCCCGAAAAAGCCTACCTAAATAGCTGGCTCGAAGTTGCGGCTGATGAGGTAATTCACCAAAAGCCTGCTGGGGCAATTCAAGGTGCTGGGGCACTTCTAAGTCGGGGTTCATGTTGTATATTATACCATAATTAACTGTTTAGAAGCTAGGTCAAACTTAGTTCGATGTTTTGCGACGGAACAACCACGATGCCACCGGCAACGCTACCAAAAGTGCGCCGCTGCACCAAATGACCGCTAACCAACCATGGTTGCCAATTGGCATACCCAGCATCAAGGCTCGAACAGCCTCAACAACTTGGGTAATTGGCTGGTTTTCGGCAAACTTACGTAAGTATTGATTCATACCCTGAGCTGGCACAAAAGCCGTACTGGCAAAGGTCAACGGGAAGATAATCACAAAGGTCATCCACTGGACAGCTTCGGTACTTTTGGCAATCATACCTAAAATTGCCGACATCCAAGAAAACGCTAAGGTAAATAAAACTAGAATTCCGGCTATATAGACCCACTCAACCACTGTGGCGTGACTCTTAAAGCCCAGTAGCAAACCAACCAAGATCATAATTGTGGTCGAGATGGAGTTGCGAAAAACGTCGGATACGACATGGCCATTTAAGACCGCTAAGTTGGCCATCGGTAAGGAGCGAAAACGATCAACAATGCCTTTTTGCAAATCACTACTTACCGAAATTGCCGTGGTGGTCGAGCCAAAAGCAACCGACTGCACAATGATACCAGCCATTAAAAAGCTGATGTAGTTAATACCGGAAGGCAATGCTAACGATATCGCCCCGCCAAAGACAGCCGAGAACAACACCAAAAACATAATTGGTTGAAAGAAGGCTCCCAGTAACTGGTCGGTATTGCGAATAATATGGCGGCTACTGCGCTTTATCATTAGCAATGAATCCATTAAACGAAGGATTTGTTTGGGTTGTTTAGAAAAAACTAATTGAACCGCCATTACTTTGTCTCCTTCTTTTCGGCTTTCTTTTGTTTGCCAGTCAATGATAAGAACACATCGTCTAAGGTTGGTTTATGAATTGTCATTGATACGATTGAGATCTTGGCACTGGCTAATGTATCGAGTGTTTTACGAACATCGGTATTGGTATCTTTGATTACGATTGTGGCCGAACAGTCTTTTTCGTTAGTATCGACAACATTCTTGCCCAGTACCTTAATAGCTTCAGCCAGAGCTTTTTCGTTTTTAACAGTTATTTCTAGACGGTCTTTACCAACCCGGCTTTTAAGTTCTGTGGCTGTACCATTAGCAATCACTTTACCATCATCAATCACCACGATTTGGTCGGCCAACTGATCGGCTTCTTCTAGATATTGGGTAGTCAGAAGAATCGTCGTACCGGCGGCCATCAGGTTTTTAATAATGTCCCACATTGCTAGGCGCGATCGAGGGTCAAGCCCAGTGGTTGGTTCATCCAGAAAAATTACCGGTGGAGTGGCGATTAAACTGACCGCTAAATCGAGGCGGCGGCGCATACCGCCAGAGTATGTCTTGGCAGGGCGATCGGCTGCATTGACGAGATCGAACTCTTCTAACAATTCTTGAGCCCGCTCTTTGGCCGAGCGCTTAGTTAGTCGGTACAGCCGACCCATCATGACTAAGTTTTCACGACCAGTTAATAGTTCATCAACCGCCGCCGATTGACCAGTCAAACCAATAATATTACGAACTTCGTCGGACTGGTTAACGACATCGTGGCCACTCACTTCGGCAGTTCCGCCGTCAAAATTCAACAATGTGCTGAGAATACGAACCGTTGTTGTCTTACCGGCGCCATTGGGACCAAGCAAAGCCAACATAGTGCCTTTTTTTACTTGGAAGGTCACCCCTTTGAGGACTTCGGTTTTTCCGTAAGACTTGGTTAGCCCTTTTACATTAATTATGAAGTCGTTTTTGGCCATTGTTTTCCTCTATTATTATTTACCAGTTTAGCGATTTAACAGAGATAATTCAATAAGTTTGCGAATTTTAGTGCTTTATGGCTTGATTTGTAGTAACATCTTAGTCAATGACTAGCCCCGAATATGGACCGCTCGAAGGCATTTCTTTTAATGGAGAAGCTGCCACCGACCAAGAGATCACTAAGCTCGAGAACTCGGCTAGTTTTTTGACGGACCCGATGCCAGCCAACACCTACCGGACCGTTACTTATAAAAACGATGACGGCGGGATAATCGCCTTCAAAACCGACAGTTACGAATGGGAACAAGCGGCTTTGCCGGAGGGGAGCGACGCAAAAACACACCCCAGCTTACGAATTTCGGCTGGCAAGTCATCGGATTGCCTTTTGTCTATCCGCTTCAATATCGATAATGTCATCGAAGTCTTTCCCACCACCAGCGAACTTAGCATGGCACGACTTCTGGCTATTCTTGGATACACAAGGCAAGTTCGTGACCACAGTGATGACGAACTGGCAGTGCTTGACTATGCCGAAAAAATGGCCGAAGAAATACTAGTCCGACGTAACCATTTTGTAGCCACTTCGGCCAGTCGAAGAGCTAGCAACGGCACCTCCGTTCATATTGCTGACACCATCCGTGCTGTAGTGGAGGATGGCTCATCATACGGGATTATCGCCAAGAGATACACCGACGACCTAGCCGACGGCGGCCGATTAATAGCGGTCAACCGAAGTTTAACCGATGAATTAACGCTCGATCCAACAGCTGACACAGTTCCAGTCACAGAGGTTATACTGACTGAAGATTTCCGCCAAGACAGAGTCAGGCATCGTTACCGGCGCCTCAATAACAATCAATTCGGTTTAACCACCAACCTACTTCCCATCAGTGACCAAGGCATCACCCGCGGCCCAGACGGGAGCATTGTTCTAACCGTCGAACAGGCCACCCGGGAACGGCAAATCGCCGGTATGTACCTGCCTAGGGCCGGAGCTGAGGCAGTCGCACATCTAAACCAGGTACTTTTTAAAGCCTGTATGCAAACGATTGATTTGTAGTTTGGTAGTATTAGATAGATGAAGAAAATACGCGGTTCGTGGGTTGCCAACCACCTAAACAACCTCTACCGACTAGGCTTATTCTTGTTCTTAGTATTTGTAGCCTTTACGGTTTACGAGTTACTGCTTGACCAGATTATTAAGGATGGCCCGACCATCACTGGACTGATTAGTTTGTGGTTATTTAGCGCTTACCTTGTATTGCCTCGGGTCAACCGCCGGCTGTCCAAAATATATCTACCCAATTACTTCATTGGTCGCACCCGTACGGCCGACGGCTTGCTGGGTGATCCGGTTAATCTAGCGGTTGATGGTAGTAGAGAACAGTTGGTGCTTGCCATGAAAGCCGCTGGCTGGGATATCGCCGACGATCTAAATCTAAAAAGCTCGCTTCATATGGTCTATTCGTCGGTGTTTGCTCGCCGTTACGCTCAAGCACCGGTCAGCCCGCTATTCTTATTTAACCAGAAGCAAGATATGGCCTTCCAGAAAGACATAAATAATAACCCCCGCAAACGTCACCATGTTCGTTTCTGGAAAACACCTCAAGACTGGTGGTTACCAGGTGGCCGCCAAACCGACTGGTTGGGCGCAGCCACTTACGACAAAAACGTCGGCCTATCTTTGTTTACAGGTCAGGTGACGCATAAAATTGATGCCGATATCGATAAAGAACGAGATTTTGTCATCAAAACACTTCGTAAAACCCGACTGGTTAATGACGTCGAGATCGTCAAGCACTTCACATCCAGTTATCATGGTCGCAACGGGGGTGGCGACACCATCCACACTGACGGATCATTACCTTTTATCGGCCTTAAATAGTATTGATTTTTTATTGTGTTTATGTTAATATGTAGTTTATGCCTGAACAAATTCCGTTACATCTTGGTCGTAAGCTTGCCGCTGTTGCAGTTGGCATTGGATTTGTCTTGGCCGCCGAGCATGGCGTAGCCGACAAGTTAATCGAACCGCTTCCGCAAGAATATGTTGATGCAGTCTACAATCGTACCCACGATGGTAGCAAGCTAAACCTTGTTCATAGTGAAGATTCGGACGAGATCAAAACTCAAGCCGATAAAGAATACATAGAGATTGCTGGCACTAACGACCAAAATGAACAACTTGGCCGTATCATGCTTTTCGGTGGGTTGGGCCTAGTTGGCACTGGTGGCACAACCATCTATCTGTCTTACCGCAATCGTCGCCAACAGGCCGCCGAGCCATCAACCAATAAGCAAGCGGTTGCTGCTGCCGAATAGGCGTTACCCCCGTTATAGCCTATAATAAAGCCTTATGCTCATCTCTGTAGAAATTTCTGAAAAGTCCTTTGGCGACAAAGTTCTTTATAACGACCTGAACTTCGAAATTCAGGAAGGTGAGAAAGTTGGCTTAATTGGCCGCAATGGCACCGGCAAATCTACCTTATTGCATCTTATAACTGGTGACGACAGTGACTTTGAAGGCGAAGTTAAAACTAAGCGCGATACGGTAGTTATTAATAGCCGGCAGGAGCACTACGGTCACGAAGACAAGACAGTTCTAGAGTATATCCAGGGTGATTTACCAGAGTATGCTCATTTAACTCATATTATCGACACTTACCCAGACACCATGGGTAGCAACCCCAAGAAACTTCAGGAGTTTTCGGATGCCTTGGAGCGTTTTAGCCAACTAGATTATTACCAGATAGAAGACGAGATCAGTCAAGCCTTCGAAAGCTACCAAATTGACCCTGGCAAAATGCACCAAACCGTTGGTTCGTTAAGTGGTGGTCAAAAACGCATGATTGAGCTCATCAAGGTCCAGCGCAGCCGCGGTCATATCGCTTTAATCGATGAACCAACCAACCACATGGACTACGTCGCTAAAGCCTCATTCGTAAAATGGCTGCGCGCTGCCCAAGAAGCCGTACTGGTTATTACTCACGACCGCGATGTGCTGAGTAGTGTCGATCGTATCCTCGAAATACGTGATGGTCGAGCTTATAGCTTTAGAGGTAATTACGATGCCTACCTAAAAAATAACACTAACCAGATTACCAATCAGGTTAATGAGTACGATTTATCGCAGCGCCGCATTCTTAATTTAGAAGATGATGTTGTCCGCTTTAGGCGGCTCAAAGAAAAGGCCCGCACACCGGGCACGATTCGACGTTTTAAAGGTCAGGAACAAAAAGCTCTGGCCGAAATCAAAAAGCTACAAGACACTGTCAAGCCATCATTTTGGATTGACCAAGAATCAGCCACCGGCATGAACGACAAATTAATGGCTGCCTACGACAAACACAAAACCAAGAACATTAAAGTCACCGCTCGAACTAAAGATCAGGTTGGTGGCACTCGACTGTTAATTCAAGTTAGTAAGATCAGCCTTGGGTACGAAGCTCCTTTATTTAAGGACATCAGCTTTATTATTCACGAAGGTGAACGAGTCCGTTTACATGGCCGTAACGGTGCCGGTAAGTCGACTTTAGTACAAGCCATCATGAGCCAAGTGACTGGCGAGAAAATGAACTCAACCTGCTATGCCGGAACTATCGAAGTCGAACCAGAGATTAAGATTGGTTTGTACGAACAAGAAATTAACCCCCGCTATCTAGATATGACCCTCAATCAAGCTTTAGAGCAAATTCTGGAAGACAAAGGTCTGCCAATTAACCCCCAGAAGGTTAAACAACTTTTAAGTGATTACCTATTTAACCCGATGTCCGATGGAATGATGCAGGTCGAAAAACTGAGTGGTGGCCAAAAAGCCCGTTTACAGCTAATTGCCATGCTGGTTGATGACCCACAAATCTTAATTCTTGATGAACCTACTAACCACCTAGATTTGCCCAGTATCGAAGAACTCGAAAATGCCCTAAAGACCTACCACGGTGCTATCATCTACATCTCGCACGATAGCTTTTTTGCCAAAAAACTTGGTGGCGAGACTATCCAAATTGATTCTTAGCTAAATTCTTAAAACCATAACTAGCATCAATCTCATAACAGGAGTAGGCTGGAGGTTATGCCGATTGATTATCTTGGAAACGAATCAAATTCTGAACCCTATATTCTCTTCGAGACCGATCTAAGACGACATCGTTTTATTGAACACATGTATCCTGGCGAACACGGTTTTATTGATTTAGACGCACTATGGGCGCACCCTAATGGGCTGGGTCTAATGATTGACTGTACGTACGAAATCATGACTGCCGAAGAAGCCACCGTCGGTGGTTTCGAGCCAGATGATGTCGCCCGAATTGTTACTATAGAGGTTGATGCCGAAACTTTATATGCCGTTGATATTACCCATATCCAAGAAGCTCGGCGGGCCGAAGGCCTACCGCTCGAGGGGATCCCAACCCAGTCGGCCGCTGGCATAGAACAACTCGAAGAGGTGTCATGTGCTGGTCATCTGTTGATCCAAGACTACATGACACTAGAGTACTTTGGGACGCGTCTTGTTGAAGCTCACACCGAAGATGCCGCCTTGCCGCCGCTGACCGCCGATAGCTTCGGCGAGTAGCAGAGTATAATAGTAGTATGGAACCACTGGCAGAGCGAATGCGTCCTCAAAGCTTGGCCGACGTTGTCGGGCAGGAACACTTGGTTAGTAGTGGTAAAATTATTCGCGAGATTATTGAGCAAAAACAGCCGACCAGCTTAATTTTGTGGGGGCCACCCGGTAGCGGCAAAACTACTTTGGCACGAATTATTGCCCAAGAGACAGGTGCAGAATTTATCGAACTAAGTGCCGTTACAGCCGCTAAGGCCGATGTCACTCGAGTAATTGACCATGCCAAAGGCAACCAACGCCTCAAGCTACAAACTATTCTGTTTCTTGATGAAATCCACCGCTTTAACAAAGCTCAGCAGGATACTTTTTTGCCACATGTCGAAAATGGCACCATCATACTAATAGGTGCCACCACCGAGAACCCCAGTTTTGAAGTTATTAATCCGCTTTTAAGCCGTAGCCGGGTGCTAGTTTTAGAACCACTGACTAACGACGATATTACGCGAATTCTAAAACGCGCTGCAAAATCTCTAAATTCTAAAAAGTTACCTAAGAAAAGTTTAGATATGTTGGCCGAGCTGTCTGGCGGCGACGCCCGGGTGGCGCTAGGTAACTTAGAGCTTGCCGCCCAATTGGCAGGGCCAGAGATCACCCCAGAGATCGTTCAAACTGCCGCCCAACGCAAACTACCTAGCTACGATAAAAAAGGCGAGAATCACTACAACATCATCAGCGCTTTCATAAAGTCGATGCGTGGCAGCGACCCCAACGCTAGCCTCTATTACTTGGCTCGGATGTTACAGGCCGGTGAAGACCCCAAGTTTATTGCCCGCCGAATGGTAATATTTGCTAGCGAAGATGTTGGCATAGCCGCTTCACCAGCTCTAAACCTGGCGGTAGCAACATTCCAAGCGGTTGAACGAATCGGCATGCCGGAGTGTCAGTATAATTTATTTCACTGTGCGCTAGTACTGGCCAAATGCGACAAGTCACGTGTGGTGGCTAACGCCATGTCTAAGGCCCAGGCAGCGGCCCGTGATACGCCAGAAGCCCAAGTCCCGCTCCACTTACGCAATGCGCCAACCGAGCTAATGAAAGACTTAGGCTACCAAAAGGGAACCAAATGGGAAGCTGGCTTTAAGCACCCTAAAGGTTTCTTACCAGACCAACTCAGCGATTTTTCGGTGCTTTAGGACTACGTTTGTTGTACCATTTTAGACCGTAGAATACTATTGTCGGTAACAGAGCTACAGCCAACCCGATTGTTACCAGGTAATAGGCTTGCTGGTTAAAGCTGGCGATAAAGGCATCGTATAGGTTGCCAACCACGATGCGCATGTTGGGGCTTAAGACGCGGGCTAGTGCTGGTGGCCGAAACAGAGGGCCAACCATTAGGGACAAAACACCGGCAAACACCAAAGCCGCACCTTGGACTAAAGCAATTCGCTGATAGCGGCCTGGCCGTCGTACATATGGATACGCCAAAAGGCCCAGCGCTAACAACACACTTAATGGGGCCAGCCACAACAGGGCCACCCCAGCTTTGTAAAAGCTCGGAATGTTATCGGCGTTGACTAAGACTAGTTCATCAGGGATGTTGTTGAGTCGAGTAGTAGCGTTATTAGTATCAGCCACACCCCGGTTATCGGCCAAAGTTAATAGATTATTAACCGTACCTTTGACACCACTCAAGTCTAAAGCAACCGACTTTTGCTCTTTAGAAGTAACGTAAACCTGAATCTTACCGACAGCTTTAGTTAAAACTTCGTTAAATTGATTACTGCCCAGCAGCCCAGCAATTAGCTTGGTGGCAGTGTTGCCAGCCACATTCTTAACAATTGGCCTATCCGCTAAAGCCCGATCGACAATCTCACTAGCCAAAGCTTGGCGACTACTGTCTGAAGTTATCGAAGTTACCGCCGTATTAGTAAAGGTCGTGGTATCAAAAATTGATCGGTTGACCCAGATAGCCGAATTAGCCACTACCAACAACAAACCTGCTAGCAGAGCAGTTAATACAACCTGGTAGCGAAAAGGGAAGTTAGCGTTTGTTTTAGTGGCCACGGCTAAGCCTAAGCCTTGCTATCAGTTTTTTTCTTATTGGCTTTTTTAGGCATAAACTGACTGCGTACCTGGAAAATAATATAGAAACCAACCACAGCCCAAGCTAGATTCCAAAGTAAACCAAAGAAAGAACTAAAGTTTACAAATCTTAACCAGTTAAACAGGTCGTAGGTCAAAAAGAACAAGTTACTATAGAAGATTAAATTCCAACCAGCTTTTTCCATGCGCTTTAGTTTTGGCGTTGCCACAGCTAGCAAAACAGTGTATCCAATCAAGATGAGGATTGATACCCAGACAAACAATACCAGATTAGCTTGGCCGGTGGCCGAGCCAATAACTGTGCCCAAGCCAGCCAAAGCTAGTAGGGGAAAGATCGAGATTGCCCCGAAAACAGCGCCAATCAGCGCGAACACCCAGGCATAAGTGCCCAGCCATTTTCGGAAGCCTTCTGGTAATTGATAAGGAGCTTTGGTAACCAACATCTCATTAAGTTTGGTCTCTAGTGACTGCAACATTGTTAAATCCTCCTTAAGGATATATTTTATACCTCAAGCATACTGCTAAATGTCTATACAGCACAACCCCTAAAACAGTACAATGTAAACAGATGGGGAATTATACTACCGAATTTAATCGCTTAAACGCCGCCCAACAGCAGGCTGTCGAGCTAATTGATGGGCCGCTGATGGTAATTGCCGGGCCGGGCACTGGCAAAACCCAACTCCTCAGCATGCGGGTGGCTAACATCCTGCAAAAAACCGATACAAATCCAGCTAACATTTTGTGTTTAACCTTTACTGAGGCCGCCGCCCGCAATATGCGCGAACGGCTTAACCGACTAATTGGCGAGCCAGCCTACCATGTTGGGATTTATACTTTTCACGGTTTTGGCAGCGATATCATCCAGCGTTATCCGGAGTATTTCGCCGAAAATCCACTGGTTAAATCGGTTGAGGATTTGGGAGCTTACGAAATATTACTAGATATATTTTCTAAACTTACGCACGATAATCCACTACGAACTAAGTTAGGCAGCGAGTACTTTTACCTTAAGCCAGTCCAAGATATCATCAGCTGGCTTAAGCAGGCTGGTTTAGAGCCGGAGGATCTTTCGACAGTCGTGGCTAATAATAATGACTTTATTAATTTTGCTAATCCGCTAGTTGTACCAGTCATGGCCGAAACACCCAAATCAAAATCGCTTAACTCCTACATAGAGCTGCTCAGTCAACTAAGTACTTACGGATCTACAGATAACACTTTGGCTCAAATGATGACTAAAGACTTGGCGACAGCGATTGATGCGGTTGACCAAGCTAAAAGCCACGCCAAAACAATTACCGCTTGGCGGAAACAGTGGTTGCGTCAGGACGATTATAAACATTGGGTTATGGCTGACAAGCGTAGCACCAGGCTGCTTGGTGCTGTTGCCGAAATTTATCAACAGTATCAAGTCGCTTTAGCTGAGCGGGGCTGGTATACCTACGACGATATGATTCTGCGGACAATTAAGGCATTACAAGACGAACCGGAACTTCGGCTGATGCTCCAAGAACAATACCAGTACTTGATGGTCGACGAATATCAGGATACAAATGGTGCCCAAAATAAACTCCTCGACCTACTAGCCAATAACCCGGTCCACGAGGGTCGGCCAAATGTCATGGTGGTAGGGGATGACGATCAAGCTATTTACCGTTTCCAGGGCGCTCAGCTTTCTGTCATGCTCGATTTTTTGCAACGCTGGCGCGATGTTAAACAAATTGTGCTCGATCAAAACTACCGGTCGGGACTATCAATTCTAGATTTGGCCCGTGCCGTCATTATCCAAGGCGAAGAACGCCTGGAAAGCCAAGTTGAGGGGATTAGCAAACAACTCAGTAGCGGTCAGGCTAAACCGCCAAAGGCCACCGTAAACCGTAGTGAATCATTATCAGAGCTAGATCATTATGCCTTTGTGGCTGACAGTATCGCCGAGCTTATTAAGAATGGCAGCTCGCCCAAAAATATTGCCGTGTTGGCGCCACGTCATAAGTACCTGCAGCAACTTGTTCCGTATTTAATTGATCGTCAGGTGCCAATCGCCTACGACCGTAAAGAGCACATCCTCGACCAACCCAAAATTATTGAATTACTCAACTTGGCCGCCTTAGTAAATGCGGCTGCCCAGGACGACTGGTCGGCCGTCGATGTCCAGCTAAGCGCCGTCCTCGACGGAGAGTACTGGCAAATCGACCCACTTGAAGTCTGGAATATTTCCATCGAGGCTCACAAAACTAAGCAAACTTGGCTAGAAATTATGATGGATCACCCTAATGATACGGTTCGCCAATTCGCCCAAGCCTTGCCGGTATTGTCACAACGGGCCAATACCGTGTCCCTCGATCAAATGCTGGATATTCTGATTGGTAATAAATCTTTTCATATCGAAACTAATCAGGAGTGGAAAATTCCTTACCGCGACTTCTACTTTAGCAATCAACGCCTAGAGGCAAACACCCAAGAGTATTTTATTCTGCTTGGGCAATTAACCACTTTGCGGGAACGTTTGCGAGAATACCAACCCGGTCAACCGCTCGACTTGTCACATCTAATGACCTTCGTAAATCTGTACCGCCAACAAAAGAATCTCAATTTATTGGATACTAATCCACACGTTACTACTCCCGAGGCGGTCGAGTTAATGACCGCTTATAAAGCCAAGGGTCTAGAGTGGGATAATGTTTTTGTGATTGCTTGTCAGGATGAAGTCTGGGGCAGTAAAGTGGCTAACCGTAATAGCAGGATTGGTTTACCGCACAACCTCAGCTGGATAAAACCCGCCCGAGATAGCCTCGACGATCGATTACGCTTATTTTATGTGGCCTTAACCCGAGCCAAGCAGACCCTCTATCTAACTAGTTTCCAACAAAATAGCGCCGGTAAGGCCAGCCAACCACTAATCTGGCTAAATGACCAGCCGGCCGCGGTTGCAACCCCCAAACAAAGCCTGCCAGATTTAATCCACAGCCAAGAACTCGACTGGGGTATAACCGCTATCCAAAAGCGTAGTTTGCTAGATAGTTTGCAACCGTTCTTAGATAACTACCAACTAAGTGCCACCCACTTTAACAGTTTCTTGGACTTACGTTACGGCGGACCGCAACACTTCTTCTTTAGGCATGTTTTGTACTTTCCGGAGGCCGCTAACCCGAGTTCTTCGTACGGTACGGCTATGCACAGCACCTTAAGTTATTTACATGGCCAGTTCACAAAAAATAAGACACTCCCCGCACTAGCTCAAGCCCAGCACATCTTTAAGCAACATCTGGCAGTCGCACCCTTGCTGGCCGACGAACGGGTTAAACTCTACGACCAAGGCAAGACAGCCTTGCAGGCTTTTTATCAACATGGCACCGCGCGCTTTGCATCCAACGACAAAAGTGAGTACAGCTTTAAGAACGAGGGGGTGATGCTGGGCTCGGCCAAGCTAAATGGTACCCTGGATGTTTTGCGCGAAGATAATGACAAAACAATGACGATTATTGATTACAAAACTGGCAAGACTCTAACTAGTTGGCAAACTAGCGACTCTAACGGCCAAATTAAAGCCCATCTATATAAGCAGCAACTAGCCTTTTACCAACTGTTAGTCGAGGGCTCGGCTCACCACAATCAAAGAACTGTCAAAGAATTGGCCATCCAATTTTTGGATCCCGATGAGGACGGCAAACTCATCTATTTACCCTACCAACCAACCCAGGACGAACTGCAACGACTGAAAAACCTGATTGCTATTGTCTGGCAGCACATTACAGATCTAAACTTCCCCGATACCAGCCATTACGGCGACAGCCTAAAGGGTATTAAACAATTTCAGGACGACTTGCTAGACGGCACAATTTAAAAACCCCACAAGTTACTGTGGGGTTTAGTTAGTAAAGCTGAGTTTACTTGCGCTTACGAGCAACTGGTTTTTTGGCAACCGGTTTAGCGGTTAGCCGTTTAGCCGAAACCATTACCCGGCTAAGGGCTTCTTGTGGAGCAAAAATGTACAAGTAGAAGTTAGCACCAATGATTCCACCAATCAACGGGCCGGCTACGTAAGCCCAGCTCCAGTTATGGACGCCAAGCGCAATCGCTGGGTTACCAATTCCGTTAGAACCAAGCGAAGCCACCATTGTACCGACAAAGATGGCACCGGCAATTGTCGCTGCATACTGCAAGCCTTCGAACTTTTGGTAAACCGCTGCGGCTACACCAAAAGCAATTGTGAAGCCAGCAATACCTTCGGCCACCATAACGCGAACATCAAATGCCTGAGCAGTTGATGGTAGCGGCTGGTTAGTTAAGTAGGTGAACAACCACCAAGCAAAAGCGCCACCGGCAAACTGGGCTGCCAAAAAGCAAATTGCCTTTTTAGTAGAAACTTTACGTGATGACCACAAACCAAGTGTTACCGCTGGGTTAAATTGAGCACCAGAAGTTCTAGCCAAAAACAAGGCCGCTGCCAAGAAGGCTAGGGCCACACCACTACTAAGGAAGTAAGAATAACCGACTCCCGATTTACCAACTGCTAACAAAACTGACGCCAAAATAGTTACGCCCAGAAATTCTGCACCAACCATGGCCATATTGCGTCTTGATACCATTTATAGAACCCTCCGTTAAATATATAGACTAAGCATAGTACGAAAATCGCTATTTGGAAAGTACCGGTTGGTACTATCGTCGTGGGTGACGACGTCGTAAACCAGCTACCTGCAAGCGAACAGCCTGACGATCAACTAGGTCCTGAGCCTTTTCGAGGCTAACCTGGTCTTTGGCTTCGGCTTTCATAGATTTGGCCAGCTGGTAAGCCTTTTGGGCCTCTTGTTCATTAATCTCGTCCTCGCGTGCCGCCTCGTCAACCAAAACACGCACCTTACCCTCGACAATTTCGATTACACCACCATTAGTAGCGTAAAACTCATATTTGGCGGCTGGGTCAGACTGCTGGCGTTTTACGGTAATAACACCGGGCACCGCCACACTAACCAATGGTGCATGGTTACTAAAGACACCAATTTCGCCTAAAGGAGTTGGTAGGCGAACTTCATAAATCTCTTCAGAAAGCTTGGTCCCATCAAGGGTGATGAGTTCGAAAACTAGCATTCTTAGCCCATTCCCTCGACTACTTTATGCTCATCGTCTAAAGGTGTCTGACCAAGGCTAGTGGCACGTAACGAGCCGTCCGTCGTATCTAGCAGGTCGGCTCGAAAAGCTTCTAATTCTTCGCGTAGCTCTGGTGGCAAATGACTTTCATCATTCAAATCGCGCTGGGGAGTATAGTCGTTCTGAATTTCGCCAGCCATTACTTTACGTCCTTAATCGAGCCCTTCATATAGAAGGCGTCCTCGGGCTTGTCATCGTGCTTGCCGTCAAGAATTTCGCGGAAGCCAGTAATGGTATCCTTAAGAGATACATACTGACCTTTGTTGCCGGTAAATTCTTCGGCCACAAAGAAAGGTTGAGTCAAGAAGCGCTGGATACGACGGGCGCGGGCCACAGTTTGCTTATCTTCATCGGATAGTTCTTCCATACCCAAGATAGCAATAATGTCCTGCAAGTCTTTGTAGCGCTGCAAAATACGTTGCACTTCGCGGGCCACATTGTAATGTTCCTCACCGACAATCTCGGGGTCAAGAATGGTAGAAGAGGAGTCGAGTGGGTCAACTGCTGGGTATAAACCTAGCTCGGTAAGCGCTCGGTTCAATACAATTGTCGAATCCAGGTGGGCGAAAGTCGTGGCCGGAGCTGGGTCGGTAGGGTCATCGGCTGGCACATAAACGGCCTGAACTGAAGTAATTGAACCCTTATGAGTACTGGTAATACGCTCTTGCAAGCCACCCATTTCTTGGGCTAGAGTCGGCTGGTAACCAACAGCTGACGGTAAGCGACCAAGCAAGGCCGAAACTTCGGCGCCAGCCTGAGTAAAGCGGAAGATATTATCAACAAACAGGAGAGTGTCTTTACCTTGATCACGAAAACCTTCGGCAATAGCTAGACCAGATAAAGCCACCCGCAAACGGGCACCAGGCGGTTCGTTCATCTGCCCAAACACTAGGGAAGTCTTATCGAGCACGCCCGATTCCTTCATTTCGTAGTAAAGATCATTGCCTTCACGGGTCCGCTCACCAACACCAGCAAATACCGAGTAACCACTATGGAACTTAGCAATGTTGTTGATCAATTCCTGAATAAGTACCGTCTTACCCACACCAGCACCACCAAACAAGCCAACCTTACCACCTTTAGTAACAGGAGCAATCAGGTCAATAACTTTCATACCAGTTTCGAGGATTTCGACGCTGCCGGACTGCTCCGCCAAAGTTGGTGGGGCACGGTGAATTGGTGCTTTAACCTTAAATTCACCACCCTTGCCATCAATTGGGTCACCAATTACGTTAAACATCCGGCCTAAGGTCTTTTCGCCAACTGGCACACTAATCGGTGCGCCGGTGTCGGTAACGTCACTGTCGCGCTCCAGACCATCGGTCGAGCCGAGGGCGATTGCCCGCACGGCTGTTTCGCTTAAGTGCTGGGCAACTTCTAGCACCAAATTACGATCGCCAACTTTAACAGTTAGAGCGTTATAGATTGCTGGTAAATTATTTTCTCCAAAACTAACATCAACCACCACACCAATAATTTGGGTGATTTTGCCGTGTCCTACTTTTGCTTTTGTTGCTGTTGCCATTATTGTTCTCCATTTCCTTGTGTGATTGGTGGCTGATTTGCCGCTTCTTTGTCTAATACAACTAGATCGGTACCGACTCTTTCAATAAGTCTTTGCTCTCTTCCTATCTCGTCGGCAAGTCTTTCTTCATCATTAGCAAAAGTAACTTCGCCCAGCATTTCAATGTGCTGCTGATCGGCGGCTTCGTAGACCGCGATGGCGTTCTTTATTACTTTTTCCTCTTGCGGAGAAGATACGCCGGTTCGGAAACCCTCTATAGCCTCAAAACCACGACTGCGGTGAGCGAAGTAATTATCATCTTGCTCGTGAAACCAAGCGTCCAACCAGTCAGGTCGGTTGCTGTTTGATTCATGAGGTGTAGGATTTATTGTATCGGTCATATTGTTACCTTTTTTCGTGTTAGTTGGTGTCTCGTTAGGGTCATTATAGTAACTTCGGTCATGAGATTGCCTCCGCACCGCCGGTGATTTCGGCGATTTCTTGAGTGATGCTGGCCTGACGGGCAGTATTGAAGGCTAGGGTCAAATCATCAATAATTTCGTTGGCATTGTCGCTGGCACTCTTCATAGCCATCATGCGCATAGAGTGCTCACTGGCAAAACTCTCCAAAATTGCTTGGCTCAACTGGGCCTCGATTAGACGTAAGCTTACGTTATCGAGTACACCGCGAACCGACGGCTCGAATATAGCTTCTTCAAGGTCGTGCTCAATCTCAATATTCTGAAAGGCAGCCGGCAATAAGCGTTGGGTCTCAACTTCTTGGCGGATACTCGACTTGTAATCGGTGTAGATAATGTCAACGGCGTCAATTGTATGGTCGGTGAACTTTTCTACAACCGTATTAAGTAGCGGGCGAATATCTTGAGCGGTTGGGTGGTCAGGGAAGTGTTCGTAGACACCTACGACTTCGATTTCGGGGAGCTTAGACACAAACCGGGCGACTTGGCGACCAATTACAATTGTTTGGCTTGCAATGCCCTGGGCTTTATCGTCCTGCAAAGCCGCCGCAAAAGTCTTAAGAATATTGGCATTATAGGCACCAGCTAAACTACGATCACTAGCAATCACCAAGTGTAACCGGGTCTTAATTTTACGCTGCTTGAATAGTGGGTGCTCATTAACGTCTGTCAGCTGACGCAATCGGGTTAATATTTCGCGGGCTACATTACGAAAATCGCGTGACCGATAAGCCGCTTCTTGAGCGCGGCGCATTTTGCTAGCCGATACCAGCTCCATAGCCTTGGTAATCTGCTTAGTGCTCTTAATTGAGCTCATGCGGCGTTTAAGAATCTGCGTGCTAGCCATGAGTACCCCTAACTCTGGTTGCAAAACCAATTACTTGATTAACATAGGTGACGTATTCTTCTGTGCTCATTTGGGGTAAACGAAGTGTGCCAGTTTGAGTAGCAGTTTGTAAGTGCTCGTACTGACCAATAGCGTGTTCACTAGCTAAGGTTACTGCCTCGGCGTAACTATAGCCTTCGGCCAGCTTAAGATCTTGCCACATATCGCGGAACTGGTCGGCTATATCTGCCATATACAACACATCATCAACTCGTAAGTTGCCTATCATGTCAGCATCATCTCGCTCAACTTGAGCCAGCCGTTCTTTAGTAATTACTTCATGGGCTACATCTGGCTCTGCTAGAGGGAGCACTAGATCAATGCCAACCATTTCGGTTGGCTCAGGAGGAGCGACAGCTGCGCCAGAGTAGACAAGCTGTTGCCCAGCGTCAAAAGCATCCAGCTCAGCAAAAAATTGATCGTCCTCAAAACTTCCCATAATTAGGCCTTAACCTCTTCTTTAGGTTTCTCGACCTTGTAACTTGCCGCCACTGCTTTAGCTGTCTTCAAAATAACGTTTTTGATTTCGTCAGATGGTTTGTCGCCCTTATCAAGCGTATCCATAAGTTTACGATTTTCGGAGTGTAGACGAGTTAGCAGGGCCTTCTCGGCATCTTTAATATTTTCAACCGGTACATGGTCAAACTCGCCAGCTGTTGTTGCTAGTAGGGCAGCGGTTTGCTGCCAGACACTCATTGGTGAAAATTGCGGTTGCTTAAGTAGCTCGGTTAAACGCTGACCGCGTTGAATGCGTTGCTTGGTTTCTTGATCAAGATCAGTCGAGAACTGGGCAAAAGCGGCTAATTCGCGGAACTGTGCCAAGCTCAAGCGAAGCGTTCCAGCGACTGACTTAACAGCCTTAGTTTGGGCCGAGCCACCAACACGAGAGACTGACAAACCTACCGAGATAGCCGGTCGAATACCCTGGTAGAATAGGCTAGTTTCCATAAAGATCTGACCATCGGTGATGGAGATCACGTTAGTTGGGATATAGGCACTAATATCACCAGCCTGAGTTTCGATAATCGGCAAGGCGGTTAGTGAACCGGCGCCTTTTTCGTCAGATAATTTAGCGGAACGTTCCAAAAGACGTGAGTGAAGATAGAAGACATCACCTGGGTAAGCTTCGCGGCCCGGTGGGCGTCGTAGCAACAATGACATCTGACGGTAGGCCGCAGCGTGCTTGGTCAAATCATCGTAAATAATTAAGGCGTGTTGGCCGTTGTCGCGGAAGTATTCGCCCATGGCAGTACCGGCATAAGGTGCCAAGTATTGCAAAGAGGCTGGGTCAGAGGCACTGGTAGCGATAACGATGGTTTGATCCATAACACCTTCGCGCTTGAGGCGTTCGATCATCCGAGCGACTTTACTGAGCTTCTGGCCAACCGCCACGTAAATGTTAATTACACCGGTTCCTTGACGATGCTGGTTAATCATAGTGTCGACTGCAATGGCGGTTTTACCAGTTTGCCGATCACCAATAATTAACTCACGTTGGCCACGACCAATTGGCACCATGCCGTCGATAGCCATAATACCGGTCATAAGTGGTTCGTGAACCGACTTGCGATCTAAAACGCCAGGGGCGGTTTGCTCGACCAAGCCGGTTAGCTTAGTTTTAATTGGACCTTTGTCGTCGAGGGGGCGACCAAGCGGGTCGACGACCCGACCGACTAGTTCGGGACCAACTGGGACTTCGAGCACCTTACCAGTTAAGCGGGCTTTGGCGCCGGCCTTGATTAGGGTGTCTTCGCCAAGCAATACGGTACCAATTTCGTCCTCCATGAGGTTAAGGGCAAAAGCGGTGACCTTAGTGCCATCGGTGGCTTCAATCTCCAGCATCTCGTTGAAACCGGCGCTACTGAGGCCATAGACCCAAGCGATACCATCGCCGATTCGGGTAACTACGCCAACCGTTTCAAAATCACCAGTACGTTTTAGATCTTCAATCGCTGCCCGTATGTCGGCACCAAGCTCTTTAACAGATATATCAGACATGCATTCTCCTTAAATTTTCTAGCTTACCACGAGCTGTCTCATCAAGCTGTTTGTCGGGGGTTTGAATCCGGACACCACTCAAAACATCGGGTTGCACCGTTGACTGAAGCACAAAGTGCTTGGCCTCAGGGTACTCGTGTTTGAGTAGTTTTTGAACCTCGGTTTTCACCGAAGAACTTAATGGGAAAGCTGTAGTAACATTTGCCTCAACCGTACCACTCTTGGCGCGTGCCGTCATGACATCACGCAAAATTATGTCAAGGTCTTTGGTTTGATGTTCGGCTACCAAGTAACCGGCAATCTGGCGCGATAACTGCTGACTTGGCTGATTTGAAGCCAGCATATCGGCAATTACGGTTGCCAGTTCAATTCGTTTGGTAGAAGCCATTACTTGGCCTCCTCCAGGATTTTAGCAATTAACTTACCGTCAGATTGAGCGGTAACTTTTTCGTGGATAATCGCGCCGGTAGCATTGGCTACCAGGTTAATCATATCCTTCTTAAGCTCATTTTTAGCTCGTTCGATATCTTCACCAATTCGGTTATGAGCATCAGCCATCAGAGCATCGGCTTTACGGCCGGCATCGGCTTCGGCTTGTTTAATAATCGCGCCGGCTTCGGTTTGACCGCCAGCGATAATCTTATCGGCTTCGGCACGAGCCTTCTGCAGCATCTTGTCGACTTCTTCGTCTAAATGCTCTTTTTGCTGCTCCATCTCGATACCCAGCAAAACACCTTTATCGATGGTTTTACGACGAGCTTCGAGAGTATTAACAATTTTGCTTAGAGCGAACTTTTTGATTAATACAAAAAGGAGCAAAAAGGTGACAGCCTGTGCCAAAATTGCCCAGGGGTCAATGCCCAAGGCCGCGATACCTTGCGGCTCGGCGGCGGCTTCGGCTGAAGCTAGAATTGTTGGTAAAAGTGCTATCACCTTAATGTTTCCTTTCTAATTAACCTAGTAAGAAGGCACCTAGCAGGAAAGCTAGTAGTGCGGTTACTTCGATCATAGCTGCGATGATCACGATTTGACTAGCAGCTTTACCAGCTTCTGGGTTACGACCCAAAGCCTTCATGTAGTTTGAACCGACTAGTGCCAAGCCAATAGCGGCTGAAGCAAAAGCGATACCAAGCATGACACCTTTTGAGATTGCTAAAGCGCTCTCGGCGTCGGCAAATAATTGAACCATAGTTTTAACTCCTTGTTTTATCCCTTATATTGTAACTCGCCATGGCCGGTGGCCCCAGGCGAGATGGTTCTTTAACCATCAGCACTACCGGTTGTTTCGACCTTTTTTAACGGTGGCTGATGATCATCATGAATTTCGTGACCGGTGGCATCGACGTGGTTAATCGCCAATCCTAAATAGGTGCCGGCCAGCACCGTAAACACGTAGGCCTGAATAAAGGCGACCAAACCTTCGAACATAAAAATCGGAATAACGGCCAGTGGGGTACGGCCTTCTTTAAGAATTAACGAGGTAAAGACAGTAATCAAGATTTCGCCGACAGCAGTGTTTAGGAAAAGCCTCAGGCTAAGACTCAAAATACGAGTAAACTCACCAAAAACTTCCAGCATACCAATAAAGAAATTAATCGGGTTAGCCGGCTTGTCAGTAAAATAGTGCTGAGCGTGACCTTTAAGGCCTTGCTCTTTAATACTGAGGTACTGCACCATGATAATGGCGATTACCGCTAAAGCAATTGTGCCATTTAAATCAGCTGTAAATGGTCGGAATAAGACGGTTTTTAAACCTTCGCCACTACTATGAAAAACGCTTTCACCGACAAACGGCAATAGCTCGAACAAGTTAGAAAAGATAATGAAGATAAAATAAACGCCAAAGTACGGTGCAAACTTAGCGGCTTTTTCACGACTGCCAAAGGCACCTTCAAGCAAATTAATGATGAAGTCGACAATATATTCGATGACATTATGAAACAACCCTTTAGTTGGTCGAAGTTTAATCTTTCGGGCACCGAGGACCATTAGAGTAACGATTGCTACCGAGCAGATAAAGCCATAAATAATCGCGTTAGTAACGTGAAGTGGTCCGACAGTAAAAATCGTTTCGGCTTTAAGCGAAACATGAATGCCAGACTCGTTAGCAAAGTTGCTGAGGAGCATTAGTAGAGACCTCCTGGCTGGACGCCGTAAGGTGATATAGTCGTCGGCTTGGCGGCGGCTGGGTGTCTCTTCATCTCCAGCTAGTATAACAGGAGTCGGCCTTTGGTCGCAATAGTGATATACTGGATGTACTATGGCAACAACCCAACCCAACATCACTATATATAGCGCCACTTGGTGTGCTTTTTGCCACGCCGCTAAAGACTATCTGGATGGCAAAGGCGTTAAATATACCGACCTAGACATCGAAAAAGACCCGGCTAATGCCAAAGCAGTTGTCGATAAATCTGGCCAGATGGGCATACCGGTACTAGACATCGATGGCACAATTATTGTTGGTTTTGACCGACCTAAAATTGACGCCGCTTTAAATTCTTAGGCATAATAAGATCATGGCATTTGAAGATTTTAAACAAAAGAAAGCCGTTGTAATTGTTTACACCGGCGAAGGCAAGGGCAAGACCAGTGCCAGCATGGGCTTAATGACCCGCGCCTTGGGTACCGACTGGACGGTAGCTTTTATCCAGTTTATTAAGCATTGGGAAGTCGGTGAGCATTTATTCATTGCCAAAATTCAGCCGACATTTGGCGACAAGCTGTATTTTTTTAAAGGCGGTAAAGGTTTTTATGACGCTGGCGAGTTGAGTGCCAAGGGCATCAGCGAACAAGAACACAAACGGGCCGCTCAAGAAACCTACGACCAAGCCTACCAATGCGCTACCAACGGAAAATTTGACTTAGTTATCTGCGACGAAATCAATAACGCTGTTAATAACGGGCTATTAACAAAAGACCAGGTCAAGAAGCTAATCAAAGATCGAGCCGAGGGTACCAGCCTTTGCTTAACGGGGCGTGACTTCCCAGAAGAACTAATCCAGTTCACCGATATTGCCACCAATATGACTAAGATTAAGCACCACTTTGACGAAAAGTTTTTGGCCAACAAGGGGATTGACTATTAGTATGAAGCCTAAGCTCTACCTGATGATGGGATATCCAGGCGCCGGCAAAACAACTGCTGCCAAAGTTATCCAACAATTAACTGGCGCGGTACATCTATCGTCAGACGAAATGCGGGTGCAAATTAATGACGCCCCCAACTTTACGGCCGCCGAACACGACCAGCTTTATAAACAACTCAATCAAACCACCGAGAAGCTACTCCGCGAAGGTCACAGCGTCATATACGATGCCAATCTTAACCGCCAGCAACACCGCCAAGAAAAATATGACATTTGTAAGCGAACTGGCGCAACACCAGTTTTACTATGGGTTCAGACCCAAAAAACCCTCGCCAAACAACGCGCTCTCGATCGTCAACAGTCACATTTGATTCCAAACAACGAAACAGCCGAACAGCTATTTGACCGAATCGCTAACCTTATTGAAGAGCCTGATGCCAGCGAGCAGGCTACAATTATCGACGGCACCAAAGTCAGTCCTGAGTACCTGAGTTCATTACTATTTAATAAATAATCAGAAGTTCAGAACTGCCTTGTAGGCTGAAAGAATGCGGTGGCAACAAATGACTAAACGAACCCAGAAAAAGTTAATCGGCCTATTGGTGGCTGTCTTGGTGGCTGTAATTGGGCCACTAATTGCCCAAAAATTACCACATACCGGTATAGCCACCACACCAGGCTTTTACCGAGTCGTCGATTTTGCTGATGGCGACACCATTAGTGTCGACATGAACGGTACCACCGAAAAAATTCGCTTTATCGGCGTCGATACCCCCGAAACTCATGATCCTCGCAAGGCTGTCCAATGTTTTGGCCAAGCCGCCAGCGATTTTACAAAAGGGTACATCGGCAAACAGCCGGTTCGGCTAGAGGCCGACCCCACCAACACCAATCGTGATCGCTACAATCGGCTGCTCCGTTATGTTTACCTGCAAAATGGCTCATTAGTTAATGCCGAAATAATTAAGCAGGGTTACGGGTTTGCCTATGTCAGCTTTCCATTTACTAAACTCGAAGAATTTAAAAACTACCAAAAACAGGCCCAGTCGCAAAAACTTGGCTTATGGAATAGTTGTCAGCCCAAAGCCAATACTTATGGCGGCTATACATCTAACGATAATCCTTAAATCTGGGGATGAGGTCGCGCCACAAGCTTTGACGTTCGATAGGTTTTTAGACTTAATCGGCCAGTTACCGGATTGTAGGCGCGGTGCATAATTTTAAGTCCTGGGTAAATAGCTAGAAGAATTAGCCCGGCTACGGCGGCTCGTAGGCTAATAATGCCGTGGTGCCGGTAGGTCCGATACTCACTAAAGGCGTATTTAAAAGAGTCGCGCGGTTTGGTGTCGGTTCGACGGACCGAGATATCGGCGACTAACTTGTTGGTGTAGCCAACCTCAAAACCCTGACGATCTAGATGAATCGCCAGGTCGTTATCTTCATGCAAACCAGATTGATGACAGACTTGGCCAGCCACTGCCTGCCAGGCATTACGCCGAACCGCCATATTAGAACCAAACAAATATCGACTATCACGGCGCCCAGCATAAAATAGGCTAGTCCTAATTAATTTGGTGGCCCACAAACTAAAGCCACGCCCCGGGAGATCATAAAAACCGGTTGGGCCAGAAATAGCATCAAGTCTGGCGTCGTTAGTAAATATATCTATAACTGTTTGCAGCCAGTTGGGCGGCAATACAGTATCGGCATCAATTCGCCCAATAATATCGGCCTGTACGTTGTCAAACCCCAGATCTCGGGCATAAGTTACACCTTGTGGTTTAGCTTGCGAGAGCTCTACAAACCGATACTTTTTGGCAATCGCCACGGTTTTATCGGTCGAATTGTTATTAACCACAATTACCTGCAAAGGCTTAATCGTTTGGCGAGCAACCGCCTCAAGACAAGCTTCCAGATAGCCTTCTTCGTTGTAAACTGGTATAACTATAGATACTGTTAGTGCTTTATTTGTCATAAAAAGTTACTTTAATCATACCAAATGCCGCAACCAAAGAAGAATTCTAAAGCCAAGGCCACCAAGCGGCCGTTTTATAAGCGACACTGGGGTAGTAATGAAGCCCGTCAACGAACGCGCCTAATTCATCACCTCGAAAAACTTCGTTTCGAAAAACCGCGATTTTGGTTTAAAGAACGCAAACTCTGGCAAAAAATCATGATTATTTTGTCGATTATTGTCATTCTATGGGTCGGCGCTATGTATGGTATTGCGCGCTGGTACATTGCCAGTCACGCCGACCAACAGACTCGACTGGGCACAACATTTATACCAACCTATGCCGAGTACTATGGGCTTGATGCTCAAGAGACTTACAAAGCTCTTATTTACGACCTCGGCTTACGTCATTTCCGCCTAGTTAGCTATTGGGATAAAATTGAGCCGACTAAAGGGGAGTATGATTTTAGCCAACTCGACTGGCAATTTAAAATCGCCGAGCAGAGCGGCAGCAAAGTCTCGCTAGCAATTGGCCTACGCCAACCACGCTGGCCGGAGTGTCACATGCCCATCTGGGCGATGAACCAACCTAAAGCCGAGTGGTCGGCCGACCTCAAAACTTTTATGGGCAAGGTAATCGAACGCTACAAAGATAGCCCCGCCCTAGATAGTTACCAGCTCGAAAACGAGTTCTTCTTAAAGGCCTTTGGCGAATGCTCCGACTTTGATCGCAACCGGTTGGTTGATGAATTCAACTATGTTAAACAACAAGACCCCAACCACAAAGTCATTATCAGCCGTAGCAACAATGCCTTAGGGCTGCCAGTCGGTAAACCAACGCCAGACGAATTTGGCATATCGGTCTACAAACGGGTTTGGGACAAGAATATCACCCATCGTTACTTCGAATACCCATTCCCAGCTTGGTTTTACGGCTTTTTGGCTGGGGCTGGTCAAATACTGACAGGGAAAGATATGATTATCCACGAACTCCAAGCCGAATCGTGGCTACCAGAAGGCTACTTAATGCCGACGGCACCAATTGAGGAACAAAATAAATCGCTCGATGCCAAGCGTTTGCACGACCGAATTGAATACGGCAAAGCAACTGGTATGAAGACCATCGACTTATGGGGCGCCGAGTGGTGGTACTGGCGCAAGACCACATTGCACGACGACAGTTTATGGCAAGTTGTTAAAGACGAGGTTCAAGATACCCAGCGAACCAACGCTTACCAATAATTTTAAGGTGTTGTCAAGCCGTTCATCTGTTATAATGACGCTCATGGCTAAGAAGAAAAAGACCACTGCCGGTAGTATTCAGAACCGTCGGGCTCGCTTTGATTATGAGCTCGAGGATTCTTTACTGGTGGGTATGGCCCTTAATGGGCGCGAAACCAAAGCCCTGCGTATGGGGCATGGCCATCTTAAGGGCGCCTATGTGGTGGTTAAAGATGGTGAACTATGGCTGCTTAATGCCACAATCACTAGCGTACCCGGAGTATCGTTAGAAGAAAAAGAGCAAGTTCGCAGCCGAAAACTCCTAGCTAAACGACGTGAGATCGAGGCTCTGATTGCCGCCAAAGACCAAGGCCGCAGTATTATTCCTTTAGAAATTCTCACCCGCGGGCGCTACATTAAACTGCGAATCAGTGCCGGTAAGGGCAAAAAGTTGTACGACAAACGCCAAACCATTAAAAAACGTGATGAAGACCGCAACATCCGCCAACTCGGGCTATAAGTACTTTACCAAGCGCAATCTGTTGGGTGCGTTGCTATTTTTGATATTCGTCGGCGAGCCAACCGTCGGTCTATACAACGGCCTATTTACGCCACCAGGTTTAATTGTACTCGGCGGTTTGTACTTGAGCTTGTTCTGGCTCTACGAAGCTCTGATTGTCCGATATAAGTTAAGCAATGCCCAGCTGGTGCCGTTAACCTTTGCCATTTATGCAGTATTGGTAACTGGCTTATTGCACGGCGAACTGGCCAATTACGCCAAGGGCGAAGCGGTAATTACGACTCTAATAAGAGTCCAATGCAGTTTATTCCCAATTTTTGCCTACCATATTTTGAACCGCTACATGCCACGACCAAGTACCGTACCATCTATTAAAAAAGCTAGCCTAATTCTAGTCGGCTTCTTTTTATTACTAACACCCAGCCACCAGTTTGGGTTTGCCAACATGATTGAAACTATTCAAAAAGTGCCGGCGCTAGCTGTAATCTACATCATTATGGGAATTGCCGCCTTTGCGGTGGCACTCAAGCCAACCAGGCAAACCTCAACTTTTGCATATAAAAACTTTACAGCTCTTACCTGGGGCTTATTCGTCCTAGCTTGCATCCCAAACTTGATCTCATTTTTGATACTTTTGCTAGCCATGCCGATTGTAGTTTTAGTCTACTGGCGCCAGCCAGCCTTCCGCCACGCCAAAGCCTAAACTATTTAAACATTGCCACCAGAGGCCAACTCTTATATAATCACAGCCTGTAATCACCTTATTCCCGGGTAGCTCAATGGTGGAGCAAGAAGCTGTTAACTTCGAGGTTGTCGGTTCGAATCCGACCCCGGGAGCCAAATAAAAAATGATCAAGCCTTGGTTTGATCTTTTTTTATTTGTTTCTGCGGAGCAAGAGATGAGAACCGAAGGTTCGGTCATAAGGAGCTATCGCAGAAGCTTGCTTGGAGAAAGCGACGAAA
>JBDSDR010000010.1:0-24810 GCA_039920385.1 Saccharimonadales bacterium (SeqCode)
AATTGTTCCTTCGGTTTGATCTACAGCCGCGGTGATTTCCGGAGGCAATGCTGGCCTAACACCAGTTTCTTTGTAGGCTGCAATATAGGGATCAAGTACTTCCCTATCAGTAAAACCAGTGTGATCGTTAGTCAGGCTGTCTATACTCATAACCCATATTATATCACGCTTATGCAAATAATACAACCCCTGTTGTAACAGGTTAGGCTACTCCCAGCGGAAAACCCGGAAAGTGATAAAGTAAATTACTGGCATAGTCGTTAACTTAAAAAGCACCCGGAGTTTAAGCCGAGTGCTTGGAGTTTTGAAAAGGGGTTTAGGCGCCTTTTTTGATTGTCAAGAAACCGTTGCGTGGGTTTTCGTTGACACTGTAGCCGTCAGGAAGATCTGAGGCTTCTGGGCGCTCGTCCTTGCTGAAGTAATAGATTCGCTGAACTTTACCGCCGCGCAATGTAACGTCCTTACTGTTTAAGAAATAAGTAACGCCTTTGCTGTTAGTGTGCTTGTATGCCATGGTAACAACTCTCCCTCTCTTATGAGCTTAGTAATGTATCCCTAACATAACGAGGGTCGAACTTCTTGTCAACAGTTTTTGAGTAATCCACAACGGTGGACCTCTGTTAATTAATTCTAATTCTGTTAGCCGCTTTTGGGAGGTTGCATAACAATCTGCTTATGTATTACACTACCTCTAGTCAATTAAGTTAAAAAGATAAAAGGTGGCATACATATTATGGATTTTGCACAACGCAGTAATTCAGCTCCTACTGGAGCCCCCGCACCTAACCGTGCACCAGAATCAAAGAAATCCCGAAGAATGGGCAGTAAAATGGGCGCCGTAATGCGCTGGGGTACTGTAACGCTTTTGGTATCGGGCACCATCCTAGTCGTAGCCTTGGTTGCGATGATTGGAGTTAGTAAAACCAGTGAGCAATCAAAATACGTTAATAGCGGCCAGTACCAAGCCGTCTTCCTCAACGGTGGTCAAGTTTACTTCGGTAAAATTACCTCACTTAACCAACGTTACGTGGCTATGAGCGATATTTACTACCTACGAGTTAATCAAGCCGTTCAGCCAACTGCCCAACAATCTGATAGTTCTAACGATGTTTCTCTCGTAAAGCTTGGCTGTGAACTTCATGGTCCGCAAGATCAAATGGTCATAAACTCTGACCAGATCGTCTTCTGGGAAAACCTCAAAACTGATGGCCAAGTCGCCAAAGCAGTTGCTGAGTACCAAAAACAAAATCCAAAGGGTCAAGATTGTTCAGCCGCAGCTGCTAGTACGCAAACACCGGCTACTACCCCTGCTGCCACACCAAAACAATAAACTAATCTCTTAGTTCGGCCTGTAACCAGCGCTCTGATATCCAGCGGATTACAAACAGAGCGCTGAAGACTGCCGCCAGAACAAGACTAAACCCAGCTAAATCAGGTGACCAGTCAGGAGATACAAAGTTAAATTGGTACAATGCGGCGTTGGGCAAAAATGCTGCATCTTGGATACCGTGGCTACTAATATATTCTTGAATGCAGGGGATTCGGCCACTACCAGATAAACCGCGAGGGAATCTTTGCTCACAATCAGCTTGGGCGTCACTGTAAACCTTTGTGTCAGGATCAGTGGCTGGGCCCTTAGCAGCCTCGAGAGCTCGTTCATAACTGTACTTCAGCTGAAGCGGCGGGTAGATTGTGTTATCGCCGCTGGCTAAGTCAGTGTTCATGTGAGCATAGACATACTCGCGTAAGTTGCGTAGAGCCACTTCAGTATTGTCATTATTCTTGTCAGACTGATAAACCTGCTCACGTAAATGAATCATATTAAGATTATTCTGGCGCAGCGCATAAATGCTTATCAGCCCAAAGACTGCGGCTATCATTAGAAAATACCAGGGCTTCACAACTTTTAGTCGTCGCCAGAGATGGTGCAAGTGTTTTTTATCCATAGTGCTTTAGCTTTCTATTGCTAGTTTACCCCAGTTTATAGACTTTCGATAGTACTGCGCAACTAGTTCTCGACCTCAAGGGACTTTGCGATGTTTCGTATTGCTAACGCTTGTTATTTGCTAGACTAAAGGCATGCATATATATTTTTCCGGGATCGGCGGTACTGCGATTGGGCCATTGGCGATGATAGCTAAACAAGCTGGTTACACCGTTTCTGGCTCCGACAAACAAGACTCTCAGTACATTGCTTATCTAAAAAAACACGGCATTGACGATATTCACATCGGCCAAACCGAAGTAGCAATGGAGGCCGTCCATAAGCAAAACCCGATCGATTGGTTTGTTTACTCTTCGGCCGTTATTAAAGAGAATAGCCGTCATCCAGAAATTTCTTTCGCTAAAGATACTGGTATAAAAATTAGTAAGCGGGATGAGCTGCTCAATAAAATACTGGCCGAAAAGAAGCTCAAGATGGTGGCGATTGCTGGAACCCACGGTAAGACCACTACTACCGCCATGGTGGTGTGGCTATTTAAGCAGTTAGATATTCCTTTGAGTTACTCGGTAGGCGCCAAGATTAGCTTTGGTGAAATGGGGCAATATGACCCTAGCAGCCAATACTTTGCCTATGAAGCCGACGAATTCGATCGTAACTTTTTAGCGTTCCGACCTTACTTAAGCCTAATTACTGGCGTGACTTGGGATCATCACGAAATTTTCCCATCGCGCGACGATTACCAACAAGCTTTCCGTGACTTCATAGATCAATCCAGCTGGACTCTAGTCTGGGAGGAAGACAATAAATATCTAGGCTTGGCCACCGATAAGCATCTTAGCGTTCAGAATCCCAAGCTACTGGTAATTGACACCATTGGGCTAAAGGGCCGCTACAACCGGCTTGATGCTTGGTTAGCCATACAAGCCGTTCATGAGCTGACCAAAACACCAGTTGTCACGCTGATAAAACATATGGGTAACTTCCCTGGCAGTCAGCGGCGCATGGAACAACTAGTGCCTAATCTTTACAGCGATTACGCTCATACTCCAGAAAAGATTCGTGGTGGCTTGAGCGTCGCCCTAGAAATGGCCCAAGACCAAAAAGTAGTAATTATCTACGAGCCCCTGACTAATCGTCGACAACATTATATGCTGGACGACTATAAAGACTGCTTTAAGGGCGCCGATAAAGTCTACTGGGTTCCTAGCTATCTGGCTCGAGAAGACCCGGCACAACGCATCATAACGCCCCGAGAGATGATTAAACACCTCGACGATCCTTCAATCGCCGTACCAATGCAGCGCGATGATAAATTACGTCAAACCATCCAGCGCCACCTCGACGCCGGTGACATGGTAGTAGCTATGGTCGGTGGTGGTGGCGACAGTCTAGACGAGTGGTTACGCGAACGGTTCAAAGCCTAGTGATTGTCGTAGGCTCCTTTTAGTAGTAATACCAATTACCCTTGCCAGCCGTATTAGTCACGTCACCAATCTTAATTGGCTCTCCGCCATCGATGTTGATTGCGTAATCAGCGGTTTCTTGGCCACTATCGACCCGGTAGACTACATAGCTATCATTAAGCCAGTAGGCCGGGTTAACAAGACCGCTTTGGGTTCGTAATACCTTGTCGGCTTGGTTAATGGTGTCGTAGCTAATTAAGGCGCCTTTACCGTCACGCGTTTCTACCCATAGGCTTTGTTTGCGCTCACTATTGTCTTGATAGACCCGATTTTGTTGGCTAGCTGGAGCACCGCTCAGCTTCTTAACAGCGTTATCGCCAAGTTTGTAGTCATACCACTCCGTGCCAACTGATAGGGTTAAATATTCGTACTTTGTCCTGAACATATTCCAGGTAGACTTATTTAACAGATTAACGCGACTAGTCCCTTCTGGGTTAGTTCTGAAGAAGCCAGTATTGGCTTCAGATGGGGCGTAGTAAATATCACCCCTGGCGGAGGTAACATCGTTAAAGTAGTTGCTACTAGCCAATTCTTTTTGCGTGTTATTGGTGTAATCATAGCTAATAAGCCTCATTCGGTTGGGGTTATTGGCGCTAGCGCCGGCGGCAATCTGAACAAAAATTAAGTGACTGCCGATCCAATCAACTATTTGGATATTCTCAGATTGGGTAACATTAGTTTTAGTACCAGTGTTGGTATCAACGATGTTCAGGTTAGTCAGCAGAAAACCGTCCCGGTTACGATTATTGTCCCGGCTAGAAGCCACCGCCACCACATCTTCGGCGGGGTTAGGAACAACTGTCATATTGTCGCGTTCGGTGCCAGTGCCGGCCAGTAATAGCTTCTCGTTATGCCCATCTATATCTATCGAGTATAGATCGTACTTGCCGGATCGTTTTGAAACAAAGGCATGTTTACGGGCTGGGACCAATTTTGTAGTATGCTCGGTTTTATCGTCAAGATTAAGTGAAATGGTTTCGTCTCGATAGCCTTCAGCCTTAACAACCACCTCGAGCGGACTAGTTTGATTTGGATCAACTGTTAAAACTGCCTTCCCGGCTTCGTCGGCAATGCCAGTAGCTTCACCAGCACTAACCTCAGCCTTACCGATGGCTTTACCAGACATGAAATCAATAATCACAAAGTCGTACTGGCTACCAGTTGGTGTTAAAGAAAAATCGCCATAAGGGTTGCTCCCCCAGCCAACTGTTACCTTTTTGTCGACAACTGCGAAAGCTCGCTTTTTTATGACCAGTTGAGTTTGGCCTAGTTTTAAATGTTCCAGTTTTAACTTGCCTTCGCTATCAGTTTTGCCAATTTGGTTAGACAGGGCTACCTCGACATTTTTCAGGGGTTGCTGGGTACTTTGATCGACAACCATAACCGAAGCACTGCTACGTACCCCGACGTTGTTGAGCACGAAGTAGCGGCTTTGCGGTATGCCTGCCGCCAAGAGAATTACAATAAATAAGCCGGCGATAGTGCCGTAACGAGCCTTTCGGTTATGCCACCATGCCTTAAAAAAAGCGCTAACTTTGGCTTTAAAACCAACTTTTTTGGCTGTAGGTTCGAAGGCTTTGGCTAGTTCAGCATCTTCGGCCGCCAAAACTTCGTCGGCTTCATGAGTCGTAATATCATCGATAGCTTCCTCTACAACCGGATCATCTTTGACCTCGGCAGATGGGTTATGGTCGCCATGGATTGTGGCAGCTAATTTGGCTGGTAATGGTGGCGCACCCCCCGGTTGGGCTGTTTGCGAGTTAGTTAGTTTGTCTTTTGCCATTTTAAGAATGTGGTTTTAATAAGTTATATACCATATAGCCCAAGATTCCGATGCAAATAACAGCAACGCCACCATATAAAAACAGCTGATCATTAACCTTTTTGGGGGCTATCGGCACTGGTACTGTAGTTGTTGAGCTGTTGCTAATGGCACTGAGATTGATCGAGCCAGTGCCTTGATCGAGAGCATTAACCGAGTTGATAGTTTGGGTGGAGCTAGGCTGTAGGTTACTACCGGCCTGCGGCTGTAAACCACCCTGGACTACCTCTTGAGGGTTGCCCGTGGACACTGCTTGAGCGCCAGTCTGCTGCAGATTGGTCGGAGTTTGTGCTGATTCAGCCATAAGCACTAGTATAACGTATTTATGGCGTTAGACGGTTGATATCTCGTGGGAAAAGAGTCGCTTCTTTGACGTTGTTAAGGCCGATTGTCTTTTGGACGAAACGATCAATCCCAAAGCCGCAGCCACCATGTTGCGGCAAACCATACTTAAAAGCCTGCAGATAATACTTAAAACCTGGGTCGGCTGGGTCAATCCCCTGATCTTTCATTTGCTGGACAAGGGTTTCGTAATTGCTTTCACGTAATGGCACGGTTGATATTTCGACTCCCCGGAAAAGTAAATCAGCCGACAAAACAGTCTTGCCGTCATCATTTTTCTTCTGGTAAAACTTATGGGTCGAAAGTGGAAAATCGCGTACATAAATAAGGTCGCTACCGAGTTTTTTGCGCGAGTATTCACAAATCCACTTCTCTTCATCGGGAGTTAGGTCTTTTTCCTTAGTAGTATCGGTTTTAGTGGCTTTGGTGTAGAGTTCATGAATTTCATCAACCGTCATACGAGGGACTTTTCCATCTTCAGGCAGTTTAAGCTCGGGGGCGTTTAGACTCTTTAAATCGTCAGCGCAAACTCTGTAAAGCTCCTTGAGAACGTGCATAGTGGTACCACCGACAAAATCTAGCACCTCGTCATAGTCATTAACAAAGCCCATTTCAATATCAAGCATCATCGACTCACTCATATGGCGAGTTGTGGCGCTTGGTTCTGCCCGGAAGACTGAACCAATTTCGAAAACTCTCTCGTAGACACCAACCATGATTTGCTTGTATAGCTGCGGACTCTGCGCTAATGTCGCTTCTTGGCCGAAATAATCTAACTTAAACACTTCGGTGCCGCCTTCGGGGGCAGCCCCCAGGAGTTTAGGAGTCTGGATTTCGACAAAATCATTCTCCGTCAAGTAATTACGAAAGGCTTGTAATGCCCTAGCGCGAATCTTAAAGATTTTTTGCTCTTGCAGATTGCGTAAACCAATGACGCGTTGTTCAAACAAAGTATCGAGATGCTCGGGCTTGTGGGAAATCGGTTTATCGATTTCTATGGGTGGTTCATCAGTTACGGGGACTAAAACAGTTAGTTCGGGGTCATGCAACTCGGCACCACCTGGTGCCCGCGGCTCCTCGACAGCTTTACCGGTGACCTTTAAGACTGTTCCAATTTGCAGACCACGTAATTTTTCGACTTCATCTTTGTCCTGGACAACGACTTGAGTAAGGCCGCGCCGGTCACGAACGTTAATAAAGGCTAGACCGCCCATTAGGCGCTTTTTATGCAACCAACCTTCGATATGAGTTGTTTTGCCAATCTGGTCTTTTACTTGGTCGGATAGAATTCGAGTCATAGACGCTATTTTAACAGAGGTGGCAGTAAAAAGCTACTGATCTTCTGGAAGTTCCTCAGCTTCCCTAGCCATCGGCGTCTGATGTTTTTGATCTTTGTGAATCTTCTCGGCACTACGTGCTGCCACAGCTCGCAAGTCTTCATACTGATCAAACTCATCCATAATTGGTTGCCCGATGACCTGCTCCAAAACATCTTCGATAGTAACAATACCGATAACTTCTTCGAACTGGTTAACGACTACGAACAAGTGGCGCTTTGTTTTTAGGAATGCCTGAAGTGTCTGATAAAGACTTTGTTCTTCGTGGGCATAAACAACCTGCTTCTGATAAATATCCTTAACACTGCCGCCTTGTTTCTTTTGCAACAAATCATGCAGGTAAAGTACGCCAACAATATTATTTGATTTGCCATCATACACCGGAAAACGCGAGTGGCCGCTATCGTGTAATTCTCCCATTAGGATTGGGCCCAGGCTATCGCCGAGCTTAACAGCTTTTACCTGGCTAAACGGAATGAAGATGTCCCTCACCAATTTATCGCCAAAACTTAAGGTATGTACGGCCATATCAATTTCCTGCTTAGTAATCCGGTTGTCGGTTTGTCGCTCTTGTTGTTCTAATAGGTCAATTAAGTCTTCTTTTTGAAACAGGTTAGTGTGGCTGATAAAGCTACAGTGGTCTCTTACAAAAGCACCGCTCAGGCGTAGCGGCACGTGTATATAGTTAAGTAGCCAAGCCAGGGGTGGCGCCAAAAACTCCGCAAGGCTTTGGCTGGCTCGCGTAACTTTGACATTTGGTAGCCAGGTAAAGCCGATTGCAAATAAGCCAATAATAGCCAACAAGGCCAGTGGCCACGGCAGTGATTGCGAAACCAGATAAAATAACCCGGCTGTACTAAAAGCCGTAATAATCCATAGCAAAACCTTGAGACTCAACCCGTAGGCTACCACTCGGTACATTGCCTGGGCGCCACTATCACCTTTCTGAACGCGCCGCTTCAACTCCTTAGCTGGCACTTGGCCATAAGTCTTTTGCAACAAGATCCCCAGTAGGGTAACGACCGCCAGACAGATTGTAATAATAAACGTAACCATCCGTCTAATAGTACTCTATGCTATTATATTTAGGCACTATGGATAAACGATTCTTACTGATTTTAGCGGCTTTGGTGGTAATTTTTGGAAGCATCTTTTGGCTGACCAAATCTAAGTCTAACGCCCCCGGTACCGGATCATCTCAAGCTCAGGCTTCAAATCATGTTCTGGGCGAGGGTAACAAGGTAAGTTTGGTTGAGTTTGGCGATTACCAATGCCCGGCCTGCGGCCAGTACTTCCCAATAATCGAACAGATTAAAGCTAAGTACGCCGATCAGATAAGTTTCCGTTTTGCCAACTTCCCTCTCGTTCAAATTCACCCTAACGCTATGGTGGCAGCTCGCGCCGCCGAAGCCGCCAGTCTCCAGAATAAGTTTTGGGAGATGCATGACCTCCTATACCGTAATCAAACAACTTGGGCGCAAGCCTCCAACCCGTCCAGTTACTTCGAAAAGTATGCAGCTGACCTCAAATTAGATATAACCAAATTTAAGGCCGATTCAGCCAGCGCTGGCGTGTTAGCCACAATCAATGCCGATGTTGCCGAAGCCCAGGGTTATGGTGCCACCGGTACGCCGACCTTTATCTTGAACGGTAAGAAGATTGATAGTCCGACATCCATCGAAGCCTTCTCAGAAGTAATCGACCAAGCCATCAAACAGGCCAAACAATAACAAAAACCCTCATAAATGAGGGCCTGTTTTTGTTTTGTTGATAGACGCTGTTGCTTAGTAGACTAAGAAACGTTGCCAAGATGGTCGTTGGACCTTCACAATCACACGCTTTTCCGGTGAATTCATAATTTTTACCTTTACAGGCATCTGTTTCCCCTCCCCGGGCACTCCACAGGCCAACTGCAAAACAGCTGCCATGAACTTTATTTTTGTTATTTTTTGTCTTCTGCTAGGGGTCGATTTTGGATCCCTTCAAACGAAGTCATCATAGTATGGCACGCCCCGCTTATGCTTGTCAAGATTTATGAAATATATCTTTAACTGTTAGTCGCCGTTTATGTTCGGCCGAAATCTTCTTATGGAGCTTGTGTAAGAGTGGACTGGCTAGGTTCTTGTCGTGAAGCTCATGAAATTCGACATCCAACGAGTTTAAATCTTCATCGCTCATATCTTCTAACTCAACGAATGAATCACGCGCCTTAACAGATACCCGAATAAGCTCGTCTAGCTTTAGGTGAACCGCCTTGCTATCTCGGTTTTGGGTATTCTGAATCAGGAAGACCATCAAGAAAGTAACAATTGTGGTACTAGTATTGATGACCAATTGCCAGGTATCTGAAAACTTAAACAATGGGCCGGTTATTGCCCAGACAATAATAATCGTCAGTGCCAAGACAAATGCGCCGGCTGCACCAGTCAGGGTCGAAACGCGGGCTGCAAACTTGTGAAATACTTCTTTCATAGCTCTTTTCTGTCTTATTTATCTCTCTTACGGTACAATATTATCAAGCATAAGCAAAGCTAAGCTACAAAACAAATATGCACGCAGCCACATTTACCGACCTCAGCATTGTCATCGCCATCGGCGTATTAATTAGTCTGTTCATGCGCATCATTAAGCAACCGATGATAATTGGCTACATCCTGACCGGCCTAATAGTCGGACCAACAGTCCTCAATATTATTGGATCATCCGAGAGCATTGAAGTATTTTCTCAGTTCGGTATTGCTCTGCTGCTTTTGATTGTGGGGCTCGGGCTAAACCCGCGGGTGGTTAAAGAAGTTGGTAAAATCGCTGGCTTAATTGGTATTGGCAAGGTGGTTACGGTTACGGCGATTGGTTTTGTAATTGGTAAGTTCTTTGGCTATTCCAGTTTGGCAGCTCTCTATATTGGTATTGCCCTGTCTTTCTCTAGCACAATTATTATCCTTAAGTTACTGAGCGATAAAAAAGAGCAAAACCGGCTATACGGCAAAATTTCGATCGGTTTTTTATTGGTTGAGGACCTTATTGCTACCCTAGTTCTAATCGTAGTATCGGCTACCGGTAAGGGCGGCTTAACGGTTGGTGATTTTGGAGGCTTACTGGTAAAAAGTGCTCTCTTAATTGGCGCCTTGGTATTTGTCCGTATGATTGTTTTACCACGCCTAAATCGCTTCATCGCTAACTCTCAAGAATTTTTATTCCTGTTTGCGATTGGTTGGGGTTTAGGTATAGCCACGCTGTTTAGCTGGGCTGGTTTTTCACTCGAGATCGGCGCCCTACTAGCTGGTGTCACGCTGGCTTCGCTTCCCTACGCCCAAGAAATTGGCTCCCGCCTAAAACCGCTACGTGACTTCTTTATTATTCTATTTTTCATATCACTTGGTTCGCACCTAGTTTTGGCAAACATTGTCTCGATCATGCCTCGAGCTTTGTTCTTGTCAGTATTAGTCCTAGTTGGTAACCCAATTATTGTTATGACCATTATGGGCCTGTCGGGCTATACCAAAAAAACCAGCTTCAAGGCAGGGATTGCCGGTGCTCAAGTTAGCGAGTTCTCTTTTATAATGCTTCTGCTGGCTAACCAGCTGGGCCAGGTTAGCACCGAAGTTCTGTCATTAATTACGGTCGTGGCGCTGATTACCATTGCCGCATCGACTTATATTATCTTTTACTCCGATCAACTATACGACAAGTTTGAGCGTTACTTGGGTATGTTTGAGCGGCACAAAGCTCGTGCGGTCCGCGAACACACCGAACACTTTGATTTAGTTTTATTTGGCTACCGCAAGGGTGGTGGTGAATTCTTAAACGTTTTTGAGCAACTCAAGAAACCGCATGTTGTCGTTGACTACGACCCCGAGGTGATTGATAGCCTTGAGGCCAAACAAACGCGTTATGTTTATGGTGACGTCACCGACTTGGAGCTTTTGAGTGAGATTAACCTCGAAACTTCCAAGCTAGTTGTCTCGATGATTACCGACTTCCCGACCAACCAGTTCTTAGCCAACTGGATCACTAATCACAACCATAGCGCAGTATTTATTTGCACAACTGACACCATAGAAGAAGCCGCCGAACTGTATAGTCTTGGTGCTGCCTATGTGATTCTGCCGCACTATTTAGGTACCGAAAAAATCGGCGCCTTTATCAAGAAGAGTGGGCTTAAGAAAAGTGAATTTAAGCAGTACCGCGAAAAACATTTGGCTTATCTACAAACCCACTACGAGGAATTCACCCCAGAAGATGGTGAAGCCGCTAAAGCCTCAGCTTGAGTATAGGTTGTTGGCTGCGATATAGCTGGCGACATCATGCGGCACGGCAGTACTAAGTTGATCTGATGATAGGCCACGAATATTGGAAGAGGCTAAGTCGGCTAGACCCGCTCTGATTGGCTGGTGATCAATTGGTACCTGGCTGCTGTCCTGGCCGTCGCGTTGGCCAACTACAAATTTTACTTTTGTTTTAAGCTGCTCAAAGCCCGGCCAGTTTGGCAATTCGTTGAACAGATCAGTCCCCATCAAAAGATGCAGTTGAGCATCTTTAAACTTATCCTCTAGCCAAGGCAAGGTTTCGGCTACGCTAAAAGTAGCATGTTCGAGCTGCAAGAGCTCAAGGTCGGCATGTTCGAGTAAAGCCAACCAAGCCATGTTGAGCCGATGCCTAATGTTGGAGTGGTCAGTTTTCCGGCGCGGGGCTGGTTCAACCAAAAAATATACTTTATCTAGCCCCAGATCCTTGAGGGCTTTTTGGGCAAACGAAATGTGCCCATGATGGATAGGGTCAAAGATTCCCGAGTAAATACCGATATTTTTCATGCTGCTAATGGTTCTGGTTCTATTGTACTATCTTCTTTTGGTTTATTGAGTATTTCCTGGAAAGAAATTAGCTTAGCTGGTTCCTTTTCGACAACTTCTTCTTTAGGTATCTCTTTGCCATTACAAATATCGACTTCGTACTTACACTTTGGACAACACCAGGACTGCTTCTTAACGACTTCCTTCTTTTTTACATACTTGCGGCACTTAATACAGCGAATTAAGCTATTTAGCGATTCACTGTCGCCTAGCTTTTCGGCATCGTTGGCGGCCAAAGCATCTTTTTCTCGGGCGCTCGGGCAAGAATAAGACTCGGCTGTTTCTTGGGCTAATATTGTAGATTCGTTAGCCTTATCGACTTCGCCGGCCAATTCATAAAGCCTGGCCCGCTCGATATGCCGGGCAGCCACCGGGCCAAACACACGGGGATCAATCGTATGATCTTTTTTAACACTGTAAATTACCATCTTCTTTTCTGAAATCTCATCAAGCATTTCAACAGCCTGCAAAGGTGTATGAATTTCGTGGGCACGATCAATCAACTCTTCTACAACCTCCTCGACAGTAGAACTTAAGGCTACTTGGCGTTGTCGGCAAAACTGTTTAAAAGCTAGGTAGTCTTCGGCTGGTTTAGCTTGGCCAAAGAATGTACCACCGGCAAACTGGTCGTAAAGTTTAACCAGATCAACTACGCCGTTTGGCATCAAACTTTTTGGTATGAGCATCGGCATATCAATAATCTCAGCAGCCGTCTTGCCGGAGTAATCAATCCCGAAGTAAGCTCCCATGGCTATAATGGCCCGCTCGTCATGGAGTGGCGCATCTACATGCTTAGCACCAGCCACAAAGGCTGATTCGGTTTTGACGCCGGCGCCCTGTTTGATGGTGGCCTGAAAGGCGGCCGACTTAGTATCAAGGAAAAAGCCGGCTTTTCGAGCTTCCTCGTCAGTCATGGCCGATTTGTCAGGGAACCGTGATAAAACTACAAAATAATGATCGTCGATTTGGTCGGCTTTATAGTGGTGTTTTATTCTGAAGTTGTTTCGAGCTTCTGGCTCGGCCCGCTCACGCATGGCCGGTGTAGCCGAAGCAAATCGCAAACTATTGCTATGCACCGAGTCTAGGCTCTGACCGTGTTGCACAAGCTCACCGTCCTCATCCTCGGCTACGAGAACTTCGATGATATTGCCGGCCTTGATAGTTCTTTCGACAAGGTCAATTTCGGAGTTAGCTCTAACCATTTGACGGGCCACGGTATCACCATGTTTTGCCCGATGCACTGAGTCCATTAAGTTAGTTGCTTGATCTGTTGTTGGGCTCTCAACCGAAACTTCTTCAATCTGGACATGTTCAGCTAGACTAACTGACCCGGCCGCCCGAATGAACCTATCGGCCCGCTGTCGAATTAATCTGTCCACGGCCATCTCTGGCACCAGAATAGCCCGGGGGAGTATTTCCCCTGTTTGTTGATAGCCGATTTCTGCGCTTGCAGTTTGCATTAAAAACCCTCGTTCTACCGAGCGAGGGGGTGGCCAAAAAGCCAAGGACTCCTGCTCGGGAGATTTTATAACCGTGTCTGGCTTACAGATTAGACTGCTTACAGTTGCGGCACAGCTTGGGATTTACACCCAATTCCGGTACTTTTTATTGTGAATACTAGTAGTGTAGCACGTGCTGCTTACGCTATATGTAGTAGAATAGACAGCTTTCAGGCAGTTAGGGCGAGAACGATCAAGACGATGGCACTAAGGCCGATTCGGTAGTAAGCAAAGATTGAAAGACTATGTTTGCTCAAGTAGGCCAGTAAAAAGCGTATGGCAATGACGCCACTCAAAAATGCCGCCAAGATACCGGCAATATATTGAGCTTGTTCGTGCTGAAATTGACCGGTAAAGCCCGGTTCTAGTAACTTTTTGGCTATGCCGCCAAACATAATTGGGATACCTAGGAGGAAGGAGAAGCGCATAGCATCAACTCGGTCCATGCCCAAGAATAATCCGACCGATATAGTGCTACCAGAACGCGATACGCCGGGAATAAGTGCCGCTGCTTGAGCAATGCCCATGCCAATGGCCTGCTTTTTACTGACATTGTCGATCTTAGTTGGTTTTTTAACTTTACGATGATAATGGCGCTCTGCAAATAACATAATTATAGCCACGATAAACAAATTGATTGCTACTAAGCGCGGTGAACGAAAGGCCGTTTCGGCCGACTTTTCTAGTAGCACACCAGCAATTACCGCCGGCACGGTTGCCGCCACCAACAACCAGGCCAACTTTGTCTCTTTTTGCTTACCAAAAATTGCCTTGGCAAGTAGCCAAATATCTTTATGGAAATAAATCACTAAAGCCGCCAAGGTCCCAATGTTTAAGGCAACATCAAAAGTCAGCCCGGTAGTCGGTAAATCCATAAAATGTCGAGCCAAGATAAGGTGCCCCGAACTTGATATTGGGATAAACTCCGTAAAACCTTGGACGAGACCTAAAAATATTGCTTGGATAATACTCATGACGCTTTAGTATAGCGCTTTTTGAGCAAACTTAAACGGGGGACAAAACTTTGGGCGGCGCCTTCTAGACCCAACACCTTAAGCGCGCCAACCAAAACATACAGTTGATCTATCTCGACCTCTTTCAGGGTGCTGTTTTGTTCGGCCTGCTTAAAGTAATAATCGACCTTATCGACCAACCACTTTTCTTCGCCTGGTTTGATTTGGTTGCTAGCAACCTCTGTAGATTTAGGTGCTTCGACAACCTCTAATGACCGAGCTGAGTGATCGCGCTTCTTTAAATGCCCGCGTTTAATTAAGTTATTTACATGCAGTGCCACCGTAGCAACTGATGTATAGTTTAAGCTTTTCATAATTTCGCGGTAGCTGGGGCTGTAACCGTGCTCGGCAATAAAGGCCTCAATAAAAGTTAATAATTCTTTCTGTTTTTTTGTCGGCCGAATTGGCTCGACAGATTTATCCTCAGGCATGATGGCGTACCCTAGGGCGGCTTGGTTTGCCTTTAAAAACCCAGTTTTTGTACCAGAAATAATTCCAGAAGGTAAAGAAGCCGGCCGATATAAATTGCCCGATTGCCACCGGTATACCAACGCTTTGCAAGCTACGTAAGATTGCATAGCTTAACAAAAAGTTGATGCCGGTATAAATGATGTACCTGGTGGTGACTTCAGTAAGCTGGCGTTTTTTTGCCCCATTAAAGACCCAGTAGCGCTCCAAAAGAAAGTTCAGGCTAACGCCTACACCGTTACCAATTAGGTTAGCCCACCAGAGACCAATAACTGGTGTTAAAAAAACAATCAAAACATAGGCCGACCAGAAATAGGCACCGCCGCTAACCAAGTACTCGGCAATCCGGATAAGTTCTTTGCGTCGGGTTTTTGTTAATTTTTTGGCCATATAAATGCTTTAGCTTTTCTTTAGTATAGCAGGTGAAGCCAGAGCAACACCGGCCAGTCCCCACCACAATAGACTCATTGTGTCATCAGCCCAAGCATGGGAAAGCAAGTTTATGATCGTTATACCAACTAGGCTAGCCAATAAAACCCGTGCTAAGGGTGTTGACCGACGCCAGAGAGCTATAGCAACCAAGCCATTTATAGCTATAAATAAGCCAACGCCGAGCCAGCCGACTTCTTGGCCAATTTGCAAAAAGTAATTTTCGGCGATTTTAGGTGGATTAATACTGTTGTGGAACGAGGCCGGGCCAGCACTTCCCGGCCCTCCACCTAGCGGTTGGCTCCAAACGTCTTTGGTAGCAGAGCTCAGCGATGCAAACCTTTGCTGGTTACTACTGACTGCCGATACCGATGACTCGTCGGAATGAAAAATAGCGTTCTGGACGGTATCATTGTCACGTAATATCCAGATACTTCCGACCGTCAAAAGCCCCACTATAATGGCACCGACAACAATGTTACGGCGCAACCGCTTACTATCAACACTTTGCCACACCAAAAAACCGACTGCCACAATAACGCCCAGCCAAGCACTTCTGGAGTAGGTGAAAAATAGGGCGACAATTGCGGCAGCCAAGAAAATCTTCATGTACCAGCCCTTTCGCAGATAGGCCGTCACTGTAGTGATGACTATTACTAAGTAAGCCCCGAATGGGTTAGCTCCCCTTAAAGTACTCTGAAGCCGCTGAAAGCCAAGTTTTTGATCGACTGTTTGAACAGCATCAATTGTGCTGGGGCCATAACCAAAGTGTCGCAAAAAGTCGTTCGGCAGAACAAACTTCTGTGATAGCCCAAAGCCAACCACTATGGCTGCTGGTATCAGAACAATTTTTTGCCAGTATTTGCTAATCCAGGGGTCAAGGCTAGCCACTACCCAAACCAAACCAAAGAACCACAAAAACCTTAGATTAACGATTAGGCTATAAATGACTGCCTTTTGACTTACCTGCCCTTGCCACAATGTCAGTAAGGCCGCCCAAAAAAATAACAGACTGTAAGCAACTATCAGACGGGTCAACCAAGAGGCTTTAAAGTTTGCTAACAGAGTCTTATTTTTAAGAAGTAAAGCTGCTGCGTACAAGCCTAACGGCACCATTAAAAGCTCTTTGATAATTCTCAGTAGGTCAAAGTGTCCAAAGTTACTGCCTGCCCAGGTAGTCAAGAAAGCGTGAAACGGCAAGATCACAAAAATTACGGCAACCAAGTAACTGGCTAGGTTGGTGTTTTTGGAGGGGGCGGCAGATTGCTTCATAGGTGTTACAATCTAGTATATAGCCTATGAAGAATAATGCCTCGTTTGTCTACAGCTTTTGCCTAGTCGTCGGTGACTTTCTAGCCCTAGTTGCGGCCTTTATTGGTGCCTACTTGCTTCGAGTAACCTTTAGTGACAAAGTTATCACTCAGCCAATCTCGGCCACCACCTACCTAGGCCTATTCCTGATTTTGGCACCGTTTTGGATTTTAATTTTTGGCCTACTTGGTTTATATAACCGAAATATTTACGAAAAACGCTTTAGCGAACTCGGCCGACTATTCATGGGATCTTTTATTGGTCTACTGTTTGTTATCTCGGTCGATTTTGTGGCTGTTAAGCCAATCTTTCCGGCCAAACTAGTGCCAATTTATGGCTTCTTGCTAGCTTTCGCCTTTCTGGTTATATTCCGTAACATCGCCCGAGCCATCCGCACGCTATTATTTAGCTTTAATATTGGCATTAATAACGTTTTGATTATTGGTGACACCGAAATGGCCGAAGAGCTGGTGCACTCACTCAGAAATAGCAAGACCTCTGGGTATCGAGTAGTTGGCATTATTAGTAGCGGCCGCTTCGCCCAAAAACATTTTAATGATATAACCGTCTTCAACAATGCCGACCAAGCTTTTAGGGCCCTATCCCCATCACAAGTTAACAGCATCATTCAAACCGCGCTGTATAGCGAAACTGATCGAAATAACCAGATCCTTAACTATGCCCAGGAACACCACATTTCTTATCGCTTTATCCCCGGTAACACGGAATTATTTGTTGGTAACATCGAGGTTGATTTGTTTCGTTCATCAGTACCGGTTATTACTGTCCACCAGACACCATTAATCGGCTGGGGACGAATTGTTAAACGCTTATTTGACCTAGCGGTAGTGCTACCGTCGTTAATATTTTTGAGCCCGCTAATGCTGCTAATCGCCCTTTTTGTTAGGTTATTTGGCGGTCGCGGCGAAGTACTTTACCGACAAACTCGCCTGACCCGTTACAATCGCGAATTCAAAGCCTATAAGTTTAGAAGTATGCGTAAGAAGTACCACGGCATTACGCCCGAAGAGGCCTTCGAAAAAATGGGCAAACCAGAACTAGCTAAAGAGTACCGAGCCAATGGCAACTTTCTTGCTAACGACCCGCGGATTAGTGGTATCGGTCGCTTTTTACGGCGCACTAGCCTGGATGAACTCCCGCAACTATTCAATATTATTAAGGGGGATATCAGCTTAGTTGGCCCTCGCGCCCTCGTCCCCCAAGACCTCAGTGTCTACGAAAAACGTCATGCTATTCTTAGTGTAAAATCTGGCTTGACTGGCTTGGCACAAGTGTCGGGGCGTAACAACATTAGTTTTGAAGAACGTCGCAAACTAGATATCTACTATGTACAGAACTGGACTTTCTGGATGGATATTGTCATTTTAATAAAAACATTCCGGGTAATTTTGGGTGGCGACCGTTAAGTGAAAGTCGCGATTGTTCACGACTGGCTAGTTGGTGGTGGTGCCGAAAAAGTAGTCCTAGAAATTAGTAAGTTGTTCCCTGAGGCACCAATTTATACTTCTTATTGTTCGGATGAATGGCAAAAACGGTTTGATGGCAAAGTTGTAACTAGCTACATGCAACATTGGCCATTTTCAAGTCTTCGTAAATTTTTACCGGTACTGCGGGCTCATTGGTTTAGTCACCTCGACTTAAGCCAATATGACCTAATTATTAGTAGTTCTGGTAACGGCGAAGCTTTGGGCGTAAAAGGGCGCAATGGTGCCACTCACATTAGTTACTGCCATAGCCCGACGCACTTTTACTGGCGACATTATGAACAATACTTAGCCCAGCCCGGTTTTGGGATTTTTAATCCGTTAGCGCGGCTTGGTTTACGGCTATTAATGGGTCCGATGCGCCGCTGGGATTACAAGGCCGCCCAACGACCAGACTATTTTGTGGCCAACTCTACACACATTAAAAATGACATTAAAAAATACTATGGCCGTGACTCGGTAGTTATTCACCCGCCGGTAGAGATTGGACACTTTACTGCTAGCAACAAGCCGCGTCGCGGCTTTGTAACGGTTGGTCGACAAGTTCCCTTAAAGCGAACCGACTTAATTGTGCAGGCCTGCACCAAACTTAATCTGCCGTTAACGGTTGTCGGTAATGGGCCAGAACACTCCATGCTAGTAGAGTTAGCCGGCCCGAGTGTTAATTTTGTAACAGATGCCGACATCAAGGCGGTAGCTAGGGCCATGGCCAGTGCCGAGGCATTTTTATTTGCCTCCTACGAAGATTTTGGGATTACCCCAGTCGAAGCCATGGCTACCGGCACACCAGTTATTGCCTATAAAGCTGGCGGCGCCCTAGATTACGTAGTACCCGGCAAAACCGGTAAGTTTTTTACTAAACAGACGGTCGAGTCGTTAGTAGAGGTTCTATCTAATTTTAAAGGAATTGGTAGCCCTGCGGCCGAAATCAGCAAAGCGGCAGAGCGATTTTCGAGTCAGCGCTTTGCTGAAGAGTTTAGTACTTATATCAAAAGTAAGTTAGATAAGACGGAAGCCTAGTATGTGTGGGATCGTCGGATACATAGGTAATGGTGAAGCCGTAAAACCAGTCTTGGACGGACTGACAGCACTTGAGTATAGAGGCTATGATTCTTCGGGGATAATCGCTCTAGAAGTCGATAAACCGGCAGTACTCATTAAACAGGTTGGTCGAGTTGAGTACCTAAAGAAACTCGTAGAAGAAAACGGCAAGCTCGACAAAACACACTTAGCTATCGGCCATACTAGATGGGCCACGCACGGCGCTCCAACTCTAGATAATGCTCATCCTCACACCAACAAAGCTAAAACAATTTTTGTTGTGCATAACGGAATAATCGAGAACTACCAGGCGCTTCGTACTTCTCTGAAAGAATCTGGCTACGTCTTCTACTCCGATACGGACACCGAAGTTATCCCGAAACTACTAGATTATAATCTTAAAAAATCCAAGGATTTTAAAGAAGCCTTTAAAGAGACCCTTTCCCAGTTAGAAGGAGCTTATGCTATTGCTGCCATCTATACAGGCGAACCAGACAATTTATACGTAGCACGCCTATCGAGTCCACTAATTATTGGTATCGGTAAAGATTGTCACTATATTGCGTCAGACCCAACTGCTGTGCTGGAAGAAACCAATAAAGTTGTTTATTTAGATGACTATGATGTAGCCGTTGTATCTGCCAAGAACATAAAGGTCGAAAATACCAAAGAGGCTGCAGTTGTTCACCGGATACCACAAGAACTCGACTTCAAGACAGCTAGCGCACTACTGGGTGACTATCCTGATTTTATGCTAAAAGAAATTTTCGAAGCTCCGGTTACGGTGCAGTCTGCCAGCCGGGGTCGAGTTAAGCCAGAATCAAACACTGTTAAGCTCGGGGGCCTAGAAACAGTTGAGCAACAACTGCAATATATCGACCGGATAGTAATTGTTGCCTGTGGCACATCTTATTATGCCGGTTTACTGGGCGAATACTTAATAGAAGAGATTGCTGGTATACCAGTTGAGGTACAACTAGCATCGGAGTTTAAGTACCGGCACGAACCATTCTCTCGCGGTACCGCTCTGATAGCGGTGTCACAATCTGGCGAGACCGCCGACACAATTGCTGCCATAAAAAAAGTTGAAGAGTTTGGTGTTCTCAAAATAGGTGTCGTGAATAGCGTCGGTTCGACAATCGCCCGCATTACTGATGCTGGCGTCTATTGTCATGCTGGCCCAGAACAATCGGTAGCTTCGACCAAGGCGTTTATTGCCCAGGTGACCGTTCTTACCGAAATCGCCTTATTCCTTTCGCGCAAACGCAGCCCCTTGTTTATGCCCATTCTTAAAGAAATAGCTGTTTTACCAGAAAAAATGAAACAGGTACTCGATCAAGCGCCGCACATTGAGAAGCTTGCCAAAAAGTATGCGCACCATCGTGACTTTCTTTACATTGGGCGCGGTTACGCTTTCCCTTGCGCCTTGGAGGGCGCACTCAAGCTAAAAGAAGTTTCTTATATTCATGCCGAGGGTTACGCCGCTGGCGAGATGAAGCATGGGCCGCTGGCCATGATAGATAGCTCCTTCCCAACCTTTGCCATTGCTACCAACAAAAAACTTCACGAAAAAACTCTGTCTAATATTGAAGAGATCAGGGCTCGTAAAGGACCCGTACTTGCCATCACCACAAAGGGCGAAAAAGCCATTTATCGTTTAACCGAAGATGTTATCGAGATACCCGATACCTTAGAGCAAACCCAGCCTCTATTAATTGCTATTGTATTGCAACTATTTGCCTACTATGTAGCAGTCGAAAAAGAACTTAACGTCGACAGGCCACGTAACTTGGCAAAGTCAGTAACTGTGGAGTAAACAATGCGGAAGTGGAAAAAAATATCATCTATACAGCTTTTTAGTCACCCTCGACATAATGTTTTTGAGGACGAAGTCGAATTACCATCCGGCCATAAAACAAAGTATCTACACTTTGGCGAGCATGAAGATGCCTCATGTGTTATTGCTATCGGCGATGATGGCAAGATTTTTGTACAACAAGAGTACAGCTACCCGCCCAATGAATGGCTTTATCAGTTCCCTGGTGGCGCCTTTGAAAAGGGAGACAGTCCAATTACTTGCGCAGAAAGAGAACTTGCCGAAGAAGCCTCAATGGCCGGCGATTTGGTCGAGCTTGGTTGGTATTATAAGAATAATCGTCGTACTAGCGCCAAGTTTTACGTCTTCAAAGCATCCAACTTAAGTAAACGGCATGCCCAGAAGGATATCGAAGAAGATTTTGTTGATCACTGGTTTACGCATGAAGAGATCAATACCATGATTGTTAAAGGCGAGATTCTTAATTACTCATTTTTGGCAGCCTGGGCAATGTACAACGCGCACCTAACTAACGCCTAGGATACCCTCGACTACACAGGCCGTATCTTCCCAGCCATCAACTTCGATTGAATCTATGCCCATAGCCTTCACTGGATAGTCATTGCCGCCTTCCTGAAGCTTGTCACCGATGAATAAAACATCCCGTTTGCTGATGCCGAGTTTTTCTATAAGTTTTTGCATACCATAGGCTTTGTCGATGCCAAGACGGGTAATGTCGATAGTTGTTTGCCCGCCGAGTCTAACCTCTAAATCTGGCAGACGTTCAGCAACACGAGCATGAAACAGCTTCTTAATATCGGTATGTTTCTCGGCCCACTTATACTTTTCTTCAGGTGGTGCTTTTTGACCAAGAATTGAGTAGGATATTTGGCTTTGCCGATCTTCAATAACCGGCCCCCACTTTTTTGGGTTCTTAAGATCCACTTTTTTGGCTTCTTCTTCAAGAATCTCTATTATTTCCTGCTTTTGCTCAGCACTAAGATCTTCAGCGTACTGCATTTGCCAAGTCTCTGTTTTGACATCAAATCGGTAGTATCTTGTCCCGCAAGTTGGCATCATATGAAACTTTATTAGGTGTTTGTGGGGTATTTCTAGGCGGTCAATAACTTGCATCTGGAACTGTTCAAACTTCCCGCCAGATATGATACAAATTTGGTATTTCTCTGACAGATTGCCAAGCAAAGTTGCCATTCGATCGCTCATAGCCGATTTACTAACGGCTAAGGTATCGTCTAGATCAAAAGCAATTACCTTTTTCAAACTGTTCTCCCTACTTCTTAAAACGTTTACTGACGTCACCAACTTTTTGGCCGAGGTCTTTGCGGGTTACTAAAATGCCGTTGGGGGTGTTAATAACGGCTACATTGTCGAGGCCAATTACTGCGACTGGGCGGCCGTCGTCATTACGAACATAGGAGTTTTCGACGTCTTCAAGCTCGATATTGCCCCCAGCCATATGATTGCCGCTCTGGTCACTTTCAACAACCTTGTGGAGGTCGCCAAACGAACCAAGATCCATCCAATCAAAAGCCGCCGGTACTACCAGTAAATCTTTCACTTTCTCGATGAGAGCGTAATCGATAGAAATATTTTCAAAATCAAGATAAGCCTGATGGTTTGCTTTTACAGACTTGGCAGCCTTAAGAGCGTGGTACTCCTGCGCTAAGACCGGCGCATGTTGCTCCATATTCTTCAAAAAGGTATCAATCGAGGCCACAAAATAACCGCAGTTCCACAAGTAGCTGCCACTCTTCACATAACTTTTAGCCACCTCATAACTCGGTTTTTCTTTAAACTGGTGGACATCAAATACAAAGGCGTCCTCATCAAAAAGCTCGCCCTTTTCGATGTAGCCAAAACCTGTAGCCGGATAGTTTGGCTCAGCCCCAACCAGCACAATTCGGCCTTCTTGCTTAGAGACTTTGTCGGCTACTTTAAAAGAATGACGAAAGCCATCGACATCACGAATGTAATGATCGGCCGACAAGACGGCAATTGATTCGCTGGCACTGTTATCGCGTGATATTCGTTCCAAACCAGCCACTATACAGCTGGCCGTGCCGCGGCGGGCTGGTTCGATAATAAAATTAGCTTCTGGCAAGTCCGGCAATTGTTCTTTAACGTGGTGAGCATGGCTAGCTTCGGTAATGATATAGATTTTTTGGCTAAGCTTTTTGGCCCTCGAATAGGTGTTTTGCAATAACGAACCGGAGCCATTCAGGGCAAGTAAATGTTTCGGATAATCGGGCGTTGATAATGGCCACAAACGACTCCCCGACCCTCCGGCAATAATTACTACAATCATTCCACCAATAATAACAAGCTTTAGGCAATGGTTAAAATTTTTGGCACTAAAGGTAGCCAGTTTACGGTCTAGTTCTGTTGTAAATTAACCCCCATCGTGCTAATGTTACTAGTGTTAAATGTTAAAATAAAACTATGATAAAAAATAGAAAAAACGGCACTCGTAAATTATCACCTAAACTACTTTTGATAGTGGTTTTAGTTTGCCTAGTTGCCTTGGCTGTTTCGGCCTTTGCCTATAAGCGTTTTCGGCCCAATGTCACGCCAACACCGACCCCGACGATAACTGAGTTACCTGCCCAACCAGCTGCTAACGATGGCGAAAAAGAGCCAACCGCCAATGCCGACCGCAACAGTGGCACAGCTACTGACAACCAAGGGCAAATATCTTCACCTGTTACCACAGACCCGAACCAATGGACTCGTTCAGCTAGCGGTATCGTTACTGTCAAGAGTCCTGCAGCTGGCTCCACAATTAAAACTGGCGTCGAATTAGTCGGAACAGCCCAATCTGGTAAAGTTCAGTATCGTCTGCTCGACGACCAAGTTGGGGTTATCTCAAAAGGCTTCATAAACGTTGTTTCTGGTAATTTCTCAGGCAATCTAAGCTTTCAGTCACGTGGTTCAAGTGGGCGACTAGATGTTTTTACAGCCGATGATAATGGTGTTGAGTCCAATGAAGTACAAATAGTGGTCAAGTTTTAAGGATTATCTATGAAACGAACTTATAAACTCATCCTCGCAACGTTGCCCGCACTGCTATTTATGCTTATTCTTCTGCACAGCCCGAAAGCAAGTGCCGCCAACTATAACTACACTGACTTCCCGTTGGATGATTCGGCAATGCGCGCCTCGGGGACAATGACAGCTCAACAAATCCAAGACTTTTTGGCCCAACAGAACAGCGGTTTGGCGGTTTTTACTGACATTGAAGATTGTGGTAGCACTGGCGGCTCCCACTACTCTTACTACACCACCTACTACCACTGTGGAAGCCGCATGTCAGCAGCCCAAATTATTTTTGACGCGGCCCAAGCTTACGGCATAAACCCCCAAGTACTACTGGCAACTATGCAAAAAGAACAATCACTAATCACAACGCCAAACCCAGTCGCATCTCAGCTTAACTACGCTATGGGATATGGCTGCCCTGACTCTGGTGGCTGCAGCTACGCTGGCTTTTTTAACCAAGTTGATAACGGAGCCTGGCAACTCCGTACAGACATGGAACTTGGTAGCGGTAACAATTGGTGGGGCTATAGCCCGGCCAGCTATCCTTGTAACGGACCGACCCGCTACTACAGTGCGGCTCTAAAAGCCGGTAATAATGTTACTTTTTACGACGAGGCCGGTACCGGTTACACAAGTTTCGTTATGCCCAACATGGCAACAGCTACGCTTTACTGTTACACCCCCCATGTTTACCCAGGTAGTGCTCAGCAATACTACTCTGGTAGTTATTGGTTTGTGTACTACTTTAACCGCTGGTTCGTGTCCTACTCAATGCAATTAGTTAACCAAAACTCCTTTACAGACGCGACCATGACTACCCAAAAGGGTACAAATGGTATCCTGCCTGGCGACCGCGTCTACCTAACATTCACAGCCAAAAATACTGGCAACCAGACCTGGTCCAATACTGGG
>JBDSDR010000011.1:0-24046 GCA_039920385.1 Saccharimonadales bacterium (SeqCode)
ATCCTGGCGTGGCGGAATATTCGGGTTTTCTATCCGGTACAAGGTGGTTTGGGTTGGGGGTGTGGCTTCTACGGTCATATTTGTTATGGTTAGTTCTAAAACATTCTAGCATATTTTATTGACATAAGCAATACTACGTGATATCATAAGCGTAATTCGGTAAGCGAAAGAGGGTTCCCTTAGGGGGACCTTTTTGCGTCTAACGGAGGCCAAATTTAACAGGGAGGCTATAACATGGCTGGAACTAAAGATGGCGGCAAAGCTGCTGCTTCAACAAACAAGACTAAGTACGGTCCTGATTTTTACGCAAAAATCGGTGCTATGGGTGGTAAAAAGGGAAAGACCGGTGGCTTTTACGCTAACCGTGAACTAGCTCGCTTGGCTGGTGCCAAGGGTGGCCGTATCTCTAGCCGCAGCAAAAAGACTGTCTAAGTAAACCTTAGAACAGGCAAGGACAGTCCTCTTACGAGAGGGCTGTTTCTTTTTGTAGCAAACGGTAGGGGCGACAAAGTTTGGAGCGTGATACGCGCCACTGAGTGTTGCAATTATAGCAACAATAAGTGTGCATATCTCTCTGTAAACTGGTTACCAGACATTGCGGGCAAGTGCTACGTTGATGTAGCCAATCACGGTAGGTATCAAGACAATCCTGGATGTGATCAACGTCAATTATGTGGCCGTATTTCTGACCTAATTCGGCCGCTTTATCCCAAGCGGCGGCCTCTAGCTTAACTAGCTCAAAATCACTTTGGTAGGTAGTGTGATTTAAGACGGCGTGGCCCATTTCGTGAAGCAGTGACCAGGCCGCATTGGCAGTTTTAGCAGCTACAACTGGGTAGCAAATAGTTTGCTTTCGCGATGACCACGAGAAGGTTTCACCTGGAGTGAACTGAACATGAGGGAAGTCTTCCCGGAGGGTTTTAAGCAGCTTTTTCATGTTGCTTGATTAGTTGGTAACAACCATAGATGACGGCTTGTTCGGGATTTCTAGCTGGGAGTAATGGTGGGATTTTTAAGATGTTGTTCTCGTATTGTTTGAGTTCGGTTTCTAAGAAGGAGTCAAAGCGGTCAAAGTGAGAACCAACACCGCCGCCAATAACAATGGCATCAGGCGAGACGACGCCTAGCAGATCAAGAAAGCCTAGGCTCAGGGCGTGGGCGATTTCTTTCCAAGTAGCTTCATCGGTAATGTCGGCGGCTCGTTTGCCGTACTTTTTTACAATAGCCGTACCAGAGGCAAACTCTTCCCAGGGTTGAATCTTGTCTTCGTATTCGATCATCATAGCGCGGCCGCCACCATCACCCAAAGACAAATCAATCTTACCATTTATGATATAAGTTGTGCCAATACCAGTACCAATCGTAACAAAAAGAACGTTTTTAAACTCGTCAGAAATAAACTCAGCTTCAGCAAGACCACCAGCCTTAGCATCATTTTCAATTACGAACGGACAGTTAAAAATGGCTTCTAGATCTTGCTTGATTGGTTCGTCGTGCCAGGACAAATTGCCACAAGTTATAACGATGCCTTTGTCTCGGTTAATCACTCCAGCTACACCACTGGCACCAGCGCTAAAATCTTTAGTATCTAAGCTCTTGGCTTGAACTTTTAGGTCACTCAGGAATCGTTGGTAATTATCGTTGGTAGGGAACTTAACGGTTTGACCAAGCGTGCCGTCTTCGGCAAAAACTGCGACTAAAGTTTTAGTTCCCCCAATATCAATCCCAACATACATGCTGCTAGTTTACCACAGCGGCTAGCACCAACATAACAGAGCTCAAGACCTTGACGTTTATGCTTAAATATGCTAAAATGTAACTAATATGACAGATTTAGAAATTCCCCCATTTGAAGTTGAACCAAGTTTACCGCCGGTGGTGACTAAGATTGCCGCTACATCAGAGGCGCTTGGTATTGTTCTCGATCAGACACGCCTCGATGATCTGGCGGCTCGGGCAACCAAGTATGAAGATGGTATCGAAGAGAATCCGGAGCGTCGATTTGGTTTTAAAGAGGGGGGTTTGCTAATTAGCGGAGCTTACCAAACAGCCGATGGTGAGATAGCTAAGGTTGACTTTCTGCCCCTTGTAAAGAGCTTTTCCCAGAGTCGCCACCTTGCAACAGGGTCGGCGCCTGGCCAGACAACTCGACGTGCTGCAGAAAGCTTACGAGCTGTTCAGAACTATGTTTTGCTCTGCGAAGCTGGTTTTATACGCGCCCCAGAACGAATTGAATCAGGCCCAACTAACAGCGCTATGATTAGAGGTGCCGAACGACTTGGTTTTAAGCACAGTGATGATACTGGAAAGGCAATAGCTGACTACAACCTGCTACGCCAAAGAGCTTTCTCGCCGGAAGCGATACAACTTGGAGCTGCGCTGGAGCGTCGCCTGGGTCGTGGCGCTTTGACTTCTTGAGGCATAACAGATATAATAAAGGTAATCTCATAACTGGCAGGAACCAGGGACGGAATATTATCAATTAAGAAAGGAAAGGCTTCTATGCCTAACAAAACATTAACTATGGATGAGCTGCTGGCGTTACACGACGTTCAGCAAATTAAAACTGGCGACGTTATCGAAGCCATTGTTACCTCTGTAAAAAAACACGAAGTATGGGTAGATTTGGGCGCTAACGGCTTGGGTGTGATTATGCGCCGCGAGGTTGGTTACGGCCAAAAACTAGAAGAAGGTAAGCCAGTTACGGTCAGCGTAATTGACCCCGAAATGGATGAGGGCTACGCCTTGCTCAGCATGCGCCGTGCCGCTAAAGATCGTGGTTGGGACGAATTGCAGCGTGTTTTTGAAGCTGGCGAAACTATCGAAGTTGTCGCTTACGATGCTAACCGCGGTGGTTTGCTAGTCGAACTCGAAGGTATTCGTGGCTTCTTGCCAGTTTCACAACTGTCAGCTGGTCATTACCCACGGGTTAGTGGTGCCGATAAGGACGAAATCCTACAGAAGTTGAACGCACTTGCAAATATGCCACTACGGGTTCGTATCCTCGACATTAGTCGCAAAGAAAACAAGCTGATCTTCTCCGAGAAGGAAGCTCTTAAAGACGACATGCAAGCTCGCTTCTCAGAACTTAAAGTTGGCGATGCTGTTAAAGGTGTTGTCACCGGTGTTATCGACTTTGGTGCCTTTGTGAACATCGACGGTATCGAAGGCCTAATCCACATCTCCGAAATCTCATGGGAACGTGTCGAGAATCCTCGTCAGTACCTTAAAGTTGGCGACGAAGTCGAAGCAAAAATCATCGCAATCGATAAAGATCGTCTCAGCCTGAGCCTCAAGCAAATGCAAGAAGACCCATGGTTACAAGAAGTTAAAGCCTTCAAGAAGGGTGATGTTGTCGAAGGTAAAGTTACCCGAATCACACCATTTGGCGCTTTCGTGCAACTGAGCGCTTCAGTCGAAGCTTTGGTTCATGTGTCCGAAATGGGTGACGGCGAAGATGCTGCTAACCCCGAAGAAGTTTTCCGTTTGAATGAAAAGAAGCAGTTTAAGGTGCTCGAAATTGACACCGAAAACCGCAAAATCGCTCTTAGCTTAAAAGAAGCTGCCCAAAAGTCTAAGTAAAATGTAAGCCTTAATCAGCTAGAAAGGAGTCGTTATGGCCGTAAAAACTATCGAAATCGAAGAAAACATCACGGTCGGCGCGCTCGCAGAACAGTTGATGATTCCGGCTACCAAGTTAATCGCCGAACTGTTTAAGAACGGCGTAATGGCTACCATTAACGAACGTCTCGACTTTGAGACTGCTCAGATTATTGTTGAAGAACTTGGCCTAGAGGTTGAGCTAGCTAAAAAGGTCGTCGAAGAGGCGCCAATTAAGCGCCCAGCCGCCGTTGTTAGTGCCAATGCCAAATCACGCCCACCAGTAGTGGCAGTGATGGGTCATGTCGATCACGGCAAAACTTCGTTGCTAGACGCTATTCGTGGTGCCGAAGTCGCCAAAGGCGAAGCCGGCGGTATTACTCAGCATATCTCGGCCTATAAGGTGGAGCACGGTGGTCGGAGCATTACTTTACTTGATACGCCTGGCCATGAAGCTTTTGCGGCCTTGCGCGAGCATGGTGCCCAATTAACCGACTTAGTGATTATTGTGGTCGCGGCTGACGACGGCCTTAAACCACAAACCCTCGAAGCGATTCGCTTTGCCCGCAAAGCCGGCGTTAAGATGATTGTTGCGATTAACAAAATCGACAAAGAAGGCGCCGATGTTAACCGCATTAAGGCCCAGCTGTCAGAACAGGAGCTATTAATCGAAGAGTACGGTGGTGATGTTGTAGTGGTCGAAGTTTCGGCCAAGACTAAAAAGAACGTCGACCAGTTACTCGATATGGTCTTCTTGGTATCTGACGTCGAAGACCTTAAGGCTGACTTCGAAGGTCCAGCCCATGGTTTGATTATCGAAGCCCATATGGAAACAGGCCGTGGGCCAGTCGCCGAAGCCCTAGTTACGCAGGGAACCCTCAAGCCGGGTGACTTTGTGGTTGCTGGATCGTCTTACGGCAAGATCCGTAACCTAGACGGTACCGACAAAAAGCCAATCAAAGATGCTGGCCCATCGACCCCTGTAGTTATGAGTGGCTGGAAAGATTTGCCAGAGTTTGGTGATGAGTTTGTGGCGGTCAAAGACGAAAAGGCCGCTCGTGCCGCCATAGAAGTTGCTAAACAGCAAAAGAAAACTGGTAGCAGTCAACAGATGAGCAGCGGTGAATTGCTAAGGGTTATTAACCGTAGTAACGAACTGCAGCAACTCAATGTTATTGTTAAGGCCGATGTTCAGGGTTCATTGACCTCTGTTATCGATAGTATTAAGACTCTCGATACCGAAGAGGTGGCTATCCGCGTGGTCGGCTCCGGGGTTGGGGCTGTTAACGAGAATGACCTCCATATGGCGCACACCAGTAATGCGATTATTTATGGCTTCAATGTATCTGTCCCAACCAACATTAAGCAGACCGCTTTGCGTGACAAGATCAGTATTCGTCTCTTCCACATCATTTATGAACTAATTGATGATGCCAAAACTTCGCTCAGCGAAATGTTGGTGCCGCAAATTGTCGAAACCGAACTGGGTCGCTTACTCGTTAAAGGTGTCTTTGCGACTACTAAGACCGAAATTATCTGTGGTGGCGAAGTTACTAAGGGTAAACTCGAAGTGCCAGCCTTGGCGCGCATCTTCCGCGACAAAGAAGTTCTCGGTGAAGTCGAAGTCACCAACCTCAAGCGTGGCCCAGCTGATGCCAAAGAGATTATCGAAGGCGAGATGTGTGGTATGAACCTCAAAACTACCTCCAAGATTCTCCTAGAAGAAGGCGACCGCATCGAAGTCTTCCGCCGCGAAACTGTTAATCGAAAACTATAATCGAGCTAGTATGACTGACCAACCGGCCGATCAAAACCCAGCACAGTCATTAAAAGATATTTTGGAGCAACGCCTCGACAAGGTGACGCCGCGAGCGGTACCACTGTCGGTCGAGACCCACCCTTACCGGCGGGCGATTAGTGGTGGCGTAATCGCCGGCATCTTGGTATCGCTACTAGCAGGAACGATTTTTTTGATTAAAAGTCTCGCTTAAATAGGGTACAATAGGGAAAAGGAGCAAAAGATGTTTAAACTTGACGACAACTTACTGAAAGAACTTGGCCTCGGTAGCCTGCCAGCGGTCGAAAAGAATAAAATGCTCGGTCACATCTATGAAACTCTCGAAATGCGGGTTGGCATGACCCTGGCTCAGCAAATGAGCGACGAACAGCTTAATGAATTCGAAAGCTTTATCGACAGTAACGACGAAGCTGGCGCCCTAAAATGGCTCGAAACTAACTTTCCAAACTACAAGCAAGTTGTGGCCGATGAACTCGATAAGCTCAAAGCCGAAATTACAGCAGCCGCTCCACAGATCTTAGCCGCTTCAGCCCAACAGCAATCTGAGCAACCGCCAACTGCCTAAAGCTTATAGCCAGCCAAGAAACCTTCGGCGCTCATCTCGGCCTTTCCAGCCGGTTTGAGCTTGTCGATGACTAACGAACCATCTGTTGTGCCAATCATCAATTGTTTGGCCTCTACGACGGCCACACCGGGTTTATTCACCCGGTCGAGTACGTGGGCAGCAGTAATCACAACTTCCTTTTCGCCAATTGTGGTGCGGGACTTGGGCCATTCAATAAAGGCTCGTATCTCGCGCTCTAATTGCACAGCTGATTTTTTGAAGTCTAAGATGCCATCATCCTTGTTGAGCTTACGAGAGTAGCTGACCCGTTTGTGGCCGTTCAAACTAACTTGGTCTTGCGGGGCTGGAGTAACTGAACCTTCTAGGTACATCGGTAAAATAGTCTCTAATAGGCTGTCACTGAGTAAGATAAGGTCTTCGGTTAGTTTTGGCGTAGTAATGTCTTTAGCCATGTCGTAGACACCTTGGGCTAACAAGGGCCCTTCGTCCATTTTTTGAACAATTATCATCAGGCTAACACCGGTTTGGGCTTGGCCACACAAGACACTAAATGTAATTGGGTCGGCGCCACGCCACTCTGGTAACAGCGAAAAGTGGCTATTAACACTTCCGTATGGGAAGTAGTCGATAACTTCTTGGTCGATGATGATGCCGTAATCAATAACGACGCCAACTTCACTGGTAACAGGCTTACTTTTAAAGAGTTCAGTTAGTTCTTGCTTGCTGGCGGTTAAGAATGTTTTAAGTCCAAGCCTTTCAGCCAGTTCTAACACCGGTACGGAACCGCGGTGGTGGGCGGCGCGTGGTTTGGTAACGACGGCCTCAATAACAAATTTCTCAGCCAATAACTCCAAAGATTTGGCGGCAACTGGGCCGCTACCAAAGAAGACGATTGTTTTTGACATCTTTTTCATAATCGAGGGGCTCCAATTTTCCTTGTTCATTTAATTTGTGGAAAGCTTCAGGTGAATCTTTTATGTGATCAATAAAAACGATCCCTTTGGTGTGGTCGATTTCGTGCTGGAAGACGCGAGCCAAGAAGCCTTCGGCTGTAACCCGAAACTCACGGCCATTAATATCGAGCGCTTTAACCCGGACTTTGTTGTAACGTTTAACTTTCCCGTAAATATCTTTAATACTCAAACAACCCTCAAAGTCTTCGATGAGCTCACCTTCGAACTTGGTAATCTCGGGGTTAATAAAGATCTGGAAAGAGCGGTCATTTTTGTCGTCAAAGTTACTACGAACCACCACCACGCGGTACAAATTGTCGATCTGCACAGCCGCTAACGCCACGCCAACTTCATGATCACGGCTATCTTCCCAGTCTAAAGTGGCGGCTTCCATATCGACAATTAGCTGAACAATTTCTTGGGTCACCAAGCCGACGCGCTGGGATTTTTGACGCAAATGAGGGTTCGGAAGGGTTATAATGCTGTCTTTGGGTGTTGTCATTAGGATGATTATAACAGATGAGCTCCGTGTTCGTAACTTCTTACTGCGGCTTCGACCTCAGGGGTCTGCAGATGCAGTAAGAAGTTACCCCCAGGAGCTTTTGGTATAATCCAACATATGAAGACTGTTAAATTCCGTGATTACCTTGTTCAGCCAGTGTTATTGGGCGAAAAAACGTCGACTTGGCGCCTATTTGACGACAAAGCGCTCTCGGTTGGTGATGAAATTGAGTTAAAAGAATTCGGAAAAGATGAGGCTTTCGGGGAGGCAGTGATTACGAAAGTGCTAGAGAAGAAGTTTAGTGACCTAACGGATCAAGATAAGCAAGGCCACGAAACATATTCAAGTGATAAAGAGATGTATGAGACCTACAGTGGCTATTACAAACAGATAGTTGGCCCAGGTACACTTCTTAAAATTATCTGGTTCGAACTAAAGGAGGTTTAAGGGGTCGAGGTCATGCGTCCAGTTAGCCGGTAACAGGGCGATAACTTTCAGTAATTCCTTGCGGTCTTTGGCTTTAATAACGAGTTGCCAGTGGTATTTGCCGCCAGTTTTTTCGTAAAAACTTGGTGTAGGCCCAATAACCTCGATTCGTAGGCCGGCTCGCAACAGATCATCAGCCAATTTTTCGGCAGCGTTTTCGGCGCTTTTAGGCCTCGCTCGGGCACAGCTCAATTTTAGACAGTGGTAGAAGGGCGGAAAGCCGTAGGTTTTTCGTTCTTTGATTTGCCCTTCAAAGAACTTTGGCCAATCTTGGTGAATCGCCGCCTCGATGGCGGTGCTCTTTGGTGAATAGGTCTGAACGACCACTGTTCCAGATTTATGACCACGGCCAACCCGGCCAATCACCTGAGTTAATAATTGGTAGGTCTGTTCTTCGGCGGTGTAGTCAGGGAAGTACAGTCCGCTATCGGCGACCACTACGCCGACCAGTGTTAAACCAGGCAAATCTAGCCCCTTGGCGAGCATTTGGGTACCGACTAAAATATCAACTTCGCCATCGAGGACGGCCTGGTAATGCTGGTCGAGCCGTTCGGCTTTGAGGTTGTCGGTGTCAAAACGTTGGATTCGGGCACTGGGGAAGGCCTTCTTGAGCTCCTCGGTTAATGATTTGGTACCAACGCCTTTAAAAATTAACTCTGTGCCAGAGCAAGCTGGGCAACTACTGGGGACCTGATCGGTGTGTCCGCAAGTGTGACAGCGTAATTTGTGGTGATCAGCGTGATAGGTTAGCGGTAAATCGCAGTTTGGGCAGGTGGCTTGCCAGCCACAGGTCTGGCACAGCACTAATCGGGCCGTGCCGCGGCGGTTGAGCATGACTAAACTCTGTTCACCTCTGTCTAGGCTGTTCTGAATTTCTTTTAATAGTACATTCGACAGATGAGGGTGCTTGGTAAATTGGTCGCGGTTCTTGAGGTCAACCAATTCAATTGTCTTTTCGGTTTTATCGCCGGCCGGCTTATCGACTAACCGAATAATCGGGATGTCCTTGGCTTTGGCCAACGCGTACTCTGTTACAGCCGGGGTAGCGGTGCCTAAAATCAGCTGGGCTTTATGAAGTTGTGCCAGCTTAGAGGCCACTCGCAGAGCCTGGTAATAGGGGGAAGAATCTTGCTTGTAGGCATGATCATGAGCTTCGTCGACGACAATCAGGCCAAGGTTACGGATAGGCGTGAATAGAGCCGACCGCGGGCCAATTACCACCACAGCGTCTGGGGCTTGCAGGATTTGCATCCAGACGGTGCGGCGTTCGGCCGGTGTTAACTGGGAGTGAATCACAATTACCGGAGCATCAACCGCTTCACGGACACGAGCCTCTAACTGGGGGGTTAGGCCAATTTCTGGAGTCAGCAGCAGCACCGAGCGGTTTTTCTTGAGCTGTTCATGAGCAAGTTCCAGGTACAGACGAGTCTTACCTGTGCCGGTATCACCATGAATGAGGGCAGCTGGGACAGATTTGAGTTTATTAAAGGCAACGGTTTGTTCTTGGCTTAACGGGGGGAGGGGTTTTGTAGCAGTGGCTTTAGCAAACGAAGCGGCTTCGATTTCGCGCTTGCGCAGCAAGCTACTGGGTAATAGCAGCTGAGCGATGATGCCTAGAGGTGCCGGATAGTAGCTGCGGAGCCAGTCGATTAGCTGCAAAGTTTCGGCGGGGATAGTCAGCGGCAAGATTAGTTTATCGATCGGTTTTGTTGTAAATGTAGGTTGGCTTACCTTTTTTAGAACAACCCCGACAAGCGGTTTGGCGCGTAAAGTCAGGGCTACGATATTGCCCGTCGTAAGTGCCAGTTCACTCTGGTACGTCAGGGCTTCTTTGCCATGAAAAGACGGGGAACTGACTAACACCTCATAGAAGTTCATACCTCTATTATAATCAAACCGTCAAAAATCTAATGTTGTAAAGTCTGGCAGGAGCGTCTATAATTTACGTTGTTCTTATAACAATAAGCTTATGTTGGATGTATTTATCACTTCTCGGGTCCGGCGCAAAATCATTGTGGTTTACGCTAAGTACCCTGACTTCAAGACTCACGTACGAGGCTTGGCGAAGCTAATTAAAGAAGATGCCGGTAACATCCAGCGCGAACTGAAGCGACTCGAAAAAATTGGTTTCCTGATTAGCGAAAAGCAAGGTAACACCAAGATTTACCACACCAATAAGCACTTCCCAATCTTCAAAGAATTACAAAGTATCGTTCTAAAGTCACAACGTCTCAACCAAAAGCGCCAAAGCCAGTAAAGAAAAAGTTAACAGGTAGGGGTTGCAAATTCTAACCTGTTACAGTAGAATAAATTGATATGATTCAAGTAACCCGCAAAGATTCGAAAGAGTCGCTCGAAAACTTACTCCGCCGCTTTAACCGCAAGGTACAGCAGTCGGGTGTTCTAGCTACTGTTAAGATGAACCAACGCTTCGAAAAGCCAATCAGCAAACGCGATCGTCGGACCAAAGCCATCATCCGTAAACAGCGCAAAAACATCAAAGTCAAAAAGCTCAAACTTGGTATTAAATAACTAACTTCTGTTACGGCTTCGATCCTCTTGAGGTCTGCAGATGCAACAGAAGTGAGTTTTTAATACATGTCTTCATCTGGTAAGATTAGTTTGAAATGAGCTTAAAACAACAACTCGATCAAGACTTGAAGACAGCAATGCTGGCTGGCGAAAAACAGACAGTAACGGTTCTGCGCGGCCTTAAAGGGGCAGTCTTGAATGTCGAAATCCAAAATGGTAGTCGTGAACAGGGTTTGAGCGACGAAGAAGTCCTGACGGTTCTTGCCAAAGAATCTAAAAAGCGCCAAGAGAGCGCCGATATGTACAGGCAGGGGAATAGCCCGGAGCGGGTCGAAGCCGAACTGGCTGAAAAAGAAATTATTGATAAATATTTACCACAACAGATGAGCGAACAAGACCTAGAAACAATTATTAAGCGAGTCATACTGGAGCGGGGAGCTCTGAATATGCAGGCTATGGGGCAGGTTGTGGGCGCTGTTAAACAAGAAGTTGGTGGCCAAGCTGACGGTGGTCGGATCGCCCAAAAGGTAAAGGAGCTGCTGACATGATTATCTTTATGGGTGTAGCTGGTAGCGGTAAGAGCTCTCAGGGGCGACAATTAGCCGACGAGCGTGGCTTGGCCTGGTTATCGACCGGTGAATTCTTACGGATGCTGATCGCTGGTGATAAGCGTAAAGACATGTTGGCGGGCAAGTTGTTAACCGACCAAGAAGTGATCACTCTGGTGCAAAAGATTTTTGCAATCGTTGATACCGATGAAGAATTTGTTTTGGATGGTTTTCCGCGTACCGCCGCTCAAGCCGATTGGCTGCTTAGTCAGGTGAAATATGGCCAACTTGATGTTTCGGCGGTGATTCATCTTAAGGCTAGCCAAGAAGTTGTCATGGAACGCTTAATGGGGCGTGGCCGCCAGGACGACACCACCGAAGCTATCAAAGAACGTTTTAATGAGTATGAGCAAGAAGTCTTGCCAATTCTAGAACACTTCAAGCAGGCCGGTATTAAGGTAATCGATATTGATGCAGACCAAGATGTTAGTACCGTCCACCAGTTAATCGATCAAGCTTTAAGCCAATGATGACCAAGGTTAAAACCCCGGCCGAAATCGCCGATATTCGTGCCAGTGGTAAGATGTTGGCGACTGTTCTAGAGTTGCTGCGAAAGCAAGTCAAGGCTGATATGACGACCAAGGATTTAGCCGACATGGCTGCTGATAAACTGGCCGAACTTGGCGGTAAGCCAGCCTTTTTAGGTTATCAAGATTTTCCAGATGTAATTTGTATATCTGTAAATGACGAAGTTGTCCATGGTATACCCCGATCCAGCTGCGTTTTAAAGAATGGCGATGTGGTGGGCCTAGACTTTGGTGTTAATTATAACGGTATGATCACCGATGCGGCGATTACAGTAATTGTTGGCGGCAAAGCCGACAAAAGGGTAGTCGAACTGGTTCGTGACACCGAGACAGCCTTAATTGCCGGCATAGACACCTTGCACGATGGAGTTAAGACTGGCGACATTGGGGCCGCCGTCGAAGCCATGCTCAATAAGGGTAAGTACGGAATTGTCCGAGACTTAGTTGGCCACGGGGTTGGCCACGCCGTCCACGAAGAGCCAAATATCCCTAACTATGGCCGAGCTGGCAGCGGACCGACTCTTAAGGCCGGTATGACGATTGCGATCGAACCGATGGCTACCCTCGGTACCGATGATGTCGTTATGGCTGACGACCACTGGACTATCCAAACTCGCGACGGCTCACTGGCGGCCCACTTCGAGCACACCATCCTCATCACCGACGATGGCTTCGAAATCCTCACCTCTATATAGAATCCTTCCGCAACAATGAATACCGTATCCGCAGACCCTTGAGGTCGAGGACTCTACGGTATGAATTGTTGACGGAAGGTTGAGCTTGCCACCAGACGAGGATAAGCGGTATACTGACGCCATGCGTGAATCCTCACCGAGCCATTTTATTGGCCTTGATATTGGTACCAGCACAGTTCGTTGCGTAATTGGAATGCACGAAGAGGAGACTGGCAAGCTCTCAGTTATTGGCCACGGAAGCGCCCCGAATGTTGGCATGCGTAAAGGGGCGATTGTCCATATCGACGATGTCATTGAATCAGTCGTCCAGGCTGTTACTGAGGCCGAACGGCTATCGGGTGTTCAGGTCCACCGGGCTACGGTTAACATCAATGGTTCGCATGTCATGGGAATGAACTCCAAAGGTGTAATTGCTATCAGCACGGCTAATCGCGAGATTACTGTCGAAGATCGTTTAAGGGTCGAAGAAGCCGCCACGATTGTGAAATTACCGCCAAACCGCGAAATTATTCAGGTTTTTGCTAAGAATTACCGGCTCGATGGCCAAGATAATATTAAAGATCCGGTTGGTATGCGCGGTGTTCGCCTTGAGGTAGACACCCATATCGTAACCGCCGCCACACCAAACATGCGCAGTTTAGACATCGTCCTCGATAAGGCCCATGTCCAAGCTGGGCATCACACCGTTTCTAGCCTAGCGGCTGCCGAAGCGGTGTTAAATCGACAACAAAAAGAGGCTGGCACGATACTTTTGGACATTGGCGCCGGTACAACCAACCTGGCGGTCATCGAAGATGGCGAGGTCCAGCATGTCGCTGTCATCCCAATCGGCGGCATTCACATTACTAATGACCTAGCAATTGGGCTCAAGACCGACCTAGATGTCGCCGAAGCCGTTAAATTGCAGTTTGCTAGCCTGGGCAAGGCTAAAAAGTCGGTTGCTAAAGTTCATGTCGGCGGCAAAGACCATACCTTTGATAACGAAGAAGTCCAGATGATCACCGAGGCTCGTGTCGAAGACCTCCTGGAGTATGTCGACAAAGAATTAAAGAAGATTCAGCGTTCTCAAAAGTTGCCCGGTGGCGTTGTTATCACCGGTGGAACTGCCAAACTGCCAGGCTTGGCCGATTTTACTAAGGAGAAGCTCCAATTGGCCGCTCGCTTAGGCAAACTACAGGTTGTTGCCGGATTAGTCGAAAGTGTCGAAGACCCCAGTTACTTTACGGCAGTTGGTCTGATGACTCTCGATATGTTACTCCAGCCCCTCGGCGACGCTGGCAACCAACAGATCGGTAGCCAATCTAGCGCCGCTGTCATGGGCTTCTTAGATGGCATCATGCGTCGCATCAAAAAGTCATGACCACCCCTGCAAAGATAAAAATTGCTTTAATCGAAGATGATCATGCCATTGTCCAGATGTACACCATGCGGTTTGGCTTTAGTGATGATCTAGAGGTAAGAGTGGCTAACGATGGTGCCAGCGGCCTAGAGCTGATTGAAAATTATCACCCTGATGTCATTTTGCTCGATATGATGATGCCAACCATGAGCGGGGCAGACATGTTAACCAGGTTGCGATCTCTACCTAACGGTAGCAGATATCAAGTTATCGCCCTGACTAACATGAAAGATGATGACATTACAAAGCGGATTAAGGGTTTAGGCGTTCAGGCCTATCTCGTAAAAGCCGAAACTCCACCAGAGCAGATTGAGGCTGAAATCCGAAAATTAGCCACCCAAAAATAGTTTACAAGCTACCCCTGTAGCAATATTGAACACAAAAATTGTTTTATCCCTGTTTCTCCTCTATACTAAAAGCATAGGCGCAATCAGGGCTTAAACAAACACTAAAAACAATGCAACGCAGCAAAAAACTTCTGTCATTTGTGGCCATTTTACTTCTTATGGTCAGTTTGCTGACGCCGCTGTTTCAGCCTGGTATCGTTCATGCTGACCCTGGCGTCCCTGGCCAAGACAAGTGGAATGCAATCCCAATTACTACTTGCCAGGGGTTGCGAGACATCAACAATAATCTTTCGGGAACCTACACCCTAAGCAATAACCTCAACTGTATTGGTTTTATCTCTGTCGGCAAAGATGACGACGGGAACTACTTTGACGCTTTTAGGGGTCGTCTTTACGGACAAGGACATACCATTAGTGGGCTACAGGTGCCATTATTTAGCACTATATACGGAGGGGGCATAATCGCTAATTTACAGATATCAACTAGCCAAAACTACACCGATGTTTCCCTGGGCGGCGCCTTGGCCGAGACCATATACGGTGCACTCATTAGCGATGTTCATGCGAATGTTACGGCTGTTCTGGCTCCCGGTTCCAGCAATAGTGCTTTTGGAGGACTTGTCGCCAATGGAAACGACCTCACAATTATTAGATCATCAGCCGTAGTTAACATCCAGATGATGGCGTCGCAAATTAATTATGGAGGACTTGTTGCCTCCCTGGGTAGTGCTTTGGTTCGGGATAGTTTTGCTGACACGACAATGAGCTTAACCGGTGGTGGTATAGAACATGCCGGTGGCTTGGCGGCCTACGGGCAGGGAGTCCAAGTTCAAAATTCTTATGCTACGGGTACAATTGATAACCCCAGTAATGTTCATGAAATTGGTGGGCTCATCTGGGATGGCCAATTCAGTACGGCAGTTAACAGCTTTAGTACATTCCAAGGAGCCGGAGGTTGTAATGGCACCGATGGCTGTAGTGGTCTGATAACCGCTGCCGATGAGGGGGTGGACTTGTCCACGGACTATTTTGATCAAACTGCAGTTGGCACTAACCGTTGTACTGGTGACGGTACGAACGCCTCATGTAATCGCGTTAACACCGACGGTTCACAAGGTAATTACTTTAAGAATAACTCGGTTAATGGACCGTTAAGTAGCTGGGATTTTAGTACGGTTTGGAACACTACGGCTGGTTTACCAACGCTACGAAATCTCTCCGATCCGTCGCCTTTCCCCGATCCGGTAGAAAATCTAGAGAGCACTATTAATTCGTCAACGTCTATAGGCCTGAACTGGGCGATACCGGCCGATACGGGCTCGGCATCACCGTTTGCGGTTGAAGTAAATTATCAAGAAGTTGGGGCATCATACTGGTCTACGGCCACCGCTAATATAATATACTCATCCCCATATAACTTTAAGGGAACGGATCTAACGATTAATAATCTGAAGACAAATACGAGCTATATATTCGAAGTGGTCTTATACAACCAAGACGGGTACGTTTCTGTTAACAGCGTTAATGCGACAACCCCACCCCCTGGTTTTGCGATTATACACACCTGCCAACAGTTACAGGACATAACAGCAAACCTAGCTGACAACTTTGCATTAGGTGAAAATATCGACTGTAGTGGATCGGCCAGTATGAACGGTGGTGAGGGTTTTCGACCAATTGGTTGCTACGGAGACGGAAACTACAATAGTTATACGGGTGCCTTTACAGGGAATAACTACACGATCAGCAACCTATACGTTGATGGCGGCGATAACTGCTATTGGAAGGCGTTGTTTATTGGTACGCAAGGGGCTTTGATTCAGGATTTTAGCGTAGTCAATCCAATTATTAATGGCTCATCTGGTAGTAATTACAAAAATGCCGTCATCACTGTTGATGAGTCGGGAAGTACCTTCAATAATATTCATGTTCGGGCTGATGGCATTGGCGAAGATCAAATATTTGCTGCCGGCTTAATTGGTCGGATTGCTGGATCTTCTGATGTTACTACGATTGATCGGGTGAGTTTTGTTGGTACAGTTAATGGTGATATGTCTGCAAACTACGGGTTTGGTGGCCTGATTGGCCGCCAGTATGGACCAACGTTTGTGACTAACAGTTATGCCCAATCTGAACTCGTGCAGTCAGCGGTTGAAAACGGCGGCGGAAACATCGGTGGTCTTGTGGCATCAAGCGGTGGTGCACTACACTTGACTAACAGCTATGCCTCGCTTAACTACGATGCTACAGGTAGCACGCTTATTGATGGTGAAGTGCAGGCTCTCGGAGGCTTAATTGGCGGTGTGGTAGACGGCAGCCCGTCGATCGATCATAGTTTTGCCAGAACTCAGGCTCAGGGGTTCATCGGAGACCAAGCAGCCTTTGGTGGCCTGGTGGGCTTCATTTACAACTCTGACGCAGATGCTGCCGCTATCCCTGTCGACTTTAGCGGTAGTTACTTTGATGCTGATCGGATTGGTGTTAGTCAATGTGTTGGCAGTCTTTATAACGTAGATATTTATGGGCAAAGTGGTACATGCGATTCTATCAGTGGTCAACCAAACTACTTCAATAATAATTCAACCAACCCACCACTCAATAGTTGGGATTTTAACAACATCTGGGCGACTACGAGCACATTGCCAGTGTTTGCGCGTAAGTCCTTAACAACGGTGACACCAATTCCTCCAGGCCGGTTGGTGCCGGTAGTTGTAAAACCAGTTACCCCTAAGCCAATTACAATCCAAGCTGAGCCTATTCGTGCTGAATCAGTGTTGAAAAACAAAGCCGGAGTAAGCCAGATAGATTCTACAACTCCTACCGCACAGGCTCCCCAGGGCATCATTGCGCAGCTTAAGCAACTCCTAGGCCGGGTGCCATCGGCTGTACTAGTAAGTTTCCCATACCTTTTGTTCGGCCTCTTATTGCTAGCCGCCTTAGCTCTGCTGATAGAGATGCTACGCCAGGCTCGACGCCTCAAAGAACTTAACTTGTTGTTAGCAAAACAACGTTCAGTGGCTGAGAAGCGTGATACCTTCTGGCATTTGGCTGCAAACTACCTGCGAGCACCGATTACTTTACTGATGGGCGGGGCTGATTTATTGGTCTTGAGCAAGGCCGATAGCAATGAAACGCATCAGCTAACCAGTCTTAGCCAGCGCTTGCAGACTAAGGTGGCTGGCATCATGCAACAGATTGAGCAGAGCCACACCCTGCAAGATATTAAACCGCCGAAGGCCGAAAAACCGCGTCGGGTTTGGAGTTCGCCGGGCTTCTGGCTGCCAGTCGTTGTAGTAGCTACTCTAATTATATTTACCAACTATGTAGCTCAGTCGTGGCGTGGCCTCAATCTGTCTGCGATTAACTTAGCTACCCAGGTTGTATTCTTCCTGTTGGCCTCTATAGCTTTGTATTGGGTACTCGGGGCCTTGGGCATGGTCAGCGGTCGCCGGCGTAGCGCCGAGCGTTTGCTTGTAAGGCAAGAACGAGCGCTTGATGAGGCACGTTTGCATCTGATGAGCCAGACGGCCACAGGCCTAGATAGCGACGTAAACCAGCTACAGGGATTATTAGGTAAGCTTTCGGCTCGCTCGCAGGCTAAGCCAATTATGCAGGAAGGCGCCAGCCGCTTGCGTCACTTGGTAGATAGCTTCTCGCTATTGATTAGTGCTCAGAACCATCGTTTGGGTGGATTATCGCCAGCCGGCGCTCACACCAGCTTAGATCAATCCTTAAAGGCTGCTTTAGCTGAGCTAGAGCCACAGATTATTGCCAAAGGGCTAACAATTGATGCGCCGGCTAAGTTAGACCGGCGCGTGCCAGGCAAGGCCGATCTGAATAATCAGGTCCTTAGCAGTGTCCTAGCTAATGCGATTGCCTTTAGTCCATCCGGCAGCACGATTCGACTTGATGTAGATAACGACAATGAAGGCACACGCCTAACAGTGGCCGATCATGGGCCAGGGATTAGCCCAACCCAGCAAGCTCATCTGTTCGAACCGTTCACCAAGGCCGATGGTATGACTGGCTTACAGCTTGATCACGACGGATTGGGCATTAATCTTTATCTGAACCGTCAAATTATGGACTACTTAGGCGGTCAGATTGACGTGAACAGTACGGCTGGGCAGGGAACAGTAGTTGAGATGTACTGGCCGCAAACTACACCTACACCAACGCACCCTGGTGCGTTGGTACATCCAGCCTCTTAGGGCTACATAGCGTAGAGCAGTGTTCGGCCGATGGGCGGAAAGTCCTCACCCTTGTGGACAGTATGAGTGTTCGGCTCAAACAGATGGCCTTCGGGTGGGTTGACGATCCTGTAATCCCCTTGAGGGTCGGTGACTCGCAGAATTTGCCCCTCAGCACCAATTGGCACCCCTGGACGGTCGCGTATCTTATCGAGGGCATCATTAATTGCAGTATCTATATCATCAAGCTTTCCGGCTCCTGGTACTGTTACCGTAGAGGCGTCAATAATATCCGCTGTATCAACATTAATGATGCCCTCGATGCAAGAAGTAGTCTTGCCTCCAAGAACCATCATATAGGGGTTACGAGGCATGGTTAGGATGGGGGACGTATATTTACCCCGCCAGTTTATTTTACCTTTAGTGTTTGTGTCAGTGTGCCATGGGCGTGGTTCGTCTGCTATTGCGACGGCCGTATCAACTATAATCAAGGTTGAATCAGGTTTAGAGCAGAGTACGAGACCGACTATCTCTTGCATTGGTTTGCCAATTTCAGGCGGGTCAAAATCAGGACAATAAGAGGCGACATCCGTAATCGTCATGACCATTCTGCTCTCCACACCATTACGGAGTCCTGCCAACCCAACCGCCAACTCACTTAAAGAATCCCAAAAATCCGGCTGCGGGCCGTGGTCAATAACTCCAGGGGAGTGAAACTGTTCAATCGCCATAAGTAACAACATTATAACATAAACGTAAGTATTTTACAATATATATCAGATGAAAAACCTGGTATGAGCACAAAATTTACTATCCGCAACCCGACCCGTACACCAAAATAGGTACTTCCGACTTTGGTTGAACTCTTTTTTTGCTTGTTGTATACTGCCACTAGTAAGCGAGAGATGTAAGAAGGGAATCATTCATGCCGCAAGTTGCTCCAGCTATCGAGACTTTTGCCCGTATTAAGGTTGTTGGGGTAGGTGGCGCCGGTGGCGCAGCTGTTAACCGCATGATTGAAGCTGGTGTTGACGGTGTCGAATTCATCGTCATTAACACCGATGCTCAGGCCCTACATCATTCCAAAGCTCCAACTAAAATTCATATTGGTAAAGAAGCCACCCGTGGTCTTGGTGCTGGCGCCGACCCAACTATGGGGCAGAAGGCTGCCGAAGAGTCCCGTGAGGACATTACTAAAGCCCTAGAAGGCGCTGATATGGTCTTTGTGACACTTGGTGCCGGTGGTGGTACTGGTAGCGGTGCCGGACACATTGTGGCCGAGATTGCCGAGAAGCAAGGTTCGTTGGTAGTGGGCTTTGCCACCCGTCCATTTGCCTTCGAGGGCGAAAAGCGCCGCCGTAACGCCGATGTGGCCATCGCTAACCTGCGCGACTCAGTCGACACACTTATTACGATTCCAAACGATCGCCTTTTACAGACTATTGATCGCTCAACACCTCTGTTAGAAGCCTTCAAGGTGGCTGACGATGTTTTGCGCCAAGGCGTTCAGGGTATCTCCGATCTAATTACTGTCCACGGTTTAATTAACCTTGACTTTGCCGATGTTAAAACCGTTATGAAGAATGCCGGCTCAGCCCTGATGGGAATTGGTCGGGCCAGTGGCGAAGACCGAGCCGTTAAAGCCGCTCAACAAGCCATTGAGTCACCACTACTAGAGATTTCAATTGATGGAGCCCGCGGTATTCTGTTTAACGTTATCGGTGGTAATGACATCTCAATGCACGAGATCAACACCGCTGCCGAAGCCATTACTAATGCAGCTGATCCTGATGCTAACATTATCTTTGGCGCCACTATTAACCCTGACATCGAGGGCGAAATCATTATTACTGTCGTAGCCACTGGTTTCGATGACACTTACTATGCTAATCGCCAAACCCCCAAGAAGGATCTCGAAAAATTGGCTGCCGAAGAAGCCGCTCAAGAATTGGCTAACGCTGACGCCAGTGACATTGATACCGACTTAAACGGGCCGCAACACCTAGCAGGTGCCGACGATTTTCATGCCGAACCATCGACCATGCCAAACATTTGGTCGCTCGAACAGTCTGAAGCCGACAAAAAGCTCGAAGAGTCAGCCGCCGCTACGCCCGATGAGTCCGAACAAGAGCGCGAAATGGATGAGCCATCTTTTCTAAAACGTTTACGCAATAAGCGCAAGCAAAAATCTGATAAAACAGATACGAACGACTAACTTTCGTACTAAATATTACACCAAAGAAGTCCTTGCAAAACGCTACTGGTAGAGTTACGATAGTACTTACAAGCGCTATATGTAGGGGGAATGCTTCCATACAACGCTCGCACGTTCAGAAACAAACAACGGCAAAAACATAACTTAGAGGGTAGAAAACTTACAGTACACCGGAGCGACAAAATGTCACCAGGGTGTCTTTAAGTCTCTTCAAAGCCGCTTTAAGTAAGTTTATGCGGTTGTAAATAAAAGGGGAGACAGATGAAATGTAATCAATGTCATCATCCTGATACAAAGGTAATCGAGTCGCGTGATGTGGCCGACGGTAGCGCTATCCGGCGCCGGCGCCAGTGCAACCACTGCGAGTATCGGTTTACCACGTACGAGCGTTTAGAGAGGCCGCAACTCATCATTATTAAGAATAATGGAGATCGGGAGCTCTACAGTCGCGAAAAACTGCTCAGTGGCTTGTATCGGGCCTGTGAAAAGACTCCAGTCACTAACGTTCAGCTAGAACGCGTCGTTACTGATATCGAAAACCAGCTGTATGCTTGTGGCGATATCGAGGTGCCGTCGCACAAGGTTGGTCAAGAGGTGATGGAGAAACTTGCCGAGCTTAATGAGGTGGCTTATGTCCGCTTTGCCAGCGTTTATCGACGCTTCAAAGATATTGCTGGGTTCGAAAAAGAACTTTTGCAAATCAGGGACAGCAAAAAGGCCAGCGACAAAGCTCTAAATTCTAAAATTTAAAAACAAAACTCATGTGTGAGGGTAAAAAAGGGAAAATAAGGGGAGAAAAATGGGACAAACAACTAGTTTAGGAATGCAGCGGCTTTTTACTAAGCCTAAAACTAAAGCATATGACATGCTGAATTGGGTCAAACGCGACTCAATTTTAACTAACCCAATGACTAAGAAGCCGGTTTTCGAGCAACTTGGTGTCGAGTTTCCAGAGACCTGGTCACTAAACTCAATTAACATCGTTGCTCAGAAGTATTTTACTGGTACGCCTGGTAGCGATGAACGCGAAGATTCTTTGCGTAAGCTAATTGATCGTGTGGCCGATACGGTAACTCGCCAAGGTCTACAAGAAGGTTACTTCGAAACCGAACTTGAAGCCGAAGATTATCTACAAGAACTAAAATACATATTGGCCACCCAGCGGGCGGCTTTTAACTCCCCAGTTTGGTTTAACATTGGTGCCCCACATCGCTCCCAGCAGGCTAGTGCTTGTTTTATCTTAGGAATCGAAGACACTATGCCGGCAATTCTTAACTGGTATACCGAAGAAGGTATGATCTTTAAAGGTGGTTCCGGTTCTGGTATTAACCTCAGTGGTATTCGCTCTTCAGTCGAAAAACTTGGCCAAAGCGCTGGAACTTGCTCTGGTCCTTTAAGTTTTATGCGTGGTGCCGACTCTTCAGCTGGTGCAATTAAGAGTGGTGGTAAAACTCGCCGTGCCGCTAAGATGGTTATTTTAAATGCTGATCATCCAGATATCGAAGAGTTTATTTGGTGCAAAGCCCGTGAGGAGCGCAAAGCTCATGTCCTTCAAGAGGCTGGTTACGATATGAGCCTTGATGGCCGCGATATTTTCTCGGTTCAATACCAAAACGCCAATAACTCGGTTCGCGTGACCGATGAGTTTATGCAGGCTGTGCTTGACGACGCCGACTATGAGCTAAAAGCTGTAAAAACCGGCGAGGCTGTTAAAACTCTTAAAGCCCGCGAACTATGGCGCCAGATTAACCAAGCGGCTTGGGAATGTGCTGATCCTGGTTTACAGTTCGACACCACTATTAACCGTTGGCATACCGCGCCAAACGCTGGCCGGATTAACGCCTCCAACCCTTGTAGTGAATACATGCACCTCGATAACTCGGCCTGTAACTTGGCTTCTATCAACTTACTTCGTTACTTAAATGACGACTTTAGCTTTGACATTGCGGCCTTTAAGCACACTGTCGAAGTTATGTTCACCGCTCAAGAAATTTTAGTCGGTTACTCCGAATACCCAACGGTTGGCATCGGCAAAACTGCCCGAGCTTACCGCGAACTCGGCCTAGGTTACGCTAACCTCGGTGCATTGTTAATGGCACAAGGTTTACCATATGACTCCGACGAAGGTCGCGCTCAAGCGGCAGCAATTACTGCGCTAATGACTGGTCATGCTTACGCCACCAGTGCTCGGATTGCTCGACGAGTTGGCCCATTTGCCGGCTTCCGTAAAGACCGTGAAGCCATGCTCCGGGTCCTTAAGATGCACCGCGAAGAAGTCTCTAACATCGACGCTGGCTCGGTTAGCGAAGAATTGTTAAGCGCCTCAGCCAGTGCTTGGGATGAAGCCGTGGAACTCGGTAGTCTGTACGGTGTCCGCAACTCCCAAGCCAGCGTGTTAGCACCAACCGGTACGATCGGTTTGATGATGGACTGCGATACCACCGGTATCGAACCTGATCTTGGGCTTGTTAAAGTGAAGAAGTTGGTCGGTGGTGGGACGATGCATATTGTTAACCAGACGGTGCCTCGGGCTTTGATTGCGCTTGGCTATACACCCGCTCAAAAGGACGATATCATTGCCTATATTGATGTTGAAAAAACAATACTTGGCGCCCCCCACCTCAAGAAAGAGCACGAAAATGTCTTTGCTTGCTCAATGGGTGACAACTCCATCCACTACATGGGTCACGTTAAGATGATGGCCGCTGTCCAGCCATTCTTGTCGGGTGCTATTAGTAAAACGGTCAACATGCCCGAAGAGGCAACCGTCGAAGACGTCGAAGACCTCCATATCGAAGCCTGGAAGATGGGCCTCAAGGCTGTCGCTATCTACCGCGACAACTGTAAGGTCGCTCAACCACTATCGATGGCTAAGAAGGCCGGTAGCGAAGATAAAGCTCCAGCTGCCGCTCCTGTCCAGCCGGTCGTAGCAGTCAGTGAGGCTGTCGAAAGCCTATCAGATCGCATTATTGTAAAGGGTGCAGTTCGCCGAGCTCTGCCAAAGACCCGAACTGCCAAAACCTTCTCCTTCCGAGTGGCCGACAGCAAGGGCTACATGACAGTTGGCGAGTACGAAGATGGCACCCCAGGCGAAATCTTTGTTAACGTTAACAAGCAAGGTTCAACAATGCGTGGTATCCTCGATGCCTTCGCCGTTAGTGTTAGCCATGGTCTGCAGTTTGGCGTACCACTGAAGGACTACGTTAGTTCATTCACCAGTACGTCGTTTGCGCCAGCTGGTATAACTGATGACCCAGATATCCGGACAGCTTCATCAATCATCGACTACATTGCCCGTCGACTTGGCTTAAGCTATCTAAGCTTCGATGATCGTTTGGAACTCGGCTTGGCTTCGTTTGATGACATGCCCGATGATCAAACCAGTCTACTCGATGAGGTTAATCAGACAACTATGTCCGATGCACCAACCCTATCGCAGCCAGATGAGCCAGTCATGACCCTAAAAGAGGTTCGTACTGATCCAGTTGCGGCTATCAAGCGGGAAGTCAGCCAAAACAAAGCTGCACTATCTGACGATACGGCACCGATGTGCTTCAATTGTGGCAACCAGACGCAACGTTCCGGCAGCTGTTATGTCTGTACGTCTTGCGGCTCGACCACCGGTTGTA
>JBDSDR010000012.1:0-11846 GCA_039920385.1 Saccharimonadales bacterium (SeqCode)
AAACCAGTTCTAACTTCGGCTTTGCTACCGCCTTGGCCTTTTAAAGGGTTGCCGTCTTCGCCATACAATTGCCAAACTTCTTCCATCCTATCAATATAGCAAATAGGCTATACTAACTGATATGCCAAAACGTAGTAAAAGACAAAAAACCCTACTGACCAGCGCCAGCCTTGGCTTGATTCTAATTGTCGTTGGTTTGGCCGCCTACCAGGTGTTTACGCCACTAAAATCACCTAGGCTACCTCATCCACCCCTTAAGGCTCTGGCCAATCAACAGAATATTGCGCTGGGGAACTTTGCTATCGCTAACCACCTTGGCTCCAAGCCCTACACCGATATATTAACTTCCGAATTCGATTACGCCCTAGCTGACAATACGCCAAACTGGTATTTCACCGATGGTGGCCTACGCCCCAGCTCGTCGACATATAATTTTGAGCAAATGGATAAGGTGGTCGATTTTGCTGCGGCCAATAATATGCCCGTCGAAGCTCACCACTTTGTGTGGGGCGAAGAAAAGTGGCTGCCAAATTGGCTAAAAGAGGGCAAATACAATAAACAACAACTACTTGATTTATTGCATGATCATATCTCGACGGTCGGGCAACGCTACCGTGGCAAAGTTGATACTTGGACGGTTGTTAACGAACCGTTTACGCGGCAGCAACATTTATTTAATCTACGTGATTGGTGGGCCGATAATACTGGCGACCAAGATTATATTGACCAGTCATTTATTTGGGCACGCCAAGCTGACCCAGAGGCCACCCTACTACTAAACGATTTCAATAATGAATCTATTAACGACACCTCTAACCTTATGTACGACTACGTTAAAGGCGCTTTGGCGCGTGGTGTTCCAATTGATGGCATTGGAATGCAGATGCACCTCGACGGCGGCCACCCGCCCACTAAAGATGAAGTTATTTCTAATATGAAACGCTTTGCGGATCTTGGTTTAAAGATTTATGTAACAGAATTTGACGTCAATATGAACGATGTTAAAACTAACGCCACCGGTAAAGACCAAATTCAGGGCAACATCTACTACGAAATGATGCGGGCCTGTATAGAATCTAAGGTCTGTCACCACTTTGCTTACCTGGGTATCACCGATGATGAAACTTGGTACAACTACATTGGCTTAAACGATCCTCGACCGCTTATGTTTGACAGGCGCTACCAGCCTAAGCAAGCTTACTTCAGCACCCGTGCTGCTTTAGAACAAGACTAAGACTTACTCAAGAATCGGTAAACGCTTAACAATCGGTTGCTTAACCCACCAATTACGCAGTCCCCACTTTTGCTGAGAATTCGATAGCAATAGACCCATTAATACCAAAATATAAATTAGGTGATCATCTAAGATGGGGTGATTTTCGGGCGGGAGAACGGCTGACCACATCATAAGTAGCAAAGCTGAACCGGCCACAGTGGCTATCTTCATGCCAATTCCTAAAACTAAGGCCAGACCAATGAGCAACAAGCCAGACATAAACAAAACGTCGACAGCAGTGTTGCCGGCCAGTGATTTATAAAAACTTTCTAGTGGGCCACTTGTGCCAAATTTTAGAAAGCCGAGGGTTGGCGAGCCGCCGTTAACCCAAGCTTTCTGGCACATTGTAGTAACTACGCCAGTATCAGCTGCCCGACAGGTTGCAAAACCTAAGCCAAATAATTTGTCGAAAAATGCCCAGAGCATGATTAAGCCTAATGAGATTCTGGCTACTGCCCAAACGTACAGGCTCTTGTCTTGTAAATTAGTTTTCTTAACCATTAGATTTATCCTTTTGTTTATTAAATCGCTTATGCCTACATAGTACGCCTAAACTCTAGTAATCCCCAAAATTTCCTAACTAACCGTCTAAGCAGCGCGAATTGAAGCCGCCGCTGCCAGTGTCCCGGTAATAAGTAACTACGAATACAACGGCGTTTGTGTTCGTAAACCACTGATGGTTTGGCGTACATACCAGACGAAAAAGCCAATTTGGTTCTTCTAGTGTCGGCGAAACTTGAATAGGCTTTGTGGGGTCGAACGGATTTTCGGTACGACCATAATGAAACCCGGTGTAGCGCTGAAGGTCGGCCGGTGTAATCGGTAGTTCGTCGGGCTCATCGCACAATGTAACATTATTGGAATGGGCCAGCAGACACTCGTTAATTGCGTCCACTAAACGGGCGGCATCATGGTCGCGCTGATTATTGGCGACGTTTCGTTGTAAAGCGGGGACTGCCAGAAAAATTATTATTAAGGTCAGTGAGGCCAGGACCAAGACGATCATGGTTTCGATTATTGTAAAGCCCTGGGGGGCGACAGGTTTAATTAGTTGTTTTGTCGCTGTTAGCTTCATAGCCAGCCTTAGTCTAAACTGTTAGTGCTTAGCCTCAGTATACACCTAATGTAGATACATATACTGTCTACTGGTGATCAGGATATAACCTAGCGCTAAAAGAGATTAGCTTAGGGTTTTGAAGTCAGTGTAGCGGGCCGTTGTCGGAATAATCCTAAGGGCTACAAAGCCCTCTTCGTGAATCGTCGTAATTGGCGGTAACCGCTGTTCGCCGTTGTAATCACGCGGCTTAATAATTTTTGCGAAGATAGTTTGTTGATCGGTGGGGCTGGTGACTACTTCGGCGATGCCTTGTAACTGGGCGGTTTGCATTTTGCCAGCGTCGTAGGCAGTTAAAGCAACTTGCTGATGGCCAAACATATTGCCGGCTTTGTGAGTACCAGCTTTGGTTGCCATGCAAACGCGGTCATCATCATCAATGAAGTAATAAATAGCCGCTCCGTGGAGGTTGCCAGTACGATCGACAGTCGATAATACAGCAAGTTCGTGCTCGCGAAGGAATTTGATGGCGGCTTTATCGACCGAACCATCTGGGATTACTTGGGTTAGGCGTGGTACCTGTTCAGAAACTCCATTAACCTCGACTCGGCGGGCCTCAATGTAGCCCACAAACCGATCTATACCACTATGGTTGGCGTAACGGATAACATAATCACCAACCCTAGTATGAAGTGTCAGGGTCGAAGCCAGCGCGCTGGTAACTTGCTTAACTCCAGAGACAACGTCATAGCTAATCTCATCCATCGAAGTAAAGCCTGGTTTATGATCCAAGAATATAACCCGTTTGTCCGTAGCTACCAACATGCCGGCCGAGAGACGCAGCAAGCCGCCGCCCTCGTCGTACCGGCCATAAACGGCCGCCATAACGCGTTCATCGGGGTGGATTACATTCGGCAAGTATCGGCTGGCAAACTTACTGGCCCCATAACTACTAGCTCCAGCTTCGTGCAGCTCATCAGCAATTCTTTTAGCGTGTTCAGATTGTTTAGTCATGCATCGATTATAGTCGGCTTGGTGGTTTTTAGCGACCATTAACTGGGCCTAGACTTTAGGCTAACAGCTAACGTACATAGTAAAAGTGCCGTCGTTAGGTTTGGTAGCAGTCTCGCTAGGTGAAGTGAAAACGGCTGAGGCCCAGCCAGTTACCTGGTACATCCCGGGAGTGCTATCGCTGGCTAAGGTCCAGCTGGTGTTAACTTGTTGGGTGCCAGCTCCGCCAAAGACCAGTGACTGAGGGGCAGTTGACCCGCCGTCGCTAAATTCCCAGTGATAGGTTGCTGTTCCGGCGGCGGTAGCCGAGATCGATGCCGTAAAATTAAACTGGTGTGATTGGTTGCAGCCAACGTCGACAGATCTGTCATCGACATTGATGTATGGAGGCCCATCGAATTCAAACGGCACGACGGTCGGAGTGGGAGCTGACGTACTGCCGCCACCAGATGACGGCGCCGATGATGTGGCACCAGATCCGGCTGTCGTAGGAGAGGTCTTTTTGCTCGCTGTGGGAGAAGAAGCTGTCGGCCCACTAGATGTCGGATTATCGCTTGATGAACCTGTCGGACTACTGCCTGCGACATCTTTAGTGTTCTTAGTATTGACCGACGATTTAGCTAGCTCGCTAGCTGAGCTTGTCTTGGTTGGGGTTTTGTTGCGACTAACTAGAAATACTACCAAAACAACGATTAATAAGACTGCGATGAGCCCACCAACGATGAGCTTTGGATTTTTGCGGGCAGTCGAAAACTTTGCTAACAAACGATTTTTTGGGGCTTTTTTTGCCATGATTTTTCTCTTTTTATTTTTGTTGGACTTAAATGAAGGATAAGCATTATGCGACAATCTGTCAAATATACCCAATAAACCTGATTAGCGCTAGCACTATGCTAAAAATAATCTTATACTTCTTACATATAAATAAGGGCACCACAAAATGAATATATTAAAAAGAACCCATTCTAACCAATCCGGCTTTACGGCTATTGAAATAATTATTGCACTGATCGTTATTGGGGCAATTGCCGGTGTCGGCTTTGTCGTCATAAGCCGACGACCAACTTCTGGCACAACCGCCAGAAATACGCCAACCGTAAATACCCCTGCCACCGAGGCTGATTCTTGCTTTGGCGTTTCTAAGGCTACTATCAAATCTTTGCTGGGCGATGCCGCAAATAGCATGACTGGCCCAGAAGATACCGGCGTACAGGATGTGCCTGGTGGCGACAAAGCCCAAACTTGTGTTTACCCATTCGTGGCTGGCGCCACAGCCGAAAACAGTTTTATGATTGACCTCGGCACCTATGCCAACCAGGCCAACCTCGATAACTCCCAGCGCTACATAACCGAAACCGGTGCTGCTGTAACCGGAGTTGGCGAAAGCGCCAGCTTCCTTGCTAAAGATGTACCCCTAACTAACACCCGCGACTTCGCCCTAAAAGTCCAACAAGGCCTCAAAATCTATACCTTCGAAATTAGCCAACCCAACTCTTCCCTGACCTTCAATGATGCCAGCGCCCAAGAAGCCTTGATCAAAATCGCCCAAGCGGCAACGCTTTAGGCGTTATTGAGGCACTATCCTGTTGGAGCTATAATAGTATTGTGAGCAAGAAAGTTATTAGCATAATTATTGTTATAGTTTTTGCCATTTGTGGAGGGGTGTTTTATTTACTGAATAGTCCTGCCGACAAGTCGAAGATGGAAGCGGAGCGAGTCGAAAAAATTATGCCCTCTAGCGACCGGCCAGTCGTCTCAGACAAATCGCCAAACAACCTACCGGGTAGCTATATCGACTACACTTCAACCACCATCGCAGATACGCCAGGCACTAAACTCCTGTTCTTCCATGCACCCTGGTGTCCGCAATGTCGAATGCTAGAGACCGATATTAAAGCTCGCGGAGTGCCGGACGGAGTAACCATTATCAAAGTTGATTACGATAGTAGCCAATCATTGAGAAAAAAATACGGGGTAACACTCCAAACTACTATCGTACGAGTTGATGACCAGGGCAATCTTATCGAAAAGTTTGTAGCCTACGATAATCCATCGCTTGCAACTGTAAAAGAAAACCTCTTATAGCTATGGCGTTGCTCATCCTTTCCTTTATTGCCGGCGTGCTAACAATAGCTGCACCATGCGTGCTGCCAATGTTGCCAGTAATTGTCGGGGGCTCCTTAATAGAGCCGAATCAAAATAAACCAGATCGGCAATGGCTAAGGCCGCTTATAATTGCCATTAGCCTAGCAGTATCGGTGGTTACGTTTACATTGCTGATAAAAGCTACCACTGTCCTACTTGGAGTGCCACAGGTTATCTGGCAATTTGTTTCTGGGATAATTGTTCTGCTGCTGGGTTTATATTTTGTTTGGCCTAAGGGTTGGGAGAAACTGTTGGCTGGTTCGGGTTTATCTAACCACTCCAATAAGGTACTCGGCAAAGCTTACCAAAAGAAAGGCCTGCTTGGGGCGGTCCTGATTGGGGCTGCCTTAGGTCCGGTTTTTAGTAGTTGCAGTCCTACCTATGCGTTGATAGTAGCGGCAGTCATCCCGGTTTCGTTTGCAAAAGGTTTGTTGTACCTTATTGCTTACGCGGTCGGCTTAAGTGCCACTCTTCTACTCGTAGCCTATCTGGGACAAGTGTTTGTTACAAAGCTTAGGTGGCTCAGCAACCCTAACGGCTGGTTTAAACGATTGATTGGCATATTGTTTATTGTTGTTGGTCTGTTAGTTATGTTTGGGGTAGATAAAAAGGTACAGACCTACGTTCTTGAAAGAGGTTGGTACGACCCTGTCAGTCGGCTAGAGAACCGATTGACGAAGTAACGTATCTCTTATTTTGTTGCTTCTTGGTAGCGGGGGCAGGGGCTGCCTACGGCACGTTTCGTCGTGTGCTCGGAACACATTCCTGCGCGCACTCCTTACGAACGAACCTGGGCTATGCCCAACGGTTCTCGTCTTCTCCATTGACCAAGAAAAAAGCCCCAGACAAGCTGAGGCGTTTTTCTTGGTAGCGGGGGCAGGACTCGAACCTGCGACCTCGTGGTTATGAGCCACGCGAGCTGCCACTGCTCCACCCCGCGTCGGAAATGAGCAAACTATAGCATAACAGATGAGCCGAGCTTTTACAAGATTCAAAAAAGACGTTTTACAAAAATATAGTTGACAAATTAGCAATTCCATGTATAATACTAAGTATTGTCATGACAAACAAAAACGACAAAAATAAAACAAAAGGAACAAAATAAAAATGAGTAACCAACTAGCCTACGAATTCATTCAAACTAATGATCAGTCAGTTTCGCAATTCGACGAAATGATCTCTAGCTTGTAAAAAACTCTGTCCTAAAAGAACCCTTCCTCGCCGAAGGGTTCTTTTATTTTACAGGGCTCAGTGGCTAGCCAACAGGGGCAAAACATGATATATTCACATCTTGTGGCGGCGTAGCTCAGTGGTTAGAGCACAGGACTCATAAGCCTGGGGTCAGTGGTTCAAATCCACTCGCCGCTACCAATTCTGAACTTACAATTAAGATGCTTGTGTTTATTAACAGTTAGCGTAATAATAAGAGCCAATGGACATGGATTTAAAACCAGCACCGCGGCCACAACCGCTACCAACTCAGCAAATGCCTGCAACACCTCAAGCTGATCCGTTTCGGCCAGACCCACCTAGTTCGCAAATGCCATCACCTATGCCGCAAACAATGAAGAAAAAACGTCGTGGTGGTAAATTTAAGAAGTTCTTGTTGTTCGTTCTCATTCTAGCCTTACTTGGTGGAGTCGGTTATGGCGTTTACTACTGGCAGCACCAACAAGTTGATAAGTTGGCTAAGGAGAATGCCGCTTTGTCCGTCCAGGTTGCCGCCAACCAAGCCAAGGTTAATGAGCTAGAGGCCGAAGCTAAAAAGGTTGCCGTTGTCCCAACTAGTGACGAACAAATTATTGCCGCCACTACGGCTTACTGCCAGGCACAAATTGATCCAGCCACTAAGAAAGCTCTTGTCTACACCCAAGGAACTTCTGGTACCGATAAAAAGAAGGTCCTATACTCGGCCGACAAAAACTTTGCTTTCGTAAATGCCGCCTGTACTTCTGCTACAACCGATAAAGAAGCTGATTTTCAAGGCTACTACCTCAAGCTAGTCGGTACCGACTGGGTAGTTCTATACGCCGGCAAAACAGCCGATGCCACCAAAACCTCTCTCTACGCCATCCCAACTGACTTCAAATAAAAACCCGACCCTTTTGCCGAGAGTCGGGTTTTTGGTGTGATAAAACTTATCTAGGCTTCTTTGCCGTGTACAATCAATGCGTAGATAATCAACGCGTCGATAACAATAGCGGCAATTGACCAAACTGGATAAGCTGGCAAGAAAACCAGGTTTGCCAGTAGTGACATTGCAGCCACTATAACAGCCACTACCCGACCAAACATGTGGCCAGAAAGAACCGAGAAGCCAGCGAATAACAAGACCATTCCAAGCAGGATGTGTCCCCAGCCCCAGGCGGTAAAGTTAAAAACTGCTAATTGTTGTGGGCCAACGACATAAAATGTACTCTTAGTTAGAGCAACTACTCCCATGAATCCCTGGAAGAATGCACGGACGACTAAAAGTATACCGGCAAAGTATACCCATCCAACCCACCCGGTTGGTTGATTTGTTTGTACAGCCACAATAGTTCCCTCCTTAATTGATAATTGAATCATCTCGCTTAGTAGCGCTTATGTCAAGGAAATATTGTTACTGCTTATGCTTGGCGACAGCTTTCTCACGCATTTTTTGACCACGCCGTTTAACTAAAGCATTAGCAAAAGCACCAATGATGCCAACTCCTACCAAAATATAGCCGGTCGTAAAAATTTTGCCGATATCGGTCTTGGGTACAAAGTCGCCATATCCCACAGTTGCTAGCGTAACCACACAAAAATAATAAGCATCGACCCAGTTCCATTTTTCGACGAAATGGTAAAATACCGTTCCTCCGGCGATCATAGCCAACGCTGCAGTAACAAGCACTTTGTAAATATGGCGACTAGTGGCATTCATGGTGACTCCTTTATTAACTATCGGTTTGGCGGTGCTGGAAAAAATCCATCCAGGCTTTAAAATTCTTCTGAAAACTCGATGTTTGGGCCGGGGCTTCAGCGGCTACAGCAGTTTGGGCCGACACTTCACCAACTTGAGCTAAGGCGACCGCCTTAGGTACCAAGATTAATTTTTCATTGGGTGCGGCTAGGCCGAATTGACGACGAGCGGCTAACTCCAAAAACTGGTTAGAGTTATAGTACTGGTTTGCCAGTTTTTGGTTAGTATTCTTCAGTTCCAATACTGTATTCTGTTGCTGTACTGCAGAGATCTGCTTTTGCAAACCATAGTTAGTTTGAATCGCCGAAATTGTACTCCAGCTAACTAGTACGGCAACAGATGCAAACACCAAAAGACCAAGCACACGCACGTCATGCAGCTGCTTAAAATAGGGATGATTTTGGTATTTTTTGATTTTTTCTAACATTGGCTGTGCTCATTATACAATCACTCGCCCAAAATCTGCTATACTCACCCTGTTAGCTTGGTGCGCGGGGGTGTAGCTCACCGGTTAGAGCAGGCGGCTCATAACCGCTTGGTAGATGGTTCAACTCCATCCACCCCCACCAAAACGCTACACTTAAAAAGAGGTCGTTTGACCTCTTTTTGTTATGATTGGGGAATGGATTATAAAGTATTTTTGGCAATCGTGTCTGTCATCATGTCTTTAGTCGCATATGTCTTCTACTTTCGGGACATTTTTGCTGGCAAAACCAAACCCCACGCCTTTTCGTGGCTGGTTTGGACTTCGCTAACCGCCATCGCTTTCGCTGGCCAAGTCTCTGACAATGCTGGACCCGGAGCTTGGGTTACAGGTGTAACTGCATTTGTATCGTTTTTTATTTTTCTATTGGCTGCCTACAAAGGCGAGAAGACTATAACCAAGTCGGATAAGCTAAGTCTGCTGGGCGCGGCACTGGCCCTAGTTCTTTGGTTCTTAACAAACAGCCCCCTATTGTCGATTGTGTTAATAACCGTGATCGATTTTTTGGGGTTTCTGCCAACTATCCGCAAGTCTTACCACAAGCCACACGAGGAAACCCTCGTCACCTTCGCATTATCTGGTCTAAAGTTTGTATTAGCAATAATAGCCCTCGAAAACTACAGTCTGGTTACTTGGCTTTACCCTGCTTCGCTAGTCGCTGCAAACCTGTTCTTTGTAATTATGCTAAAAGTTAGAAGAAAGAAGCTGGGCCCGCTTCATCCGTTTTAGTCTGTCAGGTCGACCAATTCAAGTAGTTGAGTGGTGGCCATTTTAATCTCATCGAGATTTTCTGCAAAACTAGCATCAACATCCGCCAACCGACCTGCTTCGTTAAAAGTATCACCATTAAAGGTTAGGCCTGGGCTGACTCCGGTAATCTGCATCTTAAGACGCTCCAGAACTTGTTTAAGTTGGGCCGAGGCGCTGGCTCCGGCTGTCCAACCATAACTAACAATCGCTGCCGGTTTGTTGTGCCACTCGCTATCTAGATAATCAATTGCGTTCTTCAGCGGCGCTGGGTAACCAGCGTTGTACTCGGCGGTTACAAAAACATAGCCATCAAAACTATCAATCAAAGCCTTCCATTTTTTAGTATGATCTTTCTGGTAAATACCTTTGGCTGGCGAATAAACTTCATCAAAAAATGGCAGATTAATTTCTTTTAAATCGATTAGTTCAAACTTAGCATTGGGCATATCAGAAACGTTACGGATAAACCAGTCGGCAATATCGGCGCCAATTCGAGAAGGGCGGGTAGTACTAATAATTACGGCAATTTTTTTAGACGGCATATTTATAAATCCTTTTTTAGACTTGTTACTACACTTAGTATAGTCACTAACTATACTTTGTAAAGTCTATTTTGTAAGTTATACTAAAATTATGGTAAAGATCGAACAATCCCCTGGTTGCCTACAAGCCACCCTAGACATCCTTGGCGACAAATGGACCGCCCTAATTGTCCGCGATCTCACTTCCCAGCCGGCCAAATTTAGCGACCTGGAGCAGTCTCTAGAGGGTATCAGCCCCCGTACCCTCAGCCAAAGACTCGATAAACTGCAAGCTGAAAAGATTATTGAACGCCGCCTGTACTGCGAACATCCGCCACGCTATACCTACGAACTGACCCCTAAGGGGAAGGAGCTTCAAGCCATCTTAGTTAAGATGTCCGACTGGGGCGGCCGCTACAACTGCTACCCAAATATCGCTTAGCTCCTCAATAGTCTCGGCAGCCATAAACTTTTCGCGTAATTCTTTGGCACCATCAAAGCCATTAACATAAACTTTGCAAAACTTGTTGAGCGTATGGACACGACGCTCATTGTTTTGCCAGGTTTTTGCGAATAGATCGATGTGCCACTTAAACAAGTCTAGTTTTTGCTGCTTAGTATAGTTTTGCCATGGGCTTTGTTTGGCAAACACAAACGGGTCCTCAAAGACACCGCGGCCAATCATAATGCCATCCAACTCGTACTGTTCTGCTAGTTCCTCGGCTTGCTGGCGTGACATAACATCACCATTGCCAACTATTAAGGTAGTGGGGGATATCTGATCACGCAGTTCGCGGATTAGATTAATGGCATCCCAATGGACTGGCACTTTAGACATCTCACGAGTTGTCCTACCATGTATAGTTAACATGTTAAGCTTGAATGATAGTAAGAATTCGTGCCAACTATAATCAATTTCTCCGAAGCCTAAACGGCATTTCACGGAAACGGGGAAGTCTTCCCCGGCGGCTCTCTGGACGGCCTTGATTATCTCCCCTGCCGCTTCCCTATCGTTGATTAATGCGCTGCAACAACCGTTATTTACGACGGCTTTTACTGGGCACCCCATATTGATGTCGACGCCTGCAAACCCCATTTCCTTAAGTTCGAGGGTGGTTTTATAGTAATTCTCTGGGTGTTTGCCCCATAACTGGGCAATAATCGGCTTTTCTTTAGCGGTGAATTGTAGCTTGGGGAGGAGCTTTTCCCTGCCCGGGCTTTGTAAGCCGTCGACGTTAACAAACTCCGTAAAGTAGAGGTCCGGGGCGGCCGTTTTGGCAATCACCTGCCGAAAAACGCTGTCAGTGACATCGTCCATTGGCGCTAACACTAAGAACGGCTTAGGTAATGGTGGCATAAGATCTAGTTTACTTTACTCGAGCAGTTAGTGCGACGGCTTCCGGCCATACTTGTTATCGGACGCTCTAAGCGCAGCTCGCGCCTGGGCAACACCCCTCAGGCCAATCACTTTAGTATGCTCGGACAAGCGCCAGTCCTCGAGTTTTACTGGGGGCAATTCTATGACGCCTGCAATTGTTCCTTCGGTTTGATCTACAGCCGCGGTGATTTCCGGAGGCAATGCTGGCCTAACACCAGTTTCTTTGTAGGCTGCAATATAGGGATCAAGTACTTCCCTATCAGTAAAACCAGTGTGATCG
>JBDSDR010000013.1:0-57779 GCA_039920385.1 Saccharimonadales bacterium (SeqCode)
GAATCACCCCATGGCATCTACTATGAAGGTACGGCTGAGCACATGACTAGCCAAGCTGAACGCGAAAAAGTCTTTCCATTTTTTGAAAAACAGCAACAGGCTGGCAGGGACATCTTAGATAAAGCTAATGACCCAACTGGCAATCAGTTTTATAAAATTACTGTTAAAAATTGGTACGCCTTTGGCAAATTTGGCGGTGACCAAAACTTGAAGTACGAACTTAAATGGAATGGTGGTAAGAAATGAACATTCCCACTAAAAAACTAGCTAGCGGATTTGAGCTACCGGTTTATGGACTTGGCTTGTGGCAAGTGGGTGGACGTTGGGAGGCTGATGCTTCGAATGATGAGAATGAAATCAAAGCAATTCGGGCAGCGTTCGACCTAGGTATTACTCATATCGATACGGCCGAAGCCTACGGCAATGGCCATGCCGAAGAATTGCTCGGTAAAGCCCTGGAAGGTTATGATCGCTCGAAGCTATTTATTGCCACCAAAGTCTCTAAAGAAAATCAAAGATACGACGATGTTCATAAATCATTTCAGGCTAGCCTAAAACGCATCGGTACTAATTATATTGACCTGTATTTGCTCCATCGCTATCCATTGCCAGGTATCCCGATTGCAGAAACGATGCGAGCGCTTGATGAACTCGTCGAGCAAGGTTTGGTTAAGAATATTGGGGTGTGCAATATGTCGCCTGGCCGCTTTGCCGAGGCTCAAAAGCACACCAAGAATAAACTGGTCTGTAATCAGGTACACTACAATGTTGTCTATCGTGAAGTAGAAAAGAAAGACGTGCTGCAAGACGCACAAGATAACGATGTTATGCTGGTGGCCTGGCGTCCGCTTCAAAAAGGCGAATTATCTGACAATCCTTTAATGATTGAACTTGCTAAGAAATACAACAAAACAGCAAACCAGGTTGCGATTAACTGGCTAATCTCACAAAAGAATGTGGTAACGATTTCTAAAACAAGTAACATCGACCATCTTAAAGAAAATCTTGGTGCGCTAGACTGGGTTATGAGTAATGAAGATGTGGAACGAATTCGTGCCGAGTATCCGGATCAACAGGATGTCTCTGATGCGGTACCATTAGACTATGAGGCGGACGTAGCAGTATGAAAACAATCTTAACCATCAAGAACCAAGACATTAGCCCCGATTCACCAGTACTGGATGATTCTAAGTTTGCAACCCGCCAAGCGGCACGGGCTGTATTGTTGGATAGAGATGGTGGTGTCTTTTTACTGAAGGTTGGCTTGCATAACTATCACAAGCTACCGGGTGGTGGTATTGATGAGGGTGAGGATATTAAAGAAGCCTTGGCTCGAGAACTAATGGAAGAGCTTGGCTGTCAGGGTGAGGTTATAGCCGAACTAGGTACTATTATTCAACACCTAGACGAGTTTGAACTCGTGCAGACATCATACTGCTATTTAGCTAAGCAAACGGGTGAACAAGTTGAGGCAGCCTTGGAAGAAGGCGAAATCGCCGAGGGCTTACACGAAGTAAAAGCCGGCAGCATCGATGAAGCGATTAAATTGCTTGAAAATGACGTACCAAATAACTACGAAGGCCGGTTTATCCAAAAGCGCGACTTGGCATTTTTGAAGGCAGCGAAAGAGGCGATGAAATGAAAATCGAGAAAAAAGTTACTCAAAAATGGTTCGAGCAGATTATGAATGGTCAAAAGACCTTTGAACTTCGTTTGGCTGATTGGAAGTGTGAACCGGGCGATAGTTTGGTACTGGTAGAGATTGATGAATCACGAAATCCAACCGGCCGTACGTTAGAACGACAAGTCGGCACAATCGTTAAAACTAAAGACATCGACTACTTCACTAAGGAAGAAATTGCGGAACATGGATATCAGGTTATTTCGTTATTGGAGGTATCCAAATGAAAATCTCCCTCAACGCCATCCGCCAACTGGGCTACGGTAAACTCGTAGACTTGCCGGTTGATGAGCTGGTTAAAAAAATTGGTGCCCAGTTGGGTGAAGTCGAAGAAGTTATTAATGTCGGTGAAAAGTATGACAAGATTTTGGCCGTTAAAGTGGTTGGTTGCGTTAAGCACCCTAATGCCGACAAGCTCAGCCTGTGTAAGATTGACGATGGCGGCAAGGCCAAAGGTGTTACGCGCGACGAGCAAGGTTACGTCCAAGTGGTTTGTGGCGCACCGAATGTCCGCGAAGGTTTAACCGTCGCTTGGCTGCCGCCGGGCAGCATCGTCCCCAGCACCTTCGATAAAGAAAAATTCACACTAGAAGCAAGAGACCTGCGCGGTGAAACCAGTAATGGCATGTTAGCCAGCCCGGCAGAGCTCGCTATTGGTGACAACCACGATGGCATCCTCGAAATCGACAAGGACGCCAAGCCCGGTACACCATTTGCCGAGGTCTACGCGTTGGACGACTATATTATTGATGTCGAGAATAAGATGTTTACGCATCGGCCGGATTGTTTTGGGTTGTTGGGTGTGGCCCGTGAGCTGGCCGGGATTCAGGACCTGCCATTTAAGTCGCCCAACTGGTACATCCGCCCACTCGAAATCGAGAACACTGGCGATCCAGCCGTTAAAGGCCTCGAAGTCACTAACGAAATTCCTAAACTGGTGCCACGCTACCAAGCCTTAGTGATGAGTGGCGTCAAAGTTGGGCCCAGCCCAATTTGGTTGCAAGTCTTCCTGGCCAAAATGGGCGCTAAGTCGATCAACAACATTGTTGATATGACCAACTTTGTGATGCTGACCACCGGCCAGCCATTGCACGCTTTTGACTTCGACAAAGTTGCTGTAGGTGGCAAAGCCCAGATTGTGGTCCGACATCCTAAAAAGGGCGAGAAGCTCAGTTTATTAGACGGCAAGACAATTGAGCCAAGAAAAGACGCAATTTTAATTGCCGACCACAGCAAAGCCATCGCTCTGGGTGGTGTCATGGGTGGCAATAATAGCGAGATCAGTAGCGACACCAAACGAATTATTATTGAATCCGCCAACTTTGATATGTATAACATTCGCCGTACCAGTATGGCCCACGGCCTGTTTACCGATGCGGTGACCCGGTTCAATAAAGGCCAAAGCCCGTGGCAAACCGAAGCGGTGCTGGCCTGGGCGGCCGAGCTAACCAAAGAGTTTAGTCCCAGTGCGCATGTGGTTGGCAAACCAGTCGACAACAAAAAGCATCTGGCTAAAAACCCTACGGTTACAGTTGGTGCGACCTTTATTAACGACCGACTGGGCCTGAAATTAAAAGTCCCGCAAATCGCTAAGCGACTCGAAAACGTGGAGTTCCATGTGGAGCATCACGGCGACCAGCTCGAAGTCACCGCACCATTCTGGCGAACCGATATCGCCATACCAGAAGATATTGTCGAAGAAGTCGGCCGGCTGATCGGCTACGACCAGTTACCAGTCGACTTACCAAAGCGCGACCTAACGCCAGCTAACCCGGACGAAAAACTGAGCTTCAAAAAACGCTTGCGGGATATCTTAAGTAAAGCCGGTGCCAACGAAGTCTTAACTTACAGCTTTGTGCATGGCAATTTGCTAACCAAAACCGGCCAAGACCCCAAGCAGGCCTTTGAGCTGAGCAACGCGCTCAGCCCGGATCTGCAGTATTACCGGATGTCGCTGATGCCGTCGCTACTGGACAAGGTCCATGGCAACATCAAGGCCGGTTATGACCAGTTTGCGTTGTTTGAGATGAACAAGGTGCACAGCAAGGTGTACCCCAAAGATGAGGATGGCCTTCCGGCCGAATACGACATGCTGGCCCTCGTCTTTGCGGCCAACGATAAAGCGGCCAAACAGTACGCCGGCGCGCCCTACTACCAAGCTCGCACCTACCTGGACTACCTTGCCGAACAACTGGGCCTGTCTTTGACATACGCGCCTATCGACAAACCAATCGACTACGCCTCGATGCAACCTTACGACCAAAGCCGCAGCGCCATCGTCTCGGTAACCGGAACGGACATTGTCTTGGGTGCGGTTGGCGAATTCCGAGCAGAAGTATTAGCTAACTTGAAGTTGCCCGCATTTACAGCCGGCTTCGCGGTTGGCTTGGGCGAACTTCAGGAAGCAGCGACTACATCGGTTAATGGCTATGCGCCACTGGCGAAGTATCCACGGACGAGTCAGGATGTCAGCTTTAAGCTTTTAGGCGACGTGAGCTACGCTGCAGTGGCTTCTGTTATGACTGCAGGTTTGGAAGCAGCGGCTGCAGCGCATGGCTACGAATTTTCTTTGGAACCACTGGATATTTACGCACCAGCTGAAGGCTTGAAGCACGTGGCATTGCGGGTGACTTTGTGGCACGCGGAACGAACACTTAAGACAAGTGAAGTGAGTGATGTGATGAGCGAGTTGGCCTTGAGGGTAAAGAGTGAGCTGAAGGGCGAACGGATTTAATGGCAAGCTTATTTGGAAAAAACAAACTTCGTGACATAGCGACAAAACTACAGACTTCTGACCTTGAAGATAAAATTGCTATCGTTAATACTTGGCACAATGATTACCACAACGGGAGCCTGAAAGCAGACAAAGAAACCTCTCGTGAGCAAGCCTACAACCAAGACTTTTTCATTAGGATACTTGGCTACAAAGAAAAACCCGCTGTTCCATATAGCCTTGAGCCAAAAGCTACAACTGATAAAGGTCAACTTCCTGACGCTGTACTTAGCCACACTGACGTTACACAAGACATCAAGAACATCTCGGCAGTTGTTGAGCTAAAAGGTGCAAGCGTTGAGCTAGACCGACCACAACGTCGTGAGGGCAATATGAGTCCTGTTCAACAGGGCTTCAAATACAAAACCCAGTATCGTAACTGCCCGTTTGTAGTTGTGAGCAACTTCTGGGAGTTCCGACTCTACCACGATAATCAACTGGATTACGAGCTATGGACGCTTGATGACCTTGTAGACCCTAGCGATGACTACCTTAAGTTCAAAACTTTCTACACGCTACTGCACAGCAATAACCTCACTACGCCCAAAGGTGCAAGCAAGACAGAGGGTTGGCTTAGCGATATTCGCTTTGAGCAAGAAGAAATCGGTAAGAAGTTTTACAAGGTATATCGTGAAGCACGACTAGAACTGCTACGAGATATATACCGACACAACGAAGATGTGCGGTCAGATATTAACATGGGTATTGAGAAAGCCCAGAAGATTATTGACCGTATAGTGTTTGCCTGTTTCGCAGAAGACAGAGGTTTACTGCCAGACGATACATTGAAGCGTGTCATTCAAGCAGCAGACAACTCAACGTTCGGTGGCTCACTATGGTCAACATTCAAAGCTTTCTTTGAAGCTATTGACGTTGGTAGCACCAAGCTAGAAATACCAGATGGCTATAACGGTGGACTCTTTGCGCATGACGCTGAACTAAACGGCTTTAAGATTAGCGATGGCTCATTACTAAAAGTTGCCAACATCAGCGACTACAACTTCGTTGAGGATTTAAGCGTCAACATCTTAGGGCATATCTTTGAACAGTCCATTAGTGATTTAGAGGAAATCAAGAGCAAGGTTGAGGAAAGTAAAAGTCTAGAATCTATCCAACAATCACGGCGCAAAAAAGACGGCATATTCTATACGCCCGATTACATAGTTCGTTACATCGTAGATAACTCTTTGGGTGCTTACCTGCGAGAAGAAGAAGAACGAGTAAAGACACAGTTTAGGCTAAAGGGCGACATCACTGATAAAAGTTACGTAAAACGTGAGCAACAGGCTTACGGCAAATATCAAGAATTCCTACAAAACGTAAAAGTAGTAGACCCCGCTTGTGGTTCAGGAGCATTCTTGGTTTATGTTTTTGACTACCTATTAGCAGAGAACAAACGTGTAGCGAGTATTCTAGGCAATAACTTATTTAGTAGTGAAAACTACATAAAAGATATTCTAAAGAACAATATTTACGGCGTAGATCTGAATGAGGAGTCTGTTGAAATTACTAAGCTATCGCTTTGGCTTAAGTCTGCTCAAAAAGGTAAGAAACTTACATCGCTAGATAACAATATAAAGTGTGGCAATAGTCTGCTTGTAGATTGGAAAGATACCTTCCCCGAAGTCTTCAAGAACGGTGGTTTTGATGTTGTTGTAATGAACCCTCCATACGTTAAAGAATCAGCAGGAAAGCAAATATTTGCAGAATTACATAACAAGTCTTTGTATCAAGGGAAGATGGATTTATGGTATTTCTTCGGCGGACTTGCCCTAGATATTGTGAAAGCAAATACTGGCATAATAGGATTAATTGCCCCAAATAATTGGGTTACCAATGACGGAGCAAGTAAGTTTAGGAACAGGATAGTTGCAGACGCCCACATAGATAAGTTCATTGATTTCAGTAACTTCAAAGTTTTTGACCAAGCTGGTATACAAACAATGATTGCTGTTATCAGACGAAAGAACGAGCAACCAAAGTATGAATTAGACTACTCAAGGATTGCAGATAATAGTGTAGGCGTTGAAAGTATAAAAGACTTTCTGAATGCAATTACTGACCCACGCTTCGTTTACTTCAAGTCTAATTTTAACAGGTCAAGACTAGTAAATAACATATTTTCATTTGCGAATGCACACGACGAGAAATTGCTTTCAAAAATCGCAAGTAAATCTAACCTGCAACTTGAAGCGAGTGAAATTTTTTCGGGTATTGATATCGGGCAAGACTATGTGAATAAAAAATCTCAAGAAAAGTTAGGTGATAGTGCGAAAATTGGTGATGGAGTATTTAACCTTTCGCAACAAGAATACAATAAGCTAAATCCAAATTATGCCGAGAAAGAATTAATCCAGCCTTTCTACACAACAAAACAAATAAACAGGTATCTGGCAAATAAGCAAAACACAAGTTGGGTAATCTATACAGATTCAAAGTTTAAGAATCCTGATAATATCCAGCCTTATAAAAACGTAAAGAATCATTTAGATAAATACCAATCAATTATAACGTCTGCAAATAAGCCATACGGGCTACATCGCTCAAGAGATAAAGAAGTATTCTTGGGAGAAAAAATACTATCTATACGTAAATGCTCTCGTCCTTCATTTGCATATGTTAATTTTGATGCATACGTGAATAGAACTTTTAATATCATCAAGACTGACAGGTTAAATTTACGCTACCTAAGTGCAATATTAAACTCACGTCTTGTTGCATATTGGTTACTTAAAAGAGGCAAACTCCAAGGTGAGCTGTATCAAGTTGACGTTAACCCAATTAGGTCTATACCAATTGCAATTGCTGATGACCAAGAGCAATTAGCAAATCTGGCGAAGAAAATCAGTGAACTAAATTTTAAACTCTCTGAACGTGATAATAGATTTCAGCAACTACTTAAGTCAGAATTAGGACTAAGCAAAAGGTCTGTAAGGCTAAGTCATTGGTGGAATTTAGATTTCACTGAATTTGTACTATCTTTAGGAGCAAATCTTTCATTAATTCAAAAAGACGAACTCTTGCAGCTATACGATAAATACCGTACGGAACTGGTAAACATAGGTTCAGAGATTCAAAAAGTTGATAATGAAATTGACCAAATTGTCTACAGATTATACGGACTAAACAAGGAAGAAATAGATTCAGTCGAGCGTCATACGAAATGAGCAAAACCGATAAACAACTCGGTAATAGTAAATCAGACTGGTCTGCCATAGTAGCCAAGGCAAGTTTGGGTGCAGTCCCTATTGCAGGCAGTTTCTTGTCAGAAATTGTTTCGGCTTTGATTCCAAATCAACGAATTGAACGAATCGCTAAGTTTGCCAATGAACTCAATACTAAGTTAGAAAAATTGCCAGACGAAGTAATAAAGAAGTTGAGGGATAATGAGCTGTTTATCGATTTAGTAGAAGATAGTTTTTTCAGAACTGTCCGAGCCAGTTCAGAAGAAAGGCGGCGATATATATTGAATATCGTCCAAAACGGTATCTCTGAAGATGATGCAACAATAAATAATGCAAAGTATCTATTGGGCTTGTTGTCTGAGATAAATGATAATGAGGTAATTTGGCTACGCTACTTCCACGAGCGGACATTAAGCGACAAGAGCAAATTCCAATCTTTACACAAAAATATTCTTTCACCAGTACAGGTCGTATTGGGGTCTCACAAAGAAGAGCGACAACGTGGTGCAATCCAAGAAAGTTACAAGGAGCACCTTTTGCGACTTGGACTTATACGAGACGATATAAAAATGAACAAAGACCTAGGTGTACCTGAATACGATTCATTTACTAACAAGCCAAAGGTTTCATATTCAGAGGCTACTACACTAGGTAATATGTTATTGGAGAAAATTGGTTTGATTGAAACAAAGGTTGAATTAGGAAGATGAAACTAACCGAATATCACACAGCAGTGCTTAACTTCTTAGCCCAAAACAAGTACGGAAAACGTCGAGAAGATAAAATATACCAAGAGCTCACTGTAGGACCATTAAATCGCCAGAATATTAAAACGATTCTGCGTGACCTGGAACAGGCTGGCTTAATAGTACCGATTACTATTCCGGAACAAGAAATACAGTTTATTGCCGAAATGTCTGAGACCCCTGTGACAAATGTGGGATACAGGATAACGCAGCTAGGGAAAGACGCAAGCACTAGCGTACGCAGCAATGTTACAAACAATACGTATGCAAATATAAGCAACTCTGCCATAGCTCATAACTCGCCTCACGCCACTCAATCAATCAATATTGAAGAGCTATCCGAAGACTTGCGTCAGAAATACCAAGAGCTACAAGACGCAGTAGCAAGAAAAGATAGTTCGGCTATGAAGAAAGCCTTTGGATATATAGCTGATAAGTCTGTAGATGTAGCAATAGCAATTATCACAAGAAATTTACTGCCATAGGTTTTCAAAATAATATGTATCTTTCAAAATCAGACTTCCTTAAATACCAGTGCTGCCCTAGCTACCTGTGGTTATGGAAATATAAAAAAGAAGTAGTGCCAGTTGATGATGAAGAAGAAATCAACCGTAGGTTAGAGCAAGGTAACGAAGTAGAACGCTACGCTCGTGGCTTATTTCCAAATGCTGTCCTAGTAGATTCACACGGCAAGAAAGCTCGGAACGAAACAGAGCAGCTAGTAAGTGATGGTGTTAAGACTATCTTCCAAGCCACCGTTTATACAGATAAAGAATTACTAGCAATGGCTGACATCGTTGAATTTGATGAAGCCACACAGTCATGGACTTTATACGAAGTAAAATCTACCAACTCTGTTAAGAAAGAACATATATACGACCTTGCATTTCAGTGTGTAGCGTTTGAGGACGCTGGTTATAAGATTGGTAAAGTTGGCGTTATACACTTAGATAAAACTTACATACGTAAAACTGTAGTTGAGCCGAATCATTTACTGACGCAAACAGATGTGACCGAAAAAGTAGAAAAAGTACTGCCAGTCATTCGTGAGCAAGCGTATGACGCAGTTGAAATGCTAAAGCAAACGGACGAGCCAACTAAGTGTAGCTGTAGGCTTAAAACTAAGTCAGGACATTGCCCTACATTTAACTACCTGAACCCAGACATACCCGAATACTCTGTATTTAACATTTCTAGGATTGGTGGCAAGAATCTAGCAGTTCTCGTAGACGGCGATATTCATAACGTCCACGATGTACCAGAAGATATAAAGCTATCTATCGGACAACAAAACCAAGTCAAGGTTGCCAAGAGTAAAGAGCCTATTATTAACAAGCCAGCTATTAAAGAGCTGTTGAGCGAACTTGAATACCCATTATATTTTCTTGACTACGAAACTGTTTCATCTGCACTACCAATGTTTAACGGCTGTACTCCATTCCAACAAATACCATTCCAGTATTCTCTACACGTTTTAAGAGAGCCTAACGGTGAGTTAGAGCACTACGACTATCTTGGGCGTGATAGCGTCAAAGCACCCATGCCAGAGCTACTAGCAAGCCTACAGAGTCACTTGGGCGATACAGGAAGTGTAATTGCTTGGTACAAGGTATTTGAAAAGGGTCGCAATACAGAAATGGCTAACTCGTATCCTGAATATGCCAAGTTTCTAAACGGTGTTAATAACAGAGTTTTTGACCTTATGGACGTGTTCAGTAAACAGCACTACGTACACCATGACTTTAAGGGCAGTAGTTCAATTAAGTACGTATTGCCAGTCCTCGTGCCAGAGTTCTCGTATAAGGACATGGACATACAGAACGGCTTAGTGGCTTCAATACGATGGTATGATGCTGTAATGGGTGTTGCAGATGAAGTGCAAACAAATAAGACCTTTGACGACTTATTAAAATACTGTTGCTTAGACACTCTTGCTATGGTCAAGATTTACGAGTATTTGAAAAACATATGAATGTAACTAGAGCAGGAATAGAGTGGATAGAAATTGATATATTCTCGCATGGAGTTGATGTAAAAAATCTTTAAGTTCATAAAAAGTGACATAATATAGCTATGGTTAACAGAAATAGAATAAGTAATGAACTAAGCCGCCGTTATCAGGAGGTGGTAAGGCTGGCCGGTAAACGAGCCTTCGATGATAAACAAGCGGAAAGATTCCTGACAGCAGTTGCGCATTATTTAAATTATGCAAAGAACAATAAGCTTACCAGGGCTGCGATTGATAGTCTCTCAACTGATAAAGACATACAGAGAAAGGATAATGAACTTTGTAAAAAAGCAGATAGCATTATTAATCAAATGAGAGCAGACAGAGATGAGCTAATAAAAGAGGCGAAGAAAAAAGGCGTAGATGTGGATGCTTACAAGTTTCAAGTAGGGATGGGGCGAATTACTGGCGAGCAAGAGTTCTCCTTTTATCTGAATCACCTAAACAGCTACCTAGATTTACCATCAGACCAGCAAGGTATTGGTGAGCTACCTGGCAACATACTTAATTTAGTCCAACTTATAAACGAATTAGTTAATGGCTTTGGCGAAACTAAAAAATTCAAAGAACTAAAAGGTAACTATCTTAAAAAAAGAAATGCGTTTGAGCAAGAACTAAAAGTCCACGGAGTTCATTTAGACTATGTTAGGTTCGAAGATTATAAACATCTTGATGTAGCATGGAAAGAAATATATCAACAAGGTACTAGTGACGAGCTGCTGCTTTTTCATCTAGAGTATGGTCACTTGTTTGAGAAAAATGTTTCGTACTCTGGTGGTCAGCAATCTGATGCCGACAGATTCATTGACGACTATACTACCTACACGAGTAGATTCCACAACCATCTAATTGACCATATTGAGAATGTACCCGTACATGAAGAGTTTGCGATTTGGTTTGTTGAACATTTTGGTCCAACATTTATCTCAGTATTAATTATTTTCTTTATACTACTGATGGTTAACTGGCTAACCGGTGGGGGTATGACATACCAAGAAGTTAAAGAACTTATACCCTAGAATTGTTAACATCTTTCTCCAGAAGCTCCATCGATTCGATATCGTTCCTAGGTGTTCTACAGAAAATAGCTACAGCTGCGTATACTTCCTGTGATTATCCTTCGCCTTCTCGACAGGGTACTTGGCGGCGTTCTTCTTCATCTTCTTGTTCAAAGCTTCGGCCAGATTGATATCAAAATCGTGAGCCATCAGTAGGACCCAATAAAAGACGTCGGCCAGTTCGTCGGCCACATCAGATTTGTTGCTGCCCATGTGCGCCGCAATCTCTTGGTCGGTCTTCCACTGAAAGTGCTCCATCAGCTCGGCTGCTTCGAGCACCAGCGACAAAGCCACATCCTTAGGATTATGAAACTGCTGCCAATTCCGTTCATCCCTAAACTCAACGATTTGCTTCTGGAGCTTTTCGAGGTCAGTCATTTATCTATAGTATACGACGTCTGGTTCTTTGGTGGTATAGTTAACGGTAATGACTGAACAGGCAAAAGAAGCTATGAACGATAAATCCTACACTAAGATGACCGCCGATGTCTATGATGCGCTCTATGCAAAGAAAAACTACGAGTCCGAAGCAACGAAGATAAAAGGGCTCGTGGCCAGTCACAAGAAAACAGATGGCAAAGAGCTGCTCGACGTAGCCTGCGGTACTGGCCTGCATTTGCCGTATCTTGTGGATGATTTTGATATTACTGGCGTTGACCTCTCCGAGCAACAGCTAGCCCAGGCCCGGAAGCGTTTGCCAGAAATTTCATTCAATCAAGGTGACATGCGTAATTTCGATCTTGGCCATCAGTTCGATGTGGTCACTTGTTTGTTTAGCTCGATTGGGTATGTTCATCCCTATGAAGATATGAAAGAAGCCGTTGCTAACATGGCTAAGCACCTCAAACCTGGTGGCGTCCTGTTGGTTGAGCCATGGTTGCAGCCCGGTGTGTTTGACCCAACTCGACCAGCACATTCTGAAGTTGGAGAACTGCCAGAAAAAGGTCTCAAAGTTACCCGAACGGCTCACAATGGTATTGATGGGAATGTCTCGGTCATGAACATGCATCATGTCGTGGAGTCGCCTGAAGGCATTCGCGAGTTTACCGAAGAACATCGACTCACACTCTATACCAATGAAGAATACCAACAAGCCTTCGAAGCTGCCGGGCTTTCCTTTGAGCTCGATGAGCAAGGCCTGTCTAATCGCGGGCTGTTTATTGGTGGCAAGCCGTTAGCAGCTACAGTTAAGCCGTGAAGCTTCTCTTAACTTCTGGCGGGCTGCGCAACCCAAGCATTATAAAAGCTTTCTTGGATTTATGTCCTAAACAGGCATCTGAGCTAAAAGTCGCCTTTATCCCGACTGCCCAAAATGTTAAACCTGGTAATAAAGACTGGGTATTTGACCAACTCATTAGCCTTAAAGACCTCGGTATGAAGCAAATCGACATCGTCGATATTTCGGCCATCCCAAAAGACATGTGGCTGCCACGCCTAGAGGAAAGCGATGTCATCTTTGTGAATGGTGGCGACACAGCCTACCTCATGGATTGTTTTCAAAAGTTCGGCGTAACCCAAGAGATCCCTCGGCTATTAAAAGACCGAGTTTACATAGGTGTAAGCGCCGGTAGCTATATTGCAACGCCTGACTTGAGGTTAGCCAGTGGTGGCAGTGCAGCAATGACCGCTCTTGGGCTGGTTGATTTTGGTTTGCAAGTGCATTTGGATACCGCCAAGCACCCGGACACCAAAAACGAAACTGCAATTAGGGAACGAGTCAAAGGCTGCCCCTACAAAGTCTATGCTTTGGACGATCAGATGGCCGTCAAGGTTGACGGTTATGTGGTTGAAGTTGTGGGAGAGGGCAGATATTTGGAGTTTGCACCGTGACTTATTTGTTATAGTTAAGCCAATGACCAATATTAAACTATCCCTAACGACCCGGCGGTTGTTGCCGCTGTATATCAGCTCCTTTTTGCAGGGCATACCGTTTTGGTATGCTATCGAAAAGTTGTTTATGACCAGTATTGGTTTTAATACCGCCTCGATTGGGTTGATGGTGGCAATTATGAGTATCGTTATGTTGGTTGTCGAGACTCCTTCCGGCGTACTGGCCGACCGCTGGAGTCGCAAAGGTGTTATGTTGCTGGGTTGTGGCTCGCTACTGCTGGCTGGCATAGTTGGCGGGTTTAGCTATAACGAAGCCGCCTATATATTAAGTACGGTTTTTTGGGGAATTTACGCTGCTCTTTATTCGGGTACCTATGATTCGGTCATATATGATGTAAACCTTGAGGAGCATGGTGATAGTAGCCGTTACGAATATTATCTGGGACGACTGCGCGCCGTCGAAGGTTTGGCTTTTGTGCTTGGGGCCTTGGGTGGTGGGCTGATCGCTAACTATATTGGTATGCGCGCAACCTTCTTCTTATCATTGCCGTTTTTGCTATTGGGCGGTATTATCTTACTTAGTTTTAAGGAGCCTAAACTTCATAAAATGGAAGTCAGCGAACCAGTTTTTCGACATATTCGGCAGACCTTTGCGGCTGTTTTAAGAAACAGGCAATTACTGCCAGTAGTTGTCTCGACAGTTGGCTTTGCTGTATTAATGGATACTATCTTCGAGCTCAGCCAGTTGTGGTTTATCGCCGTAGCGGCACCACTGGCTTTATATGGAATTTTTAGTGCCACCTTATTTTCGACCTGGACAATCGGTGGCATGATAGCGGCTCGTTTAAGAGGTCCGATAATGTCTATCGTCGGTCTAATTATTATATTTGCTTCGCTACTGGGGTTAATCTTTGTCCGTAACTATTGGCTAATTTTATTGTCGCAGTTTTTACTGGGTGCCGGCCTGGTTGGCTATGGTGTTATTCTCTCCAAAAAACTACATGACGAATTACCGTCCAAGCTCCGAGCCGGTTCTTCCTCAGTTATTAGTACCTTAGGGCGAACTATTCTTATACCAGGCAGCCTGGTCTTTACCTACGTTGCCAATCAGCAGACTATCTTTACGGCAAGCTATCTGTTGCTAGCTGTAGCCGCAATTGCTATTGTCGGGTATTTATTTACACAACCTTGGCGATACGCTAAGCAGCCGCTCGCAAATCAGTAAACCCAAAGGCCCAGTCAAGATTTTTCTGGACCTCGGCTTGGGCTCTTTCGACATAGGCAATCGGGTCGGTTGGGTGTCCAATAACTGGCTCACTAAAACACATCACAGCGTGGTGCAGATCTTTATTGTCGCCCTCGCCGTAGCTAATGGCCGCCGGCAATGTAACCAGTGGTCGATCGTTAGAAAGCTGGCAGGCAATGTAACCAACCCCGTATTTAAACTGAAGTAGCTGGCGTGTGTCACCTTGGTTGCGTTTGCCTTCGGCATCCATTGCCAAGTAGCGGCCAAACTTATTCATTCGGTAAGCCATAAGGTTAGTTATGTCTTCGGGCGAGCCATCACGGAAGGTTGGTATAGCGCCCATTACGTCAACACCGCGTCGCTGGAAAGGATTTTCGAATATGTCGTGTTTCGCCAAGATATCTGTCTTGCCGCGCATTCGCCGGAGTGGGGGCAGGCTATGGGCCGCTCCCGCTACCGTTATGGCGTCCATGTTTTCGGTGTGATTATTGATCAAAATTACGTGTGGGTTGTACTGCCACATTTCGCTGATTTGAGCCTTAGCATCGCCGGCATAGTGGGCTTCGACCCGGACAACCTTACTCATTCCCCAGTAGCCAATTCTGGCTAAAAATTGGTTTGGTATATGTTCACGATAAAAGCCGTTAACAGCTGGCTGGTTCTCGGCACTAACTTTTGGTCTCGACATCCATCTATCTAACACCATAAACGTCCGCTAAACAAAAGCATAATGTCACAATTTTGCTTGTGCTTGCATTCTTTACCAGAGGTAGTAAGGTAGAAGGACTATGTTCAATCGCAAAGAAAATGAAATTGACTCGCTTGCCCGTGCAAACGAATTTTTGCAGTCCGACAATCAAAGACTGCAAGCCGAGCGCGATCAGCTTGGGCCTTACGACGATGTTGCCCGTGATTTGTACGATACGGTTCAGCAGCAAGCTGCACTAACCGATGACCCAGAAGTTGCATACACTACTGCCTACGAAAGTGTTCGTCAAAAACTATTCGAGCAACGTCACGAAGCTCAGCGCCTAAGAATAATTGCTGAGAACCAGCCGCTTTGGGAAAAAGAAATCGATGATGAAATTATGGCTAGTCAAGGCGAAGCCATGAAGGAGGCCGCCCGTCAGGATTTCTTTGATAACCATGCCGAAGACTATCGTCGTACCGCTGAACCAAGAATTAGTAGCGAAATCGGACGTCTTACTCACGCCCAACTAATTGCTGGGCTTGATGAGGCAACCCGTGAACGCCTTCGTGAGCAAGCTGATCAAAAGGCGCTGATGGACGAAGAGTACAAGCAGCGACTCGAAGCAATCCGCGATCAATCAGCCCGACATGGTCAGCTGGATTTGACTGCCTTGAAACCTGGCGAACTTTTGGGGATTGATTTTTGTGCAAGAGGCACTGCCATTGATCCTATGCCCCAAAAACGCCAAAATAGTCAGCAAACTCCCTTTGTTGAACGAACTTTAAAGCTATCTATCTTGGACCCGCAAACTGGTTTGGTCTTGGTTCTGGACGACAGTTGGCAAAAGCACAAAGACGACTTGCGAGCCAAATATGCTATAGAGGATAATGCGCAGCTTACCATTGGCACGCTTAGACTGGATGACGCTGGTTTTAGCGTTGACACCGATGTTCACCGCGGCGGCTTACTGCACATGGCGAATTCTGATGGCCAAAACCTTGCCAACCCGTTTGAAGTCAGCCGTGTCTGGCTACAAGATGACTGTATCCTCTAAGCCCTATGCCAGAATTTTCGGATATAATTGTCACTCACACCAAACAAACTCGGTGGAATGGAGTCCGTCTCCAAAATGCCGATGATACTGGTCGTTTGCGTGCTAACCTTGACCCGCTGACAGGCGATTTTCGGATTGAAGATATTGAGGTTGATACGCCACGCGTCGGATTAGGAAAATATTTATTACGCTGTGCTCAAGCCGAAGCCCAAAAAATGCAGGCTACCGCCATATCAGCCGTAATCGTATCGGCAGAATGTCTTGATTCTATGGCTGAAGTTTTTGGCTACGAACACATTCAAGTCGATCGTCGCGGTGTTTATGGTGATCGACCTGGCGAAACTGCAGCCTTTCTTAACTTTCCGCTACAAGCTCAAGCCGAAGAAAACCCACACCGATAAAATTTGTTAGCAAACAGCGAATGTGTTTAAATATAATTTATGAAGAAAACCCCAGATAACCTTATTGTAATGCCCGGTGCCGGCCAAGAGCACCACGATCATTTAAACAAAGAAAGCCAAACACGTCGCCGCAAAACCATCGGCGCCATTATTGGTGGTAGTGCAATGATTGCCGCCACCATTGGAATTGGAGCCTGGTTATATAATGATATGCAAAACGAGAAACCCAGTTTTATTCTTGAAGGCACAATCGAGAATGATGGCCAGCCGGTCGAAGTCAGCGGTGGTGTCTTTTTGGGCTGCGGTGACTTAGATGCTGACGAAGCAGTTATTACTGCTCGTATCAGAACGGTTACCGATGATCTTGGTGACCAACTAGACCCCAAGGGTCGAATTATTCAAGTCCAAACCACTACCGGCGACCGACTGTGTGAAGACGCCCTCCGAACAATTAAAGTTCGGCCGGAGCTTTTAGTGCCTGGTCTAATCGATGAAGTAACCGGTTGGGAAGAAAACCTAACCGGTGACGGTACCTACAATGTTGGCGAGAACTTCACTCAACAAATTGCCGTAGCCAAAGCTAGCGGCGTGCCAGTACACCCAATAACTTCATGAGCAAACTCCACGATAAAGTCCAAAAAACTCTCAATCAGTACGACTTAGATTACAAGGTAATCGATTGCGACCCCGACCTAGCCGATACGGCTGCCTTCTGTGAAAAGTATAACTTTAAGCCCGAGCAGTGCGCTAATACGATTCTTGTCGTCTCTAAAAAAGTTGAACCGGCACAATACGCTGTTTGCGTTGTCTTGGCCAATGCTCGACTAGACGTTAACAAAGCCGTTTGCAAAGCCATGGGCGTTAAACGGGCTTCGTTTGCCAGTGCCGACCAAACAGTAGCCCAAACCGATATGATGATCGGTGGGGTAGTAGCAATCGGCGTCCTAACTCACCCCATATTGGTTGATGCCGCTGTTATGCAGCAAACCGAAATTGTGATGGGTGGTGGTAACCGGAGCAGTAAACTACTGCTGAATCCACAAGAATTATTAAAGTTACCGAATCTAAAAGTTGTCGAAGGCTTAGCAAAGCTTAAAGACAACTAACAAATCGCCCTACCACTAACTAGACAAAATATCCAAAATATGTTACAATCGGGCATATGACTGAATTTTTGGAAGAATTTAAACAACAAGTTTCGCAAGCTACGCTTGATATCGAACAGGCTCGTGCTCAAGAGCAACTAGACGCTGTCGAAGCGGCCGAACGGTCCGCTAAACTACAGAAAGTCCTAGCGGTTAAAGATTTTGTGGTGGCTACCTTAAAAACCCAACAACAGCCGTTTGACAGAATGTTGAGTACACTTAATGATGAAGAACAACCAGTTGTCCAAGGCTTTGCTTGGGGCTGGTACGCTGGCGAAAGTCGTACCAATCAGCCGGTTAAGTATGGTGAAGGTGGTATTGTCACACAACCTGCCCGAACAATTGCTTCTGGTGATTTACTCGGCTCCGATGGCAGCATTCTTTACTACACCGGTCAGCCGCAGGGGCCAAATGATTGGGATATTCTTATCGAAAGCCGCAGTTCGGCCGTACCGGTCGCTTCTGAGCAGTACATTTTGGATCAATTCTTACCGCACTTAGCCGAAATTGTCGCTCGTCGCCAGATTGTTATACCAGACGACTTACCCCTCGCCCCAGATCCGGCCTCTCAACCTCTTAATATCATCTGTTAGTTAGGCTTCTAGGTTGCGAAATTCGTAAAAGGCCGCGAAACGGGCTGGATCACGTTCTAATAAAGCTTTGCGAATAACATGAGCCGACATAGCAGCCCGTTGGTTGTCTTCTAGCCAAGCCAGGGTGGCTTCGAGGTCACCGACTAGGGCACCGTTGGTGTCGTTGGCGTCGACCAAATCAATTGGCAAATCTGGTTCTTCGCTGATAAGTTGGATTAAACGGTTCCAAGTTTGACCATAGCCGCTACCTTTGTATTTTTTGAAATCAGCTTTGCTGATGGTTTCGATAACCGGTGGCAAGGCTTGGCGGTTTTCACGGATAGTCCGGTCGTAGGCTAGCTCTAGGCTGCGCAAGGCGACAGCTTCGGCGACCTCACGGTTATTGTGGGCTTCTAGGCCACTAACGCTAAAGATCAAGTCACCAACCAAAATTGCGCCAGGCTGGTTAAGCACACGAAAATCTGGCGTCAGTCTAAAATAATGCTCGTCTAAGCTAGTTAAAACTTCGTCTTCGCAGTCGCCCGATGCTACACCAGTATTGTTGGTAATTAAGGCTTTGATGGCGGCTTCCCGAAAGTGAATATCTTCAATTTCGTTATCTTGATTCCAGCTAGGTACATCAACCCGCTCGATGGCTAAAGCCTTTTGCTCGACATCCAGCCTGAAGCCAAATGGCTCATTGGTTGTCTCAAAAGCGGCAGCTTCTAAATCTTCCCAGTCTATTACTAGCAAGGCAAAGCCAGGCCGAATTTCGCGACCATCTTGGTAACGTTCGGCTACTACTGGGGCAATTTCGGTGACGGCCAAGGCGACGTCTTGGCTTTGAACTAAGGGAACGCGTTGTTCTAAACTAAGCTCCACAACTTGGTGTCGTTCGTGGGCCGTCAGGGCGCTTAAATCAGCCATTTCATGCGTTTTCATATGGGGTACAGTAACATATTAGCGACTAATTAGCAAAAATCTAGAAGGCTTCGACGGCAAATCGAACGGCGATTAACCCGGCCTGTTGTAGCTTATCGGCACCAATGTAAAGATCTTTGTAAACTTCGGCGCTATCGGCCAAAATAGCTTCGTCAAGAGGCTCCGAACCATCAAGATGATCGGTAAAGACGTACCACTCGCTAACGGCCGATTGGCCATGATGCTCCACGTAATAGGGCAAACTACGGTTCATTACGGTTTTTAAGGCGTCCTGAATCGTAACTGAGCTGTGGTTAAACTCACGGTCATTATTTAGGCGTTGGTAGCCAATAACAGGGCGCCAACCTTGCAAATACCAGTTTTCGTCAAAAACCGGCACATCTTTTGAGTAATCAAATCGTGCCAATCGCTCCGTTTGGGACAGTTGTTCGGGACCGGTCATAATACTAGTATTTTACAACTAAACAGCAGTTTTGTCAATAGAGGTGGCTTGGCGGTATTCACGCAAAGCTTCCAATCTAGCAAAGTCCGGTGAAAAAATTTCCTCCAGCTTAAGCATAGTTAAGCCAACTGATTGGATTTGTTCAGCTGTTTCGGTGGCTTCTAAGGCGGCTAGATTAATTTGGTCGCTATCGATAAACTCTACGCACAGCAAGCCATAGCTCCATTTGGCCATTACCAGCTTGGGGTGTTGGTTGGCTCGCCAGTCAGTTTTCTGGAGTCGGGCAAGCAAAAGCGGTAGCTGACCTTGGTGGTTGGCCCAGCCATGCCAAAAAAAGGCCACATTGTCCTGGTCGTTAAGGGCTACTTGGGGGTAGTAAGGCCGTTCAAAACCTAAGGCGGCTAATCTTTCTTGGTCACCATTACTCTTTAATATCTGCGACAGGCTGGCACCGTCATAATGTTCGGCAATTTCGTCAATAGCTTGTCTTTGGTCACGACCAGCTTGGTTCTCGGCTTGCAGTTCACTAAATAAACCCATAATTACTCAATTTAGTCCAACTAGCCTTACTTATGCAAGCTTAAGCTGTACAATAAAAACATGAAGAAATTTTTGGTTGGCTTATTATTGGCACTTTTTTGTCTAATTCCGTTAGGGACAGCCCGGGCTCAAACTGCCCAGAACTTTAAAATAACTTCGTTTAGCGCTGATTACTATGTAGGCCGAACATCGGAACGTGTGCCAACCCTCAAGGTCGAAGAAACCATTGTGGCGCAGTTTCCTAATTATAACCAAAATCATGGTATCGAACGAGCTATACCTCTAGAGTACAAAGACCAACCGATCGACCTGCAGATTCAAAATATTACTGGTCCAGACGGTTCACCAATTAGTTACACCACGCGCAAGAGCAATGGCAATTTGGTGGTGAGAATTGGTGATGCCGACAAGTATGTCCGTGGCGAACAAACTTACAAACTCATCTATAGTTTAAAAAATCAGATCAGTTTTTATGATAATCACCAAGAGTTTTATTGGGATGTTAACGGTACCGCTTGGCAACAGAATTTTGGTTCGGTAATTGCCCGCATTCATATTCCGCGCCAAATTGCCGACCAACTGCAAGACAACCAACTTTGCTATTCGGGCCTGGCTGGCAGCAAGAGCCAAGCTTGCAATATTGTCCGTAGTACCGCCAATAATGAAGAAACCCAAATCGTTGTCAGTGCCCGCAACCTGTCGGCTGGCGAAAACTTATCGTTTGTAATCGGCTTTAATTCGGGAACTTTTGCGGTCGACAAAGCAGCTGCTAAAGCTCGCCAAATCCGTGTTCTGTCGGCTGTTAGCCTAGCAGTTGCCTTACCGCTGATGACATTAATTTGGCTAGTTACTAAGTGGCGTAAATTTGGACGCGACCCAAGTGGTCGTGGAACAATTGTCCCCGAGTATACTCCACCCAAAGACCTAAGCCCGCTAGAGTGCGATGTCTTACTGCGTGAATCTTTTCACTCTAGTGCCGTTTCGGCCTTAATTATTGATATGGCGATCCGTAAAATACTTTTGATTAGGGCGGTTGAATCCAAAAAGCTAATTGGCAGTAAGACCGAATATAGTATCGAAGCTCTCAAGCAACCCGACAGTCTAACGGCCGAAGAAAAAACCGTCTACTCAATGATTTTTGGTAGCCTAACGGTTGCCGAGGCCAAAACTGTTAACCTCAAAGATGTTAGCAAGAAGGCCTACATGAGCATACGCTTACTAGCCACTGATGTACCGCAACGCCTAACCAACCGCGGGTATTTTGTCAAAAACCCAGTTAAAACTGCTCGAGCCTATTATGGCCTAGGTGGAGCGCTGTTGACGGCCGGTTTTGCCGGTAGTTTTATTGCTGGGCGGTTTTCGATAGTTTTGCTCGGCCTTACGATTGGTCTGGCACTGAGTGGCATTATTACATTGGCTATGGCTAAACTAATGCCGGCCCGTAGCCTCCAAGGCGTTACGGCTCGAGATTATTTACTTGGCCTAAAAATGTACATCGCTTTGGCAGAGGCCGACCGCCTGAAGTACTTACAAAGCCCGGCAGGCGTCAAGCAATGGGGTGACACGACCAAACCGGAGAATATGGTTAAACTGTTCGAAAAGCTGCTACCTTATGCGATGATTTTTGGTCTCGAAAAAGAATGGGCCAAAGAATTTAAGGACATCTATACCCAGCCGCCTGATTGGTATCAGGGTAATATGAATAACTTTAATACCGTGTTTTTGGTTAGCTCCCTCAATTCGTTTGGAAGTGTCGCTAGTACTAGCTTTGCGCCACCGTCTAGCTCCAGCTCTAGCGGTTTTGGCGGCGGCGGGTTTTCGGGTGGCGGCGGTGGTGGCGGCGGTGGTGGCGGCTGGTAAGACCACGACATTTTTGTTACCCTAGTAAGACATAAACGGAAAGATTATATGCCAGAAGTAATTGCCGCCAAGAACATTGTAAAAACCTACGGAAAGGGCGACAGCGCCTTCTCGGCCTTAAAAGGCGTTGACTTATCGATTAACGAAGGCGAAGTTGTTGCCGTAATCGGTAAAAGTGGTTCCGGTAAGTCGACTCTTATGCACTTATTGGCCTTGCTGGACACGCCAACCAGCGGCTCAGTCGTCTTAAATGGCACCAATGCCTCCGAATTAAAGCGTAAAAAAGTCGACAAACTGCGTAACCAAGAATTTGGCTTTGTTTTCCAACAGTTCTTTTTAAACGGTGACGAATCGGTACTAAACAACGTTATTTTGCCACTAAAGATTGCTGGTTTATCGGCCCGAACGCGCAAAAAACGCGGCCTGGAAGTCTTAAAAGCCGTCGAACTCGACGACAAAGCTAACAGTAAAGCCGCCAACTTGAGTGGTGGCCAAAAACAACGGGTTTGTATTGCCCGCGCCCTAATTAATGACCCCAAAATTATTTTTGCTGACGAGCCAACCGGTAACCTCGACTCAGCCACTGGCAAAAAGATCGAAGATTTGTTATTTTCGTTAAACAAGAAAAAGGGGATTACCCTGATTTTTGTTACTCATGACCAAGATCTGGCCAAGCGTTGCCAACGTGAGGTACACATTAAAGACGGCCAGATTATCAGTGGAGGCAAATCCAAATGAAATACTTCGATATAGTCCGAACGGCTAACTCCAACCTTCGTAAGAGCAAGCTACGGACCTTTTTAACAATTACAGCGGTAGTTATCGGTGCTTTTACATTGACTATGACCAACGGTGTTGGCGATGGCATTAAAAGCTATGTAAATGTTCAGCTGGGAAATGTCGGTGCGGCTGACAGTTTATTTGTAACCGCCCGTGGTCAAGATGATGCCGCCAAAGACGCTAACAATGGTTTAACCGAATACAACCCCGATCGACAAGTTGTTACCGAAGTTGTTAATGGGCCCCCAGGTTCACTCTATATGAACGAAAAAGATGTTGCCAAAATGGACTCAATCGAGGGTGTTACCGAAGTTGTTCGGACCTACGGCGTCAAACCGGATTACATGACAACTGGTGGTAAAAAGTTCCAGACAACCATCTCACAACAAGTCGAAGGCTTTAATATTGACCTCGAAGCTGGCCGATTAGTAAATGTCGACTCAAAAGACGAGGTCACCATACCGGTTAGCTATTTGCAGCCACTTAATTTAGGGTCAGACTCTAACGCTGCACTCGGTAAAAAGATCACCTTTAGTTTTACCGACGCGCTTGGTAACAGCTTTGAAAAAACCGCCACAGTAGTCGGTGTACAACGGCCGACCTTGATTGGTAGTGATGGAGTCTCGGTATCGCCAAGTTGGATTAAAGCAGCCTACGACCAACAGACTGGTATATTGGGCAACCCTACCCAGTACGTCTACTTGATAGCCAGATTTAACATTAATGCTAGTGAAGCCGAGCAAACCGCTATAAAAGACCGGTTTAAGAATGCTGGCTACGATGCTAAAACCATCCAGGATCAAATTGGTGTCGTTAATCAAATTTTGAGCGCCGTTACTACGGCCCTGAATATATTTGGCGCAATTGCTCTGTTGGCTGCCAGCTTCGGTATTATCAATACCTTATTTATGGCCGTTCAAGAGCGGACTCGCGAAATCGGTTTAATGAAAGCCCTCGGCATGGGCCGTAACAAAATTTTCCTACTATTTAGCCTCGAAGCCATCTTGATTGGTTTGTGGGGGAGTTTAATCGGTATCGCATTAGCCAATATTGCCGGACGGGTAGTTAATAACATCGCCGCTAAAACCTTCTTAAAGAGCTTTGACGGCTTTGACCTACTAGCCTTCCCATTACGATCAATGATTGGTGTAGTAGTGATTATCGTGGTGATCGCCTTTTTGGCTGGCACCTTACCGGCTCGCCGGGCTAGCAAAAAAGATCCAATCGAAGCTTTGCGCTATGAATAAGGATGTCGTTAAGTTAGCCAAAGCCCACTTTGGTTTGGTAGCGGCCTACGCCATCTTTATATTGGCCAGTGATGCTTGGGGTTTAGTGACTCGCCAGCTAACTTCGGAGCGCTGGTTAATGTTTGGTGTCTTGCTAGTTGTGACGACTGTGGTTTGGTTACTAGCCCGCGGTAATATTAAAAATCCTCGTTATTATCAGGCTTTGGTCGTGGTGCTAGTTCTGGCCGATATTGGCTTGGCGACGTTCGCTGTTTATACAGAGCGTGGCATGGCCAGCCGCGGTGTCGCTTTGTATGCTATACCAATTGTCGCCTCGGCTGTGTTATTGAGCCGAACGGCTATCTTTGGTACCGCCGCACTGTGTACGGCGGCCTATATAATGACGGCTACTCGCTACTTTTATATTTACTTTAATGAAGGTTACAAGATCGAGCTATATAGTACGATTGGTCTGTACTCAGCTGGCTTCTTTATTTTAGCGACCATGCTTTGGATAAGTGTTTCGGCGGCTTCCCGAAAACACTAGTTTACTTTGACTGGACTACTGTATAGGCAATGATTGTGCTGTCGTTGTCGGTTTGTTGGAAGAAGATGTTAACAGTCAGATTATCTTTAGTGGCCGAGAATTTACCGCTATTGTTTTCGAGCGTGTATTTGAATTGACCCCAACCAGCCTCTGTAAAATCATCTTCAATACTTCGCTTAACTTCAACGAAATTGTCTTTTGTTGTAACAACCGCTTCCCAGCCGGTTTTATTATCGAAGTCGAGTTTACCGCTGCTAAGTAATGTATCTGGGTAGACCGGTACACTAATCGGGAAGTCCTTAGCTAGTTGCTGATTATTGCCGGCTGATAACTGGTTGCCGTTTTTGTCAATAACCTCAAAACCGTTACTGTCGGCAGTAAACCGAACATCGTTAGTTCGAATAACTGCCCCTAAAATAATTCCCAATATAGTCAGGACAATTATCGGCAGAACCACGAATACAAAAAAGGCTAAACCCGAAAGTATTATGATAACTTTCTTATCGGTCTCGGTCATACCGGTAATGGGCTTTTTTGATTCAGGCATAGATCCTCTCGTCATTATTCTGTTAAGCCGTTGGCCACGGTGTAAACAATAACTGTTTTACCGTCTTTGCTGGCGTAGTAGGCGCTAACTTGCATGTCATTTTTCTTGGCCGCCAACAGACCACTGCCCTCGCCGGAGTTATTGATGCTGGCTTCCCAGCCGTCGCTGGTATAGCTTTGAGTCATGGCATCATGTACCTGTGCGCTGCTGTCACTAGTACTGATGCTAACTGACCAGACGGTTTTGCCGTCGGAGTTAACTTTACCGGTAGTTACAATGTCGCCTTTGTAAAGTGGCACGCCACTAGGGAAGTCGCTTGGCAAAGTTTGGGAGCCGCCGGCACTAAACTCGTTACCATTTTTGTCGCTAACACTAACGCTACTGTCGCCGGAGTTAACTTTGACATTGTTATCTTTGAGGCTTTTGCCAATGAAGACACCGCCAACGGCTAGGCCAATTAACGGTAGAACAATAAAAACCGCCACTACAACGCCAACGATTATTAAGGCCGTTTTGTGTGATGAGCTAGTCGAAGCGACGGCTGGTGCTGGTGGCGTCGGGGTTTCTGGGGTGGTTGGTTTTGGGGTGGGTGTTTTTGCTGTGGCCATGGAAGCTCCTTAATTATTACGCTTATCATACTCCCCCTATTGAGAATCTTCCAGCCCAACCTGTATACTGGTAAATAATGAAGTCAATCTGGAGAATTATTACCTACACCAAAAAGTTGTGGCCCTATTACGCCGCGGTTAGCGCCATTTCGATTTTAGTCGCATTGGTTGGTTTAATGGTCCCGCTGTTAAGTGGCCGAGCGATTGATACGATTCAAAAAGGGAACCAAGCAGATCTTTCGACATTAGTCTGGTTGGCGATTGGTATTTTTGTGCTTGATATAGCTAGTACCTTCTTGAGCAACATTGGTGGCTACTTGGGTGACCAGATGTCGGTTCGCTTGCAACGAACCCTTAGCCATCGCTACTACGAGCACTTAATGGAGCTGCCGCAGCGCTATTTTGACACCGAACTATCCGGCAAGATTATTAACCGTCTCAACCGCTCCATCACCCAGATTACGGGCTTTATGCAGATGTGGTCCAATAACTTCTTGCAGTTCATTTTTAGTACGATTTTTGCCCTCGCCATTATTGCTTACTTTAGCTGGCCAATTGCACTGCTGTTATTCTCGTTGTACCCAATTTATATCTACATGACCGTTAAGACCAGTGGCAAATGGCAAAAATATCAGGCTAAAAAGAACTTAAATACCGACATTGCCAGTGGACGTTTCGCCGAAGCCGTTGGCCAAATCAAAGTAGTAAAGAGTTTTGTTCAAGAAAAGCACGAGCTCAGCTTCTTTAACGGCTTTATGGGCAAGGTAGTATCGATTAACAAACCACAATCGAGTTTGTGGCATAAACGAGATGTTCAACGGAGGCTCGTTCTTAACGTCATTTTCTTGGGAGTTTACTTATTAATTTTCATCCAAGCCATTAATGGACACTTTACAACCGGTCAAGCGGTGGCCTTAATTTTGTATGCTATGCAAATTCGTATCCCAATCTTTACTATCAGTTTTTTGGTCGAAAATACCCAACGGGCTGTGGCCGATAGCAAAGATTACTTCGAAATTATGAATCTAGAACCGCAAATCGCCGATGTTGAAGGTGCCAAGACACTCAAAGTTCCTAAAGGTGCTGTCGAATTTGATCATGTCTCGTTTGCTTATGACGACACGCCTGTTATTAAAGACGTATCATTAAATTTTCAACCTGACACTAAAGTCGCCCTGGTTGGAGAGAGTGGCGAGGGTAAAACTACTTTAACAAACTTGCTACTACGTTTGTACGAGCCCCAAGAAGGTAACATTTTTATTGATGGCCAAGACATTAGCCATGTCAGCCAAAATAGCCTGCGCAAAAATATTGGTGTCGTCTTTCAGGACCCAGCCTTGTTTAGTGGTACAATCCGCGAAAACATCGCCTATGCCAATCCTAAAATTAGTCTCGATAAAGTTAAGGCCGCCGCCAAGGCCGCTAACGCCGATGGCTTTATTGCTAAGCTCGACAAGGCTTACGATACCGAAATTGGCGAACGTGGCCTTAAGCTTAGTGGTGGCCAAAAACAGCGTATAGCCATTGCCCGGGCACTCCTAAAAGACGCCCCAATATTAGTACTCGACGAAGCCACCAGTAGTCTAGACAGTAAGAGCGAACAAATGGTTCAAGAAGCCCTGCAACGTCTAATGAAGGGTCGCACCACAATTATCATTGCCCACCGCTTAAGTACGATCCAGCACGTCGACCAAATTATTACTTTGCAAGGTGGCAAAGTTAGCGAAGTTGGCACGCCTGCCGAACTAGCCAAGAGCGGCGGCATCTACGACCAGTTGCTCAAATTGCAGATGGGTAAAACCGACGCCAACAAGAAGAAGCTAAAAGACTTCGAACTAGCTTAGACAGCCGGAACTATCGAGAAGGCAGAGAATATCATATACTTAATAGGTATGAGAAAAGCTGCTCGCGCTATAATTATTTATAACCAAAACATTTTGCTAATGAAACGCAACAAGTTTGGCAGCGAATATTACTGCCTACCTGGTGGTGGCATCGATATGGGCGAAACGGCTGATCACGCAGTTGTACGCGAGATCAAAGAAGAGGCTAGTATTACCGTAGCCAACCCACGCTTGGTTTATATTGAGTCAGCCGGACCACTTTATGGCACACAATACCATTTTGTCTGCGACTATCAAGACGGCGAAGTCAAAATTCACCCGGATAGTATCGAAGCTAAGCTTAATGCCGGCGGCCAGAATATGTTTTATATTTTATGGGTGCCAATTAGTAAATTCGCTGGTTTAGAGTTTCGATCGAGTGTCTTGCAACAGGAGTTATTAACGGCTTTTCGGGATGGATTTCCAAAACAACCAAAACAACTTAGTTCGCAGGCCGAAATCAGCTATACTACTAAGACCAAGCAAGAGGAGTAAATTTTTATGGCTCAAAAAACCCAACGTGTCGTTGCCGGACTTGCCGCTGCCTTCTTTTTGATTGCTTCGCTGACTACCGGTATCGCCGTTATCTGGACATTAACCCATCAAAGTAAACAAGGAGATACGCCTGTGGCCGACAACCAAGCTCAAAACCAACCAACTGAAGACCCCCTAGCCGGTAAACCAATGGAAGGCTATACTCCATCGACCGAACCGGTCACCGAGCTCAAAATTACCGATATCAAAGTTGGTGATGGCGCCGAAGCTAAAGCCGGATCAACCGTTAGCGTGTCCTACGTTGGTGCCTTGGCGACTACCGGGATTGTCTTCCAGTCGAGCCAAACGCCAATTAGTTTATCGCTCGATCAGGTCATTACTGGCTGGAAAGATGGTGTCCCTGGCATGAAGGTTGGCGGTACCCGCCGACTAGTTATACCGGCCGCCCAAGCTTACGGTGCGCAGTCACCAGATAGTAGTATCCCACCTAACTCTGACTTGGTCTTTGACCTGACTCTATTTGAGGTCAAATAGTGCACAAAAGTAGCCAAAAGCACAACATATAGCGCTATTGCATTTAATAAAAACACCATATATACTATTTAGGTAAGTAACCAACAGGTTAAAAACAACCACAAAACATAAAAAAGAAGAGGGTATAAGGGGAATATTATGGCCAAAGATATTACTATTTTTACGACTAACACATGCGGCTACTGCGTCATGGTTAAACGTTACTTAACATCCAAGGGGATGAACTACCAGGAAGTTAACCTAGACACCAACCCAGAGCGTCAAAAAGAAGCTATGGAGCTTAGTGGCGCTTTAACTGTGCCAGTCACTGTTGTTACCAAAGAAGACGATACTAAGCAGGTTGTGGTAGGTTTTAACCTTGCCCAACTAGCCCCCGCCATAGCCTAGGCCTCTTTTGTATGGCACATTACTGTGTCAATAATTTCGTGCTTCACAAGTCGTACAGTAAGTACGACTTGTTCCAGTACTCATTATTTCCTTGTACTGCCCTCATACAAAAAGACCCCTTAATTACCCAAGACTAAGTTATAATAAGTGTAGAAATTTTGAAGGAATTGAGGAACTATGCCAGACGTTAAACCAAAAGTTAATAAAGTTGTTATGATCGGTGCCGGGCCAGCTGCCTTGGCGGCGGCTGTTTATACTACCCGTGAAGATTTACAAACCCTGTTGATCGAAAAGGGTGTCATTGGTGGTTTGGCAGCTATTACCGACTGGGTAGATAATTATCCTGGTTTCGCCAAAGGCTTGCCCGGTTTAGAGCTAGCCGAGAACTTACGTCAACAAGCTGAGCGCTTTGGAGCGGTCATTGACCTTAATGAAGTTACTGGTCTGTCACAAGAAAACGGCTTAATTAAGCTAACTACTGTGATGGATGACATCTGGGCCGAAACGGTTTTAATTGCCACCGGTTCAGACTATAAAAAGATTGGCGTTCCCGGCGAAAAAGAGTTTTATGCGCGCGGTGTTCACTACTGTGCCACTTGTGATGGTGCTTTTTACCGCGACAAGCACCTGGTAGTGGTTGGCGGTGGTAACTCAGCAGTTCAAGAAGCTATCTTCTTAACTCGTTTTGCCAGCAAGATCGACTTATTAGTCCGCAGTAAAATGCGCGCCTCAGACGTCTTACAAAAAGAGCTCGAAAAGCACAAAGACAAGATCACGGTTCATCTTAATACGACGACCGACGAAATCGTTGGCGAAGACAGCAAAGTCACCAAAGTTATTGGCACAAAAGACGGTAAAAAAGTCGATTTTCCAACTGATGGTGTTTTCATCTTCGTTGGTTTATTGCCCAATACCCAGTTCTTAAAAGACACTGCTGTTGAGCTGGATGAAGTCGGTTTAGTTAAGACCGACAACAACCTAGAAACTACTATGCCGGGTGTGTTTGCGGCCGGTGATGTCCGTAGCGGCGCCACCATGCAGATTGCCAGTGCTGTCGGCGAAGGCGCTACTGCTGCCTTGATGATCCGCAAGCACCTCGAAGAAAAGCACCAGACCCACGAAATGCCGGCGGTACCGGCTACCGCCGAGAAAGAAGCGGTCAACCCGGCGCCAGCTATTTAAAACGTTCCGGAAAATCGGTGCAGATAGTTACTCCAGGGTATAAGCGGCGGATAAACCAAACCAAAAAACGGCTGTTAATGGTGTAAACGAACACCTCCAGTTTGGCTCGTCGACACAGCCAGTAAACGTGTGGGCTTAGCAGCCAACCATTCAAGGCTAAACCCCGAAAGTCGTGGCGTTTGGCGAAGTGAATGGCATCAATCGCATCATTATTTTCCGATACATACATCTTTTGCTTAGGCCGAAGCTCTTTGATCGCCAAAAGCACCGGTCGCTTGAAAGAAATTACCGTAGCCATCGCTTGAGGGAACTTATCTATGGCCGCCACAATCGCTAACTCACTACCCAAGTCCTTGGCTTCAATTAGGAGTGGTCTTTTACCGGCCATCTTTAAAACATCTTCCAGCAATAGTAGCTGGGAACCATCGGTGAGTTGAATATCTTTTAGATCGGCCCAGCTATAGTCGGCAATTTTACTGCTGTTATTGGCCATCTTTACTAAGTTGGCGTCATGACAGACAACCAGTTTATGGTCTTGGGTCAACCGAACGTCAAACTCAATAATAGTGTTTGTCTGTTTTAATGCTAACTGGATGGCTGTGGAGGAATTTTCCAAAGCCAAGCCAGAGGCGCCTCGATGGGCAATGACTTGTTTCATATTGTTCTATTCACTAGTGTACAATATCTGTAAGAAAGAAAGGAATGGAACCACATGGCAGATTTTAATGAAGTGCTCGAAACTGGCGACGTTGACGCCGGAATTGTTAATACCGTAGTAGAAATTTCGAAGGGCTCAACCCTAAAGATTGAGTGGGACCGCAAACGAGCTGTCTTTATGCTTGACCGAGTTGAACCGGCAATTTTTGCTAAGCCATGTAACTATGGTTTCATCCCCAAAACTTTAGACGAAGATGGTGACGAACTCGACACCCTAATCATTACCGAAGAACCATTACCAACCGGCATTTACCTAGAAGCCGAAGTAATTGGTGTTCTAAACTTCATCGATGATGGCGAACCAGACCACAAAGTCGTGGTGGTACCAGCCGACGACCGCCAAACCGGTGGTCGCATCAAGACTCTCGAAGACCTTGGTGAGCGTTGGAAAGAGCAGATTGTCCATCACTTTACGCATTACAAGGACCTCAAAAAGCCAGGTAGCACCAAAGTTGAAGGCTGGGGCGACAAAGCCGCTGCTATTGCCATCATCAAACAATGCCAAACGCGCTACGTTAAGTAAATGAACACGAAGGTAATTGCTAAAGCTATTGTATTTCGAGCCGACGGCAAATTTTTAGCACTCCGCCGTAGCAAGACCGATATTCGGCGTCCTCTTAAATGGGATTTCCCGGGTGGCATGGTCGATCCTGGAGAAACCTTTGTTGAAGCGCTGATTCGAGAAATCAAGGAAGAAGCTGGGCTGGACGTTTTGAAAAGCGATGCGCAAATCATTTCTGCTAAACAGGGCCTTCGAAATGACGAAAATATAGTCTGGCTGTTCTTTGTGGCTAGCATCAAAAACCGCCCTGAAGTTACGCTAAGTCATGAGCACGACAAAGCCGAGTGGATGGAGCTTACCGAAGGTATTAAGGCGTACGATTATCTAATTCAAAAAGAGTTACTGGAGCTTGTTCACGAGCATCAGCTTCGACCTGCTTCTGCCTAAGCCTTGCACCTAGTTACAACACCAGATACAATACCTCTATAGAAACTACTAATGCTTTAAAGAGGGTAGAACAAACATGAAAACACGGGTGGCAATCAACGGATTTGGGCGTATCGGCCGAAACGCTTTTAAGGTAGCTTTTGGGCGTTCCGACATCGAAATAGTCGCTGTTAATGACTTAACTGACACAAAAACACTAGCTCATTTACTCAAACACGACAGCAACTATGGTTTGTACGACAAAACCGTCGACTTCGACGAAAGCAACATTATTGTTGACGGCAAAAAGATCCCAGTTTTTGCCCAAACTGACCCAGCATTATTACCTTGGAAAGAACACAAAGTCGATGTGGTTATCGAATCAACTGGTTTCTTTGTTGACCCTGCCAAAGCTAAGGCTCACATTACAGCCGGTGCTAAAAAAGTTGTCTTGTCAGCCCCCGCTAAAGGTGACGGTGCTACTACGGTAGTTCTTGGAGTCAATGACGACAAGCTCGACACTGCCGAAGATATTATCAGCAACGCTTCTTGTACGACTAACTGCATTACACCTGTAGCTGCAGTAATTGAGAATAACTTTGGTATCGAAAAGGCCATGATGACAACTATTCACAGTTATACCGCCAGTCAAAAGTTACAAGATGCCCCGGCGAAAGACTTACGCGAAGCCCGTAATGCCGCCGAGAACATTGTGCCAACCAGTACTGGAGCCTCAATTGCCGCCGCTAAGGCCTTGCCGGCCCTAGAAGGCATCTTTGGAGGTTTATCAATCCGCGTACCAACCCCAGTGGTGTCCCTGAGTGATTTTGTGATTATTACTAAAAAGACCGTCACACCAGAAATGGTCAACCAGGCCTTTAAAAAAGCTGCCAAAGAACCCTTCTACCAAGGTATCTTGGGTGTCACCGAAGAAGAACTAGTCAGTAAAGACTTTATTGGCAATAGTCATTCGGCAATTGTTGACACCAAACTAACTGCCGTAGTCGGTGGCAATATGCTTAAAGTCGTCGCTTGGTACGATAATGAGTGGGGTTATAGCAACCGTTTGGTCGAAGTCGTAGCCGATGCTGGGCGGATTTTGCACAAAAAGGAAGACCACACTAACCATCACGAATAAGCCATGAAGATTTTCTTGGGCACCGACCATAACGGCTTCGCATTAAAACAAAAGCTCTCGGACTACCTCCACACCCGAGGCTATGAGATATTCGAAGACCCCGCCCAAACCCTAAACCCCGAAGATGACTTTCCGGAGTTTGCCTCCAAGACCGTAAAGGCTCTACAAGCGACTCAGGACCCCGAAGACCGCGCCATCTTAATCTGTGGCAGTGGCCAGGGCATGTGCATGGCGGCCAACCGTTATAAGGGTATTCGCGCCAGTTTAGTCTGGAATCAATCCGAAGCCCGGGCTGCCCGAAACGATGATGATAGTAACGTACTGTGCTTAGCGGCCCGCGAAATCACCGACTTTGACCAAATTGTGGCCATAACTGAAGTCTGGCTAAAGACACCGTTTTTGGGTGCGGAGCGTTTTTTGCGTCGCATTAAGCAACTTGACGAGTTAAACTAATGAAAATTATTTGCCCTTGCATCACGGCAGTCGGTTTGCAGCAATTTAATCAACAAGTTAATCGGGTTAAGCCATTTGCTAAACGTCTGCATGTCGATTTTATGGACGGCCACTTAACATCTAATACTTCACCCGATCTTGACGAAGTTTCGTTACCAGACGATGTTAAGCTCGATCTTCATTTAATGTATAAGAATCCTACCCGCCATATGCGAGCGATCGTTAAGCTTAAGCCTCACCTCGTGATTGTGCATGCCGAGGCCGAAGGCGACTTTATTACCTTTGCCAAGATTCTACACAGGGTAGGCATTAAAGTTGGTGTCGCCTTGTTGCCCGAAACAGCCGCCATTTCTATTAAACCGGCTCTGGAACATATTGATCACGTCATGATTTTTAGTGGGAAACTGGGTAAGTTTGGCGGTGAGGCCGACCTTGACTTGTTAGTCAAAGCCCAAGCTCTTAAGCATATTAAATCCAGCTTGGAGATTGGTTGGGACGGCGGTGTTAACGACCAAAATGTTCACTTATTAGCAGCCGGCGGCATTGATGTCCTTAACGTTGGTGGGGCGATTCAAAAAGCCGACGATCCCGCTAAAGCTTATGCTACACTGAAAGCAAAGTTGAGGTAGTTATGCAGAAGTTGACAATTCAGGAGCTGGAGCTTAAAGCCAATACTATTCGCGAGGATATTATTAGGATGCTAGTACAGGCCGGTAGCGGTCATAGTGCCGGCCCACTTGGCCTGGCCGACATCTTTACTGCTCTGTATTTTGATATTTTAAAGCACGATCCCGCAAAGCCCAACTGGAGTCAGCGCGACATCCTGCTCTTAAGTAATGGTCATTGTGTACCGGTTCGCTATGCCGCCATGGCCGAAGCCGGCTATTTTGATAAGAAAGAATTGCTAACCTTACGCCAGCTCGGCAGCCGTTTACAAGGTCACCCCGAACGCACCAAGTTGCCGGGCATGGAGACTACTAGTGGCCCCCTCGGCTGCGGCTTAAGCCAAGCGGCCGGTATGGCCTTGGCGATGCGCATGAACAAAGATCACTTCCGGTGGGTATATGTGGTAATGGGCGACGGTGAATTAGATGAAGGTAATATTTGGGAGGCTGCTATGTTGGCCGCTAAGTACAAGCTCAACAATGTCATCGGTATTATTGACCGTAATAATATCCAAATTGACGGTCCGACCGAACAGGTTATGCCGCTGGATGACCTTAAGGCCAAGTGGGAAGCCTTTGGCTGGCATGTCATCGAAGTTGACGGCAATAATATCGAGTCCTTTATTGATGCCTGCGCTATGGCTCGGGCGATTGTCGAAAAGCCAGTCATGATTATTGCTCACACCATCCCCGGTAAAGGGGTCGATTTTATGGAGTACGACTTTAACTGGCACGGCAAACCACCCGATCGCGACCAAGCCAAAAAAGCCTTACACGAACTGCGTACTCTGGGTGGCAAAATTAGGAGCGAACATGAGTAATATGCATCTTGTTACCGAGGACTTTCAAAATGGTAAGCTCCAAGCCGAACCGATTCGTAAAGGTTTTGGTCGTGGTTTAATAGAGGCCGGCAAGCTCGACGAAAACGTTGTGGCGGCCTGTGCCGACCTAACCGATTCTACCCAAATGAGCTTATTCAAGGCCGAATTCCCCGATAGGTTTGTCGAGATTGGTGTGGCCGAACAAAACCTAGTCACGGTGGGGGCTGGAATGGCGGCTATGGGCAAAATTCCGTTTGTATCCAGCTATGCAGCCTTTAGCCCGGGCCGGAACTGGGAACAAATTCGCACTACAATTTGCTTGAATGATCGCCCGGTTAAGATTGTTGGCTCGCATGCTGGTATTTCGGTAGGACCTGATGGTGCTACGCACCAGATGCTGGAAGATATTGCCTTAATGCGAGTGCTACCAAATATGGTCGTAGTCGTGCCGGGTGATAGTATCGAAGCCGAAAAGGCCACATTAGCAATGGCTAAAGATAAGCGGCCTAATTACTTACGCCTGGCCCGCGAAGCCACGCCAATCTTTACCACCAAAGACACGCCGTTTGAAATCGGCAAAGCCTATGTTTTGGATGAGGGCAAAGACGTTACGATTATTGCTACTGGCACGATGACTTATCAAGCCTTGGTAGCGGCCGAAATGCTCTACAAAGATGGTATTGATGCCGAAGTTATCCATTGCCCAACCATTAAACCGCTCGATGCCACGACAATCTTAACCAGTGCCGTAAAAACCAAAGCTGTTATTACGGTAGAAGAAGGTCAAATTATTGGCGGCTTGGGTGGAGCCGTAGCCGAATTGCTCGGTGAGCACCATCCAACCCAGCTCGTAAGAATTGGCATGAAAGACCAATTTGGCGAATCTGGTAAGCCAGAAGAACTACTAGAGAAGTTCGGCTTGACTGCTAAGCATATTGCGCTGGCGGCGCATCATCTACTCCAGGATTAAATAACTGCAGCTGACCATCATCAAGCGCAGCTCCTATTGCCAGCACTGATGCTGAAAATATTTCGGGTGATGGATCGTTCGGTCGCCAGTAATTACGTTCACTCGGTGTTTGCAACGTAATATAAGGATATGTCGGCAAAATTTCGTCGTCCCACTCACCGTAGTCAAAACCACCGTATTGCATATTTGCAGTATCAATATGACTTCGTACGACGATGATGCCAACCACATTTGGTCGACTTATGCTTGGGTGGTCGGTCTGATACTGAATTTCCCACACTTTATGTTTGCCGTTCCCGATTCGTGGCCGCTGGCTTTTGGGCATGCCCGGTCGTCCTTCGAGCGCTGCTTGCTGAGTTTGTTGAAGAGTAGCAAAGATGCCTTCATGTTTGGCTATAGCGTGGCAAGCTTCAGTCATCGGCTCACGAATTTGCATGGTTGTTAATGGGTAATGAAAATTAATCTTATGCATTGGTTTTCATCATCTTAGTAACAGGGGGTGGCAAATGCAAGCACGAGCGGTTACAATATAAGGAATATGCCGCTTACGTTAAAACAGATACGTCAAAACTGCACCGATGCTCGGGTCACCATGAAACGGGCCCGCAAAGACCACTTTGCACTGGGGGCTTTTAATCTTGATAACCAAGAAACCCTAATTGCCGTTTGTAAAGCCGCCGCCAAAAAGAAGGCGCCGGTCTTAGTTGAGGTTAGTAAGGGCGAAGTTGATGCCATGGGCCTGGATAACATCCGTGACATGGTTGATAACTACAAAGAGCAATATAAGCTCGAGATGTACATCAACCTTGATCATTCACCATCGGTCGAAGATGCCATTGCTGGGATTGAGGCTGGCTATGAATTCATCCATATCGATATCAGTCAGGCTAATCACGATGCCACTGATGAGCAAATCATCGAAGCCACCAAGCGGGTAGTGGCCTGCGCCAAATTAACTGGCGCATTGGTAGAGAGCGAACTTCATTACTTCGGTGGTGGCTCCAACGTCTTTACAAAAGCCTTTGATTACGACGAAATTAAAAAGACCTTTAGCACGCCCGAAGGTGCCAAGCATTTTGTAAACGCCACCGGCATCGACACCTACGCCGCCGCCATTGGTAACTTGCATGGCCATTATCCGGTTCCTAAAAAGCTCGACATTAAGCTTCTAAAAGAGGTTCGTGAGGCTGTCAGTTGCAATATTAGCTTGCACGGTGGCAGCGATACTCCTGGGCATTATTTTGAAGATGCAGTTAAGGTTGGTGTCAGCAAAATCAATATTAATACCGACATGCGCATCGCCTATCGTAATACCCTCGAAAAAGTTCTTAAGGATAACCCAACTGAGTTTGCGGTTGTCAAGCTAATGGATGATGTTATTGAAGCCGTCCAAAAAGTCGTCGAAACCAAGATAGATATGTTTAACTCGGCTGGTAAAGCCAAGCCATAACTATGGGCAAACCAAACATTATTTCGATTGGGGCGGCTGTTCAAGATGTTTTTTTGAAGGGTAAGATTTTTGCAGGTCATATGGAAGACGGCGAAAAGGTCGAGCATTTCACGATGGGTAGTAAAAATAATATCGATGGCATTTATTTTAGTACCGGTGGAGGCGCCACCAACGCAGCGGTGACTTTCGCTCGGCAGGGCTTTCACAGCGCCTTTTTGGGTAACATTGGTAAAGATGTAGCCGGTAAGGCCATTCTAGAAGAACTTCACAAAGAAAAAGTTAACACCGACCTTATTAATTACTCCGAGAAAGTTAACACTGGCTATTCGGTACTTCTGTTGGCACCAAACGGCGAGAGAACGATTTTAACCTATCGGGGGGCATCGGTAGATCTCGATTTAACCCTTAAAGATTTTAACGGTAGCAAGCCTGATTGGTTTTATATTAGTTCATTGTCGGGTGATTTTGATTCATTAAAGGCAATTGTCCGCTATGCTCGCAAGCATCACATTAAAATTGCTATCAACCCCGGTAAGGGCGAGCTAAAATTTGGCCACGCCTTTAAGGAATTACTACCGGATATTAGTATATTAAGTGTTAATAAAGAAGAGGCCGAGATGTTATTTAGGGGGGATAATACCCAAGACCTAGTTCGACATGCCGTCCGGCATATCCCGTTCGTAATTGTGACTGATGGGCCAAAGGGCTCAGTCGCCAGTGATGGCCAAAAACTCTACAAAGCTGGTATGTACGACGATGTGCCGGTGGTAGACCGCACTGGCGCAGGTGATGCCTTTAGTAGCGGTTTTGTCGCCATGGTGGCTGCTGGTAAGCCCCTTGAAGAAGCCGTTATCTTTGCCAGCGCCAACTCCACCAGTGTGGTCAGTAAGCTCGGCGCCAAGGCCGGGATTCTTGAAGCCAATACCTTGCTACACTCTATGCCAGTAATTATCCACGACATCTAAAGCATAAGCTTTACCGAACTGGGGTAAGCGTGCTAATCTTTAGGTAAGTATGAGTAAGATATTGTCGGATTTGTTGGGGGCTACTGAACCTATGTTTAGTTTGGCGCTCAAACAACTCGAATCTGAGAGTGGTAACCCGAGTGCCGATATTCGTTTAACAGCCGAGATTACCGGAAAATTACGTCTTAAAACTCAAGAACTCGGCTTAGATCCTGATGATACCACCGGTAAAGAACTCTATCACGCGCTCTTAAATCTGCTCGAAAAACAGGATGAGCATTTAGTCCACCAGATTGGCGGATCTGATCCAAATGACATTACCGCTCTGATGCCACTTATGAAAAAGGCTTGGGAAGCCGTTGATACCCCAAAATCTTGCTGGGTGCTTAAGCCGAGTGTTGCCAAAGCCATGCTAAAAAAATCACCACCGAAAGCAATTATGAAGCACTTAGGGTATCGCTCAATTGACTCGATGCTGAAGCGCGAAAAACTCGGCGAAATTTATGGAGCGTTACGTTTTGCCGAAGATTCTAAGTGGTTGAACCACTTTAATGACCAGTACAAAAAATTGAAGCCGAGCGATTTTGAAACCCGTGATATTGAGATCGTCGAAATGTCACAAGAACGTTGGGGAGAGCTAGCGGCGCCATTTATACACAAAAAGAAGCACAATATTACACACCTTAAGGAGCTTGGTGTGATCTTGATGTTACCAATTGGCCAAGACGTAAAACTAAAGGGCATTACTATTTTTGCCTTACCACTGTTATTCCATTATCTCTGTGAAATTCGCTTGTATTCGACTTTCTTTAAATTTAAGCAAATGCAGCCCAAATTTGGCGAGTTGGTAGCGAAGACACTAAATGCTGGTAAATCAGATACTGCTGTGATGGCCGGCCAAACCGTACACTGGCGAGTCATACAGCAGTACTTTGGTCGCTTAGAACCCGATTATTACCCAGAAATTTTTGAACCACATGTTCAACCCGAAGATTTGCATTGGCGTCGTGCCGAGGAACTGTTATTTAAGGTTGATCCGGAGCTTGAGTTTTGGCGCGACCTTGATTACGTTGGGGTAATGCACGCTGGCCGGCCTGTGCCACTGAACTTGTTGGATATGGCTGCTAACTACGTCAATGACACCCCTTACAAAAATCGGTTAATCTACCATTTCCGCGACAGCTTGTGGAACGAAATATTTGTACGCTATATGGGCCAAAAAAATCTGGAGCAGCAAATTTTGGAACAGCTTGATAACGACGTTGTTATGCCGGAGAACCTAAAAGTATGAATTACTCAATTTGTGTTTCTGGCGCCGCTGGCGGTAAAACTGTTAAAGAAGATCGCGAAAAAGCCGAACGGGTTGGCCGAGCAATTGCTAAACATGGCCACGTAATTACGACCGGTGCTACGGTTGGGTTGCCATATTACGCCGCCAAAGCCGCTCAAGCCGCTAAAGGGATGAGTATTGGCTTCTCGCCAGCATCCAGCCTCCGTGAGCACCTGCACAAGTACCGACTACCAATTGGTGTGTTCGATTTTGTAAACTTCACTGGCATGCACTACGTTGGTCGGGACATCCATTTAGTCCAATCCAGCGATGCTATTATCACTATCGGTGGTCGGTTTGGTAGTTTACATGAATTTACCACTGCCCTAGAATCTAGTATGCCCTGTGGCGTCTTAACGGGTACTGGTGGTACAGCCGATATGATTGAAGAGCTGATGCAAAAACTCGAACCACCGCACAAAGAGATGGTGATTTTTGACGATGACCCAGAGCGCCTAGTCGCCAAAATTGTTAAAATTCTCGACAAAGAATACTCCGATATTGATATTAAGGACGAGCTGGCTCGTTGGTATCTCGATAGTGATGCGCCGCATTATGGTTGATATTTTGCTATAATAGTGAGATGACTCAACGACCAACAAGGTTCAAACTGACCTCCAAATACAAGCCGACTGGCGACCAACCAACGGCAATTGCGCAGTTGAACAAAGGTATTGAAGATGGTGTCAAAGAGCAAACCCTGTTGGGCGTGACTGGCTCTGGTAAAACCTTTACGATGGCTAATGTCATTCAGGCCCAGCAAAAGCCAACCCTAGTCTTATGCCATAACAAAACCTTGGCCGCTCAGCTGTACAGCGAGTTCCGTAGCTTCTTCCCTGACAATGCTGTGCATTACTTTGTTAGTTACTTTGATTACTACCAGCCAGAGGCTTATATAGCCCGCAGCGACACCTTTATTGAGAAGGATTCGCAGATTAACGAAGAAATTGATCGCCTCAGGCACGCTGCGACCGATGCCCTGCTAACCCGCAAAGACGTCATTATTGTGGCCAGTGTTAGTTGTATATACGGTATTGGCTCAGTCGATGACTACAATGGCCTATCAATTGAAGTCGTCAAAGGTGAGCGACGCGTGCGCGACAAATTGTTGCGCCAGCTGACCGACATTCAGTACACTCGTAACGATATTGATTTCCACCGCGGGACTTTCCGGGTGCGTGGTGATGTCGTTGATGTTTTTCCGGCCGCCGAAGAATTGGCTTACCGGATTGAATTCTTTGGTGACGATATCGATAAAATCACCAAGATTGATCCGCTAACCGGCGAAGTTCTAGCTTCGCTGAATGAACTCAAAATCTTTCCTGGCTCACACTACGTTACGCCATTCGAAAAGCTTAAGGGCGCTATCGTAAATATCGAAAAAGAGCTTGAAGATCGGACTAAATTCTTTAAGAAGAACGGTTTGCTCGTGGAGGCACAGCGCCTTAACCAACGGACCCGTTTTGACATTGAAATGCTGGAAGAGACTGGCTTTGTAAAAGGTATCGAAAACTACAGTCGCTACTTAACCGACCGCGAAGAGGGTGAGCAGCCGGCTACTTTGATGGATTACTTCCCCGATGATTATCTGTTGTTTGTGGATGAGTCGCATATGACGATGCCACAGGTGCGCGGTATGTATAATGGCGACCGAGCTCGTAAAGAGGTTCTGGTTGAGCATGGTTTTCGTTTGCCGAGCGCCCTCGATAACCGGCCACTGACTTTTACCGAATTTGAACGACACATCAATAAGGCGGTCTATGTTAGTGCCACGCCAGCCGATTACGAATTAACCCATAGTCCGGCGCCAGCCCAGCAAGTGATTCGCCCAACTGGGCTGTTAGACCCGCCGATCGAGATTCGCCCGGTTGAAGGTCAGGTCGATGACTTACTGGCCGAGATTCGCGCCACCGTTGCCAAACACCAGAGGGTGCTGGTAACTACTTTAACTAAACGCATGTCCGAAGATCTAACCGATTATCTCAAAGAAATTGGCGTCAAGGTGACTTATTTGCACAGTGACGTCGATACTTTAGACCGAACCGACATTTTGCGCGACCTGCGATTAGGCGTCTATGACGTAGTGGTTGGTATTAACTTGCTCCGTGAAGGCTTGGATTTGCCAGAGGTCAGTTTGGTAGCGATTTTAGATGCTGACAAAGAAGGCTTTTTGCGAAGCGAGCAGGCCTTAATCCAAACTGTTGGTCGGGCCGCTCGCCATGTTGAGGGCCGGGTGGTCATGTACGCTGACCATGTAACTGGCAGTATGCAGCGGACCTTGGACGAAACCGACCGTCGCCGCAAGATCCAGGCTGCCCATAATAAAGAGCACGGCATCACACCAGAAGGTATCGCTAAAGCCATCGAAAAGGGCATGCGCCCCGATATGCCCGAAGAAGTACCTCGTTTAAATCTAAAGAAAATTCCCAAAGATGAGTATGGCGGTTTGATACGTGAACTGACCGGGCAGATGGAGCTGGCCTCAGCCAACTTACAGTTTGAAAAAGCGGCCGAACTCAGGGATATTATCGCTGACATTAAATCGAAGATGTAATTTGTGGGGGATGTGTGCGTTTATTCCCACATCCGAGTGGGCGGAATTACTAACTTATTTAATATTTTGCAGAACATGGGCTATATGACGAGCCACCAGCTGCGACTTATAGATTGGTGCCAAGTGACCAGCATTTTCCATGACTGAGTGATGATCAACGTGGTCGGCTACACTCTCGTCAGCTCTCACTAAAATATCGTACCGGTAAGCTTGATAACCAATAAATATACCGGCTTCTCGAAGTGCTGCTACGTCATCTCGTGAATCATGCCGCAAGCAACTATTACCTTCTAGTAGCGCCCGAACTCCACCAAAGTAGCGAATCATATCTCTAACATTGCGCAAATTTGGGGCAATATCTCCATTGCGAAGGGTTGGAATCAGCTCATGCCACAACCCTAGATGGGCTTTTGTGGGGACATCTTGGAGGAGTTCTTTAAGGGTGGGGTGGCCATAGCCGACAGCGGCTAGTTTAAAGATGGCATCGACATCTTCGGGGTTATGTATACCGTATTCGGTGGCACCAAGCCCACCCATAGAATGGGCTAAGAGTATTTTTTTGCCATCGCCAATCGTTTTAATATTTGGTGCGTGTTGCAATAAACCCTCGTGGGCAGCTACCGATTTACCAATGGCTTTAATTGTTTTAGCGTGAAGAATTTGCGGGTTGCGTGCCGTCTCGTACCACGAACTGCCATGGCGGGAAGGGGAATATGTAGCTGTGGCGTATCCTTCGGATGCCATCGCCCCTCGTGGGCCTCGCGAGCTTCCCTTAATACCTGAGTAGCCGGGGACAAAGATTGCCAAACCTTCATAAACTAAGTTTTCGGGGACCTCAAGTGTCCAAGTGACGGCATCATTACCGACTTCTATTTCTCCCTGAAAAAAATGATGTTTTCCGGAATCAAAAACACCCTCTTTCGGAGGGTGCAAGGTTGTGACAGTAGCAAGTTCTTCAGCCATTGGTTGGCTTTGAGGAGGGAATTCGGACAGCTCGACTATATCTGACACGGTATGTATTTAATCCTTACTTGTTATGCTATGCCTACCTTTGCGATTTGTAAACAAGATTGTCTGTTCATACCTGTTAGAAATGATATACTGTTGCCACATGAGCAAACTTTCGCGCGAAGATATCTTAAAATTGGCTCGGTTATCTCGACTGGAGTTAACTGAAGAAGAAATTGGTCATTTTCAAAACGAGATTGGCGAGATTCTTAAATATGTCGAACTTTTGCAAACGGTCGATCTCGAGGGGCTTGAACCAACCTACCAGGTGACCGGCTTAAAAGACGTTACCCGTAAGGATGAAATTGTTGAGTATCAGGCCAAGCCTCAAGACTTACTCAAAAATGCGCCTAACAGTGAGGCTAATCAGTTTAAAGTTCCCCGGATGGTTAAATAATGAGCTGGCCAGCCATCGCCCAAATTGCCAAAGATGTTCAGTCTGGTAAGTCTAAAGCGGTTGATTTGGTAGAGCAATCATTAAAAACAATCGAAGATAAAAAAGACTTTGCCGCGATTATTGCGCTGACAGCCAATCGGGCCCGCGAGCGTGCTCAAGAAATTGATGCTCGTATTGCCAAGGGCGAAAAAGTTGGCAAATTAGCCGGCGTGCCGTTTATCGCTAAAGATAACTTTTTAACATTTGGTGCCGAAACTACCGCTGCTAGCAATATCCTTAAAGGCTTTAAGGCTCCCTATCAATCGACCGCCATCGAAAAGCTCGAAGCCGAAGGCGCCATCTGCGTAGCCAAAGCCAACCTTGATGCCTTCGCCCACGGCTCCAGCACCGAAAACAGCGATTATATGACCACTAAGAACCCACATAACCCCGATTACGTGCCGGGCGGTAGTAGTGGTGGCTCGGCAGCCGCCGTGGTGCTACAAATGGCGCCATTTGCACTAGGAACCGACACTGGTGGCTCAATCCGCTTGCCGGCCTCTTATACCGGCTCAGTTGGCCTCAAGCCAACCTACGGTTTAGTTTCGCGCTCAGGCGTGATTGCTATGGCTAGTAGTACCGATGTGATTGGCCCACTGACCATGACAGTTGAAGACGCCGCTACAGTACTTGATGTAATGGCTGGCAAAGATTCGCTTGATAGCACCACAATTGATCGCCAAGACGATTACAGCCAGCTGGATGACAGCCTAAAGGGCAAGAAAATCGGCCTGATCAAAGAGTATATTGATGGGTTGAATCCAAAAGTTCTAGAAATTCTAAATACTAATATCGGAAAGCTAAAAGCCGCCGGCGTCGAAGTTAACGAAGTTAGTTTGCCGTCATTGCCACTAGCCTTAGCATGCTACTACATTATTTGCCCAGCCGAAGTTAGCAGTAACTTGAGCCGCTACGATGGCCAGCATTTTGGCTTTTCGGTTAAAGACGCAAAAAACCTCGAGACAAGCTACAACCAAACCCGCAGCCAAGGCCTCGGTAACGAAGCCAAGCGCCGCATCATGATTGGGACATATGTATTAAGCAGTGGCTACTACGACGCATATTACAAGAAGGCCCAACAACTGCGCACCAAACTTATTAACGAGTTTGCAGCCGCCTTTAAGCAGTATGATTTTTTAGTTGGCCCAACCGCCCCCGATACCGCCTTTAAGATTGGCCAAAATGTTGATGACCCATTGCAGATGTACTTAACTGACATTATGACTGTGGCCGTAAACTTAGTTGGCGTGCCGGCTATTAGTATCCCGGCCGGACTCAAAGATGGTTTACCAGTTGGCCTGCAGTTAATTGCGCCGCAAAAACGTGACCTAGAGTTACTCGGCATTGCCAAGGCCGCCGAAGGAGTTATCCATGAATAAGTTCCTCAAAGCCTTACGCTTACGGCGGCGTAACCTCAAGCCCGAGAAATTCGTGCCACGCTGGAAAGACTTGCAAAAAATGCTGTCACATAAAGACCAGTGGGGTGATGCTATTATCGCCGCCGATAAACTGCTCGACGAAGCTTTGCGCAAGCTCCATTACAAAGGCAAAACCACTGGTGAGCGGATGGTCGCAGCTCATAATCTTTTTAGTGATACCGATGGTGTCTGGTTTGGCCATAAATTAGTTGGCAAGTTAAAGGCCGAGAATCCACCAACTCTTAAAGAAAAAGATGTTCGTAAAGCTTTATTAGGTATTGGTCAGGCCCTAAAAGACGTTGGAGCACTCAAATGATAACTCCAGAAGTTCGTAAAAAGTATACTGTGACGATTGGGATTGAGTGTCATGTCCAGCTTAAGACCAAGACCAAGTTGTTCTCGGCCGTTGGCAATGATGCCCGCGAAGCTCCGCCCAACACGCTAATCAGCCACATCGATCTTGGCATGCCTGGTGCTTTGCCGGTGCTCAACCAAAAAGCCGTCGAGCTCGGTATGCGCGCCGCTTTTGCGCTTGGCACTGAGCCGCAACCGTTTAGTAAGTTTGATCGCAAGCATTACTTTTATCCTGATTTACCGATGGGCTATCAGATCACCCAGTTCTATAATCCGATTATTCGGAATGGCATAGTTGAGATTACTGTGGAAGGCCAGCCTAAGACAGTTCGCATTCTCGAAGCTCATCTCGAAGCCGATGCCGGTAAAAGTACTCACCCAGCTGGCAAAGACTACAGTTTAGTTGATTTGAACCGGGCCGGTACGCCACTGCTCGAAATTGTGTCTGAACCAGATATGCATACGCCACTCGAGGCCAAGACTTACGCCAAAGAACTGTGGCTACTGATGCGCTATGCCGGGGTATCAGACGCTAGTTTGTACTACGGCAATATGCGTTTTGACGTTAACGTGTCAGTTAGTAAAACTGCCAACCTTGGAACCCGTACCGAAACCAAAAACCTCAACAGCTTTAAGTCGGTCGAAAAATCGATTGAGTACGAAACCGTTCGGCAGATTGAGCAACTTGAAAAAGGCACTCCAATTGTTCAGGAAACCATGGGCTGGGATGAAGCCAAGCAAAAAACCTACAGCATGCGTAGCAAAGAAGAAGCCCACGACTACCGCTATATGCCCGAGCCTGACGTGCCGCCAATTGAACTCACCGAAGCCATGATTAAGCCAATTCGCGAATCGATGCCAGCCCTTCCGGGTGAATGGCGTCAAAGACTTGCCAAGCTCGGTATGGACCAGAGTCAGACCGATAGCTTGCTCGAGGCCGAAGTCGAAAATGAGAATATCGAGTATTTAAATATTATCGAAGAGCTGTTAACTAAACCCGATGAGGCCAAGGCAATCGCCAATTGGATGGTTAACCTCGAAATCCCGCTACGCCGCGAAAAACCTCAGCTTAAAGCCGATTCGGAACGTCAAGTAATCTATCAAACTATCTATCAGTTAGTTAAGGCTAATAAATTAAGCTCCACTAACGCCAAAGCCCTATTTATATTAATATTCGAATCAACTAAACCAATTACTGACATCGAAGCTTTAGCTAAGAGCAACGGCCTAATCCAGGTTTCTGACACTGGCGCTATCGACAAAATTGTCAGTGAAGTATTAAAAGCCAACTCTGCCGCCGCCAATGACGTTAAAAACGGCGAAATGAAAGCTATCGGCTTTTTAGTTGGTCAGGTTATGAAGCAGTCTAAAGGTCAGGCCAACCCACAAATGGCTCAAGAGTTGATTAAAAAACAACTTGGTCTCTAGTGCTATAATAAAACTAATGCCTATCAAACCCGTTCGAAAAGCCGTTATCGCCGCCGCTGGGTTTGGTACCAGATTCCTCCCGCAAACCAAGGCTATGCCGAAAGAGATGCTACCGTTGGTCGATAAGCCAATCATCCAATATATTGTCGAAGAGCTGGTTGAGGCCGGGATTGAAGACATTGTTATCGTAACTGGTTATCACAAGCGCGCCATCGAAGATCATTTTGATGATATGAGTTCCGACTTGCGCAAGAACTTAAAAGATGGCAATAAACTGGAGCTTCTCGAAGCCACCCGAAAAGTTTCTAACCTCGCTAACTTTGCTTATATACGCCAGAAAGGTCCGTATGGCAACGCCACTCCAATCCTGAATGCCGCCCACTTAATCGGCGATGAACCATTCATCTATACTTTTGCCGATGATTTTGTGAAGGCTTCGCCAACTCGTTTTAAGCAACTAGTCCAAGCTTACCAAGCCAACCCAGGTGTTATCATGACCGGCCTACCAGCCGATAAGGACGCCGATTTTAAACGTTACGGCTACATTGGCGGCACCGAAGCCGAGCCGGGTGTTGTCAAGGTCGAGCAAGTGGTTGAAAAACCCGGGACACGTCAAGCGTCGCCTTCAAGTCTTGCCTCAGTTAGCGGCTATATTTTGCCTCCCGAAATCTTTAATTACTTACAGCCTGAACTCGACTCTCTCCCGGCAGGCGAAGAATTTCTTTCCACATCTGTTATCCAGCGTATGATCGACGACGGTAAGTCGGTTCACGCTTGTGTTATCCAGAATGGTAAATTCTACGACACCGGCAACAAGCTGGAGTATCTAAAAACAGTGGTAGATTTTGCCCTGGAACACGACGATCTTAAAAAAGAATTTGCGGAATTTCTCGCTACCAAAGTAGATAGCGTATAATAGAAGTATGACTACAGAAACCAGCTTAACTATCCTCGTCGTTATCTTATCAATAACTTTAGTGCTGTTCTTGATCTTGGCGATAACACTCGTCGTCAAGCTTATTGCTGTGGCTAATGCTATTAAACGCATTACTCTTAAAGCCGAAGAAATCGCTGACAAAGCCGAGGCTGTCACCGAATTTTTTGGAAAAACTAGCGGTACCGTAGCGATTGGTAAATTACTTGGTAATATTGCCGATATGGTTAATCGTAAGAAGTAATTTTTAAAAGGAGTTTATTATGGGAAAAGGTAAAAATGTTGCAATTGGCGCAGCTATCGCTGGTGTAGCCGGCTATGTTGCCGGAATCTTAACTGCCCCAAAAAGCGGTAAAGAAACTCGTAAAGATATTAAAGATAAGGCAATCCAGACTAAAGTCGAAGCCGAAAAACAGCTTAAAAAATTGCACAGTCAGCTAGACGATTTGTTAAATCAAGGTAAAGAACTTTCCAGTAAACTATCAGACTCAGCTAAAGCCGAATGGGTTAAGCTAGCCGCCACGGCAGTTACTAGTAAAGATAAAGTTCGTGCTGTATTGTCATCTATCCACGAAGGTGGCACTGACGACAAAGACTTGCAAAAGGCTGTGTCCGATGCGACTACAGCAGTCGATCATCTCAAAGACTACTTGGCGAAAAACGTCAAAAATGCCAAAAGCTAAAAAACCCATAACTAAGCAGCAAAAAGAAGCCCAGCTTGGTCAGATGCTAGTTAACATTTATGAAACTGGCTATTTAGACCGTAGCACTGCCTACAAGATGACCTTTGTAAAAGGCCTGTTGGCTGGCTTGGGTGGTGTGATTGGGGCAACTGTTGTTGTGGCCCTTTTGCTGTGGATTCTGACCTTCTTTAATAATATTCCTCTGATTGGACATGTTTCAGAGAATGTTAAGCAAACAATCGAACAGAAATAGTGTTGTAAAGCCTGCTGCCGTACTGCCATCGACCTTCTATAATTGCTATAATAAGATTAGAAAAAGTGCGAGGGTAACAAGGAAGACATGCCAGGGAAGACGCTATCACCACGTGATTACGTGCATCTGCACAATCACACCCAATACAGCTTGCTGGACGGCTTAACTAAAGTCCCAGCTCTGTTTGATTATGTCGAGAAATCTGGCATGGAAGCCGTCGCCATTACCGACCATGGCACATTGTCGGGCTTAATTGAATTCTACAAAGAGGGGCATGATCGCAAAAATGTGAAGCCGATTTTGGGCATGGAGACCTACGTAGCCAGCCGTAAGCACACCGATAAAGAGCCCGGCAAAGACAAGATCTACAATCATCTTATTTTGCTGGCCATGAACAATACCGGTTACCAAAACCTGATGCGCCTTAGCACGATTGCTAACCTGCAGGGGTTTTACTACAAACCGCGCGTCGACCACGAACTACTCGAAAAGTACAACGAAGGTTTAATAGTATTAAGTGGCTGTATTGGTGGAGAAGTGGGCGATTTACTACGCCAAGACCAGTACGATAAGGCTAAAGAAGTCGCTAGCTGGTACAAAAAAGTCTTTGGCGATCGCTATTATCTGGAGTTTCAAGATCATGGCCACCCCGATCACCCGTCTAAGTGGGACGAACAGGTCGCCGTTACCGAAAAGACCCATAAGTTGGCCAAGGAGCTTGATATTAAAGGGGTAGTTACCTGTGATGCTCACTACTTGGAGCATAAAGATCAAGAGGCCCATGAAATTCTTTTATGTGTCCAAACCGGTTCCTATCTGAGTGATACTAACCGGATGACGTTGGCCAACTTTGAGCTACATGTTACCAAGCCAGAAGAAGTCATAGCCCGCTGGGGCACGGATTACCCGGATTTTATTACCAATACCCGTGACATTGCTGATCGTTGTGATGTGACGATTGAGTTAGGCAAAATCCTAATTCCAAAATTCCCGGTGCCCAAGGGTAAAACCGAAAAAAGCTACCTCGACGAACTAGTCTATAAGGGTTTAGCTTGGCGGTACGGCAATATCCCAGAGGATGAAGCCAACAAAATGTCGATTGCCGAGGTAAAAAAAGTTTTGCCGGAAAATGTCGCCAAGCGGGCAACTTATGAATTGGGTGTTATCGAAAGTATGGGTTTTAACGGCTACTTCTTGATTATCTCTGATTTTATTAATGCCGGTAAGGATAAAGGAATCGTGTTTGGCCCCGGTCGTGGTTCGGCGGCTGGCTCGATTATCGCCTATGCCTTAAAGATCACCGAACTTGATCCGTTAGAGTACGATTTGCTGTTCGAGCGTTTTTTGAACCCTGACCGTATTTCGATGCCGGACATCGATATCGATATTCAGGACTCCCGGCGTAATGAGGTTATCGAGTATTGTGTCGAAAAGTATGGCACCGAGCGGGTCGCTAATATCGTTACGTTTGGCCGGATGGCGGCACGTAATGCTGTCCGTGATGTTTCGCGTGTCTTGCAGGTGCCGTATGCTGATGCCGATCGTTTAGCCAAGATGATACCACCACCGGTTCAGGGTCGTCATATACCCTTAGCTACTTCCCTGAAGGATGATCAAGACCTAAAAGCCGAGTATGAAAATAATGAGCAGTCCAAGCGGGTGTTTGATTTGGCCGTACAAATGGAAGGTACGATTAGAAGCCATGGTGTGCATGCCGCCGGAGTGGTGATTGCGCCAGATGACATTGTTAAGTTCGCCCCACTCGAAATGGCCCAAAAGGGCGTTGTTGCTACTCAGTATTCAATGAACCCGGTCGAAGAACTAGGCTTGTTAAAGATGGACTTTTTAGGGTTGTCTAACCTGACTATTATCAAAAATGCTTTGCGTATTATTAAGCGGGTTCATAATGTCGACATCGATTTAAACAGCCTACCACTTGATGATTCAAAAACATTCGAATTACTGCAACGTGGTGATACTACCGGAGTTTTCCAGTTTGAATCAGCTGGCATGAAACGCTACTTAAAAGAGCTTAAGCCAACCGTGTTTGATGATGTTATTGCTATGGGTGCCCTGTATCGGCCAGGGCCACTAAGTGCCGGCCTGACCGACAGTTTTATTAAGCGTAAAAATGGTCACGAAAAAATTATTTATGGACATGAGCTAATGCGGCCTGCTCTTGAAAGTACTTACGGAGTGCTAGTGTACCAAGAACAGTTTATGCAGATTTCGCGCGATGTTTGTGGTTTTACAGGTGGTGAGGCCGATACTTTGCGAAAGGCGATTGGTAAGAAGAAGCGTGACATGATGGCAAAAATGGAAAAGCGCTTTATTGAAGGGGCTGTTGAGAACGGCGTTGACCGTGGTTACATAGAGAAGTTTTGGAAACAACTTCTAGGCTTCGCCGATTACTGTTTTAATAAATCACACTCGGCCTGCTATGGTTTAATTTCTTACCAAACTGCTTACCTAAAAGCTCATTATCCAGCCGAGTTTATGGCGGCGCTTATGACAAGTGATTATGATGACACCGACCGTCTAGCAATTGAAATTACCGAATGTAAGGCGATGACGATCGAGGTATTGCCGCCTGACGTTAACGAGTCGTACCTAGAATTTGCTGTTGTCCCCGAAAAAAACCAAATCCGGTTTGGTTTGAATGCTATTAAAAATGTCGGGACAGCCGCTGTAGAAGAAATCTTGCGAGCCCGCAGTGTTGATGGTAGCTTTGCCAGTTTGGAGGACTTCGCCAGCAAGGTTAGTGCCCGAATTGTAAACCGTAAAACATTGGAAAGCCTAATCAAAGCTGGTGCTTTTGAGCGCTTTGCCGACCGAGTTATCCTACTTGGCAATCTAGATGCCTTGGTGGCCTACGCTAACCGCTTACAAAAAGAAGCTAATAGTGGCCAGACCGATATGTTCGCCGAACTGGGCGACATTAAGGTGGTTCCTAAACTAACACTCGAAACTGCTGTTGAACCACATAACTCCCGCGAACAACTGCTATGGGAACGGGAATTGCTAGGTTTGTATTTGTCTCAACATCCTTTGCAGGCTTTCGAAAACTTTTTGCGCGAGCAGGCTGTGCCAATTTCGGAGATTACGCCGGCTCATGATGGTAAGGCTGTCACGATAGCTGGGGCAATTAGCGAGATTCGCGAAATTACCACCAAGAAAGGGCAGAAGATGGCCTTTATTAAGATTGCCGATATGAAAGGCGAAACCGAGCTAATCCTTTTCCCAAACGCCTACCAGCAAACCACCGGTATTTGGGTACGCGACCACGTGGTGCTGGTGCAGGGTAAGGTTAACTCTAAAGACCGTGATGGCAATCCATCGGACGAAGTCAAAATTATGGTCGATGATGCTAGCGAAGTTACAGTCGAACAAGCGCAAGCCTACCAAGCCAAGGGTCGCGATAAAAAAGTTCCAAAACCAGCTAAAGCTAAGGTTAGCCATAAACCAAACGGCGATGAACAGGCCACAATGCCTGGTATGGAGCGAGTTTACATAAGGCTCGAAGACAGTACTAACCAAGAGTTGCTGCTCTCGTTAAAAGAGACAATTGATGCCCATTCTGGCGAAACCGAAGTTGTCTTAGTACTTGGTGCGGCCGACAAAAAGCAGATCGTAAAACTACCAAGTTTGATGAGTCGTGACGGCACTGTATTAGAGAAACTTCATGCCTTAGTTGGCGAAGCCAACGTCAAACTTCAGTAGTCGTAATATAACTAGCGGATTAAGCCGACGCTCTGGCTGAGCATTGCACAGATGGCTATAAAGGCGATTACTGTTAAATCAATTACCGGATGTTTGACGACAAACTTCTCGCCTTTACGGAGTGTGCGATGCACTTGAACGCTATGTTTAGCGATAAAGAAGGCCAATGCCGCACCGGCTGCGATACCGATTACTAGTGTGATCCATGGCGCTTTACCGCCGGTTAAAGCCTGGGCTTTAGTAATAGTCTGGTCGTTCTCGTTGCCATTAGCTTGCAGGCTGTTAAAGCCAGTCACTTTGGAAGTTGTTAAATTGACGATTGTATCGGTTGGCGTCCCATATAGGGCGACCACAATTGTCTCCGGGCCTTCGCCACGGAAATTAGGGCTATTAACGATTCCAAAGCCAACATCTTTATAGTTGGCATCAAGCAGGTTGGCTTTATGGGAAGGACTGTTTAACCAGCCTTTGATGACTTCGTCGCTAGCACTAAAACCGTAAGCCAAGTTTTCGCCGGCTTTTTGGTAACTGTAACCAGTGGCATCAATGAATTTCCATGGTGCATTGCCTTCAGGCGTAATATGCGACCAGTAATTATGGTTGGCCATATCTTGAGCTTTAGCCTGGGCGGCAGCTGTTAATTTAGGATTACTGATAAGCTGACTCTGGCCATTGCTAGCACGGGCATTATTGCTATCAACCAGTAGGCTGCCGGCATTAACATCGGTGGAGTAAGACAAAACACCACGCTGTGAGCGTTCAACCCCGGGGTGTCCTAACCAGAGTCCCAGACTAACTAAAATCACCAACGGTAAGTAAGGCCAATAGACTTTGGCGAAGTGTTGAGGATGTTTTTTTGAAGTTTTATGTGTTTTAACTGGCATTCTCTATTATTCTACTTAGCTTATGGTTTTTATTCAAGGCGTAGTGCCGGCTTTAACCGAGGATTTTGCAGTGGTACAAAGCCATGGCAGCAGCTTGGACGACATTAAAGGATTCTTTTTGGCCAGACATCGGTATGACTAGTTGCAGGTCGGTCAGTGCCAATACTCCAGCCGGAATCCCTGCGACCTCTTCACCTAAGATAATCGCTAACTTATCGGGTGGGGTATAGTCTGGTAAGCTCACGGCAACCGGAGTTTGTTCGAGGCCGGCAATTGTATAGCCGGCGGCCCGCAACTGTTTAACTATTTCTGTAACGTCTTCTGTATGTTGCCAGACTTGGCTTGTTTCGGCACCTAAGGCGGTTTTGCTAATTTGTTTATGAATTTTATTGGCCTCGTGCGGTAGGCGCTTATCGTCGGGAGCTAATGGGTAAGGCGTATAGCCAGTCAAAAACACCTCAGTAATACCCAGCCCATCGGCGGTTCGCAGTAGTGAACCGACATTGTGAGTGCTGCGCATATTGTGAGCAATAACAATTATTTGGCGAGACATAGGCGCATTATAGCCTGATTACTTCCCCTAGGGCGACTGCTTATGCTTTAATAGAGTTATGAGCCAAGACGCCCGTCGTGATGAAGAGCAGGCTACCCTGCGCCGTGCCCGTATTTTGAATATGGCCTATATTGATACCGCGCAAATTAACGAGAAGACTCTTTATAAAGAAGTTTTGCCGGTAGCCGATTTATATAAGCTAAAAGTCATACCGCTCCAAGCCGATGAGCATAACATTACTTTTGGAGTTACTAATACGACTTCTCAGAAGACTTTTGAGGATTTACGCAACGAACATCTCGATCAACGGGTTAACTTCGCACTTATTTCTGATGCCGGCTTCCGCGAATACATGAAGCTATACGATCCTCCCAAAAAAGTTGAGTACGAAGATATTAGTATTAAAAATGCTGGTGACCAAGCAACTGTGGCGGCAGTTTCTGGCACGCTCGAGCAAGTTCGGGCCGACGATACGCTAGCCTACCTGGTCCAACAAGCCCACAAACTAGGCGCCTCCGACATTCACCTCGAAACTCAGCCCGACCACACCCGCGTACGCTTACGAATTGACGGAGTTCTGCACATTATTGCCCAGCTCCAGACCGATAAATACCGAGCCCTGATTTCGGCGATTGCCAGTGCTGGTAATATCTCGACGGCGTCACCCGATGCCCAACAGGGTCATATTTCTCAACACGTCAAGATGGCCGATGGCTCGCAGGTCGATGTTAACCTACGTCTCGAGACCGTGCCAACCATCAACGGCATGGACGTGGTGATGCGTTTATTCAATATGGAGCAGTCGATGTACCAGTTGGATAAGCTTGGTTTGAGTGCCGATCAACGCAAGGTCGTCGACGAAATTATCAGTCGTCCCTCTGGCTTGGTATTAGTAGTAGGGCCAACCGGTTCCGGTAAGACCACAACCCTCTATTCAATGCTCAACTCCTTAAATAGCGATGAACGCAAAATTATCACGATTGAAGATCCGGTGGAGTACCAATTTAACGGGATTACTCAAATATCGGTAACCTCAGCTAATAGCCAAGAGTCACATTTTGCCGACAAATTACGGGCTGTGCTACGCTTGGACCCAGATATTGTGATGGTCGGTGAGATTCGCGATACCGACACTGCCAAGACTGCACTGCAGGCATCTTTAACTGGTCACTTGGTGCTATCCACCTTCCACGCTTCTTCGGCCGCCGCCGCCCTGACTCGAATGCTCGATATTATTGGCGAAAACCCGTTGTTTGTATCGGCCATTAGGCTGGTTATGGCGCAGCGCCTGGTCCGTCAACTCGATGACACGATTAAAATTGCTCACCAGGCTGATGCTGCCACTCTGACCAAAATTAAAGCCGTCTTAGACACTTTGCCAGAAGGCACGCCAAGGCCCGATCTGACTAATCTCACCCTGTACAAACCTGGCAAATCAGCCGATAACCCCTACGGCTTTAAAGGCCAGGTAGCCTTGCGAGAACAGTTTTTGATGACTGGTGAAATTGCCGTCCTGATGCAAAAAGGCAAAGGCGCTACGGCGCAAGACATCGAAGCGGCCGCTATTAAGAGTGGCATGCGCACCATGTTGCAAGACGGGATTTTGCAGGTGGTGGCCGGCAAAACTACCCTTCAAGAAGTTTATCGGGTTGTTGGCTAGCTAAGACTCTTGCAAATAACAGGGAAGTAATGTAAAATTGTTTAGATATGTCATCTGTTATCAACATTGCCGAGCTCGAACAACAGTTCAAAAAGGCCGCCGTCGTAGACGTCAAAAGCGGTGATACTGTTCGTGTTCACCAAAAAATTCGTGAAGGCGCCAAAGAGCGTGTTCAGATCTTTGAAGGTTTGGTTATTCGGGTTGATCGCAAAGCCAGCCACACTGCTTCACTAACTGTCCGCCGAATTTCTAGTGGTGTTGGTGTCGAAAAGACTTACTTGCTACATTCTCCTTTAGTTATGAAGATCGAAATTATCAAGCGCAGCAAAGTTCGCCGCAATTACCTTAGTTACATGCGTGCTCGCACCGGTAAATCAGCTCGCTTAACTGGCATGGCTTTTGATAAAGAGGCCGTTAACGATGTTCACGACAAAAAGGCCGAAGCCGAAGAAGAAAAACTCAAAGAAGAAGTCGCTGCGGCTGCCGTAGCTGATGCCGAAAAGAAGCACCAAGAAGAGGCTAAGCTTGAGGCCAAAGCCGAAGAAGCGATCGCTAAGCACGACGAAGTCAAAGCCGAAAAGTAGCAATTGTTAATTAGTTATTTAAACCGTCTCGATTGAGGCGGTTTTTTGTTACCATAAGGTTATGATTGGAATTGATGAAGTTGGCAGGGGTTGTTGGGCGGGGCCATTGCTGGTGGTAGCAGCTCGCCAGGTCGGCGAACTTTCACCATTATTGGCTGACTCCAAGGTCCTTAGCAAAAAGAAGCGCCAAGCTTTGATGCATCCAATCGAGCAAACTTGCCAATTGGGCGAAGGTTGGGTTGAACCAGCCGAAATTGATGCCCTCGGCCTAACGGCTGCCATGCGCCTGGCAGTTAAACGGGCTTTGCAGGCACTTGATGCCCAACCTAATGAGCCGATTATTATGGACGGCAATTTTAACTACTGCCCAGCGCAATACCTTAGTGTAGCTTGCGTCGTCGATGCCGATGCCGACTACCCAATTGTTAGCGCCGCCAGTATCTATGCCAAAGTTAAGCGCGATCAATTTATGACCGATCTCGCCGTAACAACCCCAGGCTACGGCTTCGAAAAACATGTTGGCTATGGCACGAAAGCCCATATCGATGCCTTGAAGAAGCTTGGCGTCAGCTCTAACCACCGAAAATCATATAAACCAATCCAAGCTTTGTTATGAACACGACCGATGTTGGCAAGAGGGCTGAGGCACAAGCTGCAGCCTATTTACGGTGTAACGGCTACCAGATTATCGGTCAAAACTGGCGAATCCGTTATTGTGAAATTGATATTGTGGCTATAAAAAACCAGATAGTCTACTTTGTAGAAGTAAAATACCGATCACGTAGCCAGCAAGGCTCTGGGTTCGACTATATTACGCCAGCAAAACTGCATCGGATGGAGTTTGCCGCTAAGGTGTGGACGCAGCACCACGACTGGCTAGGTGATTACCAGCTGGTTGCAGTCGAAGTTCAGCCCCAGAAAATACTGATGCAAATTATTTGAAGAAATTTTGCAGGGGCTTAAGATCGCGCTTTTTCCAGGCCGATTGCCATTGAATTATCTCGACACCCTGATGGTAAGATCGTTCTAAACCGGGTGTTAAGCGGGGCTTGAAGAATTTTTCATAATCTTTTAAGAATGATTGGTCGCTAAAGCAGCGTGCCGCATAGACCGGGAACCGCGAAAAGCTCAGGTCGGTGCCTAAGTTTTTGTTAAGCCAGTCCCAGTTTTTGGTCATCCATTGCCAGGTTAGTTGTTTGGCATGACGATTCATAAAGCTGTAAGCCACCCAGTAGCCAGCATCTTGCAAGCGAACATCTTTGGTAGTGATGAGTGCTAAAGAGGCTTTTATCAGTTCAGGCTGCTTAAAGCCAGTTAAGGCGGCCACTAAAGTTGTTCTTTCTTCACTCAAAGTGCTGTCATTATGAAGCTTCAAAAGTTTCTCAAAGGTTTGTTTGTCACCATGACGAGCATTTGTAGTATAGATTAGGCCGCGTAAGTCTGGTGGCAAATCCTCAGGTTGCTCCATCTTCTTAAAAGTGTCGAGACATTTTTTTACAACTTCGTGGTG
>JBDSDR010000014.1:0-7266 GCA_039920385.1 Saccharimonadales bacterium (SeqCode)
ACAGTACCAGCTATATCGCCGCCAGCCAACTCAAGGCTACCTGCGATCAAGGCTTAATTGTGAATGGGGCGTTTATTGCCAACCAAGTAAAGTTCTTAAGAACCAATGGCAATATTGCTACGGCCGGTATTAATGAGCTTTGGCCAGGCGGCGGCAATAACAATATTGCCGAGACCTTTAAGGCAGGGGCAGAACTGTACCTGAGTGCTCCGGAACAACTTAAAAAAGCCGGCTCCGGTAAGACAAACTACAACTCGATTACCAGTTTGCCGCCCGTCTTGTAATAAAACTTGCGCGACTCCATAATGCTTATGCTATAATTTGGACAATATGAGTCTCATTACTGGCGTATCTGATTTCTTTGGACTAGACCTAGGCACCACCGCCATACGGTTAGTGCAACTGCATGGTAGCGGTCCAACCCGTCAACTCGTAAAATATGCTCACACTCCAGTCGACACGGCCATTGCTGTGAGCGATTCTAATGCCGATCAGCAAAAAATGGTGCAGGTGCTAAAAGATCTAATCTCCCAAGCACACATCACTACCAAAAACGTGGCAGTTGGTTTGCCCTCCCAAAAAGTCTTTACGACAGTTGTCGATATTGACCGTCTTTCGCCTGGCGAGCTAGCTAAAACGATTCGCTTTCAGGCCGACTCACTAATTCCGACACCGCTGGCTGAGTCCAAAATTGACTGGGCGATAATGGGAGACTCTCCTAAAGACAAAACTAAAGTAGAAGTATTGCTTACTAGTGTCAGTAATGACTTTGTCGAAAAACGCCTCGATATGCTGGAATCAATTGGCCTAAATGTAATCGCCTTTGAGCCCGACAACCTGGCTCTAGCTCGGGCTTTAGTTGCGCCTGGCGCCGCTGCCGCTCAGATGGTTATTGATGTTGGCCACAAAAGCACCGATTTAGTTGTTACCATGAACGATTCACCACGTTTAACCCGTTCTATACCAACTGGTACTGAGGCAATTGTGCGGGCCGCTATGCAGAACCTTAATATAGAGGAAAAACAGGCTGAGCAATTTGTCTTCAAGTTTGGTCTTAGTAAAGACAAGCTAGAAGGTCAGGTCTACCAGGCGATTATTGGGACTGTCGAAATTTTGGTTAGTGAAATCGAGAAATCAATTAAATTCTTCCAAACCCGCTATCCAAATAAAATCGAGCGAATAATTGTTACCGGTGGAGCGTCGACTCTGCCAGAATTCCCCAGCTACATTGCTAATAAGTTTGGCCTTAGTGTCGAAATTGGTAATGCATGGCGCAACACAGCTTTCCCAAGCGACAGGCAGAACGAATTAATGGCTATATCAAATAACTTCGGTGTGGCGGTTGGCTTAGCGGAGCGTCAAGAATGATCCAATTCAACCTCTTACCCGATGTTAAGCTAGAGTATATTAAGGCTCGTCGCAGTAAACGGATGGTGCTATTGATTTCTGGTGGTCTAGCGACTTTGGCGCTAGTTGTTTTTGTCGGTTTATTCTTGGTGGTTAACGTTTTCCAGACTAAGCGCATCAACGATCTCAACAAAGACATTAAAAAGTATACTGCCACCCTGCAGGCGATACCTGATCTCGACAAAATTCTAACAATTCAAAACCAGCTAGGTAGCTTAACGGCTCTACACGATCAAAAGACCACGACATCTCGAGCAGTCGAGTATTTATCTCAGGTTACACCGGCCCAAGCTAGTATCTCTGATGTTCAACTCGATTACTCAGCAAATACCATTAACATTACTGGTACGGCTGACGCACTCAGCACTGTTAATAAATATGCCGACACCCTAAAGTTCACAACTTATAGTGTGGGCGATTCTACCGACAAGACTAAGGCTTTCTCGAGTGTGGTTTTGTCAGGCTTTTCGGCTGGCGATAAAGAAGTTACTTATCAACTGAGTTTTGTTTTTGACCCAGTAATATTCGACGGCACCAAAGACGTTAAGTTAACCGTACCTAAGATTATTTCGACCCGCTCAGAAACCGAAAAACCGGCTGACTTGTTTCAGCAAACTAAAGAGGTGAATCAGTAATGGCTAATATATCTCTCAAACGAGTTCAGATTAGTAAAGCCAACACTACAATGGTGATTGCTACAGCTGGCGCGGCTTTCATCGTGACCTTTTCAATCATTGCCGGCAAGGCGCTTGTCAGCAAACAGGCCTACCAATCGCGAATAATTGGTGGCAAAGAAAAGGCCGTTAATCAACTGCAAGCCAACATTAAAGCCACAAACACTCTGGTTACATCGTATAAGGCTTTTGTCGGTACGTCATCTAACGTTATTGGCGGTAATCCGGCCGGAACTGGCGATAAAGATGGCGATAACGCTAAGATTATTCTCGATGCCTTGCCTAGCCAGTACGATTTTCCGGCCTTGGCTAGTAGCCTCGAAAAGATTATGCAGGGCAACGGTTTCAAGATTAATACTATTAGCGGCGCCGACGACGAGATTGCTCAGCAAACAATCGACGATACTAAGAGCCCTGCGCCGGTCCCAATGCCATTTGATCTATCGATTACCACTAATTTAGGTGGCACCAAAGACCTTCTCAGTTTACTAGAGCGCTCCATTCGCCCGATAAAAGTCCAGACAGTTAATATCAGCGGTAATAATTCCGAACTCACTGTTAATATATCAGCCGAAACTTACTACCAGCCGCAAAAAACCTTAACTATAAGAACAGAGGTGGTTAAATGAAACAAAAAGACATCATCTTAATTATCGCTGTGGTTGTAATTAGCGGAACTATCTCCTTTGTACTGTCGAAGTACCTGTTTTCGGTGCCAAAGAACCGCCAAGCTAAGGTAGAGGTTGTCCAGTCTATTTCATCAGACTTCCCAGAACCTGACAAACGCTATTTTAACGAACAATCGGTTGACCCAACTAAGAACATTACGATTGGCGATAACCAAAATAGCCAGCCGTTTAGCAGCCAGCAAGGGCAGTAGGTGAGGCGTACTTTATGAGTGTCCTGTCGGCTGACATCCAGACGCTAGTCGAAGAGCATCTAGTAAAAACTGGCCTGCTTAAAGCCGACGAGGTTAAGAAGCTCAAAGAAGAAGCTCAGCAAAAAGCCCAGCCCTTCTTTTCTTTTTTAGTGTCCGAAGGGCACCTGACTAATGAGCAATTGACTAAAACTATCGCTACCGTTACCAATGTTCCTTATGTTAACCTCAGCCGATCGATTATTGACCCGAAAGTTTTAGAATTATTACCTCAAGAAATTGCGGAGCGTTACATGGCAGTACCGCTTGGTAAAATGCAACATCGGTTAGTCGTCGCTATGCTTGATGCCGACAACGTTCAGGCGGTGGACTTCTTGTCTAACAAAATTGGCCACCCTCTAAAGGTCTACGCGGCCTCTGAAGAGGGAATTCGGCGCGTTTTGAGTCAATACAAGTCTAGTATCAATCAGGACATTGTTGGCGCTCTAGGTGATCAGGTGGCTAGCGAGGCCCAAACCGCTCAAGACGATAAAAAGAAAAAGTCTAACCAAGGTATCGAAGCGATTGTTCAGGACTCGCCGGTTAGTAAGGCTTTGTCGGCGATTTTAGAGTATGCCGCCACCAGCCGAGCTAGCGATATTCATATTGAGCCCCTCGAGAAGGAACTCAAGATTCGGGCCCGAATTGACGGGGTACTTCGTGAAATTATGCGCCTGCCAAAAGCCACCGAAGCACCACTGGTCTCGCGCATTAAAATTCTATCTAGTTTAAAGATTGATGAGCATCGTATTCCGCAGGACGGCCAATTTACCATCACCGTTGCCAACCGCGAGATTGACCTTCGTATCGCCATTTCACCGGTGGTATGGGGTGAACAAGTGGTAATTCGTTTACTTGATAAAACTGGCACCAGCCTCAAATTAGAAGATATGGGTTACCGGGGACGAGCCCTGCGAACTATTCGTGAAGCCCTAAAGTTCCCGAACGGTATGATTTTGACTTCTGGGCCAACTGGCTCTGGTAAGTCCACCTCGATGTATTCATTGATTCAGGAAATCAAGAACGATGAAGTAAATATCGTCACTCTAGAAGACCCAGTTGAATACAAAATGAATGGCGTTAACCAGATTCAGGTAAATGCTGACGTTGGCTTAACTTTTGCGGCCGGTTTGCGATCTATTTTGCGTCAAGACCCTGATGTTGTCATGGTTGGAGAGATTCGCGATAAAGAAACTGCCCAGTTGGCGGTGCAAGCGGCTTTAACCGGACACTTGGTTTTCTCGACATTGCACACCAACAGCGCGGCCGGTATCTTGCCACGTTTACTCGACATGGGGATCGAACCTTTCTTGATAGCCTCAACTGTGCGAGCAGTTATCGGTCAAAGACTAGTGCGACGGCTTAGTGAAGATAAGGAAGAATACAAGTCGGGCGGAGCCGAACACGCTGCAATCGATGCAACTTTAGGTAATCTTTTACCGGCGACCGCCGCTGATATTCCGAAGGTAGCCGCCGATCTTGGGTATAAGAGCTTGCCTACAAGAGGCCAAAGCGCTTATACTTTGTTTAAGGGCAAAGATAGCCCCGATGCACGTGGCGGTTTTAAAGGTCGAATGGGACTGTACGAGGTCTTCGAGATATCAGATGCTATTCAGGATCTGGTTATCAAGCGAGCCACCAGTAACGACATCCAAAAAGCCGCTCGGGCTCAAGGCATGATTACCATGCGCGAAGATGGTTACCTCAAGGCTTTAGAGGGGCACACTTCACTCGCAGAGGTTGACAGGGTAGCAGCATCGGATAATGCATAATATGGGCACTAATAGGGGAATATGATGGCAGAAAACAGCGCACAAGTACGAATCGAACCACTTCTCGACGAAGTTATTAAACTAAAGGCTTCCGACCTTCACATTCAGGTTGGCTTGGCGCCAATTTTGCGCGTCGATGGTAAACTGGCACCAATTCCTGGTACCGAAGTTTTGACCGACGAAGCTGTTGAATCACTGATCTTTTCGATTCTCGACGAAGACCAAAAACAAATTCTTTTAAAAGATAAAGAGTTCGACTTTAGCTTTGCTTACGGTGATCTTGGTCGTTTCCGTGTTAACGCCTTCCACGAACGTGGTAATTTAGCCGCTGCTTTGCGACTCATCCCCAACGAACTCTTAAGTATTGAGCAGTTGCAACTACCGCAAATTGTTAATAAATTTGCCGAATACCCCCGTGGCCTAGTACTAGTGACCGGCCCAACCGGGTCTGGTAAATCGACTACTTTGGCGGCCTTGGTCGACAAAATTAACCGCGAACGGGCTCACCACATTGTGACCATCGAAGATCCAATCGAATTTACCCACAAGTCCAAAAAATCGGTCGTCGTTCAGCGAGAAGTTCACTACGATACCTATTCGTTTAGCGCTGCTTTGCGCAGTAGCTTGCGTGAAGACCCGGACGTTGTTCTAATCGGCGAAATGCGTGACCTCGAGACCATCGCGGCGGCCATTACTATCGCCGAAACTGGTCACTTGGTCTTTGCCACCTTGCACACTAACTCGGCCTCACAGTCGATTGATCGTATGGTCGATGTTTTCCCACCGCACCAACAACCGCAAATTCGGGCTCAGTTAGCTAACATTTTAATGGCGATTGCTTCACAGCGTTTGATTCCATCAATTGGTGGTGGCCGAATTGCCGCTGCCGAAATTTTAATTGCCACACCAGCTGTCCGCAATATTATTCGCGAAGGTAAAAGTCACCAACTTGAAGCCGTCATCCAAACTGGTGCCGAATTCGGTATGCAATCGATGGACCGCACCTTGGTTAGCCATGTTCAAAAGGGGACTATTACCTACGATGAAGCACGTAATTACGCCGTCGATATCGACGAACTCGATAGGATGATGAGGGGCTAAACAACAATGTTGACCTACGAATACACGGCCCGTGATCCGGCCAGTGGCCAAAAGGTAAAATCGACCGTCGAGGCTGACAGCCAGCAGGCGGCGGTTAGCTTGTTGCAAAAACAAGGCCTGTCGCCAATTGAGCTAAAGCCCAAGGCCAGTAACAACGGTAATTTTATTACCAAATATACCAAGCGAATTAAGTCCAAAGATAAAGTCTTGTTCGCCCGTCAGCTTTCGACGCTTATTAATGCTGGCTTGCCATTAGTTCAGAGCTTGCGCAACGTCGTTAGCCAAACCCAAAATAAGAACTTACAAATCGTTATTAATCAGGTCATTAGTGATGTCGAGTCGGGGACTAACTTTTCTAATGCTCTTGCCAAATTTCCGAATACCTTTAATGCAATTTTCGTAAACTTAGTAGCGGCCGGTGAGGTGTCTGGTACGCTTGACGCGTCTTTGGCTCGTTTGGCTGACCAAAGCGAAAAAGATGCCGACATCATCAGCAAAGTCCGCGGTGCCATGATTTACCCAGTTATTGTCCTCTTGGTGATGGTTGGAGTAATTATCTTCATGGTTGTAAAGGTAGTGCCATCGGTACAGGTCGTCTACGAAAGTATTCCAGGCGCCGAACTGCCATTTATTACCCGATTTCTAGTAAGTATCGCTAACTTTACTACCAAGTTTTGGTGGATCGAGCTTTTGATTGTTGGCGGGCTGGTCTTCTTTGGTTCAAAATGGACCAAATCAATCGGGGGGCGACGGATTGTCGACAAGCTCAAAATGCGCACACCACCGCTCGGGCAGCTGTTTATGAAACTCTATATGGCTCGTTTTTCGCGAATTGGCGCCACCTTAATCGCCAGCGGCGTCCCGCTCATCCAAATGCTGGATATCACCGGTAAGGCAATCAATAACGTCCATGTGATGGAGTCTATTCAAAAAGCTGCCGACAAAGTAAAGGGCGGTAAAGCCTTATCAGAGTCACTCAAAAATGATCCTAACTTCTTGCCTTTAGTTGGCGATATGCTCCACATTGGTGAAGAGTCCGGCTCGATGGAGCAGATGCTTGGTAAGGCGGCCGACTATTACGAAAAAGAGGTTGATAATCAAATTCGGGCTATCTCTACCATTATTGAGCCAGTTCTGATGATTTTAATGGGTGTAGTGGCCCTAATTGTGGTCGCCGCTGTACTGCTGCCAATCTATAGCTTAGTTGGTAAAATTGAGGTCTAAAACAGTGGAAAAGTCGGGCCTCTAGGCTTGCATTTAGTAGAGTTTAGCGTTATATTCGTAAACATAAGCATTAAAAAATACCTACAGGGGGATCACGGGCATGTTACAAAATCTAAAGAAAAAACAAGAAGGCTTCACTATTATCGAAGTCATGATTGTTTTGGTAATCGCA
>JBDSDR010000015.1:0-14559 GCA_039920385.1 Saccharimonadales bacterium (SeqCode)
AAGAGGAGTAACTATATGGCACGGAGCTTTAACCAAGTCACATTAATGGGTAACTTAACCCGCGACCCTGAGCTACGCCAAACGCCAAATGGCCAAAGTGTATGTAGCTTTAGCTTGGCACTTAACCGCAGCTACAAGGACAGTAGTGGCGAATGGCAAGAGATGACCGATTACGTCGATGTCGTCGCTTGGGGACCGTTAGGTGAGCGCGTAGCGCAATATGTTACCAAGGGCCGTCCTGTACTCGTCAGTGGCCGCTTACAAAGCAGTTCTTGGGAACAAGATGGTAAGAAGCGCACCAAGGTAGAAGTTAACGCACAAGATGTGACCTTCCTCGGTGGACGTGGTGAAGGTGGCGATGCGCCAGCCGCACCATCAGCTTCAGCCTCAAGTGCTCCCGCTAGTAAACCAACAGCTAAGAAAAAAGATGATGTCGTTATCGAAGATATTGGCGACGAACCGATTAACTTAGACGACATCCCGTTCTAAAGAACAATTTAAGGAGAATTTAAGATGGCAAAGATTTTTAAACACCGCACCGACGTGGCGTTTTTCGACTACAAAGACTTCAAGACTTTGCAGCGTTACGTAAACATTTATGGTCAAATTGAGAGCCGCAAGAAAACCGGTTTAACCGAAAGCCAACAGCGTCACCTCGCTGTTGCTATCAAGCGCGCCCGCAACCTAGCTCTACTACCATTTATCGCTAGTAACTAACGGTTTAACTATGGCATTTGGAATAACTGACCTCAAAAAAGGCACCGTCTTCCAATACGAAGGCGTCCCTTATCGCGTTACCGATTACTCCCAAAAGGTAATGGGCCGCGGTGGTTCGATTGTGAACGTCAAAATTAAGAGCCTAATTGACGGCAAAGTACTAGCTAAGACTTTTAAAGGTAACGAAGCTGTTGAACGAGCCGATGTCACCAATAAAAGTGTTCAGTACCTCTACAAAGACGACAAAAGCTACTACTTCATGGATCAAGAAAGCTACGAGCAATTCGAGCTTTCTGCCGAAGATATGGCCGATCAAGGTGGCTACATGAAGGAAGGTGACACCGTCCAGGCACAATTGTTTGATGGCATTGTTATCAATGTTGAACTGTCCAAAAACGTACCTCTTAAAGTTACCTATGCCGAAGATGTTGTTAAGGGCGATACCACTAGCAACGTCATGAAAGACGCTACTTTAGAAACTGGCATCACCGTTAAAGTTCCAGCTTTTGTTAAAACTGGTGATCTCATCAGCGTCGATACGGCAACTGGCGCCTACCGCGAACGCGTTAAGGAGTAATATGAAAACGCGGCTTGACCAGGCATTGGTAGAGCAGGGATTGGTTGCATCACGCAGTCAGGCCTCTAGCTATATCAAGCTTGGTGAAGTCACTGTGAATGGTAAAAAAATCACCAAAGCCGGCGAAATGGTTAGTGAGCACGACGATCTCGCAGTTACAGCTCAAGAACAGTATGTTTCACGGGCAGCTCTCAAATTAGCTTCGGTGGCCGACGAATTTCAACTCGATTTTACCGACAAAACCGTGCTAGATATTGGTTCGTCAACCGGAGGATTTACCCAATATGTACTCAATCATGGCGCCAAAGCGGTGGTGGCGGTAGAAGTGGGTACAAATCAGTTGCACCCCAGTCTGCGGGGCGACCAACGAATCCATTTATTCGAGCAAACCGATATTCGCAAATTCCAGAAATCGCCGCTCGAAATCGATATCGTGGTAGCTGATGTCTCCTTCATCTCACTTAGAGAAATTTTACCGCCGGCTCTTAAACTAACAGGCAAGGCAGCAAAATTTATCATCATGGTGAAGCCCCAATTCGAAGCTGGCGATAGCTATAAGCACAAAGGTGTAATCAAAAATGATACAATCCGCCGACAGATCTTGAAGGACTTCGAAACATGGGTACAAAAATTATTTAGAATCGAAAATAAAGCCGATAGTGCAGTGGCTGGTGCGCGTGGTAACCGTGAGCGTTTTTACGTTCTAAGACCTCTGTAAATTATGCTACACTAGCGGTATGTACTTCAAAAACCGCACCGAAGCGGGCTTGCTGTTAGCCAAAGCAATTGTTCCCAAATATCGTTACGAAAACTGTGCCGTTGTTGCCCTCAGTGACGGCGGAGTGGTGATTGCTAGCAACTTAGCAACCCAGCTACACTGTGTCTTGATGATGCTTTTAACCGAGCAGATTAATTTGCCTGGTGAACCGGCTGCGGTTGGGACGATTGATCAAAGCGGTGGCTTTACTTATAACGGTAAGTATTCAACTGGCCAACTAGAAGACTTAGAATCGGAGTATCGCAATTATATAGAACAACAAAAACTCGAAAAATTGCATGGCATGAACAGTCTGTTGGGGAGTGGCGGTATTATCGATCCGGATTTGCTCAGAGGCCATAACGTCATAGTAGTCTCGGATGGTCTTAGCACCGGCTTGTCGCTCGATGCGGCAGTGGCTTACCTTAAGCCTTACAAACTTGAAAAACTGATTGTGGCCACGCCATTAGCAAGCGTTGGCGCGGTAGACCGGATGCACCTCTTAGCTGACGATATTTTTTGTTTAGATGTAGTCGAGAACTACGTTGAAACTAACCACTATTACGACGACAACACTTTGCCGCCACACGACAAAATTATCCACATTATTAAAGACATTATTCTTAAGTGGCAATAGTTATAGTGCAGCGCGGAGCTTGTCTGGGTCGAGCAAGCTAATAAAGCTGTGAAGACTCGAAACTAAACCAAGTCGCTCCAACCTAACGAGTTCGCGGCTGGTGGTTTCGCGGCTGGAGTTGATTGAGCTGGCAATGTCTTGCTGGCGAAGCGGTACATTAATCAGGATGACACCGTTTTTGCCATTTTCACCAAACCGTTCGGCGGTATTGAGTAAAAAGCAGATTAGACGTTCACGCACTGTCCGGTATTCAAGGTTTAAGATGTGCTCGGAGTGTAGGCGGTACATTTCGATAGTCATTTCTAACATCGGCATAATCATGTTTGGGTCTTGCTGAATGTTTTTGAGGTAATCTTGGCGGCTGATTCTCCAAACAACGGTTTGGGCAAGAGTTTGATAAATGATGTCACGTTCCTGGCCGGTGAATGCCCATATCAGTGGGAAAATTTCTTGAGTTTTTCGGATAATTAACAGGTTTTCCTCGCCATACTTAGATATATCGTAAGCTTTAACTAGTCCGGAATCTATAAAAAAAACGCCGGCTGGCGCTTCCCCTGGGTGAATTATAAACTCGCCCTTTTTGTAAGTTAGTTTTGTCCCTCGCCGGAACACGCTAACCAATTCTTGTCTTTGTTTGCTAGTCGACAACATATAAGTAAGTATGAACTATTGTCCCGATAACCACAATCTTGTGATATCTATCACAGGCCGTTTGTGACGAAAGTAGCTGTGGTGGAGCGCCTAAACAAATATTATTAGACTGTAACCAAAGGAGGTGCGCGATGGTAACATTACAAGAGGTTGAAAAGCAGCTTGAGGCCATCGGTGCCAATAGCAAATTCTGGGGGCGCGCCGAGATAATCGAGTTGCAACATATATTGGTGTCCGGCGAGCAGATTCAGGCTTGTTTGAATGGTCGCTATTCGGGGGGTTTTGCAACTTTTGTGGCCACAGACCAGAGGTTATTGTTAGTCGACAAAAAGCTATTTTACCTAACAATCGAAGACATGCGTTATGACATGATTTCGGAAGTCGACTTTGGTGCACAGCTTATGAGCGGCACAATCAAAGTTTGCACCCCAACCAAGAACCTGACCTTTACGACATTTAAGCCTAAGCCGCTCCGAGAGGTGACTAACTATATTCAGCAAAGAGTTATGCAGGTACGTCATATGTATTCGTCGCAAAGTGAACCTCAACCAGCTGCCACTAATGCGTTGCCAGAGGTGACGGATACGCCGTACGCGGCGGTCATTGGTAACCAGGCAGTGATAGTGGCCGGTTCAGAAGACTTACTGCCAACGCCGGCTCGACGCAATCCTTATATGCACCCCCCAGTTATGATGCGACGGCGGATTGGCCGTTTCGGGTCAATCGGCGCCCCACATAATAATCCGGGTGCTTAGACGTTAAATCGGAATTCGACTACATCATCGGCTTGCATGACGTAGCCTTTACCCTCGGTACGAACTTTACCGTTGGATTTGGCAACTGCCAAAGAGCCAGCTTCTAGTAAGTCGCTGCAAGCAACTACTTCGGCGGCAATAAAACCGCGCTCAAAGTCACCGTGAATCACGCCAGCGGCTTGGGGGGCGGTCGCACCTTTGGCAATAGTCCAGGCGCGGACTTCTTGTTCGCCAGCTGTTAGGTAGCTTTGCAAGCCAAGCGTGTCATAGGCGGCGTGGATTAACTTATTCAGGCCGCTTTCGGCTTGGCCATAACTTTCTAGCATTTCGGTACGGTCGGCTTCATCCAAGCCATTAAGCTCAGCTTCTAGTTGGGCACAAACAAACAGAGCGGTCGAAGGGGCCACTAGTTTGGCTAGATCAGCCTGTTTGGTGCTATCGGAGAGCCCCGCTTCATCGAGGTTGAACAGGTAAATAACTGGCTTGGCACTGAGTAAGTGCAGGTCAGCAATATGTTCCGGATCAATATCCTGCCCAGCTAGTGGTGTACCGGCCTCTAGCAAGTCTTTAACTTTTTGTAAGCTGTCAGCTTGTGGCTTGAGTTTAGGGTTGGCCCGAGCTTCTTTATCGAGTTTGGGCAACCGCTTGTCGATGGTTTGCAAATCAGCCAACATTAGTTCGGCATTAATAATCTCAATATCGTGCAAGGGGTCAACTTTATTATCGACATGGACAACATTGTCGTCAGTAAAAGCCCGTACGACCTGGCAGATGGCATTAGTGCTACGAATGTGAGCCAAGAACTGATTGCCAAGGCCTTCGCCGTCAGAAGCGCCCTCAACTAGCCCGGCAATGTCTACAAAGGTAACAGTTGCCGGCACAACTTTTTTGGTTTGGTATAGGTTGGCTAGTTTCTCGAGTCGGGGGTCGGGGATGGGTACGATACCGGTATTTGGCTCAATTGTGGCAAATGGGTAATTAGCCGCCAACACTTCGTTATTAGTTAAGGCATTAAATAGAGTGGACTTGCCAACATTAGGTAGGCCGACGATACCGATTGATAAACTCATAGAGGGTATTTTAACAGAGGTGGTTATAAAAACCTATTGTAGCCCAAGTATCGTACGCATGGCAGATTGATGTTTGGCAAACTCGTTGCCGCTCCGAGTCCATAATTCGACTAATAGGGCAGGCGTACCGACTTTATCGTATAGCCAGTCTTCCAATGAACCGGTTGTATCATAGGCAAATATGGAAGTAGTCTGGCTGTTACTTGCGAAGTAGACGTTAGATTTTTGATCGTACAAATGGGCTAGGGCCACACTGTCGCCAGCGTCATTCGGAATCACGGTGCCGGCAATCGCATGGTAGGTCAGCACTAGGCGGGCCCCTTGCACATAATTGGCGACGGCGCGAGACTCCGGTTCAGAAAGTGGGGTAGTGCCACCGCCGGTTGGGTTGGTTGATTTATCGGGCATAACAACACTGGATTTCCAGTTATTGGTTGGGAAGTTGCGGTTAAGGTCAACATTATTGGCGTTTGTGCGCTGACCCATGGCGAAGCCATCGGGGTTGGCGACCGGGATGATAACTACTGTTCGGTGGGCTGGGATATTGCCACTGGCTTCGAGGTCTTCAATTAAGCCGTTGAGTGTGTAAGCTGAGCTTTTTTCGTCGCCATGAGTGGCACCGACAAATACCATTCTACTTGGGCCACTTCCAAAGCTATACGCTGTAATTGCTCGGCCCTGCACCGATGTACCAATGCTAAAGACTGATTGGCAGATGGTTCTAGACTTATACTGCCAAGCTGACCCACCGGACACCCCAAAATTATTTTGCAGTCCGTCGAGGACTTTTAATGTTAAAGGAGTGCAGCGGGGGAGTGCAGCCTCGGGAGTGATGGTTATTGTGTTACCTCGGGCTGTAACACTGGCCGCTATCGCACCACCTCCCACCTCGAGTTTTACAAAGTTTTGCCAGGCTTGGGCAGCGGACACACCCACATCAAACGTAATCGTGATACTACTAGCAGGTGAGACCTTGTAAGTACCGATACTAACTCTGCTGACCTTTGGGCCGCCCGAAGTTTTGAAGGGTAAAGAATAGGTTGCTGCCAGGAAGCCACCATCTTCAGCCGTGATCTGATCAACCACAAATTCGAAAGTTGCGCTTCGAGCCAGAGGCTGGGAGGGTTTAACAGTAATCGTTTGTTTATCGAGTGTAATCGTGGCTGGTACGACATCGCGTTTGTCGCCACTGACTAGGTACAATTTTTCACCTTTCATAGATTTTACAGGTCGGTTTAGGCTAATTGTGAACTCACTAGGGGTGTCATAGACAGTTTGATCGTTGGCAACACTCGAGCCAGTAACATGTACGCTTTCTACTGTAGTCAGACTCCGCTCAAAAATCGTTCCAGCTGGTTGTTTGTGGAAAGTTCTAGTTAACCTAAAATCATATTTTGTGGTTTGAGCCAATCCAAGCTGGGCTACATCGCAAGTGACCGTTTGATTTTGTTTAGGGCAGTCTGTAGTTTTGTTATTGGCCTGCAGTTGGTAGTCAAAAACTCGGTCAGCAACATTGAGAGGGACGTTCAGTGTATCTTGGGTTGGGATAGGCTTATCAAACATTTTTTGACTGGCTAGAGTTGGGAAGGAGCCAGATTCTATCCGAATTTTCTTTACAAAAATACTCCTACCAAAGCTGATAACTTCGCTAGCATTTTCTTTTGGCAGCTCAGTGGGGATTACGCAGGTAGTGCGTGAATAGATCGGGTAGCCCTTAATAGAGAAGCTTTTAATCGGGGCCGCCTTGTAGCTCGGGCTGGTTCTTTTAGAAGTAAGACGGGGCAAGACTAAAGGGTTGGTGAAACAATTATTTTGGCTGTAAGAAAAGTTGACTGTACGGGGCCACAGGAAAGAAATCGAGTAAATCGTTAAGAAGAGGATCAGGCTGGTTAAGCCGGCCGCCAAAATGTAGGTTGGAGTGATGCGTTTTACATGGAACCCGAGCTTTCTTAAAGCTGCTATCAGCAAGGCCTCTAGCCGGTGGCTAGCTCTTTGGCAAAGTAGCAAGAACTTTAAGATGAGTCTGTGTATTAGTCTGCGCATGGGGACCTATGTTACTAATATCCAGATTAGCACAAGACCATAGGCTTATGCTAAAAAGCTATTTCTTATGAATAGCGTAGTATTTGTGTAAATACAGTAAGTCATCAATTGAGCTTTCTAAAATAAGGTAGTCAGAGTGGTGTTTTTCTTTTAGCGATTGGCTAATATTGTCGAGCTGGGTTGCCAATAGGGCAAAGTAATCGTCGGATGCAATTTGGGCAGCGAGTTCTGGTTTGCTATTTAGGTCGTGCATACAGCGCACCGGCGCTGGCCAGTTAATCAATATTGAATCATGATTCTTCAGACTGTAAGTCATGTCGCATGCACTCCATTACGCTAATATATTTATTATCGGTTAGAACCAAGTGGTCGAGTATATCTATGCCAAGTAACTTACCAGCTTGAAGCAACTGCTCGGTAACGACTATATCGGCATTGGTAGGCTCCATATTACCCGAAGGGTGATTATGGCCAATGATGATAGCGATGGCACCGTGTTCGATAGCTGGCTGGAATACCTCCCGAGGGTGGACGATGTTAGATGTTAGGGTACCTACCGAGATTACTTCGTCATGAATAACTTGGTAGCGGCTATTAAGGTAAAGGCCGCGGAGCTGCTCTTTTTTACCAAACCCCATGCCGCGCAGGTACTGATGGGCCTGTTGGGCATTGCGCACAAAAACTGGTTTGCCGGCGTGGTTGGCGTAGTAGCGACGACCAAGTTCAAACCCGGCCACCACCTGGCAGGCTTTATTTAGCGGTATATCGAGTGCTTCGGCCAATTTTTGCGGCTGAGATTCGGTTACTAAGGCTTTTTCGCCGTATTCCTTGGTGAGCCGTTGCGCCATGCTGAGCAATTCTTCTTTCTTAGTACCAACACCCCACAAAACGGCAATTAGCTCGGCTAAGCTTAGGTTGCGTGGCCCAATTTGTAAAAGTTTTTCACGGGGCTTTTGATTATCTGGCAAATCTTTAACGCGCAAAACATATTGCTCTTGGACGCTGTCTTCGCTCATTAGAATATCGTGGTCGACTAGTGGGTAGGTTGCGGGTAACATAGTTCAATTATACAAATCAGCGGCTAAATACTGGCAGAAGTTAAGGAGTTGTTAATAATTTAGCGGACTTTTTGGTAGTGCGCCAAAAAGTTAGTGGCTTGCTTTTGTTTGTTTAGAGTTAATTTAACGGATGACTCTAAGCCGTCAAGTAGTTGGGGGAGAATGTTATCCTTCTTTAGTAAGGGGTTATTTTGTAGTTCAGCTTGGCCCTGCTTTATATGTATCTGCATATCTGCGCAAATTTTTACTAGGCTATGGTGCCAGAACTGTTGGCGCATAATTGGTATCAATTGCTTAATTGGCATGTCGACAGAGTAATCGATGTCAGCCAGAATTGCCGCCACAACATAACTGATATGGCCCTTGGATACATCGGCTTGCCAGTCATGAGCATCGTCGTCCAATTGACGAGCGATAAGGTAATGGTTAAAAGCCTGCCGGATGCTTTTAACAGATGGCTCATCTAAAGGTTGCCCGCAACTTGCTAGGATTGCTAGAGGGGTTAGTGAATGGCCAATTGATCGATCGGCTAAGTTTTGTCGTTTTTGGTAGTTTGGCAGTCTGCCAACCTGCAAGATGCCGTCAATAACATGCCAGCGACAATGACTAATCTCCCAAGCATTGGCAGCGTCAATTGTGTCAAAAGCCTGGATAGTAGTTTGCAAAAACTGCTGGTCATCAACCTTCTTAAAGTAGTTTAGGGATTGGCGCATAGCCCAGTTTGCAAGCGGTAGTTGCTGGAGTTGACCTTCTTCGTCTAAAAAATCGTCATAAATTGTGTAGGCCATCCAGCCGTACAGGTTAGCCAGCCCAAGCGGTGCATCTAGGTTAGTCTGCGGTGTAATTTTTAAGCCTCGGGCAAAGAGGTGGGGTAGTAAAACTATTTTGGGCAAGTTCATGCTGGCCAGCATTCTACGTGCAACCGGTTTCATAGCCGGTGCTAGGCTGGCGATATCGTGTTTGGCAAGCCGGGTTATGTTATTTAACGCGGCGTCAGCAGTATTATTGGTATCCTCGGTATTTATTGCTGAGAGTCTTTTGTATGTCTGGAGGGCTTCTAGGGCAAACGCCGTCGTTAAGCTAGCACTACCGTGGTAGTAGCTTTTGCCGCCGCGAGCTGGGTCTAAACAAAATGCGGCGGCTGGCCAACTACCGTCGGGCGATTGTAGCCGCCCAAGCTTATCGGCTAGCAATTTTACCGAAGAGTCCTTAGATGCCAACAGACACAGAGCCTGTAAACTGAGGGCGTTTTGTAGGGCGTTACGGGGACGGAGTGACTTAATCGACACCAGCAAAGTCTTTTGGCTTTGGGCTGGGCAAACCCGCGCTAAGTAATAAATAATCGGGAAGGGGGACGGGTAGTAAACTGAAGTTAGTTGCCCGGTTTTTATCTGATTGGCAATGTATTCCTGGAGTTGCGGGGTCTGACTATTGATCAGTTTTAAAAAGCAGGCAACATTGGCGTTTGTCGCCAAATCAACATCTTGCCATTTCGGATCATCATTTGCTGTCAGCCAAGTACGGTAAGGTCCGCCGGCGACCGTCTCGGTTGCTAGCAATAAACTAACTATTTGTGGCAAACCGGCCTGGTAGATATATTCCGGATCATGCATAAACAGGCCAATTAGTGCGCTGAATGTGTCGTCTAAGTCGTCGGGGTAGGGCAGTGTTTTAGCTTCTGGCGAAAGCCTAGCCCAATAGTTGAAGGACCACTTATCAGACTGTTGCTGAACAATAAAGTCAAAAAGTTCTTGGCGCAACCGCTCTAGCTTAGGAGCTTTTAGCTGACTGAGTGATTGCAATATTAAGCTGGGCACAAAACAGGTTTGATAAGTATAGTCTGGTTGCCAAGGTTCTTGTGCTGGGCTAGAGTCGCTAACTAAAATTTCCTCACCTTGGCCGGTAATAAAATTAATGCCAGCTTCTATGGTCGCATTAAGCTTTGAGATTCTCATTGTTTTTTGGTAGGTTAACGCTAAAAGTAGTGCCTTGGACTGGGTTACTCAGCAAGGTAATTGAGCCTTGCAAATCAGTTTCGACGATTTGTTTAACTATAAATAGACCAATCCCAGTGCCATCGGCTTTACTGCTATAAAAGGGTTCAAATATTTTGCTACCGACCGCTTTACTAATTCCAATACCCCAATCGGTCACATTGATAGTAATGCTATCCTTGGTCTGTTCAAGCACAATAACGATTTTGGGTCTTCGTTGTTTTGCAGTGCCCTCATAGGAATCGATAGCGTTGCTCAAAAGATTGCTAATTATTTGTCGGAAGGGGACTAAGTCGGTTTCAAGCATAATCGGCCGGGAGGGCGCGGTAATACTAAGTTCGATGCCATATTGAACTATTTTGTAGTTCAATATATCGGCAACTTTTTGAACTTCTTTGGTAACATTAAAACGTTCTATTGACCCCTGACCGCGCAGCTGTAAACGGACACGCTGTACGACCTCGTCAATATAACTAATATCATGTTGAACGCGCTTCATAATGCCCGATTGTTGTTGGCTATTCAGATCTTCGATATTGAGAGAAACGCTAGTAAGGTGATTAGCTAAGTCGTGAAACAGGGCGCTGCTGATTCTGCCAAGCTCGGCAAACCGATAAATCTGTTGTAGCTTTTCTAGCTGAGCGGCTTCTAGCTGATGTGTCCTGTCTTTAACTTTTTGTTCGAGCGATTCGTTCTGCTTTTCGAGCGCTGCCTCGGACTTTTGAGCCCTTTCCAGCGACTGCTCCATCTGCCGGTTAAACAGCCACGAAACCAGAGCAATCACGGCGTAAATAACCGAAAAGCCTAGTACATCGCTAATGCTAGATTGATGACTCATCCACGTTTGGTCCGGCCGAATAATGCCAGAATCTTTCAATTGCTCAAGAATTACCAAAGCTAAGCTGGAGAAAATTGCAGCATATAAAGCGTAACGAGCGCTCAACAAAATACCCGCAAGCGTAATGATAAGACCAAAGAGGAGCACGGCGGTTGGTGTGACAGTACCCCACTCTGCCGCCACCGTGACAGATAATAGAAGTAGTACGCCAACTAAAAAGAAAGATATGAATCTTTGTTGCCCGAGGCTTCTTGCAAGCCAGTAGAGTATTACAAAGAATCCAGTGATAGAAGCGAGAATAATTAGACGTGCTAAAAGGTAATGTTGCTGCAAAACGAAAAAAACTAGCAACGAAGTAATTAATTCTAATGAAGATAAGGTGACTATGCCAAGTAAAACGTAGTTTAAAACTAGCTCACGATTGCGAATATTCCTATTGGCGGCCCTAGGCTCAATTAGCAGGGTATATATTTTTCTAATCATATCTATTAATTATATCCAAACTTGCCGACTACAAATATATGCGCAATAAATGTGTAGCCGGCGTTAACTCGGGCTAGTTAACCCAAGGGCTGGCGACAGCTTGCTGCAAAATTGCCGCTTCGACTGTGCTGGTGTCGCGGGCATCGGCATCGCTGAGGATGCTGGTGATTACGTCGTTCATGTTGACTCCTTTCTGTGGTTAAAGTTGCGGGCTAATGGCCGATGGTCCTAGGCATCATCGATCATGTAGCCAACCCCGTAGGCGGTTTTGAGAAGTTTATGCTTGAAGGGGCGGTCGATTTTGTCGCGGATGTACTTGATGTGGACATCGACAGTATTGTTCCAGCGATCGGCACCGGCCTCCCAGCTATTGTTAATAATCATGGTCCGCGTTACCACCGTGCCATGGTTGCGCATTAAGTACTCGAGGATATCGAATTCTTTGCGGCGGAGCTCAATGATTTGGCCGCCTCGTTTTACCTGACGCCGGCTAATATCTAGTGTCAGATCGCCAACCTTTAGTGAATGGGCGGCTACGGCGGCGCCATCGCGGCGTAGGAGGGCTCTTAAGCGGGCCTGTAGCTCGCCAACATAAAAGGGCTTTAGCAGGTAATCGTCAGCGCCGCTGTCTAGCAAGCTGACCCGGCTACTAACTTTGTCGGTAGCGGTTAAGATGAGAATCGGTGTTTTTATGCCTCTATCGCGGATGGTTTGGCAAACATCCTGGCCGGTCATGTCTGGCAAGCCTAAGTCGAGCACAATGACACCGTACTGGTTTTGGGTGGCTTCGATGATGGCTGGGCCGCCACTGCCGACCAGCATTACCTCGTAGTGTTTACTGAGCCAGTCTTTTAAACTTTTGGCTAGAGATTTATTGTCTTCAACGACTAGTACCTTGCTCATCTAGCAGTATTTAATACTATAATTCTTAAATAGTTCTTAATTTTTGTATAAAAAAGACAGATTTACTTTAGATTTAAGAAAGAATTAATTTCCTAGTTTTACAAATAGGGTATGAACAACCCAACACCACCATTTTTAGAGTATCGTTGCCAGTGCGGGAAACTACTATTTAAAAGCCCGGCCTTTATCGGCCAAATAGAAATAAAATGTCGACGCTGCGGCAAGATCCGTTGCTTTGTGGGCAAGACCGCCGAAAATTGAAAAAAGCATAAGCATAAGCTACAATTCACTTAAGATGTCGCAAAGAAGTAGTGGCGTATTTGCCAAACTAACCAGCCAACCGGGGATCATAACGATTGTTTTTGTTGGTCTGTTTTTAACGACACTTTTAGGGGTTGGTTTTAGGGCTCCTAAGGCCCATGCCATTAACGAACCGATCGATACTAACCACCCCAAAATTACCGGACTTTGGAATACTGGTTTAGATAACAGCGTTGTAACCCGCACAAACCCCTGTGGAGCTCAAAAAACTTCTCAGCTTTTGCCTTTGCCGCCCCGAGTTTTAAAAGCCGGTGGCTTAGACTGCTCTAACTCCGACATACCTTATCCGCCGGCGACCGCAGATTATGATAATCCATATAACGTTAACGAAGTTCGTGATCCGCATTGGCGCCTAACCGGCATCGACAACCCTGCAAGCGGATCACCCCATTGCCAAGATGGTACGGCTCGGCAAGCTACTACCATCGAGCCACCTTATTGGCCACCCGCAGTACCAGGGGACTGGGTGTGGTGGCGGGGTACAATCAATGCTTTTGCTCTGAATAACTCCCGTTGGATTGGCGCGCGCCCTAACTCATACCATGACACTGTACCAGGTGTTTGTTTGGATATTTCTACTCCAAGCGACCCAAATAGTTGGCCAACCTGGAAATATCAGTTAGTCGGTGGTTTTAATGTAGGTACCTGTGTGGCCACAAATTCAGTCCAGTTTAATTTGTCTTGGGCGGCCGATGATGCTTTCGAGATGCTTGTGAATGAGGGGACGCCCAACCAACGGACAATTATTCCTTCTTCATTTAGTGGGGGCTCCCCTGTCACGACACCAGCTACAAGCGGAGCATTCAAGCCGGGCCTTAATACATTAACCGTCAAAGTCCGGTCTAGCTTTCCGCTAACTGGTTTCGCGATCGCCTGGGGGACGCCGTTTTTTGACTGTGTTCAGCCCAAGCCTTACTTAAAGGTGTTTGGCAATGATATTGCCGCTGGTGGCCAGTTTGGGTCATGCGATATTGCTACTTTGCCAAATAACCGAGCTGCCATCTTGACATTCGACCAACAGGTTTTGACAGCCGGTTCGCCGCCAACCATAGAAAACTGGAAGGGCGCTAGTACTCAACTAGGTGCTTTTGCATTGGGTCAGATAGAGGGCTTCTATTCGGGGGGCAACCATAGCCCGCGTCAGTCGGCTAAGGCCGAAGGTCCGGTTAATGGCCTAACATTTGGCAACTACGGCGATCCAACTATCGATCTAGCTGGCAATTGGGATACATCTGGGCAAATCCTCGACCCTAAACGGGTTGTCGCCGACGGTGGCAAGGGTGGCCAGTATAGATGTATAACCGATTACTACGACGTGGTTTCTAAAAACATCGGTGGGGCGGCATCGGCCGCAAACCCAGTGACAATTTCTAGCACAGCGGCCGGTTACTATAAGCCTGTCAGTGGCAAACTGACCATCAATGGTGGCACAATTAGCGATAAACATGCCATTGTCGTTGACGGCGACGTTTATATCCACGATAACGTCAATTATGTCCCTTATGGTTCGGCCAGCGGTATCCCATCGGTCTATATTATTGCCAAGGGCGACATATATATCGACTCTAGTGTTACTAGCCTGAGCGGTGTTTACATTGCTCAGCCCAAGGCGGACGGCACCAAAGGAACAATCTATACTTGCGCCAACAGTACCAGCTATATCGCCGCCAGCCAACTCAAGGCTACCTGCGATCAAGGCTTAATTGTGAATGGGGCGTTTATTGCCAACCAAGTAAAGTTCTTAAGAACCAATGG
>JBDSDR010000016.1:0-22068 GCA_039920385.1 Saccharimonadales bacterium (SeqCode)
CCTTTACAGACGCGACCATGACTACCCAAAAGGGTACAAATGGTATCCTGCCTGGCGACCGCGTCTACCTAACATTCACAGCCAAAAATACTGGCAACCAGACCTGGTCCAATACTGGGGCAAACCCTATCCGCGTTGGGACATTTAACCCAATTGAACGTACTAGTCTTTTTGCACCTGGTAGTAACTGGATTGGCCCAAGTAGAGCCGGAACGTTACTCCAATCGAGCGTAGCCCCTGGCCAAAATGGTACGTTTGGTTTCTGGGTAACAGTCCCGAATTCGCCGGGAGTACATAATGAGAGATTTGGGCTAGTCGTCGAAGGTGTAACCTGGATGAATAATACAGGGCTAAGCTACTTCTTCGGGGTAGTGCCTAAGGTTTACACATGGCAAATAACCAACCAATACGTTTACACTGATGCATCCAAGACAGTTCCTAGGGACATGGCAAACCTGAGAGCAGGTGACAAGATTTACGTTGGCTTCACAGCCAAAAATACTGGCAACCAGACCTGGTCCAATACTGGGGCTAACCCTATCCGCGTTGGGACATTGAGTCCGATCGAACGTACAAGCATTTTTGCCCCTGGCAGTAACTGGCTTGGCCCAAGCAGAGCCGGTCAATTAATCGAATCTGCTGTAGCGCCTGGAGGCACAGGAACCTTCGAGTTCTGGTTGACTGTTCCGAATATCCCTGGAACCTACAATGAGAGATTTGGGCTAGTCGTCGAGGGTACAACTTGGATGAACGATACCGGGCTAAGCTACTACGCGCGGATACTTTAAAGTCCTTTAGCTTTGATGATGTAATGTTGTTTTCAAAAACTAAAATCAGCAAGAAATTATTGTCTGACACTAGAAAAAGAAATCATTTGCGTATAGCCGTCGTTATTGTACTTTTTTTGGGTATAAGCTTCTTGCATATGGGGCCTTCGGCTCTACACCCAAGTTCCGTTGTCCTAGGAAACACTGGCGACCATACTGCCGGCATTATGTACTCTAGTTGGGTCCAGCCAAACAGCCCAATACTGGGGCATTCTGTAATGACAAACTATCCATCAGGCGAAAGTCTGCAACTACCTCTTGCATTGTCTGCAGCAATACCCGCGACAACACACCTGGTTCTATCCCGCTTATTCAATATAGTAACTGCGTGGAATCTGTTGGTCTTAATTGGTTACATGAGCAGCGCAATGTCCATGTACCTATTCATGAGATGGGTAACAAGAAATACGGTTGCTAGCATCTTTTCAGCTTATGCTGTAACTTTTACCCCTTACCACGCATTCGCTAGCCATGGCCAAATCGCAGGGCTACTAAACGCTGTCCTTATCCTGATAGTGTGGCAATTCTTCGTATTCTGGGTTTCCCCAACCTGGAAAAACTCCCTACTTCTGGCCGGACTTTTTGGCTTAAGTTTTTATACTGACGGGTACTTCATTCTATTTGGCCTAGTAACACTCCTCTCATTTTGGCTGGCTTTGCTGGTTTACGGGCTAATCGTAGCCAAAAAGGAACTGGCTCAAGTAAAGCGCAGACTCGTGCCCATGATATTGGTGTCTCTTATGACTATGGTATCCCTGGCACCCCTACTTTGGGTCAAGACAAGGTATGCGGAGCAGATTAGCTCTTATTTAGGCAACGCCCGTGGCGACATAGTATTTGATGCACAAACCTACTCTGCAGATTTAATCGCTTACGTTAAGCCCTCCGGGCTTATATTCCTAGGCTATTCCGTGCTGCTACTCGCCCTGCTCGGTGTCTGGTTTATTTGGCGTGATCGGAAAAACATTAGTCCCAAAAGTAACACTTTATTACAAACACAATTATTCTTTGGGACTACACTTCTTATATTGTCATTTCTATCTATCTGGTTTAGCTTGAAGCCAACCGCTGTAATTGGAGGCCTAGTTATCCATAACCCGTCTGATTTAATTATCAAGCTTACCCCTACGTGGCGAGTTTTCGGCCGGCTTTACGCTGTTGCATCAATCGGTTTGGCTGGGCTAGCAGGGCTTGGATTATCGAAACTACTGAAGTTATACCCCACAAAAAAGGCTATTATTATAGCTGCTTCATTTGGCATACTTATTATAGAACTTTGGTCTTACCCTGCTTCATTCACCCCTTCTTTTAACTATACAAAAGCTCCCCCTGTTTACGGTTGGCTAAATAACAATAGTGCCATAAAGGCTATCGCTGAGTACCCTCTCGACGAGCCTCCCCAAGGTAAATACCTTTCAGACTATTACACTTTTCAGGAGATTAGTAACAAGCCGTTACTTAACACCTTTCTACCAAACAGCCCTCAATCTGGGCTTAGAAGAAGTTTGGCGGGCATAAATGACCCCCAGACAATCCCGGTTCTTCGAGCTTTAGGAATAGGCCTGGTTAACATCCGTCCACAAGATCCACTCAACCATAAACCAGACATCCGAAAAGTAGCCGGCTCTAATGTAAACCTGAAAAAAGTATTCTCATATACAGGGGACGAACACTGGGTTGATTCATTTTTAATACTCCCTGGTAAGGTTGCTAAGCATGCACTTACAATCCCCAGGCTGCAATACTTTCAAGTTTCTATCAACCCAGAAGGAACAGCCACCTATGCAGTTGGAGACGACACGGTGTTATCGGTTATTAAGGTTGGGCAAAAAGAAAACTCCTCAGGGCCAGTAGATGTAGCCTTCAAAATTAATGCCGATGCCGCTTACGCAGCTAACATCACTCAAGGAGGGGATAGCATTTGGTCAGGTACGATTAACGAACAAACTCAGGATATTATTTTAACCGTAGACCCCGCTAAACCGATTATTATTGCTAACCAGAAATACGATAGGCTAACCCGAATGTTTATAACTGATCTACGTGTTATCGAGTAATGTTGCTAGGGCTCTGTGAGATGCTTTCATTATTAATCACGATTACTGCAACCCAAATCTTTAATTCTCATATTAAAACCAGCTTCATTCCTTAAGACAATACTACCCTTAGCCTTGATACTGATTCGTTGATAATCGGTGCTAAGAGGGATCCCCGTCTGTTCTTTTCCATCTACGACTAATATAAGCTTTGAGCTTTCGCCACCAACACCGGCAATCTTAACAGAGAAGCACTGTTGACTAGCCTTCTGGTTGTTAACCATATCATAAGCTTTGCCCGGCAATGGAGAGACTTTGAATTGACTATTATTTACCGATTCGTACTCCCAATCAACTGATGATTTAATGATGTTGGTGTTGCGAACAAAACCGCTTTCTAGTTTCAGCATTGAATCTACCGTAGGCTGGTTCACCAACTTTACAATTACCATGTTATCTTTTTTCACTAAGGGAGTATACGCAAGCAAGTTAAACTTCTCTTGTGATGTACTGTGTATCACTTTCAGCCCGGGTATTTTAGATACTTCGTCTTCGGGAACACCATGTATAGATACGGTATCTATACCTAGGGAGTGAAGAACAGCTTGTGTTTGGGGGTCGGAGATATCTTTTAATGAAGCCTTGAGGTCTTCCTCGTAAGCGGTTGGTATGCTGCCGTTAAAAAGCTTCTTCTTGTGAACCGGCTGCATCGACATATAGTAAGCCATTGCGTTAGATTCTCCGCCGGCTCTTTCTAAAGGATATTCAGCGATTGTCTTAATATCATCCTGCTGGCTAAGCCAAGTGTAGGCAGAAGGGACGTCCTTCTTATAACTAAATGTAGATAGTTTGTTGCCGGTGAATGGCTTGAAAGCCAAGTACTCAACAAAAATTGAGAAGAATATAAGACCGAGGATTAGTATAAATATCTTTTTACTTCGCTTGTCTTTTTTGAAGTGCGTGGCAAAAAAGTTAATCACTACCGCCAACAAAACAATAACAGCGAAGTTAACTACTACATATAGCCTTGTTAGGGTTCTCCATGTGGGAGTAATCTTCAGTAGCAGATAGGCTGGGGTCGGGACAACGCCAAAAACTTTTTGAGGAGGCAATGCTAACGCTACACCGAACACAATCACCAAGATCATCCCAACTATGATTACGCTGCTATCAAACTCTAGGCGTAGTTTTAGCCTTCGCTTATTCAACCATTCCCATGCAAATATGATAAATCCGCCCGACACAATAAACATGGCGGTAATACTGATGCCGACAGTGTCTTCACCAATGCCACAAGTGAAGCCTTGGTGGATACTATCCACTATCTTTATGTATGCATCTTTGCCGACAGCCCGTTCAAATACGGGGTGCAGCACAAATGGGGCCGCGTACTCGTAAGGGTAATTGCTGCAGGCTTTTGCCTCATAAAGCACATTGCCCCTAAGCGCTGCTACGGATGAGGATATCTGCTGGCTATTCTTAATGGTTACAAAAATCAACGGAGAAATTAAAGCCAGAGTTACAAAGCCTGCTAGCACTAGCGACTTGGCCTGTTTCTTGATAGCTTCTTTACTAAGCCTGCCTGCCTTATGTCTGTACAGGGTTACCGATGCCCAGCCCAATAATAGTGGCGCTAACAGAGCGACCAGCAGTAGAGAGAAGTATGGGTCAAAGTAAAAACACAGGGCGCTAACTAGACCAAGCGATACTGCGTACCTCTTCTTCTGATGTTTAATCAAGTTAAAGAATAGCCAAGCTGCTCCGATCAACAAAGCCTGGTAGCCATAGCCCGGGTGACCACCAACTTTCATCTGGTAATAGGGACTAAAAGAAACTGCGAAACCAGCAAGCCAGGCCAGCCACTTGTTTTTTGTCAGGGCATATATAAACCCAAACATAACTAAGGCACTAGAAACAAACCCTACCATATTAACAACGTTATAACCGCAAACAGGCCCGAGCGTTCTTGAGGCCCCCCAGATAAGGTACGTTTGACCGGCAAGGCTATACACCGATGGACTGTACAAATTGTCTCCTGCCGGGTAATTGGTTACATTCTCGTAGCCTCCCAAAGGAGATTGCTTCGGCTCTAGTCCGTACTTCCAAACTGGTCCTGCCGTATTATCACCAAATCCATATAATGTGTCGTTGCAGTGCCAGACGCTTGGCCCCATGTACATGACCGTAAGAGATAAGTAACTAACGACCACCAGGACGTAAAGCAAATACTTTGAAGAAAAAAACCGCTTCAAAGCCTGAGCATTAAAGCCCGATAGAGATTTATTACCTTTATTGCTTATCATTTACGTCCCTTAATTGTAACAGTGTCAGGTTGGGGGGCAAAATTCACCTTGCACGTTTTAGTACATATATATTAAGGACTGCCTTCCAAATGCCTGCGCCATAGAACACCGAGAATATGGGCGTGAGCAAGAAGAGGCTAAGCCCATCTTTTATAGGCACTCTGATTATTAGTATAAGAACTAGCTCGAGTATCCAGCCGATGGCAGCAGCAATCAGTAAGTATGGTAGCAGCGTGGGCCGTATAATAAGCAGTGTAGGCACGGCTACCGACAGACATAAGAAGGCTATTAGAAGTTTGTAGTACCTATTCCCATCGTTCCTTAAGAAACCATCAACAAATACCTTGCCGCGATGAAAAACATGTTTCGTATATTGTTTTAGATTTCCTCTTGCATGATACAGACAAGTAAAGCTTGGGCTGACATTAATATTATAATCCTCGACTATACGCCGCAGTAATAAAGTGTCGTCATTTGAGTTATTAATATCTTTGGTATTTTTCTCAAACCACTTATTGGCATCGATAAGCACTCTTCTTGGGATCAAAAAACAGGTGGTCCCTTTTGGGTACAAGTCAAATTCATCAACCCCATAGGATATATCTCTTGGATTTGCAAAATACTTTCTCCATGCAACATATGCAATAGCGTCCCAAAAGCGGGCGTAGATATTACCGGTTTTATCCAATACTACATGACTATTCCAGACTTGCGTATTTTTTGTCCCGTCATACTTATCTAGAGCGTACTTAAGAGAGCCCGGGCTTATGAAAACTCTGGTGTCCACGAATAATGTAAAGTCGTACTTAGCCTCTAACGCTCCCTTTTTTCTGGCCATGAATCTGCCGCTATTTTTCTGTGACACGACCCGCAATGGGTAAGAAGTTTTTAGATTCTGGGCAACTTGCACCGTGTCATCTGTTGAGCCGTCATCTATTATTAGTATCTCCGCCTGCTCTAAATTTGCTGCCTTTAATGCGGCTTCGACTTTTGGAACAGTCTTAGGCAGCCAGGACGAACCATTGTATGTAGGGATTATTGCCGAGACTTGTTTTGGTCGTTTTGCTGCATCTTGCTTCACGGTAAAATACTCCAGTACTATGTTTTGCTCGGATACTTGGTAGCCATTATAGACTATAGGTGTTCCGGCTGGTCAGTGAATGCTATCTATTATACTATGGGCATACTCGTATGAAGAGAATTCAAAGCTTTTATGCTCGCTCAACCTTTTTTGTCGTCTTGTCGCTGACTGGCGCTGTGATTAACTACGCGCTCTACCCTATTCTTTCACGCATACTGTCACTAAGTCAGTTTGGTGACTATGTGACTGTAATCAGTATTTCTAACCAAGTAATGGGGGTTTTGCTCGCTTTCTCTGTGCTGTCTATAGCTTTTGTAAAACAATTTGGCGAGTCAGAAGCAAACGAAAAAGCCCAGATAGTGCAGAAGGTTTTACTGTGGGTATTCTCTGGGCTCTCGATTATTACCATAATATTATCACCACTCCTAAAAAATCTACTTAAAATTGAAAGTATCTACTCTTTTCTTTTCTTGGCCATAATTATGCTAGTTGCTGTACCGGCAAACATATGGAGCGGTTACCTACAGGGTCATAAAGAACAGGTTAGAGTTGGCATCTTTTCCGTGAGCACAGCACTCTTAAAGTTTTTAGCAGGGGTAGCTTTAGCGGTTGTTGCTGGTGTTAATGGCGGACTAGTAGGGTTTATCTTGGGGTCCACGGCCGGCCTCTTCTTGCTTTACTACCTACCCGGTAAACACGTCCCCAAACTTAATAATATTTATTCCCCGTTAAGCGCGCCAGGAAAAGAGTTTATAAAATCTAACTGGAAATACATGCTGCAGGCTATCTTTGTTGTTGCTGGGCTGGTCTTTTTACAAAACTATGACATTAATAGAGTGAAGGCTCTTTTTTCTCCGGAAGTTGCCGGAGTCTACGGTGGTGTCAGTATTATAAGTAATGGTATATACTACGTGGCATTCCTGTTAATCTGGGTGCTTTTGCCAGAATTCAGTCTTTCTAAACCGGCAAACAATCGACAAATTTTGCGTACTGCCTATACGCTCATAAGCTTGCTGGCACTAGGCGTAGTTCTTGGCGGCTATTTGCTAGGCGACTGGTCGCTGGCTTTTGTCTTAGGCTCTAACTTCGCCAATCAAGGCACCACACTAATCGTTGCGGCACTATTCCAAATTAGCTTAGTATCGGTATCGCTTTATGCGTTCTACTTGTTAATCTTAAAGAAGCCAGGTAGCACACTGTTAGCCGGTTCAGTACTAGCCTGCTGTTTAGTTATACCGCCTTTTTTCTCAAGCACACCACTTACCATGATCACAAGTCTTTGGGGTTCTACAATGCTTGGAGCGGGCATTTACGCCCTATCAAGCCTTTTCAGAAAACCCGTACACTCCGAGCTTTAGTTAAGATATTTTACAAGTTCTTTTACGACCTTCTGGTGATCAAACTGACTGGCTTGATCTGCGGCATCTTGACCAATTTTCTTCCTGAGCGCGGGTTTATCTAGTAGCTCAATCACCTGCTTGGCAAAGGCGTTGGTATTGTAAAGTTTAACGCTCCTAAAGCCCTTCTTGTAAACTGCGCCAAATATATCAAGGTCATATGAGACGACTGGTAATCCGCAAGACATGGCCTCGCAAACAGCCAATCCCCAGCCATTCTCGTGGTCTGGACACAAGAATATTTTGGCACTGTTTAGGATGTCGTAGACTTCCTCCTTATCAATGAAGCCCAATAGATCAAATGTCTTGGTTAACCCCTTCCGGTCTAACTGTTCTTTTATCTTTGTTTGGTAGGCTTCGGATCCACCACCAATCCACGCCAGCCTAGCCTTTGGTTTCTCTTCATGGACTTTTTGCCAAATTTTGACAGCATCAAATATCCCCTTTACTGGGGTTAGCCTACCCAAGACAACGATATCGTATGGGTACTTCTTGCGAGGCTTGTAGCTGCTGATCTTCTTATAATCAATCCCGGCGCCAAGAATCTCTAGCTTTTCTTTTGGGAAGCCTAGTTCAAGAACCTCCTCGTATAGCTTATCGTTCAGCGCAAATATTGTGGTACTTCTTTTTTTCATCATCCAGAAGCTAAGTCGTTGGAGATTAAAGGCGACGGCATTAACCAAAAAGCTGCCTTGGCGCGTTTTTGGAGGTAATAAAACATGGTAGATTCTGCTGAGCCATTTAACCCCTTTGGCTTTTGCAATAATAAATGCTGGCCATATATCTGCATATGCAATATCTGAGCTAGAGTAGATAGTTTGAACGTCATCTTTTTTTAATATTTTATATACCTGGAAAGATCGAACTACGTAAGACATAAAAATAAGCAGTGGGTTACCTTTATTATCAAACCTATTGGGTTTCAAAAACCTATACTCAAAGTTGGGCTGATCAATTTTATCCCAATGCTTCTTGGTAAACTGAGGTGCAACGATAATTATCTTTAGATCTTTTGGAAGCCGTGGAGCAATATCCAAAAACAACTGGTCACCACCAGTTATAACGTCTTTATAGACCAGCCCTGTATATAGCACATGTAGGCTTTTGCCACTCAGTTTTCCTTTTTTCATTCTGCCTCTCTATGAAGTGTTATTTACTGAAAAGTTCGATTATTTTTTCTTTTTCTTGCTCGGTGAGGTCGGGATTATTGCCAAAGTAGAGCCCTTGTTCGTGAATTAATCCGGCGTTAGAAGACTTTAGGTATTCTCGCTTGTCGTATTTTTTAAAGAAGGGCTGTTTGGTCATGTCGCCGCCGACGATTGGTCGTAGTTCAATTTTACCATCACACTTGGCAACCAAATCATCACGAATTTGTTTAGTTTTACAGATGACTGGAAAAGCGAAGTTCGAAACTAGGTCAATGTGATCGTAGTAAACTGGGTAAAAACGATCTTCTTGGCTGTAAATTTTTTTGGCAATCTGCAAAAAAGTTTTTTGGCGAGTATTAACAATTTCATCTAGGTAAGGTACTTGGGTATTGCCAATGAAGCCGTTTATTTCGGTTGGCCGAAGGTTGTAGCCTAGGTCGTAAAAGGTGTACCGCGAATAAAAACTGCTGTTCACTTTATGCTGGCTACGAATTTTTTGCTGTTGCTTGTCGGCTAAGTTACGGTCCCAACCGTGGGCCCGAACTAGTCGCAGCATATCGGCAACTTCGTCGTCGTCAGTACAAATCGCGCCGCCTTCAATTGTCGACATATGATGCCCGACATAAAACGAGAAGGTACTAGCCAGCCCAAAGTTACCAAGTTTTTCACCCTGAAATACTGTCCCCAATGATTCGCAGTTATCCTCTAGTAAGACAATTTTTTCGGCTTGGCAGACTTCGCGGATCACATCAATGTCATCGCAAAAACCAAGTAAGTTGGTAATAAACAGCAGTTTTATCTCGTGACGACGCAGGGTTTTTTTGAGCTGTCGGCTAGAAACGTTGAGGGTATTGAGCTCAACGTCAATCGGTATTACGTGTAGCCCTAGTTGCATAAGCGGCATGACATTGGTCGACCAAGTCAGGGTTGATACACCCACCTTATCACCAACTTTCAGCTTGCCCAAGTTAAGCATGGCTTGAACTACAGCCAGGTTAGCCGAGCTACCGCTGTTAACAAAAATGCAGTGCTTACGGCCTTGCCACTGAGCAAAAGTTTCTTCGAACTTTAAGCACTCTGGGCCAAAGCTTAGCATCTCTGCCCCATTCAAAAAGGCCACCAGTTGCTTCTTTGTCTCCTCCTCGTGATAGAAAGTCGATTTAATCAGCTTTATCATTTTCTGCATTATATAGGACGTCCGAGTAAATAGATATTGTAGTTACTACAATTGAATACGAATACCATTTTTTGCTCAAACCTTGTAAAGTTACTGTTAAGAGGTAGTTAAAACTATGGCTAAACAACTCATCAGCGTCGTTATCCCCGTCTACAACGAAGAATCAAACATTGTTTGGTTTTATGACGAACTCAAAAAGCAGTTCGATGACCTGCCCAAGTATGATTTTGAAGCTATTTTTGTCGACGATGGCAGTAGCGACCAATCGATTAAGATTATTAAAGAACTAGCTGGCAAATCTGACGGCGTCCGGTTCTTACAATTCTCGCGTAACTTTGGTAAAGAAGCAGCGACTTCGGCTGGGCTAGGTGTCTGCAAAGGAGATGCTGCCATGATGATTGATGTAGACGGTCAACACCCGGTTAAGTTAATCCCCAAATTTATTAGTCAGTGGGAAGCCGGCTTCGAAGTTGTTATTGGCATTCGGCAGTCCAACTCCAAAGAAGGTGCTGTTAAGCACTACGGCTCTAAGCTTTTTTATGCTTTGCTTGGTTCGGTGGCTGGCACCAAAACCGTACCCGGTTCGACCGACTTTAGAATTATCGACCGTAAGGTTATTGATGAGTTTAATAAACTAACCGAACACAGCCGGATGACTCGTGGTTTAATTGACTGGCTCGGCTTTAAACGAACCTATATCGATTTCAACGCGCCGGCCCGCCATAGTGGTGACGCTGCATACAGTTACAGCAAGTTAATTCGTTTGGCTTTGCACGGTTTCGTGTCGCAGACAACTAAGCCGCTTCAATTCACCGGACTATTGGGCTTTATCGTTACCGTCGGCTCATTCTTGCTTGGCTTGTTTCTTTTGTTTGAACAGTACATTATTAACGATCCGCTTAAGCTCAATGTTACCGGCACGGCCATATTGGCGCTATTCTTAAGCTTCTTGGTTGGTTTAGTTCTTATCTGCCAGTGGTTGTTAGCCCTTTACATCGAAAGTATCCATAACGAAACTCAGAATCGCCCGTTGTATATCGTGTCCGATAAATCAACCAAATGAAGATAGTTTGGTTTTCTTGGAAAGACAGCCAACACCCCCTAGCCGGCGGCGCCGAAGCGGTATCAACTCAGCTAATGTCTCACTTAGTTAAAGATGGTCATCAAGTTAAGCTAATTACCGCCCGTTACACCGGATCTAGCTTGGAGCAAACACTTAATGGAGTTGAGATATACCGTACGGGTAACCGTTTTAGTGTTTACCCAAAAGCGGCGCGGCTATTTAGGCGGCAGTTGTCTGACTGGCCCGACCTGATTATCGATGAAATGAATACCATACCGTTTGGTTGTGCACTTTACTCGCGTAAGCGAAGTGTCCTCTATACCTACCAACTAGCCCGAAAAGTTTGGTTCCACCAAATGCCCTTCCCAATATCACTAATTGGCTACTTACTTGAGCCTGTCTATCTTTGGGTTTTGTCACGCTTCTATCGAACAGTCCTAACCGAATCAGACAGCACCAGAAAAGACCTGCAACGGTTTGGTTTTAAGCCTAATGCTATCCATGTAGTGCGGGTCGGCAGTGAACTGCAGCCGCTCGCTAAACTACCAAACAAGCCGGCCAGCCAGCAGCTTTTGGTGCTTGGTGCCATCCGGCCAATGAAGCAGACTCTCGAGGCCGTTAAAGCCTTTGAGCTGGCTCGTGATAACAATGACCAGCTCTCCTTGGTAATTGCCGGTGACGACAGTGACAACTATGCTGAACGGCTCAAAACCTATGTCGGCAAATCCCGTCACAACCAGGCTATCCAAATACTGGGCCGGGTTAGTAAGGAGCGCAAAACCAGTTTGATGCAAAAGTCAGCAATTATTTTGGTGACTTCCATAAAAGAAGGTTGGGGATTAATTATTACCGAGGCTAATGGCCAAGGCACCCCAGCTATTGCCTACGATAACGACGGTCTAAGAGATAGCATCCAAAATGGCCAAACTGGTATATTAACTGCACCAAAGCCAGCAGCCTTGGCGGATGCTATTAACAACCTACTTAATAATCCGGCTAAGTTAGATCAACTCCGCATTAATGCTCACCAGTATAGCCAACAATTCACTTACCAAAACTCGTACGCGGACTTTACTAAACACCTCGCTATTAAACCGTCAAAAGCGACAAGAGTTTAGCCCCGTTACTTCTGGGCTATTATCCTTTATAATGGGTACCCAATGAGCAAGAAGAAAAACGTCCATGTGTTTGTAGATGGAGAAGTTCTGGTTATTAAGCACTTCAGCGGAATTGGTCATTATACGGCCGAACTGCTTCGGGCAGTTGATAAGCTACTTTACCTTGATGAATACTCACACATTAGTGTAGAAATTGGTGTGCCCAAAAATGATATGCACCGCCTCAACCGGTTTGGTTATGAAAACTTCAAGGTTAGGCGCATGCCGTTTTCTCCCCACGTTGCCAATGGCCTAAAAAAGCGTCACCGCCTTCCCCCTATCGATTTGTTATATGGCAAAAAGGTTTACCTCTTCCCTAACTATAGTTGCTGGCCAGCCCTGTTTTCGCCGGTCGTACCAATCATTTACGACCTGTCTTTTGTGCATCACGCCGAGTTTGTCGAACCAAGAAACCAAGCATTTTTGATTGAGCAAGTCAGGTTGTCGGCCAGTAAAGCCAAAAAAATAGTCACGATTTCAAAAAATAGTCAGGCCGAGATTGAAACTGAATTCTCAATACCTTCCAAGGATATTGATATCGTTTACCCCGCCGTCGACCGCCATCTTTTTTACCCCCGCTCCGATTATGACGTAAGTTACACCAAGGCTAAGAACGGCGTCTTTGGTGACTACATCTTATTTGTTGGTAATATTGAGCCCCGCAAAAACCTAGTTACCTTACTCCGAGCCTATAATCAGTTGCCGGCCGCCATCCAAGAAAAGTATGGCCTGCTGTTAATTGGCGCCAAGGGCTGGCTCGATAACGAAATCCACGACATGATAATTGACATGCGCATGCGTGGTCTAAAAATCATCCAGCCGACTGGTTATGTCGAAGACGAGGACCTGCCAGCGCTTTATAGTGGCGCCTCAGCCTTTGTATACGTTAGTAAATATGAGGGCTTTGGTATCCCGCCGATTGAAGCCATGGCCTGCAACACCCCAGTTATTAGTAGCAATAATTCATCGTTGCCAGAAGCGGTTGGTGATGCTGCCATCATGATTGATGCCGCCGATGATGCTGCACTATGTGAAAACATAACCAAACTCTTAAATGATAAAAAAATCGTTAAAAAATACGTCGACCGCGGTAGTCAGCAAATCTTAAATTTTGATTGGGACAAAAGCGCCCGCCAACTACTCAAGACACTCGAGGAAGCCGCCAAATGAAAATTGCTTTCGACCTAAGACCACTGCAAATTGGTCATCAAAACCGTGGTATCGGCGCCTATATACTAAATCTATTGCAACAACTTCCAAACGAAGCAAATACGACTTTTATTTTCTTGCGCTACAACACTTCTAACCCAATAACTGATTTTGGGATCGGTGAAGGACGCAACTACATCGACGTTGTAGTTAAGAAAAAGGGCTTCAGCCGGCACCCCGTTAAGCTGCTATCTTACGCTTTCAGCAACTTGGTGCCTGATTTCTCTAAAGTACTGCGACACCGCCCGGATGTATTTTTACAGTGTGATTACTTGCTTGGTGCACCAAGGTCCAGGCGGTGTAAAGTCATTACTGTTTCTTACGATTTAATTCCTTTTAAACTTAAAGAAATTTACCTACCGTCGTGGAAGAAGTACTTTGGTTACCGACAAATTCGCTATCGTTCGAGGGTTCGCTTAATGCTACATGCTTGGTTTTACGACAAGAAGTACAAAAATGGCCTAAGGCTGTTAAAGCGTTCTGCCCGAATAATTAGCATCTCCGAAAATACTACTAAAGATTTAGTTGAGGTTGGCGGAATAAAAAAATCCTCCATCGCCACAATTTATCCGGCTGCGTCTTTCCGTAGCGAAGCCCAAGATAATACCATTCGGGAAGATATAAAAAATTTGGTGGATTCTACCAAGACACCTTACATAGCCTACGTGGGAGCGACCGACCGAAGACGTCAGGTCGACGAATTAATCCACGCTTTTAACCTATATAATGCCTACCAAAAACCAATTGGTTTGCTACTTGGTGGCAACGAATTTTCGGCTAATAGTAAGTCCTTAAACCCGGCTGCCAAAAAAGCTATTACGACAAGTTCATACAAGGATAATATTCATATGCTAGGCCGTATTACCGAAGCCGAAAAGCGCTACATTCTTGAGCATGCCGCCGTATTTATCTACCCAACTACTTATGAAGGTTTTGGGCTACCAATCCTCGAAGCAATGGATGCTGGCTGCCCCGTAATCACCTATAACAATTCATCCATACCAGAGATTGCTGGCAAGGCCGCCTTGTACACTAAAGCCGAAGGTGGCTACGAAATCTACCAGACCTTAAACACCTTACTAGAAGATGATCAGCTGCAGGCGACTTTACGTAAACAAGGTAACCTCCAAGCTAAAAAGTTCGATTGGGCAGACTCCGTTAGCCAGATTTGGTCAGAAATATCCAAATTTCAACGATGATTACTTTTTGCTATATAAAAGGCTATAATTAAGCCAATGTCGAAACAAATCAAAAAAGTCATCGCCAAGACGCCGCTGGTTGGGCGCGTCGCCAAAGTCGCTAAACGCGTTTATAGCCTGCCTGACTATCAGATTAATCAAGAAGCTGTTTTATCAAAAACTCAAGCCGAGCTTGCTGCATCAATAGAACAGTTGAGTTCCGATACAAAAGAGTTGAGCGCCCAATTCCGGGCTATCCAGAATGTTCAAGATGATATTCAAAAACAATTGTTAGTAATCGGTAAGTACAGCTCCTCTAAGAACGATTCTCCCTCGAAAAACAAATCAAACCAAGATGATCTATTTGCTGACGACCATGCTCTCGATGTTTTTTACGCCAGCTTTGAAGATCGTTTTCGCGGCCCTGAAGCCGAAATTGAAAAACGCCTAGAAGTATACTTGCCTTACTTCGCAAATAGTAAGGTCAACTTCACCAAAAACCCAGTGCTTGATATTGGTTGTGGACGGGGCGAGTTTTTGAGAATGCTTGGCAAGTCTAAAATAAATGCTACCGGGCTTGATATCAATCTCGATATGGTCAACCGAGCAAGCCAACAAGGCTTGAAGGCTCAGCAGGGTGATGCGCTTAGTTTTTTGGGGGCAGCCGATAGTCGCTCACTAGGTGTAATCTCTGGTTTTCACATTGCCGAGCATATACCATTCCCAGTTTTGTACCGTATCTTCAAAGAGGCTCACCGGGTACTAGCCAATGATGGGTTTGTTATTTTCGAAACGCCAAACCCGGAAAACTTGACCGTTAGTGGTCACACCTTTTACATGGATCCGTCTCATCTTCACCCATTACCGCCAGCTCTTTTGCAGTTTACGCTCGAAGCTTGCGGTTTTGTTAACGTTGAGATTAAGCGGCTTCACCCCGCTGAGCAACCTAAGGGGAGTGACTTACCTAAAGCCGTCAAAGACGGTTTCTTTGGCGCCCGTGATTACGCCGTAATTGGTTACAAGTAACTATTTAACTGTAGTGGTAAAGCCCGGGTCAAGACTGTAAGGCAGATGACGATTCTTGTTAACTCTAAATATGGCGGCTTCGTCCCACCAGTCGCAAACGGTTATATTGTCGGATCGTAGCACCGCCACATCAACCATATACTCGCCATCACTTAATAAGTTCGGGAACTTCCATTCGATCTGCCGCACCATACCTTTGGAAATTTCACCGAGGTCTTTCTTCTCTATTTTAGTATTCGTGCCAGTTACATATTTACCGCTAGCATCACGAATTCTAAAACCTGGTAGTGGGTTATCGATTGCTTGGTTAGATTTAATATTAAGCTTAATACTGATCTCTTTGCTGTCTAATGAAACGTCGATCGAACTAACTTTGACAGCTTCGTCTCCCCAGCGTGATTTGCCATCGCTTGGAGCGCGGGCTTTGGTTTCGTTATCAGCAAATAGTTTTAAATACTGCTCAGCGACTTCGTTTGTGGCGCCTATCTTTACCACTTGGTTCTTCTCAATCAACATGGCTCGGTCACAATATTCACTGACAGCATCCATATTGTGACTAACAAATACCACTGTGGTATGTTCTTTCTTGAGCTGCTTAAAATAGTCGAAGCACTTCCTTTGAAAGTCGGCATCGCCGACAGCTAAGACTTCATCGATGAGTAATATATCAGCCTTGGCCCTAACTGCCATCGAGAATGCCAACCGTACTTGCATACCAGACGAATAGTTTTTGAGTTTTTGATCCATAAACTTGTGTAGTTCGGCAAACTGAACAATGTCTTCGTACTGTTCATCAATCTCTTTTTTACTAAAACCCAGTAGGGCGCCGTTTAAGTAAACGTTTTGTTTGCCAGTTAGCTCAGGGTTAAAACCAACACCCAGTTCAATAAATGGTACTAGCTTACCTTCTACTCTAATATTCCCCGCCGATGGCTGGTAAATTCCGGCCAACATCTTTAGTAAAGTACTCTTGCCGCTACCGTTGCGGCCGACAATCCCAAAGAACTCGCCTTTTTTTACTTCTAATGAAATATTTTTTAGAGCGTGCTGTTTTTCGTAAGATCGTTTGCTGGCCACGTAACGTAAAGTGTGGGCAAAAATACTCTTTACTGAGTTAACTTTTTCGTGGGGGAGCTTAAACGACTTTGAAACATTATCTACCTTAATAGCAATTTCTTCGCTCATTACACATTCTCCGCGAAATATGGTGACCGCCGCTTAAAGTAAATCGCCGAGGTTATACAGATGACTGCTACGATTGTGAGTGGAATCAACCAAGCCCAAACTGTGCCGAAGACGCTACCGACCGTCTCGGTCTTTGTCGATACCAGCATATAGCGGGCATCTTGCATAATTTGCGCCATCGGATTACTGATTAGTATCTTCCCGACCAGTTGGCTTCGTGAAGTAACCAAAGAGAAGGCGTACATAATTGGTACTGCAAAGAAGGCCCCTTGCATACCAACGTCCCAGATAAAACCAACATCCCGATATTTTACAAATAGAGCGCTCAGCAAGAAGGCAACGGCCAGTGAGAATATAAACAATTCAGCTATCAAGGCCGGGAATAACACCACCGACGAACTAATGTGGGTCCTGGCAATCAACATAAAGACAGCCACTACTACTAGGTTAAATAACAGATTGATTAAGGCTGCGAACGATACTGCCAGAACTATGACGTAGCGTGGGAAGTTAACTTTGCGCATTATGTCGCCCTTAAAGACGATTACCCCAACGCTGCCAGAGGTTACCTCCATAAAGTAGTTCCAGAAAACAATCCCAATTAGTAGGTAGACCCCAAAGTTTGGTATATCGCCACCGGTTTTGAGAACCTTCACAAAAACTAGGTACAATATTACAAACAAGAATAGCGGTCGCAGCAGGGTCCACAGATAACCCAAAACTGAGTTTTGGTACCTAATAATAAAGTCCGATTTTACGAGTTGTTTTAGAAGTATTGTGGAATAACGATACCGTGCCCCTAAGCGGGAAGTGAGTTGTTTCATTGTTGGTCTTATTATAACTTTTAAGTGGTGGCGACTCAACACCATTAGCAATATCTGTTATAGTCAGTCTATGTCAAAAATAATGGTTACCGGTGTTGCCGGCTTTGTTGGCCAACACTTAGCTCATGAGCTCCAACAATCTGGCCACGAAGTTGTCGGTGTCGGTACATCGCCCTTAAAAGACACCCAGCTAAAAAACAAGTTGGGTTCTTACTACGCCTGCGACCTTACTAAGGCCGAAGATGTTGCCAAGTTACCACTAAATCAAATGGACGGTGTTATTAACTTGGCGGGTTTAGCCAATGTTGGTGAGTCATATAACCAAGCTGATTTATACCAAAAGGTGAACGTTGGTATCGTCGATACTCTAGCCAAGCAAATCCTGGAGCTTGGTTTAAACAACATACGCCTAATTATTGTTAGCACCGGAACCGTCTACGATCCTTTACAGAAAGCCCCTTTTGATGAAAACGCCCAACTCGCTAATGGCCAAAACGTTAACCCTTATATACAGAGTAAATTAGCTATCGAAAAGTGCGCCCTGGAGTACCGTTCCAGCGGTCTAGACTGCATAATCGCTCGGCCATTTAACCATATTGGGCCTGGCCAAAAACCTGGTTTTTTGGTCCCCGACCTAGCCCGCCAACTAGAGCAAACTCATGCTTCTGGCCAAACCGAAATTAGTGTTGGTGACCTGTCTAAAGAGCGGGACTTCACTGATGTGCGTGATGTCGTCAAAGCTTACCGTTTGCTTGTGACAGCACCAAAACACCAACTGTCCCAACCAATCTATAACATTTGCAGTGGCCAGCCTCATAACGGACGAGAACTACTTAATTTGTTGATGGAGAGTATGGGTCTAGGCTCAATTAAAGTCACCGTCGACCCGAGCCGTCTTCGACCCAATGACCCACAAAGTATCTATGGAAATGCTCAGTTAATAACTAAAGATACCGGTTGGAAACCAGAGATTAGCCTGGCTCAGACCATCAATGATTTTGTCAGTTGGCGGGCTTCTTAAAAATTAGGCTTCGAGTTTGAGATCGTGCTCAACCATCAATTTAACGAGTCCGGGGAAATCAACAGCCCGCTTCCAGCCTAATTCCTTCTCGGCTCGGCTTGGGTCACCTAACAGTAGGTCTACTTCGGAAGGCCTAAAGAAGTCAGGGTTAATACTAACTAAGGTTTTATCGGTTTTGGTATCGTAACCAGTCTCTTCAGTACCTTTGCCTCGCCAAGCTAAATCAATGCCAATTTCTTTAAACGCAACTTCGCAAAACTCGCGGATAGAATGGGTCTCACCGGTCGCCAACACGTAGTCATCGGGCTTGTCTTGCTGCAGAATGCGCCACATTCCCTCCACGTAATCGCCGGCATAGCCCCAATCACGCTTGGCGTCCATGTTGCCGAGTTCTATGTGGTCTTGTTTGCCAAGTTTAATCCTAGCGACTGCTTGACTAACTTTTCTGGTGACAAACTCTGGCCCGCGACGCTCACCCTCGTGATTGAATAAAATACCGCTGACTGCAAACATGTTGTAGTTCTCACGGTAATTCTTAGTAATCCAAAAACCGTAGAGCTTAGCTACGCCATATGGGCTGCGTGGGTGGAAAGATGACTCTTCGGTATAACCTTTTTCTGGGCGATTGTAGTCTAGGCCGCCAAACATTTCTGATGTCGATGCCTGGTAAAACCTAGTGGTTTTTTCGAGTCCGGCTAAGCGGATTGCTTCCAGGACATTTAGCACCCCTTTACCGGTTACATCCGCCGTCATAAGCGGGTCTTTAAATGAGTAGCCCACATGGCTAATAGCGGCCAGATTATAGACCTCGTCGGGTTTAATTTCTTGCATGGCTCGGGTTAGTGCCGATAAATCGAGTAGATCGGCCAACACTAAGTTGACGTAGGGCATTTCTTCTTTAGTCTGCTGGTAGCGGGGATGACTGGACTCAAGCTGGCCACGGATTACACCGTAAACTTCATAGCCTTTTTCGTGCAGTAGCTTCGCTAAATGGCCGCCATCTTGTCCGGCAATTCCTGTGATAAGTGCTCGTTTAGCCATACTCGAGTTTTGTCCCTTCTAAATTACGTATTGTCTGTACATTATAACTTATACCGATGTGCGCTATAGTATAGAGCATTATGAAACGAATTGTAATTGATTGCCGTGAGTCAGGTACCAGCACTGGTCGCTACCTAGATAAGTTAGTTGAACAAATTCATAAGCTAAAACCATCTTACGAGATTATTCTGCTAGCCAAACACCACCGTAAAGATTTTTTAAAGCAAATAGCCCCGTCGTACCGAATTGTGGAGGCTTCTTTTAAAGAGTTTACCTTTGCTGAGCAACTTGGCTTCAAGAAACAAATTAACCAACTTAAAGCCGACTTAGTTTTCTTCCCGATGGTCCAACAACCGGTTTGGTATAAAGGTCGGGTGGTCACTGCTATGCTCGACCTAACCACTATTCGTTTTCGCACTCATACCAAAAACTGGTTTGTTTTTACGCTAAAACGTGAGGTATACAAATGGGTTAACAAGCGGGTCGCCAAAAAATCAGCCCAATTGATTACCATTAGTGACTTTGTGCGCCATGATATTGCCGAATACTGCCGTGTAAGTACCGATAAGATTACTGTCGCTTACCCATCGGCTGATAAAATAACCGATCCCGTTGTGCCAGTTACCGCTCTACAGAAAAAGCCTTTCTTGCTGTATGTTGGGCGACCCGGAGCCCATAAAAACCTTAATCGTTTAATTGATAGTTACGCTATTCTCCGTAAGAATAACCCGGATTTAGTATTAGTTTTAGCTGGTAAGACCGACCGTGAATACCAAAAACTGCGTGAATACGCTCGCCAAAAGGTTGGCAAGGGTATTTTATTTACTGGCTTTATAAGCGACGGGCAACTCCGATGGCTGTACGAAAACGCCGCGGTTTACGTATTCCCATCGCTTAGTGAAGGTTTTGGGCTGCCTGGCTTAGAGGCCATGCAATATGGCCTGCCCGTGGCGTCCAGTAATGCCACCTGCCTGCCAGAAGTCTATAAAGACGCCGCGATTTACTTCAACCCCTTTAGCAGCCAGCATATCGCCGCCAAAGTCCAACAAGTGCTTGATGACCCAAAGCTTGCTAACAAGCTAAGAGCTAACGGCAGGAAGCTTGTTGGCACCTATAGCTGGCAAAGAATGGCCAAGCAAACCTTGGCGGTGTTCAAAAAGGCACTTGATCAATAATTGCTTGGGCTGGTGTGACGATGGCCAATTTTAGACGGGCGTCGAAGGGAAGACAAACTACAAGAATTACCACGCACACCAGATCCGCAAGCTCCCACTAACTGGGTAATTACTATTCTACGAAGCAGTTATTAACTTTTTCTTAAAGTTCATAGTGAGTTAAGAATTGCTGGAGGGTTTTAGCACGATATGTCGTTCGCGGGCTTCACCAACCGATTCGGTGGCAAGACCGGCTTCACTGGCTACTTGGTGAACAGTCCGCCGATCGGCCGCGTTCATTGGTTTTAACACCATCTCTTTACCGGAAGTTTTAACTTCGGCAACCCAGGCTTCGGCTTCTTTGGCAACTCGCTCAGCGCGGTTCTTTTTATAGTCGGCGACATCAACGTTCACTCGTGTAAATTCATAGTTATTATTCTTCAGGGCGTTCATCACCATAAACTGTAGGGCTCGCATGGTGTCGCCATGTTGTCCAATTAAAAACCCGTTCATATGACTAGTTGGCACATGAAGCTCAATCACTTCGCCATCGCTGGTGGCGTAGACCTCTACATTCAACCCAAAAAAGGATAAGATATTTTCTAGATAATCTTTGGCGTAACGGATTGACTCTTCCATCTAACGCTTCTTTCGCTTAGTTTTTTTGCTAGTCTTCGACTTAACGGCTTTGGGCTTTTTTACAATCTCGCCTTCCACGACTTTTTTGGTTGGTGTATCGACGATAGCTTCAAGTTCCTCTTCGTCCTTGTTGAGCACTCGACCTTGTTGGATGATGGCAATTAGACCGCTTGTGAACCAATAAAGTGACAAAGCTGAGGCGATGCCCAGTGTCACAAAGAAAATTAAAATCGGTATCATTAAAGTCGTAAATTTGCCGGTTGCGGCTTGCATTTCGCCAGAGTCGGCCCGGTTACCAGATGAAGCATCTCGCAAAATTTGGCGTAGGCCTTTACTGTCTTTGGGGCTTGGCATAAGTTGCTTACTTTGGAAGTATTGAGTAATTGCACTTCCGAGCACCAGCAATAGAGCCGGTATGTACCAAACGCCGTTAATTAGAGCAGCTCGTTTAAGATCGACTAGGCCAAAAAGGGTTGGGTTAAATAAGCTGTTGTTGGCCGCGACCTCTTTCATCCAGGGGAGATTACGCACGAAAGGATAGGTAAAGTCGACTAACTGCTGAGGGTTATCGATAAGCTTGCGCAAACCGATATACAAACAAA
>JBDSDR010000017.1:0-25947 GCA_039920385.1 Saccharimonadales bacterium (SeqCode)
CCAATGGTTGTGGCTACACCAGGGCAGCCAGTCACCGTAAGTACCGATGCTCCAGCCGAACCAGCAGTAACAGCTCCGTTCGTCGAGCCGACGGCCAGCGCCCCACCGCTACCTGAGCCATCAACCACTCCGGCGGTCGACCCAACACTCAGCCAAACTAAAACCGAAGAAGCCAGTGGTGTCGAAAAACAAATCCAGGATTTCATCGCCAATAACCCCACGCTTACTACAAACAGCGACGTATCCGACCAACCAACCAGTTCACCTCAACCGGTTAGCATCCCAGTTTCTGCCGCCCCAGCCGAAAATACCGCTCCAGAAGCTACTCAGCCACCCGCCATGCCCGAACCCGAAGCAACAACTACCAATCCCCAAGACCAGCTATCAAATCCTTCGCCAGAGGCCAACGATCCGGCTAAACCCGAGCCGCCATCACACCGTAAACTGGTATTAACTCCAACTGACAGCTCAATCAATCAGCCGGTCGACCTAAATGCCTTACTAGCCAAAGAAGAGGCCAAAACCAGTAATGTCGAGCCCTTACCAACTCCAACTACCAACACAATCATCGCCCCAAGCAGCGAACCAGACAGTAGTTCGGCTACAACTGCTTCACCCAACGATATCGCTCTATAATGCGCATCAATAAATATGTTGCGCTGGCCACCGGACTAAGCCGGCGGGCAGCTGATTTAGCTATTAGCGAAGGCCGTATCACCATTAATGAGCAACCAGCTAGCTTGGGAGCCAATGCCCAAGAGACCGACAAAGTCTGTCTCAACGGCCGTGAACTCCATTTACCGGCCAGCACCCAAACGATTCTCCTCAATAAACCGGTTGGCTACGTTTGTAGCCGTGACGGCCAGGGAAGCCCAACCATCTACGAACTTCTACCGACCGCCTTACACCACCTCAAACCAGTTGGCCGACTCGACAAAGACTCTTCTGGAGTACTCCTAATGACCAACGACGGTAACTTTGCTCATCGCTTAGCGCATCCTGGCTTTCAAAAAGAGAAGCGCTACCGGGTGAATCTTAATAAAGAGTTACGCCCAGCCGACCAAAAAGCCATCGAAGAAGGTGTGCCGCTAGTTGATGGGCCAAGCCGACTCGAACTAAAGGGGAGTAAAGCCGAGTGGGAAGTTACCATGCACGAAGGTCGCAATCGCCAAATCCGCCGCACCTTCGAAGCCGGCGGCTACGATGTCGTAACCCTGGAGCGCATTCAGTTTGGACCATACTCGCTCAAGCAAGTTGGCAACCAACGGTTTATAAATATCTAGAATGTTACAATCACAAAATATAGTAGGAACTTCTAGTTTCGGTCCCGTCGAGTATCTGCTTATCCACGATACTGAAGGGCACAGTCAACCAGTCCAGTAAAAACAGTTATAATAAACACTTTTATTATACCTTGTCAATACTCATTACCTCTGTTATAATAAAGCTCTATGGCAAAAAAAGTTCCTATTGTAGCAATTGTCGGCCGAGCCAATGTTGGTAAATCGAGCCTTTTCAATGCAATCTTAAAACGACGTGAAGCAATTGTAGCAAACGAAGCCGGCACAACACGCGACAGCATCATGGCCAAAGCCAGCCACGAAGAACGCGACTTTTGGTTAGTCGATACCGCCGGCATGAAGAGCCCGGATGATGATTTTGAATTTACCATTCAAGAACAAATCGTTCAGGCGGCCGATAGTGCCGATGTTATCTGGGTTGTTATCGAAGCCAACGTCCAACTTAACGACGAAGACCGCAAAGTTGCTAAACTCGCCCTCAAAACCGGTAAACCGGTCTTCTTAATTGTTAATAAAGCCGACAAGGCCTACCGCGCCAAGGCCACTCAGTTCCAGGGCTTAGGTATCAAGCCAATTATTATGACCAGTGCCACTCAAAACACTGGTATCGACGAACTACTCGACCGAGTTGTCCAAGCTATTCCAGCCGCCACTATTAACGAGGCCGATGACCGTCTGCGAATCGCTCTCCTGGGTCGCCCTAACGTTGGTAAATCGCAATTGTTTAACACCTTAGCTAAAAAGCAGCAGGCAATTGTAGCCGACCGCGCCGGTACCACCCGCGATATCAACCGCAGTATTATTAAGTTTAAGGGTAGAGAAATTGAGTTGTTAGACACCGCCGGTATTCGCCGCAGCGGTAAAATCGGCCATGGGATTGAGCACTTTAGCGTCATCCGTTCATTAGCCGCCATCGAGCAGGCCGACATCTGTTTAGTACTGATGGATGTCAACGAAGTTGGCACCCAGTTAGACCAAAAAATCACCGGTATGATAAAAGATGCCGGCAAGGGCCTCATCCTAGTTATTAGTAAGTGGGATAGTTTAGAAGATAAAGATCCTTACAGCCGCGACCAAATTGCCGCCCGAATGCGCCAAGAATTCGCTTTTGTGGCTTGGGCACCACTCATCTTTACCAGCTCTGTTAGTGGTCAAAATGTTGCCAAAATCTTCGATATTGCCCTCGAGATCGACGAACACCGTCATCAAGTCATTAAAACCACACTGCTAAACCGTTGGTTGCAACAAGTTGTCAACGAGCACCCACCAGCTGGACTTAAAAACCGCAACCCGAAGCTGAACTACATTGTTCAAGAAGACGACAACCCCAACCCGAGTTTTAAAGTCTTTGGCGCCCACACTAAGTTTTTGCACTGGAGCTACAAGCGCTTTATGGACCGCCGCATCCGCGAAGAGTGGAACTACGAAGGCACGCCAATCAAATTCTGGTTCATCGAAAAGCACGAAACCCACAAACATGGCTCCCGCTGGAACCCACACGCTCCAAAATAGGGTATAATAGCCTGCATATGGCCGGAGAAGTACCCGGGGTGGAGCAATATGGAGTCATTGATAAATACCACGCCTTCAAAGTTGTTTTTGAACGCCTTCGAACCTACGATTTCGAAACTGCCTTAACCGAAGAGGCCCAAGAACGCCTGGTTAACGAAATAGCTGAATTATCCGAGACCATGAGTGAACAGACTGAGCACTTCGTCCTACAGCTCCACTTCGACCCGGCCGAACGTCAGCTCAATCAACCCGATGACCCTACATGGTGTGCAATTATGTATAACTACAGGATGGACGACGAAGGCATACTGCGCTTCCTGCCGGGCAGATATTTCCGGGGTGGTGATGCCGAGATCGAAGAACTGCGCCAAAAAGCGCCGGACATGCCGATCTATTCGTTTCAATGGAACGATGTCAACTGGAACGCCGGCTACTCGCTACTACTCAAACAACCATTGGCAGATAGCTTGCCATCGGTTAATTGATACAGGATACTAACTTCATGGCTTTATTCACTCGAAAAGAAAACACCGGCATGGAGCAACCGCTCTACAGTGTGGGCATGACCAAAACTCTGCTGGTTGTTGGCCTGGGTAATATAGGTAAAGACTACGATTTAACTCGACACAACGTCGGCTTTAGCTGTTTAGACCATTTTGCCGAAGCTAATAATTTCCCTGGTTGGACTAATAAGAAGGACCTTAAGGCCGAGATTACCATCAATAATCTCGGTGCCACTCGGGTGATTCTTTGTAAGCCAACTACCTTTATGAATAACAGTGGTCAAGCCGTTCAGGCAATCCAGCATTTTTACAAACTGGCCGACACTAGTACCATTATCGTCCACGACGAAATCGACATACCATTTGGGCAAATCCGGTTGCGGCAGGGTGGCGGACATGCCGGCCACAACGGCGTTAAATCAGTTACCGCCGAAGCCGGTGAAAACACCGGTCGCGTTCGGATTGGTATTGCTAATGACTTCAGTGGCCAAGCCGACAGCGCCGACTTTGTCCTAGGGAAATTTACCGCCGAAGAACAAAACCATTTGTCAGCCCTTCAAAAAGAAGTCAACTCCATCCTAACCGAAGCCATTTACGGCAATGGCTCACTGCCCACCGAAACTCGTAGCTTTATTATCTAGGAGAGCTATCGTTCACACCGTTTGAAAGATAGGTGATGACATTCATTAACGAATTGTTATGAATGCCCATTTCGGTAGCGTCGCCCTTCGTGGCTGCGTCAGCCGAGGGGTCATCACGAACATCGCCTATCACCGTCTCATAACCTTGTCTCATATCTCGAGCCATCATAATAACAAAGTTAATCTGCTTAAGCGGGATTCGCACCGGGCTTTCATTCTCCTGGGAGTTAAGCCACTCCAAATGTTCTAGGCCGTATAGACCTTCTGGTTCAATCAACTTTGGTGCAGCTTGCCAATCTGGTAACAACAAAGCACAGGCTTCAAGCTGGTTTAACGCGACTTCTTCGCCAATAATTCTCATAAGTCTATTATACCATAAAAATAAACAAATAAAAAGACCTCCAGAGGGGGTGGGCACCGCTGGAGGCCTATTTAAAGGGGAAACCGAAGTTTCCCCGCAAATTACACCCTTCAACCCACCCCAGTGAAGCGTCAGCATCCAAAACTCCTTAAAGATGTGCGCCTCTACCATCCGAAGAGGGTAGAATACTTGAATATTCACTTTGAATTGGGGACCTCGACCAAGCAAGCTTGGTTCCGGAGATCAGTTAAAGGGATTAGTTTGTTCTAGAGCGTTCCGGCAAGCCGGAGTGCTGACTTAAGTGGAGGGTAACAACTTATGACTGCCGCTCTGAGAACAATCTAACAATTTGTTAGAATTGGGGGTATAAGGTGCAAAACGTAAGTATTTACGCTTAGGTTTGCTATTTTAGCAACTTTCTGTTTTTTGTCAATACTTTTTTGCTATTTGAGCAATAATATTACTATTCTAACGCTGTTATGCCCTTAACCTTGGCCCAGGCGTATTGATAGGTATTGTCATGATGATTCGAATAAGCTGGGTTCAGGTTGGTTTCGTCAAACGGTAAGTCAGTCGCCACCTCTATTACCGGGTAGATTCGGCAACTCATATTATGAGGGTCGCGGAAGAGTGGCTCAATGCCTGAGGCAACCACTGTAACTGGCTCACTTCTCGTGAAGGCATAGGTAAAACCACCTTGCTTGTTAGGCTCCATGCGATCCAAAAAACGTATTGAGCAGGTTCGGCCGACCAAAGAACCCATCAACTCAAGACAGTAAGCAGCTCGCTCGGCCGTATCTGGGGCAGCGTCAGTAAAAGCCTCCCAGTATCGAGCCAAGAGTTCTTCGGATGTAAGAGGGTTGCTGTCACCGGATGAGTCAGCATGCCGACTAACAAAAAGCTGATTGACAGCACTATCAGCTCGGTCAAAAGGGAATCTTTCTTCCGGTGGGTTACGTTTGGGGAATAGCAACTGGTAATGTTGCCAGGCTGCCCATGCTCTCTCGCCATTATTTCTCATAGAGCCTATTAAAGTACTTTTGTGTGGTTTTGGCAAGTTTCCCAAATAAAGGTTAACTGGCTTAGTAATCCGTAACGGAATCCAAAACCTCTTGTCCAATCCATCAAGAAATATTAAATAGTTCATGAATCAAATCCAAACATCGGCCACACTTGAGTCATGCCGATACATGCCATACAAGCAAGCGACGACAACTTTCCCAAAGCCCTGACTCAACTCGCCCAACCCATCACCAAGTTATATGTTCGCGGTAACCTAAAAGCCCTGCAACTGCCAGCTTTAGCTGTCGTAGGAAGTCGCGCCGTCACTAACTACGGTGCAGAGGTCACAACTCGCCTAATCAACGAGGTTGCCTGGCAAAGCAATATAGCCATTGTTAGTGGTTTAGCTCTCGGTGTAGACAGTTTAGCCCACAAAGCCGCGCTAGCTGCGCATGGTACTACCATTGCCGTCTTGCCTAGTGGTATCGAGGGCATCTATCCGGCTAGTCACCAGCGTTTGGCAGAACAAATTATTGCCCAGGGCGGGGCAGTAGTCAGCGAATATGCCGGTGTCATGAGCCCGCAAAAGTTCCATTTTATCGCCCGTAACCGAATTATCGCCGGCCTCAGTCAGGTAATTATTATAACCGAGGCTACTCAAAAGAGCGGCAGTCTGCACACTGCCCAATTTGGACTTGAAGGAGGCAAAGAAGTTTTGGCCATCCCTGGGGATATCTTTAGACCAAACAGCGTTGGTACTAATAATTTGATTGCAAACGGCGCCCATCCAGTTCGATCGGCTCAAGATATTCTTAACTTTTTTAATACTTCGCAACAGATCGAGCGTGGGGACAATCAGGCAGAGGACACCATCCTTAAACTTCTCCGCAAAGGCCAGCAGCACAGCCAACAACTGTATCAAAACAGTCATTTAGACGTGCAGGTCTGCGCCCAAACTATGACCATGCTCGAAATTAAAGGTCGCATTAAAAACAATCGACACGGCCAGTGGTCAATCGTCTAAAATATTTGCATTCACAAAACTTTTGCCGTAGTCTAACGCCTTGTGTCCCAAAAGCAGGCAATAGATAAGGTATACTAGGCATTACGCATATGGCTAAAAATTTAGTAATCGTAGAGAGCCCCGCAAAGGCTAAGACAATTGAGAAGTATCTCGGCGCCGACTACCAGGTAAAAAGTAGTTTCGGTCATATTCGTGATTTGCCAAAAAAGGGCATTAACATAGACATTGCCAATAACTTCGAGCCGACCTACGAAATCAGTACTGATAAAAAGAAGGTTGTGGCCGAACTGCGCAAAGCCGCCAAAGGGGCCACCGTTTGGCTGGCATCTGATGAAGACCGCGAAGGGGAGGCAATTGCCTGGCATCTAGCCAGCGCCCTTAAATTGGACCCTAAAACTACCAAGCGTATCGTCTTCCACGAAATTACCAAGTCGGCCATCTTAAATGCTATCGAAAAACCCCGTACCATCGACCAACACTTAGTTGATGCCCAGCAAGCCCGCCGTATCCTGGACCGGCTTGTCGGTTATGAACTATCACCAGTCTTATGGAAAAAGGTCCGCACTGGCCTCAGTGCCGGCCGCGTCCAATCTGTCTCTGTTCGTTTGATCGTCGAACGCGAACGCGAAATCAAAGACTTCCAGCCGACAGTTACTTACAAAGTCATCGCCTTATTTAGCGTCGAAGGCGTCGAACTCAAAGCCGAATTAACCGAAAAACTAAAGACTAAAGCCGAAGCATTGAAGTTTCTCGACGATGTAACTCCTGCCAAATACACCGTCACAGATATTGTTGCCAAACCCAGCACGCGTAGCCCAGGCGCACCATTCACCACCAGTAGCTTGCAGCAAGAAGCCGCCCGCAAACTTGGTTACTCCGTTAAACAGACCATGACGTTAGCCCAACGGCTTTACGAAAACGGTCACATTACCTACATGCGTACCGATAGCACTAACCTAGCTGGCCAGGCTATTCAGGCCGCCCAAGACCACATTACTAAACAATACGGTGCCCAGTATCACCAAATGCGTCAGTATAAGACTAAGAACAGTAGCGCTCAGGAGGCTCACGAGGCCATCAGACCGACAGACTTCACCAAAACTGGTCTTGGTGATGATCCACAGCAAACGAAGCTCTACGACCTTATATGGCGCCGAGCTTTAGCTAGCCAAATGGCTCCCGCCAAGCTAGAACGCAGCGAAATCACCATTCAACCGACCACCGTTAAACCAGCTTTTATCGCCAAGGGCGAGATGCTCCAGTTCGATGGCTTCCTTAAGGTTTACGGTGGCGGCAAAGACGACACTATCCTGCCAGAGGTCCAACAGGGGCAAGAATTACCACTTATCAGCATGACGGCCGAACAAAGCTTTAGTAAAACCAATGCCCGCTACTCTGAGGCCGCTTTAGTTAAGAAGTTAGAAGAATTGGGCATTGGCCGGCCAAGTACCTACGCGCCAACCATCAGCACCATCCAGGCCAGGGGATATGTCGAAAAGACCGACCTCGAAGGCACCGAACGGGTTGTCGAAACCATCACCCTTAAAGACGGCCAAATAACAGCGGCCGAACGTACCGAAATCACCGGTGCGGACCGCGCCAAACTCTTACCGACGCCAATCGCCGACATGACGACCGACTTCTTAGTAAAACACTTTGCCCAGATCTTGGACTACGACTTTACTGCTAAAGCCGAGCAGGGCTTTGACGACATTGCCGAAGGCCAAGAAACCTGGCAAAAGATGATTCAAGAATTCTACGACAAATTTCACCCCTTAGTCGTCGCTTCCGCCGATGTCAGTCGCGAGGAAACCTCGCAAGCCCGCAAACTCGGTGAAGACCCTAAATCCGGCAAACCAGTCATCGCTCGCTACGGCCGTTATGGCCCCATGCTGCAGATTGGCGAAGCCGAAGACGATGAAAAACCACGCTTTGCACCATTGCCAGAGGGCGCCACCCTCGAAAACGTCACCTACGAGCAAGCTATGGAAATGTTCAAGTTGCCGCGCACCGTCGGCCAGACCGATGACGGCCAAGATATTAAAGCCAACATCGGCCGTTTTGGGCCATACATCCAGGTTGGTAAGTTATTTGTCTCTGTTAAAGGCCAAGATCCCTTAACTATTTCGCTCGAAGACGCTCGTAAAGCCTACGCCGAAAAGCTCCAAAAAGAGAAAGATAAGTACATCCAACGCTTCAAGAGCGGCATAGATGTTATCAACGGTCCGTACGGCCCGTACATTACTGATGGCAAAAAGAACGCCAAGATTCCTAAAGACACCGAACCGGCTAACTTAACAGAGGCTGAGTGCAAAGATTTACTGGCCAAAGCGCCTGCCAAAGGCAAGGGCAAACGCTTCAAGCGCAAAGCTCCAGCTAAAAAATAGGTTTCTCAAAACACATTATCACTACTAGTATTTTGAGTTCTTTCTACTAAATTACTTTTCCAGTTTCGCCAAAAAATCATCGACCAATTTGAGATTGCCAGAAGGTACATCCTGAACCACACAATGTTCTAAATACGGCACTATCTCATCCTGAATAATACGACCTGATTCTTCGGGCGTTGGCGGCTCAAGATCGTTACGAAGTTCGCACTGTCCAGCCGCAGCATTAATATAGAAATAGGCAATGTTTATACCTTCCGGGAACACGTCCTCACTATGCTGACTAAAACCTATGTACTCGTAGATATCAGGACCATGTTGCTCGGCCTTTCTGAGGAAATACAGGTAGTAAATTTGTAACTGGTCGCTGAGGTTGGCATTAGCTTGTAGGTGGGCAGATTCGATACCCGAATATGACGAGAGATAGGTGTCATACTCGCGGATCTTCAAGAAAATAAAGCGCTTCTTTTCTTGGACTTTAGCCGCGGTAACCGCGGTATTGTAAAGTTTCACGATGCTGCGCCATATTTTTTGCTGACTTTCCATTTATCTTCTTCCTTTTATATTTAGTCTAGATGCCATCAGTACAGTATACGTCATGAACCAGACACTATTGTCCGGCCCTGTTCAAGGTGGTATATTGAACTAAACATTAAATGAACAAAAAGGTTCGCATGCAAGTAAAAAACACAAAGACACAGGCCCCAAGTAGCAATAAATCAATCCGGATTCTCTATGGTATTTGCGCAGTCGTAATTGGACCAATCATGGGGATATTGTTCATTGGGCCCCTGCAAATGGTATTTCCAGTCTCGTCACAAGCTTTATACTTTGCGCTCATCGGTTTATCGATCGTGCTTTCTATCGTTTTGCTTTACCTAATCCTATTAAAAGCGTTTGACTACGGCTGGCGCATTATCCAAGACAGTAACCCAGGGCTGAACTTTCTCAAACTAATAGGAATCCTTCTTTTGGGGTTTTTGCCAATATTGGCTTCTTTGATGATTTATAACTCATTCAAAGATACTCACCCTAAATTTGCCTATCAAAACGACAAGCAGGTTAGTCAATTTATGACAGAACTCGAACAGAAAGATTATACTGCTGCCTCGACTCGCTTCTGTGACAACACCACAGGTTTAACCGCAGAGAAACTAGCCGACATAGCCGACTACAGTTTGACGGTAGAACTGCCGAACGGGGAAGTCGTTGCTGTATTCCCAATGAGTCGCTACAACACAGAAAAACTGACCGTTCGAAGGGAGAATGGGAAGCTTGTCACCATTTCTACGAGTAGTCAAACCAGTGAAAAATTAGACGCAAAAGCTCGCCTGAAGGTAATCACTCGTGGTAATTCTGCAGACAGTTGCATTAGCTACGTCAACTTTACCGTTAACCAAATTATTAAAGTAGAGATCGGCCAAACTAAATTACGGTAAAGGGAGTACAAGACATGGCAATGAAATCAAACATCAGTTTTATAAAAGGCAGCATCGGCATCCCGCATAACGGAGTTTTACGTTGTGACGATACCACGCTCACCTTAGAAGATAAGAATGGTACGGTTTTTGCAAACACCTTAAACGATGTAACGCTCATAAAATACATGGAGGGGATGAACGGTACTAATCTTGATATTAGATTATCCGACGGAAAAAAATATCTGATTTCTGCCACAGACTGGAACAACCCGAAAAACCGTAAGGCGTGGGCTCTTTTATGTTTAGCAGCCGTCATTTTAGGCAGCATCGGGGTGTTTATTGTAATCACGACAAATATACGGCCATTTTTCGTTGGTTTGGTTTTGATGCCAATTTTGTTTTTTTTGAGCTTCCTTGTCAGCTCACAACTAAAAAAAGTCCCTGCCAAAGATCAAACCAGTGCCGCTATCACCGAATGGCCTCCGTATCTACAAACAATCTGCCCCGATAAGGTGCAGAAACATGAATTATCCATGTAGGCCGATGCTTTAAATGCAAAAGCCTCAACCAGGAGAAGTAGCTAGCGCGTATTGGCGCTTATCGAATAGTAAGCCCGGTCAACACTCGAGACAGGTTGTCCAGACGGCTTAATATAGTCTGGTTGACCAGTTTGGTTATCCTGAAACATGATATTCACCTGATACTTATTTTTTCCTTCTGCATGTATTAGCAGATAACGACCACTAGGGTTGCCATTAGAATAGGCAGGAGATAAAAACTCTTCTTGGGTGGTAGACACAGTATAGCCGTTGTCGGATAATTTCTGCTTATAGTTGTCAAACAGAGTAATATAGTCAGACGTTTTGGGAATCATCGCCTCAAAGCCAGCAGTTGCGCACCTATCAAAACATGAACCACTTTGATAAATATTTAATTTTACAGAGGTAGAATTGACTTGCAACCTTTTGGCTTCTGTCTCTAATTGGGCCTGGCTAGCCGTAGAAGAAAAGAAGTAAAAGGCCAAAAACGAAACCAGAAGGGTCAATCCTCCCGCAACAAAGGCTCCAATAATCAACAATTTTTTTCGCATACCTCATTTTAACACTAGAGTTACCAGTATCTCTATTCTATCCTTGCTATTAATATATTTTTATGTTATTATAATGTTTTAACGTCAAGGAGTTGTCATGGCTATATATCGCCCAGCAGAAGCCCTAGTTGATGGCACACAGATATGTGGGGCTTTTGTCGAAGTTATACCGCACGGCGAAGGGCAAGATGTCCTCGAAATGACGCTCGACCGTTCACCAGCGGCGCGAATCCTCAGCCCTGACGGCGAAGGCCTCTATGTAGCAGATGGCAGCGTTAGCCGTAGTTTTGTGCTCAAAAGTGTGGCCGGCCGGGTGGCTTGTAGCCAGTGCCAAAACTGCCCAGAAGAAGACTACTCAACCACCTTAGACAACCCCCGACGCGTCCCTGAAGAGACACTGCCCGATCTAGAACTTACTTTCGCCCAATCTGTCATGGATACATCTGGCATCCGTGAGACAGTAGCGAATTGTGTGGCCCGTAGCCTTATCGAAAAAAGCCAGTAGTAGCTCTGGTTCGGCTTAAGCTAACCACTAATTCGCAAACCTTCAGGAGCTTATCCCCAGCTTGCTATCTGGAAGACATATTATCTCGCAATATTCCACAACACTTATTAAATAAAGTTGTCCATTTGGTGCTACAATAGGCTTATAAAACCCTATGTTTGACTTTTGAAAACTTTAGTTTTATAATACTAGGAACATCAGCGGTGGGGCTGACTTAACAGACAAGGAATAATAATGGCAGATCAAACCAATACCGCCCTCGACATCGAACAGATTATTAATGATATTCTGGCCACCATTGAGCGCGAACGTGAACGTGAAATTGTTTCACGACGCTTTGGTTTATTTGACCGTAAAGAAACCCTCGAACAGATAGGGGAGCTCTTAGGGATTACCCGAGAGCGCGTCCGTCAGCTCGAAAAATCTGTTATTACTCGCCTCAAGGCAACTGCCGAGAAAGACCTACCACATGTCAGCGACATCCAAGCCAAGTTCATCGAAGAACTCGATAAAACTGGTGGCGTCAGCCGAGTTAGTAATCTCTCGGCTAAATTATCTAAAGATAATAACCGCATCGACCAGTCACGCATTGCGTTCTTAACATTACTTTGTCCAAATCTAGCCATGATTGACGAGAACGACCACTTCTACCACTCAGTCGGCTTAGTAAAGCTACACAACGAAAAACAGATGAAAGACCAAGTCGCTAAAATCATCGACGCCATCAAAAAGATCGCCGAACCAACCACTATCGACAAAGTCGCCGAAGCCGTTAAAGACGCCAGCCAGGCCCACGTGGCCGCTCTGGCCAGCACCAGCAAGCAACTGGCTACCCTCAATGGTCGCTGGGGCCTAATTAAATGGCCAATGGTCAACCCCAAGAACATCCGTGACAAAATCTACGTTATTTTATTCGAAAACGGCAAGCCATTGCACTTTAACGATATCGCTGAAGCTATTAAAAAGAGTGAGTTCAAGCGCAAAGACGTTACCACCCAAGCCATTCACAACGAACTGATCAAAGACGGTCGCTTCGTCCTAATTGGCCGCGGTATCTACGCTCTTAAAGAATGGGGCTACAAAAAAGGCACCGTCGCCGACATTATCACCGAAGTTCTCAAGAAGGCAGGTGAGCCCCTCCACCGCGACGAAATCGTCAAGCGCGTCCTTAAGAGCCGCCACGTCAAAGAAACTACCATCCTCTTGAATCTTCAGGGCAAAGCCCAATTCAAACGCGTCGCCAAAGCCACTTACGCTTTAGCCGAGTAATCAAAGGTGGGTGAGTTAACTTCATGGTCAGATGTCCCCCAGATGACCATGTTGGAGTGCAAACCAACCGATCTGGCTCTTCTCGATCAATACCAGCGAATCGTTCTTAGCCAAATTCAGTTTGATGAAGACGGGCAACACATCCAGGGGTACGACCCAGAGGTATACATGTACCTTGGCTTCCGGGAAGAGATTGAAGAAACCTTCGGTGAAGATAGACATAACCCTGGTTATAGGCGATTAGGCGCCTTGCTGAGTATCCCTTTACCAGAAGGTGGCAACGTAAAGACAATCCCTGGCGATGCTTCTCCACAAGCCGTAGATTTCCATCTTAAAGAATTTGGTGACGTCAGCTGGTATCTTGCCAACTTCTTAAACATCTACGGTATTTCTATGAGCGAGGCTGTGACTCAAGGTGAAATCGCCTGGGACCACGACAATCAAACTAGCCCCAAGTGTGATGCCGAATTTTCCGTACAAACTGAACGGGTCTTTCCGCTCCTCAAGTACGCCGGGTATATGCACGAGCTAACGGGTGCATTTGAAAATGTTCTTCGCAGCGCTACAGACGAGACCGTAGCCAAGCTTCAGCCAAGTGCTGGTAAATTCGTCTTATCGATGGCCCACATACTTGGCAGTAGGCTAGGGGCGAGTTATGAAGAAATCTTGGCAGGCAACATCGCCAAAATTGAGAAACGTATAGCTGATGGCACCGTGTTTGATAAAAGTGGTGGTGACGCTCGCTAAATTACCGTCAGCAAGTTTTTTCTGGACAATCTAAATAACTAGGCATATACTTACGCTTAAGTTTAAATTGGGGTATGTCAAATGGAAGGCAGAACATTCTATTACGCAGATTATTTGCTAAAAGGGAGTGTGCCAACCAGCCGAGTCGCTGACTTCTTAGGGCGCATCATGTCCGGCGAACCGCTCACCCCATTACCACTCGATAACTTAGAAACCGGCATTTTCCGAGAACGGACTTTTAGAACCGGAATCTGGGAACAAACTCACTATGGCAACTCCATGGCTAGCCAAATCTCACCCGACATGCCAGAATGGTCCCCAGCCGAACCTGGTACCTTAACGGCCGTGTTTGCAGCTAATAGCTTTAGATATCAGGCCGATCAAATCATTTTTGGCGAAGGCCTGTTAGTTGTTAGCGGACTGGCTACTATCCCCGGCCGTAGCGGCAGCTGCTCTCATCTTTCTGCCGGTGCCCAGCCAATTGCTACTGAGCTCACCCTTACTAGGCAAGGGGAAGGCGAAGACTATATGACAGTCGCCCAACTGCGCCACGAGCCAATCAGCCCCGAAGCAGCCGGCGATGTAGCCGAACATCATGCTAGTGCCGCCTCCATGGCAAGCTAAATTAGCACCAACTATTTACTGTACAAAATACGAACACGATATGACCCAGGATAGTCTAATAGGTCATGCCGTATAAGCCCAATAATCTATTGGTTGGTCAGAAGCGATAGGTAACACAAATTTTGAAAAAATAATTTCGGTATTTGGAAGAACTTAGGAGTCTAGTAAGTGGAGCAGAACACTAAGTCAAAGCCATATATCATGTCGCACAATGTATATTTTGCGACTCTTATATTGGTTATGTTTATGATTAACTATACCTCCCTGTGGGGGACTATTTTGACGCTTACCGTCGCTGGACGCTAAGTTAGTCGTCTTTCGTTTTTAAAACGCTCATAGCTGTTCTACTAACCATAGCGACCACTCTCGTGGTTGCCGTCTGTCGCTTTATCCACAGATACTTTACACAACGGTTTGACTTATCCACAGCTATATTTGCAAATACTTGCTTTTTATTCCTTTCCATACTTTTATATATATTTCCCCCACTGTCGTCAAAAAAGCATAAATTTGACTTTATGCCCTTCCCGTATGTTAATATAGTTTTTTATATGGCTCGATAACATTTAAATACTGAACAAAACACGAACTAGAAGAGAGCAGTAGGAGGGGCTGCAGCTACTGGTAGTACGCCCGTCCGGCAATACGCACATCTATATATTGAGCTGGTGTGGCATTCATCGATTCTAGTTGGCGCTTTGTTGCCAATAGACTACCGACTGCTTCCCTAGCATCAGAGGTGAGGTTGAATTTGACGAAGTAAGGCAAACCAGCCAATTTAATATCAAACTCGTTCGCGGCGGCTGGCAGTGTGGCTGTTTCGATAGCAATTTGCTTGGCTTTAAGTTGCCCCATAACAGTGGTGATAAAGCTAATCTGTTCGGCTGGCAAGACCGTTTTGCCAATGTCGACTGCCAGGCCAGTTTGATCATTTACAACTGGCAATTTATCACGAATAGTACTACTAAGATCTTTGGCTGGCATAATCACCGTACCGCGCTTATCAAGCACGTAAGCCTGGCCGCCGGCCGTCATAATCATCTGAGGCTGAGCTGTACTAATTGTTACAACAGGCCGCCGGCTAACCAGTGGTAGCGATAATGATACGTCGGCTACCTCGGGGAATTCTTCCTTGAAAGTTTTTTCAAATCCGCCGCTATTAACCGTAAACTTAGTGCGATTCAACAATGACCGGCTAAGTAACTGTTGAGCGCCTTGTTGATAATCTTTTTTGTCGCGCAGTACGATTGCCTGTGGGCTGTCCCCTGCTACCACAACCTTAGCGTCAGTCGATAAGCCTAGGCAGTATAAGACACATAGACAGATCGCAAATAGGGCTACGAGCGACGGGGAATTTCTCACCCAAGTTCGTTGCCAAAAAGTCTGTCGATTCTTAACTGGTTTAACCCGGTCATCTCCCCTGCTGGTTTCGGCTCTAATAGTTTGATTGGCCTGATAAGAAATGACCGGCTTAACAGAAGCCCGCGGGTTGCGCACCTGGCGAGTTGCCGGTTGCTTCGATCGAGAGCCAAACCACCCCATAAGTCTTAGTTCCCCTGCCCAGCGACTTCTCGCAAAATATCGGCCAAGGCCTGGGCAGCATGCGGCTTAGTTAGGCTATGCAAACTATCCCCTAGCCTTTTTTGCTCAGAATCATCGGCCAAAAGTGCTTCTACGGCCGACAATAACGCCCCGTCAACTCCTTCTTCAACTATTATTGCGGCTTTGTTTTGAACTAAATAGTCAGCGTTTTTGAGCTGATGACCCCCTGTTAACAAGCCGTTAGGAACCACAATGCAAGCCTTGGCTTGAATCCCAAACTCAGCAATCGTGTTGGCGCCGGCTCTGGTAACAATAACATCGGCCGAACCACTATATTGCTGAAAGTTGGCTAGTAGGCCATAAACCTTTAGGCGGTCATTACTATAATCCCCATAAATCGTTTCGTTGCCATTGCCGACCTGATGAATAATTTGAAGGGTTGGCAGTTTATCCAATAGGCCTGGCGCAAATTCGGCCACTTGCTTATTTATAGTCTGGGCGCCATTACTACCACCAGTAATCATCAAAACTGGAGATTCAGTCGGTAGGCCAATTTCTTGACGGTAGCTTTGTTTTAGGGCCGGCGTCACTTGTTTATATGCTTCGCTAACGATTACCCCTATATAGCGCATCTTGGCGGCTGGGTATTGATAGTACGAGGCTGGCATACCGGTAGCATGGATTATTGCCCAGCGGCTCACCAGACGGTTTGCCAGGCCCGGTAAAGCATCAGAATCGTGAGTGACGATAGGAAACCGACTGCGGGCGGCTAAGCCAATAGGCACGCCGACAAAGCCTCCCTTGAGTAAAATTACATCTGGCCTGAGTTTACGCAGTAAGAACCAACTTTCGATCACACCAAACAAAACATAAAACAGATCCCTCAAGTTAAGGAGATTGGTTTTTATATCCAGTATTCGGGTTAGCCATGATTCGCCGTTATAACGACGCAGCTTACCGGCAAACACCTGGTACTGTTTATCAAAGACGGCTTGGTCTTTAGTCATACTAGAAAAACGACTACCGCGTTCACCAACGTAAATAACTTCGGTGGTTGGGTCAGCAGCTTTAAGCTTGTGAGCGACGGCTAACAGCGGCGTTATGTGCCCGCCGGTTCCCCCGCCAGTGAGGAGCACTTTCATTGGCTCTTCCCTTTCTATCTGTTACTGTCTGCGAACTAACCGTCGTTGCCCGATAGCCGGTATAACGCGAAATCTGAAAAACTAAACCAAGTGCCCCTAGTACAAATATTAAACTGGTACCACCGGAGCTAATAAATGGCAGAGTTATCCCCTTGAGAGGCAACAAGCCCATCATAGCACCGACGTTAATTAGTACCTGAGTACTGAGCCAGGCAATTATCCCAACAACCAGTAAACGGCTATAGTCATCGGGGGCGCGTTCGGCAATCTTTAGTAGCCGCCTAAAGAAAGCTACAAATAAAGCAATTAAGGCCGTAACCCCCAGAAAACCAAACTTCTCAGCAAAAATTGCAAAGATCGAGTCGTTGGCGGCCTCTGGCAAATAGCCATAAGCCTGAACACTATTAGCTACACCTAAACCAAATACCCCGCCCGATCCCACGGTAATCAGCGCCTGACACACCTGATAACCGGTATTCTGACAGTCACGTTCTGGATGCATAAACGTCAGCAAACGATCTCGTCGGTATGAACTACCACTTATCAGAATTAGCAGACCAATTCCGATGACACCACCTACCAACATAATCCGTTTCATCGGCATGCCAGCGATAAAGGTCATCGATACCATCATTGCCACCATCACAGCAGTCGAACCAAAGTCACTCTGGATTACTCCTACCACCAAGCCAATTGCGCCCAGAGCAATCAACAGCGGCTGCAAGGTTTTCTTAAAATCGCCCAGGTTCCCCTCCTGAATCCGGATTACCAAAAAACTGGCTAGCCAAATCAGTAAGGCGAATTTAATTAGTTCGGCCGCCTGAAACGAAATTCCGGCAATTTGTATCCAACGATAGGCGCCGTTGACGCGTTCGCCAAATAGCCGCACCATAATGGCTGCCAAGGCCGCCGCAATCAACAGTGGTCGTTGCATGCGTTGCCAAAATTTTATTGGAATGTTAGACAGTGCCACAAAGGCCACAATCCCTAAGCCAATCGAGATTAACTGCTTATTAACATAGTAGTTATCGCCTACCTTGCGGGCCACTGCCAAACCGGGGCTAATAGCATAAAGAACAATCAGGCCGATGGCCGTCAGAATAACGATGATCAATAGCAACCAATAGTCGGGTCGATGCCGACGCTGAATCGAGGCGTCGCTGTTGTTAGGGCGCCGGTTGTCGCTGCCACCGGCCCAGCTCATACCCAGCCACCAACTAAGAATAGGATCAGGCCAACCACGCCAGCCACCTGACCAATAATCCAGAAGCGCATGGTTACTTTGGCTTCGGGCCAACCGCTAGCCTGAAAATGGAAGTGAATTGGTGAGATTTTGAAAATCTTTTTACCATGCCGCAGTCTTTTAGATGTTAATTGCAAAATAACCGAACCAGTTTCGGCTACAAATACAATACCGATAATCGGTAATAATATGACCGTATTGGTTAGCATCGCTACCACGCCGAGGGCTACCCCCAGTGCAAACGAGCCAATATCACCCATAAAGAAGCGCGCTGGGAAAATATTAAACCAGGTGTAACTCAACAAACCACCAACAATCGCCATACAAAAACCAGCTACCCCGTAACGACCTTCAAGCACGGCGATAATCGCATAAATCGCAAAAGCGATCGCACATAAACCGCCGGCTAAACCATCCATACCATCAGTGATATTGACAGCGTTAGCTGTTGCTACCACAACTAGCACAAACAAAGGAATTATTAACCAACCCAAATGCAGGCTGCCACCCGGAATATGAATACTAGCGACGTCGAGCTTAAAGTAGAAGAACCAGCCGCCGACTAAAGCGATCATAGTAGTTAAGAGTAGTTTTAACTTAGATGGTAATCCGGCCACGCCGATACCACTGCCCCTTACATTAATGATGTCGTCAATTAAGCCGACCAAGCCAGCGCCGACAAAGGCCGCCAAAGGCAACCAAGTTTCGCCGCGACTGAGGTTATACGATAGGGTTACAATTGTTACCGAAACTACAAATACGATACCGGCCATAGTTGGGATTAACCGTTTATGCTTCTCGCCATGTAGTTTCGTTAGCATTGGTGTTGGGGCGCCGGTAACAGTTTTGGTGCGTGGCTTCTTCCACCATTTCCATTTATAAGCCGCCGTGGTGTAAATCGGTGTAATAATCATGCTCAACAAGAAGCTCAAGAAGCCCAGCGACAAGATGCGGACAATGGTATCGGAGTGAACGGTAAGATTGATGATAGACATATTTATTCCTTTTATTATACCTGTTTAATTACGTTTCGGCACCACGTTAAAATTATTAATTAACATCGTGGTTAGGTCACTAAAGATTGGCGCCGCAGCTTGCGAACCAGCGTAGCCACCAATCTTTGGTTCATTGACTCGAGTTACCATAACATATTGCGGCATATCCCCGCCGACAAAACCCACAAATGTACCGTTAAACTTATCCTCGTAATAACCACCGCCCGGTTTGGCAATCTGGGCCGTACCAGTTTTACCACCAATACTGTAGCCGGCCGGCAAATTAGCCATGCCATAGCCTCGGTAATTCTTGCTAAAACTGTACTCCATAATTTCTTTTAGAGTTCGCCCGGTGTCAGGTTTAACGACGTCAGATTTAACAATCGTCGGGATTTGTTTAGTTAAGTTGCCGTCATCGCCCATGTAGCCATCAACCAAGTGAGGTTTATAATATTTGCCACCGTTGACTACGCTAGCCAAAGCCGCCCCCATCTGCAAAGGCGTGGCTGTCATACCTTGACCAAAGGAGGTATTGGCGTATTGCAAGTTTAAAGCGTAGCCATCGTTGGGGTCCGGTATGGTGCCGCCCGACTCATAACCCTGCTCTACCCCGGTTTGTTTACCGAACTGATAATGATCGATCATGTAATTATGCCAATTTTCGCGGGCTTTTTGGTTAATTTGTCCACCGCCCATTTGCATCAATAACCAGGTTGCACCGGTGTTGAGCGATAACTGGATAATATCGGAGACCGAGCGAGTGCCTGCCCCACCGTCTTCTTCAATGTTGGTTATCTTATAACCATCGACGGTGTACTGGCTAGGATCATAATAAGTCGTTTCCCGCTTTACCACTCCCAAGTCCAGAGCCGCTGCGGCAGTCAGGGGCTTCATACTAGAACCAACTTCCAAAGGTTCACTAACCGATCCACTAGTAAAGGCAGCTGGGTTTTCAACCTTATAAAATTCAGCCGGGTTGTAGGTTGGATAACTAGCCATTGCCAGAATAGCCCCACTTTCGGGATCAATAATTAGGGCATCACCAGACTGCGAACGAGCTCGATCTAAACCCTTCTTAAGAGTATCTTCTAGCTGTTTCTGCATGGCAATATCAATCGTTAAGACTAATCGCTTGCCCGGTACGGCTTTTTTTACAATATTATCCTTATTGGCCACCAAAGGAATACCGCGAGCATCAGTAATCGCCTTGAGTTCGCCTGGAGTGCCATTTAGCTGGCTATTTAAGGCTTGTTCGACTCCGTACTTACCTTCGCCCTCATCATTCACAAAGCCGAGCAGCTGGGCGGCAAGCTGACCCTGCGGATAGGTCCGGTAGCTAGCTTCGCGCGTACCAACACCTTTCAGCTGCAATTTGTCGATTTTGGACTTTTGATCTTTATTGAGTTTTTTAGCCAAGATTGAGTAGCGCGTTGCGGCCTTCATCTCTTTTTCATAATCCCCACTGTTACCACCAATTGCCGTAGCAATTTTTTGAGCGTCAGCCGCCGGATCTTTTATATATTGAGGATCGGCAAATAAAGTATAAAGCTTTTGGTTTAAGACAATCGGCACCACTCCATCACCGTCATGAGCGGCAATTACGCCACGTTCCGCCGGTATTTCGTATTCTTTTAGCTGGCTACTGAGTGCCAACTGGTGATAATAGTCGTGTCGAATGACTTGAAGGTAAAACGCTCTAACCACAAATATAGCCGCCACAAACAAAAGCGCGCCATACCAAAGGTGTAAGCGCTGCACGGCAGACTGGCTACCGGATGGAAGCGAGTTATTTCGTGGTGGCATAAACTAATTCTGAACAGTGGCGGTTGGAGCGACGGAAACCAGGCTTTTAGCGGCTTCGCTAGCTGCAACGCGGTCGAGCGCTTGCAAACGGGCGGCTGCCACCTCTAGATCGTCATGCTCCTCTTTGAGTTGAGACTGCTGGTCTTGTAGGTTATTTATCTTATAACCATAGGCGTTGGTCTTAGTAACCTGAGTTAAATATAACAAACCCAAGATGCAAGCCAAAACAATCAAAATAATTGTGTTACTGACTGGCCCAATCGTACGGGTCTTCTGTTGAAAGCTAGTGCTGTTCTGGTTGCGCTGGCCAAACCGCTGGCGGTTCATGGCTAAAGTACTAGAATATGTCATATTTAATTTTTTCTTGTTTATTTTTGTTTTTATGAGGGCGCCCGGGCGAACCCGGGACTTCCCTCTACAAGGAACTGTTAAAGAACTTTAACGCGAACCTTGTAAGCTCGGGAGCTACTTTTGACCTGGATAGGCATGAAGTTCCCTTTCTTTTTTATTTTTTCGCGGCGGCTCGGAGTTTTGCACTCCTTGCACGCGGATTAAAAACGATTTCTTGGTCGCTGCCACTAACCGGTTTTTTGGTTAGTAACTGCAGTTTAGCCTCGTAACCTTCGGCGTATTCCGCCAAAGTTCGCTTAACTACCCTATCTTCCAAACTATGGAAGCTAATGATAGCCAATCGGCCGCCGGGTTTTAACAGGTCAATCCACTGTGGCAAAGCTTGACTTAACAGATTCAGTTCGTCATTGACGGCGATCCGAATGGCCTGAAAAGTGCGCGTTGCCGGATGAACTTTACTGTATCCGGGCCAGGCTTTTTTGACGACTTCGGCTAGCTGAGTGGTTGTCGAGAACGGTCGGTTCTGGACAATCATACGGGCTATCTGGCGGGATTTGGGTTCTTCCCCGTATTGCCAGATGATGTCGGTCAAATCTGCTTCGCTATAGCTGTTAACGATGTCGGCAGCGGTTAGCTCCTGGGTTTGATCCATTCGCATATCCAAGGCCGCTTCGTTCATAAAGCTAAAGCCACGACTAGTGTTATTAAGGTGCGGAGACGACACTCCTAGGTCGGCTAACAACATATCGTACTGCTCCCCTTCGGCCAACAATTGCTTGGTGGCAGTCAGGAAATCACTATGGATGACTGTGGCACCCTGTTTTACCAAGGGCTGCAGTGCAGCGATCGCGTTATCGTCCCTATCAACTAAGCACATACCCGTGGCATTGCCGGTTTGTTCTAGAACCGCCGTCGCATGACCACCGTAACCGGCTGTCATATCGACGTAACTTTCACCAGGCTGGGGAGCCAAGTACTTCAGTACGGTATCCAGTAAAACTGGGATGTGTTCGTTGTTAAGATCGTCTGTCATTTTTGTTTTGGTGTTTGTTTTTGGCAAGGTCACCTAATTGGTAATCAGCTTTTTGTTTTTTGTTTGGAACGTTTTTGTTTTTGTTGATTGTTATTTGAAAGACGTATGAATAGTTTTACCTATTTGCATCTTCTAAATAACCATTTGAGAGACTTATGTGTGAGGTGGAGTTTTGGGAGGTGTTTTGATAAAGGTACGAGGATTTATTTGAGTGAATCCCGGATCACTGCTGATTACCAATTAGCTAACCTCGAGACTGATTTCTCGAAATAGTTAAACTGTTTGTTAAAGAACCGTTAACAAACACAGCTAGACTGCTTGCAACCGCCAGTACCGTCCTGCCCGAACTGCTACGACTTTGCCAGTTATCCCAGCGTAATCCAGCAAATGCTGTTCAAGGGTGATTCTTCCCTGTTTTTGATCCAGGTCGTTATCACTCTTTCCCATCCTGAACTGCACGTTCAAGTCGGCGGTCTGCTCATCCAGGATATTACCTTGGAGTTGCGGTTCAACGTCTTGCTGCCATACATCCCTAGGATAGATATGGAGGTAATCTTGGAAGCCACGAGTGACAACTACTCCTGATAAAAACTCGTGACGCAGTTCGGCTGGAATTGTCAGCCTACGCTTATCGTCTAGTTTTCTTTCGAAATAGTCCACCGGAACTCCCTGTTACCTGAACGTTGAACATAAATTGTGTGTTTGTTTTGTGGATGAGTATCCCGTCTTTTCGGGCTACCCACTTTATTCCACTAACTTGAATATACTACCCACTGCTACCCACTGCAACCCCCTTTATGCTTTTTTATAGAGAAAAGATGCAAAGTTATCCACAATATGGTCTGCAAATAAAAACACACCACTAGGTGTGGTGTGTCGCCTAGATGTAGGCTGTATTTACTTAGGCTTCGTTATAAGGAATCAAAGCTCTCTGAGCCGCTTGTGTGTCTACCAACTGTGCAGTTGCGAACGGTCGTCCGTCGCTAACTACAAAGTGTCCACCTTCAATGTGGGCATCGACTGGTTCACCTGAACCGCGACTTTCAATGTAAGCTGAGCCATCCGGTTGCTTCTGTTCAGAAAGTTCTGAGCTAATCCATACAATATGGTCACCTAGTTCGTCTGGGTTCTGGTGTTCAATATTGTCCATATCAGGTACAACCTCTGCTCCATACCAGACTACTCCGGCATCATCTTCTTGAGTCAAAACGCCGCGCATAAATAAGGCCTGACCTTCGGGGACGACCGAATCAACATTATCTTTTTGCGGTTCAGCGTGATTTGGCGAGCTAGTGCGGCCCGGGATCATCGGAGTACGGCGTAAAGTGGCACCAGAATGAACGACTAGGTATAGTTCTTCGCCTGCTCCTGACTTAGTCTTCTCAACCTTTTCGAGGACGTCCATACGTTGATCGTGCTTAAACGACTCGTTGCCTTTGTACATTAATGTACCGGCAGCACCAGATGCAACCAAAGCAATACCAGCTAAGGCAGCAACGCCACGACGGCGCCTTGTGACGGCTTCTGGGCTAACCGAAGGAACTGCCCGAGACTCAGTGCGAGGACGGTAGCTGGAGATTGATACAACATTGCTGGGGTGTTTTGTCATGATGCAAGCATTATAGCATAAGCTTTGTTAGATGTCAATAATGTAGGCTGATTTAACGAAGTTGCTTGATGAGTTCGCCGAACCATTTGGCGCTGGGTCGCAAGCTTCGTTTCATACCATTCTTGCGATCAACTTCGACCAAGCCGAATTTTGGCCAATAGCCCGATTCCCACTCAAAGTTATCTAGTAAACTCCAGTGCAAGTAACCGCGCAGGTCAACGCCTTCGCTGAGGGCTCGTTCCATAGCAATCACCGTCTCTTCTATCCACCAACGACGATACTGATCTTGGCTATCAGCTACGCCATTTTCGGTAATAAAGATGGGTTTTTTGTAGCGTTGCCAGGCCCGTAGCAACAAAGGATAAATGCCCTCTGGCTCCATGTACCAGCCCAAATCACTAATCGGTACTTTGGGGTTTTCCGGCTTAAACCGCCGATAATAGTCGGTGAAATAATAGTTAATGCCTAAAAAGTCTTGTTGGCGGCGGATCCGACGCAAAAACCACCAGTTCCAGGCATAACGCATAATTTTAGTCGAGGCTTCATCGAGAATGTCGTGTGGCCGCTTGGCCTGAATGTTACCCAGCTGCATGGCAACACCCACCTGTAAGTGTGGATGAGCCTTCTTTAGCAATTTGTAAGATTTTTTGTGGGCCAAATGTAAATTCCAATAAGACACCAGGCCTAGCCATATACTTTTGTGTTGAGGTGGCCGTGTTGACGTTATAAAACCCAAACTCATATAAACGTTAGGCTCATTGAGGGTGATGATGTGGCTCAAGTCGGCACCGTACTCGTCGGAAATTTTTTTAACAAAGCGCAAAAAGTAATCAAGATTGGAGCGTTTGCGAAAAGCCCCTTTGTCTTCAAACCAAGTCGGCACTGTCCAATGCCAAATATTAAGGAATGGCGTAATGCCGCGTTTGCGCAGTTGCTTGAGGTATTCATGATAGTGAGCGACTTCGGCTTCGTCCCACTTCCCCTCTTCTGGCTCTAAGCGCGACCACTCGATACTAAAACGAAAGGCGTTCATATTGAGCTTATTTAGAATATCAAAATCTTCTTGGTAACGGTTGTAGTGATCGACACCTTTGCCAGAAACATAGTTATTGGGGTCGGTCGCCTGTTGCTTAATATCCTGCCAATTTGGTAACCAGTTTAACTTGTGAGTGGCTGATTGGGCTAGTTCTTGGGCATGCCCCAATTCCCAGACTGTCCAATCGTTGTGTAAGCCACCCTCTACTTGATGACCGGCGGTACTAGCCCCCCAGTAAAAGTTTTTGGGGAAGATTGGTTTTGGCATACTGCTTACTTTACACCAGATTCACGGCCGACAGTAGTATAATGTCGGTATGATGAAGCTTGCCCGAATCCACCGCCGCGACGAACCAATCTGGCACGTTCAACTAGCAATTTTGGCAGCCATCTTTGTACAGGTATTCCTACCGCAAGAATATGTCATTGGCTCGCACTATGCCATCGCCATTTTCGAAGGCGCCCTCTTAATTGCTCTCAGCCTGCCAGGAGGTAAGCGACCAAGTTTAGGGGTCTTGCGAAGAATCTTATCAATAATTTTGCTGTCGCTCATTACCCTAACTAACATTGCTTCCTTGGCGCTTGTTAGCAACTCGCTGCTCAGTGGTGCAATTAGCGATGGCCATGTCTTAATCTATTCAGCCCTAATTATTTATGCCACCAACATTATTGTTTTTGGGCTATTTTACTGGGAGCTGGATGACCAGGCATCTAACGGCAACCCCGATGGTGATCGTGATTTTTTGTTCCCACAGATGACGTCTAGCGAAGAAGCCACCAAACAACGACATTGGCAACCAACCTTTT
>JBDSDR010000018.1:0-7962 GCA_039920385.1 Saccharimonadales bacterium (SeqCode)
AACCTTCTTTTAATAAGTCTAAAAAGGCCGCTGCCAACAAAGCGCCAGCTGCAAATGGTGTGGCGTATTCGGCTAAATGGAGGGCGCGTTTTTTGCCAGATATCAGGTAAACACCGCCAATCAGCGAGAAAACACCGCCAATCAGCGAGAAAAATATAACTTGAGCTAAACTTGCCATAGTCCTAAATGTACGTTCTCAATGAGGTTATTGCAAATTTATTGCAATTTAACTTAGTTTTGCAACGCCTTACCCGGACTTCATAACGCTCAGGCTCTTGCTAACGTCACAATCACAAATATCCCTGCCACATTGAGCACATAAGTGACTGCAAAGAACTGCCATTTCTTTAGCCTAGATAAACCGAGCAGGCTCACCCCGGCTTCATCTGGTAGTGGTGAAGCAATCACAACGGCACCGATAACTGGTAGTAGCCATGCAAAGTAAGGGGTTTTGAACAGATTTCTAACGTATTTGGGCTGAAGCTTGCCCAATATGGGGGTTAATTCGTCAAAGACACTACCTTGTACCAGTCGTAGAACTAGAAAGTCCCCCAGCATGGCACCCAAGCCGGCCAGCAAGGCAACTTCAAGAGGATGTAGGTTCTCTGCCAGGTTAAACAATACCAACGCCGCCGGGGCAACAGTGAAGGTAGAAACAAAAAATATACCAGTTATAAAAGCACCGATGTAGCCAAACCCACCTAGTTGATTTACCGCTTCGTGGGCAGCTGATGTACGAGCCAGGTAGAAAAACACTACCAGGCTCAACACCAACAGGGTGGTGTTCTTGTAGCGCCACCGGCGCCAATGAGTTACATAACTAGGTTTCTTGGTCATACCCTCACGACCTCAGCGTCAGTAAAGCCGTACCAGCAATTAAAACGTAACCAGCAATATATGCGTAACCCATTACTTCACTATAGCAAAAGACTCCCCTAGTGGCCTCTTTAGAGTTTTTTTCGCCTAGAAATGTACGGTGCCTGACAAGACTGCTCCTGGCTACTAAGCAACTCTACCATTGCCAAAGCTACCGACCGACGATTAACTGTTATCCAGTGGGCCGGTCTACGATCGGTTATAACAAAGCCTTCCGGCTTGCCCCAGGAATTCATGATTGGTGACCGCAAAACTATCCAGTTGAGCTGGCTATCATGTAGCAAGCGCAGATGTGCTTCGCCATCATCCATTATCCTTCGCACCGGAGTACACTTTACGACAGCATGAGTTAAACGATTCCATAAGCTGAGCTTATCGCCCGAAGCCCAGGCCTCAGACCCGGTGACGGTTACGATCCGTTTGACACCGCAGATGGTCATAGCCTCAATAATATTACCTGTCCCAGCCGAAACAATGTCTTTTTGCTTGGTGCCCCAGCTGCCTAGCGCGCTAACTACTTTGTCGTTACCCGCAACAGCCTTTTTTACATCAGCTAGCTTATGAATATCGCCCTTTATAATCTGCAGGTTTTGGGTGTTAGCTTGAAATGGAGAGTTATGATGAACAAAGGCCGTGACTTTATGGCCATTATCTAATAATTGCCCAACAATACGCCGGCCAACCTTGCCACTCGCTCCAAAAACTACAACTTTCATATAGTTATGATATCAGTTGGCTTCTAAACTAAGCATCGCTTGAAGAGTTTCACGACGGCAAATCTCGACAAACTTACCATCAACGGTTTTTAAGACTTCAGACCGCAGCGGGAACGAGTTATAGTTCTGGGCTGACATGGCGGCGCAGTAGGCCCCCACCGCTTCTATGACCATGAGGTCGCCAATGTTAGCCTTTTGCAACAGCCGCTCAGCAATCGCCTCCGGATCACCCGGATACGGCGTTAAAAGGTCGCCGGACTCACAACAATGTCCCACCACAACGTACTTTTGAGGGTTTGCTGGCTGGTTATTGACGACAATCAAAGGGTGCTGGGCGCCATACAAGCTGGGCCGTAAAATCTCGGTCATACCGGTATCGACCTTTAAAAATGTATAGCCGCTTTTACCGGTATCAACGATGTCATGAATTCTACTAACTAAGCAGCCGGCGTTTGCCACCAAGTAAGTACCAGGCTCAATTTCGAGCTTAAGCTTGCGGCCAGTCTGTTTGTAAAATTTTTTAAATGCGGCGCCAATAACCGGGCCGATTACTTTTAGATCGGTACCGATTTCATCTTCCATCCGGGCTACCTTAAAGCCCCCACCGAGGTCGAGCACCTCAACGTCCGGTAATTGCTTGGCTTGCTCCAGGCTCAGGCTAGCAGCTTTGGTCCAGACTTCAGGGTCGCTACCGGAGCCGATATGAGTATGTAGTCGATTAATTGTCAGGCGATACTGTTTGGAAATGGCCAGAACCTCGTCGATATACTCGTGCCAGATACCAAAACTAGACGATGGGCCGCCAACGTTAGTGCGGTTTGAGTGACCCGATCCAAGCCCTGGGTTAATCCGAATACTAACTTTTGTATCTGGGAATAGCTCGCCGTACTGCCTCAACTGGTGCAGTGAACAGGCGTTAAACTGCACCCCTTGTTCTACCAGGTCAGTTAAGTTTTTAGGAAATTCTTGGCTAGTAATTAGGATTTTTTGAGGAGCGATGCCGGCCAAGATAGCGCGTTCGGCCTCGTAGCCAGAACTGGCGTCAATTTCTATGCCTCGTTTATCTAAAACTCTTAATATATGACTATTGGGGTTGGCCTTCATGGCATAACGTACTGTTAAACCAAATGGGGCATCAAAGCTTAAAGCAGCGTCGGCTTGCCGTTGCAAAATTTTTTCATCGTACACAAAAACTGGTGTGCCAAATTGCTCGGCAACCAAAGCGGCCTCTTGATGCGTCAAAAAATTTAGAGATTCTACCTGGTTCATAAACAGATTCTGCTACAGATCACCCCTGATTGCAAGTTACGGCACAAACTAAAAAACACTTCTGGATAAAGTGTTGATACTTGGCTGGGGTTTAGGACTACTATCTACTGGTTGCTGGTACCGACGCAGGTCGGCTTTCTTAAAGGCGGTGTGGTCGGCCTGATTTCTAGAGCAATGAAAGCTACGCGTGGATAAACCGGTTTCTTATTGATGTCGGGTAAGCCAACTCTGTCGAAGTCAGAACCGACACAAATAGCATCTTTTACTATATAGAGCGTATTCTCGTCTGGGGCAAACAGACCGTCGCTATATTGGTGAAAAGTGACTGTTCGGGGGCTGGCTCCATAGTACTCCAATGGCACAGTCACCATATTTTCGGGAGTACAAGTAGATACGCATAAGTCCACCGTCCCTGGCTTTACACCAGGCACGACTGTTTCTGGCATGACCTGCTTATCCCGATAGTAATTATTAAAGGCAAGCCACAATGCTGTTACGTCGCGAGACTGTTGATAGTTAATCTGCTGAGCCGGCTCTATGGAACGAAAATACTGTATGTTTCGAAACACTATCCAGATACTTAGAATTGGCGACATAATGGTGATGATAACAAAGATTATTGATATGGCTTTAAAGTATGCAAGATTCTTGTGATTATAACCTCTTAGAACCCTGCCCTGCTTATCTTTTTGTTTACCATAAACAATCCGTAAGAGATCGATGCTGTACCAAATACCTAAGAACCCACCTGTCAGCAGTTTTAATACGCCGAGGGCAGTAAATCCAAGGTAAAAACGATCGGCCCCCCAGCCTCCAAGAAGTAATGAGTACAACCAGGCTTCAAAGAAAGACTTATCACTTTGGTTGGGATCGCTCATAGATTGTGGCTGGCTATTTTGTTGGTCCATTTCAGTAATGATAACCTACCCCGTTATAACAGTAAAAGAAAAACACCCCTTTCGAAGTACTTACGTTTGACGGGGACGGGCCGAGAGGGCGTGTAACTATTATAGGTACACTTCTCTGCTATGCTTAAGCAATGATTATAATTGCAATCGGCGGTGATGAGGTTGGGCCGTTGGTGAACGGCTTACTGAAGCCAGTCAAGGCTGAGGCTATACACAAAGAGATAATAGCCCGATCAGGCAAAGAACACCCAAAAGTATTGTTTATACCGACCGCTAAGAATGATGCCGAGGATTACATAGCTGGATTTCAGCATTATTACCTTGGCTTGGGCGCCAAAAAGGTTGATGTATTACGACTAGTCAATGATGCTCCGTCTATTGAGGAAATTGAGGTAAAAATATACTCGACTGACATTATTTACGTCGGTGGTGGCAATACTTTCAAGATGATGTCTGTCTGGAAGCGAACCGGTGCAGCCGAAGTCCTTAAACAGGCTTACGAAAGAGGCACAGTCATGGCTGGGCACAGTGCCGGTGCTATCTGCTGGTTTACTGATGGCGACTCCGATTCTTTCGAGAAAGGTAAACCATTCAAAGTTACTGGCCTGGGTATTATCGACGGCGTCCTGTGCCCTCACTACGATACCGAACCTGTACGCCAAGAAGCTCTCAAAAAGATTATGAAACGAACTCCTAGATTAGTCGCTTTAGCCCTTGATGAATGTGCCGCAATTGAGATGGTTGATGATTCCTATAGAATACTCAGTACCAATTTAGGCAAAGCTCGACGAGCCTACTGGAAACAGGGCGAATATATCATCGAGGAACTTACCCCCACACAGGGATTGTTAAGCCTGGGTGAGCTTTTAAAAAAACCTGTTTGAGAGGTGCTTATACTTGGTGCGCCGTGGCGGTGGTGTTATGGGACTATTGATTTGCTACTTCCGAGAGGGAGGTTGCTGTAATTCGTTAAGTCGATTACTCATACTTCGTTGCGTAAACTCTCCTAAAGTTGCCGAGCCTAGACAAGCAAGAGTGGTTAAGCTAAATATTTCGACCACGTCAGGACTTGGCGCCTCTATAACACCAATAGATTCTAACCCAACTGCACCCCCACAAACAACGGCGGCAATAAGTGCATAGTCTCGAAGTTTTACCACATAGTCTCTGCGCTGAGTTAGCTTTTCTGGGTTATTATAGTAGTGATTAGGGTCATTGTTGATCGGCATAATAGATGACTATAGAACTTTAAATATAGCATGTCAATAATGGCGGGCCGTGGTGATGGAGGTGTGGAACTATTTCACACCCGTGACTTTACCGTCATCCGAAGTTTGATAGCGACCTTTTGAGAGATCAATTAGTATAAGTTCGTTTCCGAAGGGGTCTTCGACAACCATTACCTTGCCAATGTCTACCTCGATTGGACCGTTCTTGATCTTTCCGCCATTAGCTGCAATCAGGTTAGCGGCTTCGACAGCATCTTCAACTAGTAAGTCAGTTTGAGAGTTAAGCACGGTACTTAAAACTAGTTCCGTGGAGTCTTCCATCGCTACTGCTGCCGTATCTTTTGTTCGCCAGCGTAAAGAGTGACCTAATGCATCTTGATAAAAGCTCAGGGCATCATCCAGGTTGGATACATGAACCAGAACGCAATCTACTTTCTTAAAAAGTGGTTTCATGAACCTATCATAACAAAAAACACCTCTTTCGAAGTGTTTTTATAGATCAATTCACTTGGCGGGCCCGACCGGATTCGAACCGGCGATCTCCTCCGTGACAGGGAGGCGTGTTAGGCCAGCTACACCACGGGCCCGCATCTGTTCCCTAGCCTATAAGGCCATAAAAGAACAGGGGTAATCATAGCAAGTTTAGAGCCAAAAAGCAACGGTCGCTAGAAACTGACGTAGGCGTGAGCGGGCTGCTTGTCTTTTTGGTCGTTAATGTAGCGGGCGGCGGGCTGTAAGGTAAAGTCGATATGACCGCCCTTAACCTTGCCGTCAGCGGCGACTTCGCTAACTTTTAGAATCTGTAGGCTGTAGCCGGTATTGATGATCTCCGAGACTTGACCGGCTTTAAGCTTAAACAAAGCATCGGTAGTAATTGGGCTGAGGTCGCGGTTAGCTGGATCAACTGCCACGCCAAAGTCGCCGCCACTAGCTTTACTACTAGCATCATCGGAATATTTGGCAGCAATTGCTCCAAAATCGGCCCCACCGTTTAGCTCGGCTAGAGCGGCTTCGGCCCGTTTGTGGGTATCTTGGTCGAGTGCCGAAACAACTTTTTGTTCGAGCAGTTGTTGACGGATAACTCTTCTAAAATCATCGGTTGACCAACCAAAGTTCTGGCTTAAAGCATCCTCGTAAGCTTGTTCGCTACCACCCAGGCGATTCTGGCGGCGCAAAATTGTGATTGCATCAGTCACCTCTTGGTTACTGACCTTGACGTTATTATTGCTGGCTAACTCTTTGATGTAAGCATCGTTAACAACTTTTTCGAGGGCCCGTTTTTTGTAGTCAACCAATTGTTGTTTGCCGGCCTCACTGTTAAAGTCGAGCTTTTGCTGATTTTCGTAAAAATACATGTAATGACGTAACTCAAACAGATAATTTTCGTAGGAGACAAAGCCGGGGCCGGCTTTGGCGATAGGAAACGGTACCACCTGTGTAACCCGGTACAAAAAGGCCGATGTACTATCCAGACGATACAGGGCTAAGACTGAATAGCTCATAAAAATAACGAAGGCGGCAATAATAATACTGGTGGTTACCACTACTACCCGGTGTTTAGAGTGTTGCAACGGGTAAATATATTTACGGGCACTCGATAAGACTTCTTCGCGATGAGCCGCCACAGTATCGTTAGTAATGCGCGGGTCGGTAGCTGGTTCGGCTGTCTTGTCGGATCGTTTATCGACCTGGTCTTTAGCCATCTTGTGGAGTTTTTTGAAACGGGGCTTCATCTATTCTTCTTCCTGTTCTTGGTCTTCTACTTGGTTGGGGGTTAGCTTGCCTTTAAAGCCGCTAGCAAGCACACCCTGGTCTCGTAATATGCCCAGGAGTTTCTTTTGAATCTTAGCTGGGTGGTGAACTTCGTGAATAATTAGGTCACCGAGGTATGTTTGCATCATTATTGTACCAAATCCTAGCAAAGTTTCCTGCAATCCGGCGATTTCATAATTTACCATTTGAATCTGCGGCAAACCAATATCAACCACCGACCGGTGAAATAAACCCTTTTGGGTAATCTGAATTAAGCGTTGGTCGGTGACAATAAAAACGCTGTAAAACCAACCAATCCAAGATGGGAAGAATAAAATCGCGCCAAAGACTAGGCTAAGTGCAAAACTAGCCGCTAAAAATGTTACCGACGGGTAGTTATCGGGTCTTAAGTAAGTTAAAGCAAGAGTGTAGAGCGGGCCAATCAAAACCGCTAGCAAACCAATAATCAACCCCTTACGCATAACGATTGGGTGCTTACGAAAGACAAACAGAACTTCTTCGTCGTCCATCTGGTCGGCAAAGTATTTTGGCATAGCATTAGCGTAAAGCTTTTTGGGGCTGGTGTCCAGAGGCGGTATACTGGTGGGCATGTCCCCATCACGCTTCGCGTGTAAGGACCATCGATCAGAAGCCGGCCACATGCAAGCATGAGTCACAGCTTCTTCACTCCGGTCCCCATAGTTCAATGGATAGAATAACTCCGTCCTAAGGAGCAGATAGCGGTTCGAATCCGTTTGGGGATACCAAAGACTAACTTTGCTTATGCTTGCATAGCTGGGCTGGTTGGCGTAGTTTGAGGATAAATAAGGAGTTTTTTATGCCACCACTCGGAATCGAATTTGCCCCCCTGCCACCAACCATTCAAGAAGCCGAACTGCAACTAAAACTTAGCCAACTCCAAACCGCTGCCGCCGAGCGAGCCTTCGCAGTTGCCGCCCACCTAGCTGACGAAGTTGTCGGCTATAAAATCGAGTCAAACCCCTACCTTACCGATGGCCAGCCAGAAGGCACCCATACCGTCGCTTGGCTAGCTGTACCAGTGGCTGTCCGCGATTTAACTGAGCTAACCTTGTCTACCCAAGTCGTCAAAGATGGCCAAGTGGCTACCTACAGCGCCCCTCGTACTACCTACGCCGAGTTCGATAACTTTGCTGGCAGGGCACGCGTCAGTCAGCTAAGCCCTGCCTACAA
>JBDSDR010000019.1:0-47628 GCA_039920385.1 Saccharimonadales bacterium (SeqCode)
ATCTCCAGCGACAAGATCAAGGCGAACCTGAACAAGGCACTCGACATGCTCCGCGATGCCCACTGGGCCTACCAGGGGGCATCTCCGCTCAGCCGGCGCCACTGGAACCACGCGTTCTTCGAGTACATCGAGGTAGACCACGACGGCAAGGTGTACAGCCGGCTGGCCGATCCGTTCGAGCAGCTCGTCGAACACGAGGTCCGGTCGCGGGCCGGGCTGGATCTTTCGAACCAGGAGCCACTCTGGGTGACCCCTGGTTCGAAAGAGAGCTACTTGGCTGGGGATGAGGGATTCGAACCCCCGATCGTGGAACCAGAATCCACTGCCTTACCACTTGGCCAATCCCCATTACCTCGAGGGATTATACCGAAAAAAGGTAATTTCCGCTAGGGGTGGTAGCTGTAGTAATATGAGTACAGTGAAATTTACCAAAAGCACCGTTTTTCGAATCATTGGTATTGCCGGCACTATTGCTGGTGCGATTATCTATGTGCGCAACCCCAGCTGGCCAACACCAGATAAGATTTTGGTTTACCTAACCTTCGTCTTTATGGCCTTCGGTCAGGCTAAGGCCATGCTCAAACACCTCTTGCCGTTTATTGTCTTACTACTGGTCTACGAATCATTTCGTGGGTTGGCGTCTACCCTAAACCATAATGTTAACTACCTGTGGATGCCTGGCGTTGATAAATTATTCTTTGGTAATTTACCGACCTCTACTCTGCAAAACTGGCTCTGGCAAGGCAAACCGATGTGGTGGGATTTTGGCTTCTACTTTGTGTACATGATGCATTTCATACTGCCAATTACCCTGGCGCTACTGGTCTGGAAGTTTAAAGAAAGTCATTATTGGCAGGTTGTCAGTACCTACGTAGTGGTTTCGTTCATGGGCTTCTTAACCTTTTTGCTATTCCCGGCCTCACCACCTTGGTTGGCTTCTGACAAAGGCTTAATCCAGCCGGTTGTGCATACCTCTAACTACGTCTTTGGGGCCTTAGGCTTCCATGACTTCCCAACCCTCTACAGTAAGATATCTCCCAACCCAGTGGCCGCCATACCGTCACTACATGCCGCCTACGGCACCCTGCTAGTGATTTTTACCTACAAGTTGTTTGGCAAAAAGTGGGCGGCTTTAGCTTTTTTGTACCCGTTGATTATATACGTCGGTACCGTCTACAGTGGCGAGCATTATGTTATCGACGAAGTTCTGGGGGCATTTTATGCTATTGCCGCTTACTTGTTAGTTCGGTGGCTTTTTAATAACACGCATTTGCAAAAAAAGTTCAATTCTTTAGTACACTATAAGAACGATGTCCGTTCCCGCATTAAAATTCGACCACGTCAGTAAACGTTATGGCTCCAGCCGAGGAGTCGAAGACTTAGATTTTAGTGTTCCCCAGGGTGAAATATTTGGCTTCTTAGGGCCTAACGGAGCTGGCAAGACTACCACTATCCGGATGATTATAGACGCGATTCGTCCCAGCCAAGGGTCAATTAAAGTCATGGGCCTTGATAGTCGCAATGACAGCGTTAAGGTTCACCATAAAATTGGCTATCTAAGCGGCGATATGGAGATGGATAGACGCTTAACTGGTCAGCAATACCTAGAATATATGGCCAACCTACGTGGCAATATATCTTGGAATGCCGTTCAAAAATTGATCGATCGACTCGATTGCCAGACCGACAAAAAAATTGCTTTCTTGTCGCGTGGTAATAAGCAAAAGATTGGCCTTGTTGCCGCTCTAATGCATAACCCAGATATCTTAATTTTAGACGAGCCAACCAGCGGTCTTGATCCACTCGTTCAGCAAGAGTTTCAAAAGATTATTCAGCAACATAAGTCTCAGGGTAAATCAGCCTTTATCTCGTCGCATGTTTTAAGTGAGGTCCAGGAGATCTGTGATCATGTTGGCTTTATCCGCGAAGGCCGACTAGTTGATGTCCAGCCGCTCAAGTCATTGGAGCGGAAAGCACTTCGTAAGGTTAGGGTGACTTTGTCACAAAAACGCCCCAAAGCTTTGGCCGGTCTGGTTGGTATACACAACCTTACGGTACATGATAAGCAAATTAGCTGCACCGTCACCGAAAACTTTTCTGGGTTAATTAAAGCCTTGGCTAGTCTACCGGTTAAAGACCTAGTAATTGAAGAAGCCAGTTTGGATGACTTATTCATGCACTACTATCAAGATAGCGAGGCAAAAGATGCTTAGTAACGTCTTCCGCAAAACAATTTACGAAAAGCGCTGGTTCTTGCTGTCTTGGTCGCTTGGTATTATTGCCATGACCATACTAACGATGATTTTCTACCCCTATTTTAAGGACGCGGGTTTTGATGAGTTAATCAACAGTCTACCTAAGTCATTTGAGGGTCTCTTGGGTGAAGCTAACAATTACCGAACAGTTGGCGGCTATGTGGGCGAGCAGATATTCGCTATGCGCCTGCCGATGCTAGTTTTAATTATGGTAATTACCCTATTTACTGGCATTGGTGTTGGCGACGAAAACCGCGGCAACCTAGAGACCTTGTTAGCCCAACCAATTTCGCGGGCAACTGTTTACTGGCACAAGTTTTTGGCAGCTTGCCTAATTACAGCGATTGCCTGTGCGGCAATTTTTGTAGCGGTTTGCCTTAGTTTTATTAGTATCCACGACACCATGAACCTCACTCGTCTAGCCGAAGCCAGCCTTGCTTGTTGGCTGTTAGGTGTAACTGTTGGCGCCTTTACCTATGCTATCGGTGCCATCAGTGGTCGGCGCAGTTTAACAATCGGTTTGGCCAGTGGTATTACCTTTTTAAGCTTCCTAATTAGTTCGATGGCGCCAGCCGTCGCCGGACTTAAGCAAGTTCAGAAATTATCTATCTTCTACTACTACAATACCCCCGCGGTAGCTCAACATGGCCTGCAGTTGCGCAACACTGTGGTACTAGTGGGGATTAGTTTATTCTTTGTTCTGGTTGGTTTAGTCGTCTTCCAACGACGCGACCTTGTACGTGACTAACTGGTAACCAGCCAAACTGGCGGCTATCGGTACTCTTTAAAGGATTATCGCCCAGCAAATATATCTGACCGTCTTTGACATCTTGGATTCGTTTAATTTTCTCTAGGCCATTATGGTGAACTACAACCACACTGCCTGGTCGTGGTTTAGCCCAGCGCCAGACCACTACAAGTTGACCGTTTAACAGCGTTGGCTCCATGCTTCGGCCGCTAACCCGCCGAATGGCAAACGGCAGTTTAGGCTTTTTTGGTTTCTGTAAAGATTGCGGCGATGTCATCAATCATGTCCAAAAGCTTTTGACCCTCTTCTGGGTTGACTGACTTTTTACAGTTACCGGCTTGCTTGGTAGCCTGCCAAAATTTATCGTGCAAATCGGGGTACTTCTCGAGGTGCTCCGGTTTAAAGTAATCTGTCCATAGCACCCACAAGTGATGTTTAACTAGTTCGGCACGCTGCTCTTTAATAATAATGGCGCGGATCTTATCTTCTTCATGTAAATCTGGACCATACTTGTCCATAATCGCCTTGACCGACTCAGCCTCAATGCGAGCTTGGGCCGGATCGTAGACACCGCATGGCAAATCGCAATGCGCGTAAACTGGTTTTATAAATGGTAGTTTCATGAGGCCCCCTAGTTATACTTATATTATAGCAAACTAGTCATCTTGATCATGGAGGTCATACTGATCGCCAAAAGACTGATAATAGGCAGCAGCGTCGCGTGGTTCGAGACTGCTAAAGTGAGCCCTAATTTGCTGTGCACCATAGCAAGCTTGTTGAGATCGGGCAATCCGACCGACGACTTTTTCTGCCATTTGGTGACTGTCAAACAGAGCATGCTTAAGAAGTGTCTCGCCTAAACGAATTAATCCAAAACCGGCTTTAAGGCGTTGAAAATCCTCAAAGGCCGTCATGGTACCTTCTGGCAAAGCCAGCTTTTTTATATACTCGATGCTTGAAGTATGCTCTAGTAAAAAGCCGGGACTTTGCCCGTCGAGATCACGCATGTAGTGCCCAATCGTTCGTTGCATATAGACGGCATTACCTAAAGCATAGGTGGCCTGTTCGGCAAAAATCCAGTCCATGGCAGCACCACTTAAATCATCGGCGTGGCTTTCTCTATCGTCTTCATCCATAGTGCCAGCCCTAGCGATTTGACGCTGCCGATCATCTATATCTTCTTGCCCAACTACTAATATGCGTTTCCAGCTTTTAATGGCATCTTGGTTTCGAACGTCAGTATCAATTGATTTATCGTAAATCGGCTGAACATCAATCTCGGTACGTTGTCGACCTCCTTCCCAAAAAGCTGGGTAGGTACAAACCACCAAATTGAGATCGGCTAGGTGCTGCCGGAATATATCTCCAAACTCTGGGTGCAAACCCAGACGCATGGCAGTATCTGTAATAACTTCGGCCTGACCAGTCGAATAACTGGTCCCTTCATTCCGATACATAAGACGTTCGTTAGCAGTCGGAAAGTGGACCAACTTACCCATCGCTTCGGGGTTCTCGGCTGACATAATTAGGCCGTATCCTTACTGTTGGTTTTTTGCCACTTTTCGATCTCGGCATGGTGGCCACTCAACAAAACATTTGGTACTTTGTTGCCACGAAAATCTTCGGGCCGAGTGTACTGTGGATGTTCTATCGATAGGTCATCAGCTTGGAATGATTCTTTTTCGGCGCTTGTCTCACCACCCAAAACACCAGGTAATAGACGAACAATGCTGTCGATCATGGTCATAGTTGGGATCTCGCCACCTGTTAAGACATAATTACCTAAACAAAACTGCTGGTCGATATAATCGGTGACGCGTTCATCGTAACCTTCATAGCGTGAGCAGACAAAAATTAAATCTTGCTTTTTAGAAGCTAGCGTTTTGGCATGAGATTGCTTGTAGGTTTCACCACGGGGTGTAGCTAAGATAACTAACGCATCGGGGCTTTGCTTTTTGGCATGCTCGATAGCAGCCACTAACGGTTCTGGCTTGAGTACCATACCATCGCCACCACCATAGGGAGTGTCATCAACTTGTTTGCGCGGTCCAATCCCGTAGTCACGCAAATTAACGTACTCAAAGGTAACGGCGCCTTGCTCCTGAGCCTTCCAAAGCATGCTGGCATTTAGCACGCCTTCGAACATCTCTGGGAACAAGCTAATGATTTGAATCTTCATTTGCTTATTTTAGCATTTTATTGTGTTATTTACTAGAGGTCGAGGTCGTCAAGCTCTTCGAGCTCTTTGCGGGTTTTGCTGAGGTTGCTCTCGGTGTCTTCGACTTCGTCAACTTCGGCTTCAACAGCTTCGACAGCGGCTGGCTCTTCGGTCTTTTTTTCTTCTTTTGGAGGACGGCTTTCGTCGCGTTCGCGCCGTTCCGGCTTTTCGACACCATTATCGACAATCTTCAGGTTGTAACGAGCATCATTCTTAGTGCCAAGGGCTCGAAGTAAAGTTCGGAGGCTTTGGGCGGTTGCTCCCCGCTTACCAATCACCCGGCCGAGATCTTCTGGGTCAACGGTTAGCTCTAGTAGGACACCCTTTTCGTCAATGGTACGTTCGATACTAACAGCATCCGGTTTACCGACTAGGGATTTAACAATATACTCAATAAATTGTTGGTCAATGTCGCTCATATAGGAACTCCCTTCCTTAACTGGTACTACCTTATTATAGCGCAGTTAATCAGCTTTAGCGGAATTAAGCTTTTTCTTCGGTGGCTTCTTCGGTTTCGGCTGTGGTTGCTTCGGCAGGAGCCTCGGCTACAACTTCTTCTTCAGATGGTGCTTCTTCGGCAGGAGCAGCCGGTTCTTCAGCCTTTACTTCTTTTGGCTGGTTTTTACGAAGCTTTTCGGCATTACGTAGAGCGCCCTTTTTGTTAGCTTCTAAAACTACCCAGTCAGGTAATTTGACACCTTCTTGCTTCAATAAACTGGCCACTCGGTCAGATGGGCGAGCGCCATTTTTGAGGTACTCGGCAGCCTTATCTTTATTGATTTGAAGGGTTTTGCTGTGCGGATCGTAACTACCTAATAGACAGACGAAACGTCCACTGGTAGGAGTCCGCCGCGAGTCCTGGACAACCATCCGGAACATCGCATGGCCTTTGCGGCCGGTTCGTTGCAAACGAATTGCTAACATACGCGTTATTGCTCTCTTTCTACGTTATTATTAATGCCTTATGACAATCTGACTATTTTAACAGATGTCGACCTCTGTTGTCAACTCTGGTACTTGGCGAGCGCTTCGGTAGCAGCCGACTGCTGACCGGCTTGCTTGCTGGGACCGGTTCCCTTACCGCGTAGAGTGCCATCGATAAAAACACCAACCGTGAAGACCTTGTCATGATCGGGGCCTTCTTCGCTCAATACCTTATAGACGGGAGTCCGGTTCTCGCGTGATTGGGCTTGTTCCTGCAAGCTCGACTTAGGATCCATCCAGGAGCCAGTCTTCAAAATGTCTTCAAAAGTGATTAACAAACTGTTTTCGATAAACTTCTTAGCGGCATCGTAGCCTTGATCTAAATAGATAGCGCCCAAGACTGCTTCGTAGCTATTGGCTAATATTTGGTCACGAGCTCGGTCGGTGCCGCGTTTTTCGCCCCTGCTTAGCCGTAAGAATGGCTCAAAACCAGACCGCTTGGCAGCTTCACCGATACTCTCGGTGCGCACCAAAGAACTGCGCCAGTTAGTTAAGATGCCCTCTGGTTCGCTAAAGTTACCGTACAAAAATTGAGTAACGACCAGTTCTAAAACGGCATCTCCCAGAAACTCCAATCGTTCGTTATGAACTTGGGCAGTTTTTTTATGCTCGTTAACGTAAGACCGGTGGGTAAAGGCGGTGATTAGTAGTTGAATGTCATTGAATGTAACGCCAAGAGTTTCTTGGGCGAAAGCTTGGTAACTGTTAGAGTCTTGCATCGCGAATTTTCTTTAAGGCTAGTAAAATGATTTTGCCGATGTCCTCGTATTCTATTTTATCAAGAGCTTCGGCTGTCGAAAACCACTTAATGCCATTCATCCAATCTTCTGGCACGATTTTATCGGTATCACCGAGGGCTTTAACCAAGAATATCTCGGTTGTCATCAGCACCAAACTGGTTTGGCGGCGATAACGAAAGTTGATTTTACCAAGCCAGTTGAGGACTTTGACTTGCATTAAGCCAGTTTCTTCGCCGATTTCGCGTTGGGCGCATTCTTTGGCCGATTCGCCTTCTTCGATATGCCCCTTAGGAATGGTCCAGCGATTTTTTGCATCTTGAATTAGCAGAATTTCGAGTTGGTTCTGCTTGTTGCGGCGAAAAACAATGCCGCCGGCAGTTGGTTCACGGACAACTTCTTTAATAGTTGGCCGATGCTTGTTTACAAATTGCTTAATACCTTTAATTGGTTTTGGTCGATTAGCCATAAAAAATTACACTTTCTTTTCTGATTCAGGAGCTTCTTGGTCGCGAAGCACGGTACCGAGTACACCGTTAACAAATTTGGACGAATTCTCGCCGCCAAAGGCTTTGGCAAGCTCAACGGCTTCGTTAATGACAACTTTGGGTGGAACTGACGGCTCATGTAGTAACTCGTACAAACCAAGCCGCAAAACTAGGCGATCCATCCGGGCGATTTGGTCGATTGGCCACTCTGGGGCGACTGGTTGTAAGGCGGCATCAAGTTCGTTCTGCTCTTTAATAACACCTTTGACTAACTTAATAATAAAGTCTTGGTCTTCGATGGTGTCTTTGTAACGATGAATGTTACGTTGCAGAATTTCGTCAACATCGAGGTTGGTGTCGTTACACGACAAACGAAACTCTTGTTCGTAGAGCGTTTGCAGTGCGACGATTCGGCCTAAGTGACGATTTGATGCCATGTTGTTAAGTTCCTCTTTTACAGGTACTGCCTAAGTACTAGTATACCTGCTGGACGTTGATAACGCCTATGCTTTTGTAGTAGTTTTTTTACCAAACTCTTTGCGAGTAGTAAATGCTTTAACTGGTGAACTGCCATTAACTTTGCGAGCTAATGTGAGCACCAAGTGGCTACGACGGGTTCCCGTGCGACGGGGGCTGGTTCGTTTTTTGGGCTTACCCATAGAAAGAATGCTCCTTTTAACTGAATATTATCTGATAAACTTAACGCTATTATAGCGGAAAAACACCTTAAGCACAACCAGTAGAATTGACAAGCATAAGCTTTAGTTGTATAATGGGCTGATTATGGGTTATGCCTTTCCCGAGAAGCGACCAGCTATAGATTATCCCGATGTTGATTGGGACGCCGCTGGGTCAGAAATTGGTGCTAAATATAACGGTATGCAATCTGCCGAATTATTAGGAATTGCCCTCGAACCAGCTGCTCTAGCAGATGCTGACTTATTTGAGCACGACATCAGCAGCGATCCTCTTGGACAAGGCTCTAGTGATGGTGAGCACTTTAACCACCGACAAGCTGTAGCCGGTGAGCTAGAGCAAGTTGTTGCCCACAAAGTCTCTGGTCGTAAGCTTATAGCTGGAGCTTTATTGGTGATTTCTGGCATTCTACTTACCAGCGACGGGCTAGTTAGCGCCGCCGAAGAACCAGTTCGCACAAACGACGCTTGTGCCGAAATAGTTAGTCAATCGCCAGTCTTTAACCCAACCGATGCCTTAATAAAACTTAGCGATTGCCGCCAAAAACAGGTACTGGACCGTTAAGCAGCCACAAAGCTAACTAATTTGCCCGGCACGTAGATAGTCTTCTTTACAGTTTTACCATCTAGGTAACTAGAGATTTTTTGGTCAGATTTAGCCGTCTCAATAATCATTTCTTCGGTACTGTCAGCTGGAACTTCAACTTGGGCCCGAACTTTGCCATTAACCTGCACGACGATTGTCATAGTATCGGCAATCAGGTACTTTTCTTCCCAAGTCGGCCATTGGCTGGTGTGAATAGTTTGCTCGTGGCCCAACTGCTTCCAAAGTTCTTCGCTAATATGTGGAGCGTACGGTGCCAATAGTTGCAGTAGGGCTTTTAGTGCAAACGGCCATTCTTTGGAGGCAAATTTATCTTCGGCTTTAATTTTATACAATTCGTTAACGAATTCCATCAAGGCGGCGACGGCCGTGTTAAAGCTCATTTGATGCAGGTCTTGGCTAACTTTCTTAATTGCCTTATGGGTAGCCGTGGCTAACTTAGGGTTTAAAGATTCGGATTTGCTATCTGCCTCGAGATACTCTTGAGTCAAAGTCCAAACCCGTTGCAAGAACCTAAATGTCCCGCCGATGCCCTCTGGGCTCCACGGTGTGGTTTGGTCGTAGGGTGCCAAAAAGACAATTGATAGACGCAAAGCATCAGCACCATAGCCCTGCTCAAGAATTTCGTTCGGGTTAACAATGTTGCCCTTACTCTTACTCATCTTAGTGCCATCAGCCGCCAGAATAATCCCCTGGCCTCTTCGCGACGCATATGGTTCTGGGGTCGGTACTAGGCCTTGATCGTAAAAGAACTGGTGCCAAAAGCGCGAGTAAAGTAAGTGCAAGGTGGTGTGTTCCATGCCGCCCAGGTACATGTCGACTTCGCCCCAATATTTTAGCTTTTCTTTATCAGCAAAAGCCTTGTCGTTGTGGGCATCGTAATAACGCAAGTAATACCAAGAAGAACCGGCCCAGTTAGGCATAGTGTCGGTTTCGCGCTTAGCATCACCGCCACACTTAGGGCATTTTACGTTCACCCAATCGGTAATCTCGGCTAATGGGCTTTGCCCATCGTCAGTTGGTTCGTAATGCTCGACTTTTGGTAGTACCACCGGTAATTGATCTTCGGGTACTGGCACAGCGCCGTCTTTTGGACAGTGAATTATTGGAATCGGTTCACCCCAATAATGTTGGCGACTAAAAATCCAGTCCCGCAAACGGTAGTTAATCTTTTCTTCGCCATTTCCTGCCTTAACTAAGTCAGCCACAATTTTGTCGCGAGCTTCGCTCGAAGGCATACCGTTGTACTTGCCAGAGTTGATCATTTGGCCTTCGCTGCCATATGCATTTGGCTGAACCAATTGCAGGTAGCCATGTAAATGCGCTTCATCGGTGATAGTGTTTGAGATCTTGCTTTCGGCGACCCATTCCAATTTAAATTGACCTTCGTTGTCATCGAGGTTTGTTTCGACCTGCGCTTCATCAACGAGCTCAAACAGCATCGGCAAGAAACGTGCTTTGTAATTTTTGTTCTTCACATTTGAAAAGAAATAATTATTTACGTAGCTGGCTGATGTTTTAATATGCTTAAGATTGGTATAGCCTGTTTCTTCGGTAATTTCGCGAACGGCACAATCAATTGGGTCTTCGTCCTTTTCGATACCACCACCAATAAAAAGATTGCCGCCCCAATTATCGCGTCGAGGTCCCCAGTTCAGCACTAGAACTTTTTTGGTCTTTGGATTGCGAACGATAGCAATAATAGCTTCTTTATGAGTCTCGTCACCTTGTATCTTTCCAAATTCCGGCTCAATCACTTCGTTAATTGGCAGCTCAAACTTTTGGGCAAATTCGTAATCGCGCTCGTCGTGAGCCGGTACGGCCATAATAGCGCCAGTACCGTAGCCGGTTAAAACATAGTCGGCAATCCAGACCGGAATTTTTTTACCATTCACCGGGTTAATGGCATGTGCGCCGGTAAAGACACCGGTCTTTTCGCGGTCGGTGTTTTGACGCTCAATTTCGGATTTGCCCTGGGCAGCCTTTATATAACTGTTTACGTGGGGCTTTTGCTCGGCACTCGTAATTGATGCTACTAGTGGGTGTTCTGGCGCCAATACCACAAAGGTGGCACCAAATAAGGTATCGGGGCGAGTTGTAAAAACTCGGATCTTGTTGCCGTCTTCTAGAGCAAAATCAACCTCAGCACCCTTGCTGCGGCCAATCCAGTTAACTTGCTGGTCGGCAATTCGGCTAGGGTAATCAACGTCTTGCAAGCCGTCAATCAAACGGTCGGCGTACTTAGTGATAGCCAGCATCCACTGTTTTAAGGTCTTTTTCTCAACCAAGGTGTCGCAGCGTTCGTGGCGGCCATTAACGACCTCTTCGTTAGCTAGACCGGTCTTACAATGTGGGCACCAGTTAATGGCGACTTTGTCTTGGTAAGCTAAGCCCTCTTTAAAGAATTGTAAGAACAGCCACTGCGTCCATTTGTAGTAGTCCGGGTCGGTTGTTCTAAAAGAGCGGTCCCAGTCGATGCTATAACCTAACGAATCAAATTGCTTTTGAAAGTTGCCAACATTGCGCTCAGTAGCCACTTGGGGGGCAATTTTGTTTTTAATGGCGTAGTTTTCGGTCGGCAAGCCAAAAGCATCGTAACCCATCGGATAGAGAACGTTATAGCCATGTTGGCGCTTGTAACGCGCCATGACATCGCCCAAGGTGTACTCACGCACATGACCAAGGTGTAAACCATCACCTGACGGATACGGAAATTCGGTCAGCACAACATATTTAGGCCGAGTTTTGTCAAAGTCGACAGCCTTGTACAGCTTGTCGCTAGCCCAAGTTTTTTGCCACTTAGGTTCGAGGTCTTTGGGATTATAGCGCTTCATATGGGGTCATTATACCGTAAATTAAGTTTTAGCTGGCGTGTAGCTGGCGAATTGCCTTCACAATGCCGTGGGCGCTCATTAAGGGGTTAACACAAATGTGGTAGACCCAACGGGTAGTTTCGGGCATTTCTTCGACAACATGGACGGCTTCGCTACGCTCAAGTTCCGCCAAAACCTCTTTGAGGACTTTGCGACTACTATCCAGTTTATCCCAGTTATCATGCGGCATCCGGGCATGAATAGCTTGGGTAACTCCTTGGCGAGTAAGATACAGGCCGCAGCCATCCAGATCAAAGGCCTCACCAAACTCATGCGAACTGTGCTCGTCGTCAGCCGGGTTGACACTCGGCTGGCGCGGGTTAAGCGTGGCTAACCGGGCCTGATAAGTGGTTGATCGTACCATCGAGGTAACTGGCAACTGCCAGATTGAGTTGTCAGCATCTGACCCTTCGGCATCGGCCCAAACCTGGCCAATTGCCTCTAATGCGGCATCGGCGCGAGGGGTCAGGTAGGGCGGTGAGTAGCCTTCGAACTGATTGCGCAACCGAGGTATTGCCCTGATGCCAGGCTTGTCTTCGACAACAATGAGTTTTCCCCTTTGTACGGCCTGATCAACATCCATGTCAGTGGCAAGCGGTTGGCGGCCCGACTCGGCAAACCAGGCCTGTTCAAAGGCAATCCCTTGGTGGATATCTTCTAGAACGGCCCGAGCCTCAGCGTCAGAATAATCAGCTGGGTTGTAAAAGTCTTTTAATTGGCCCTCCGGGGTTGGGATTGCTTCACTAACCAACATATTAAAACTGCTTTAAATAATTAGTACTAAAAGCGGTGGCAATCTTTTGCTGAGCCTGCCAGCGGGCCTCGGCGTAATCGACCAGTTTAGTAACTAGCTCGACATTAGAGATACCAGCCTGGTTCCAGTTGTGACTATACAAACTGCCTGGTAATGGGTTGATTTCGTTGAACATGACTTGCTTGGTTTTGCCATCGATTAGCATATCGACACGGGCAATACCGGTACAACCAACAGTTTTATAAACGTCGAGTCCGAGCTTAACAGCTTGGTCGTACAAATCTTTGGGTATATCAGCCGGCAACTGGCTATAGCCTTGAGCACCTTGCTCACCACCACCCTTTTTACCGCCTTTTTTGCCACCTTGCATATACTTGGTTTCAAAATCAAAGAAATCTTCACTTTTAAGCAAGGGTTGTTCGAGCAAGGCTGGCACTGGTTCTTCGTTACCAATAATTGGCAAAGTTACCTCAATTAAATCGGTTACACCCTGTTCAACAATAACTTTGTCGTCGTAGTGAGCGGCCACTTCTAGAGCGTTCATTAGGCCATCTTTGCTCTCGACGCGAGTAATACCGATACTGGAACCGAGGTGAGCCGGCTTTACAAATAATGGGTAGTGTAGCTTTTCGATGTCCTTCAAAATTGCAGCGTGATCACGACCGAGGTTGCGTGAATAAAACCAAGTCCAAGGCGTCGTTGGCAAGCCAGCCGAGCCAGTAACTTGCTTAGATAGCACCTTATCCATAGCAATCGCACTGGCCGGAACGCCACAGCCGACATAGGGCACATTGGCCATTTCGAGGATTCCCATTAGTTCACCATCTTCGCCGTGAGTACCATGCGTCGCCGGAAAGACGACATCGATCTTTTTGTACATCTTGCGGCCAGCAAACTGGCTGGATTTAACTAAGGTTAGGCCATTATCAAATAACAGATGCACCTTGGGCGCCTTGCGCATAAAATCTTCGATCTCACCAGTTTGGTAGAAAGCAATGTCTTTGAGTTTGTCGTCCCAATACCAAGAACCGTCCTTGGAAATATAAACAGCTTCGACTTTGTACTGTTTACTGAGTTCGAGCGGCTTAATAATGCTAGCTAGGGCCGTAATAACAGAAACGTCGTGCTCGGTAGAGCGGCTACCAAAAATAACTGCGATTGTTTTCATGGCCTAATTATACAATTAATTGCTATTAATTGTAATTGTCGGTCCAGTCGTTTTGTAACATAATGACATCCCCGGCCGCTAAGATATGTTCGAGATTAGAATAGAACTCTAGTGGCTTAGGTTCGATCTGCAAATCGCCATCGTAATTGCCCTCTTCTAGCCCGGCTTTTATATAGTCGGTGGCAGAGTTCTGCATAAGCACGACTCGATCCGGTCGAGCCGCCGCTATAGCCCGCCCTAATTCTAGGTGAACCGACTTGGTTTCGACCCCTTGGTCAACTAGACCAGGCGTAACATAGATCTTCCGTTTACCGTGTAAGGCTTGTAGCAATTTTAAGCCAGCCTTCATGCCATCGATGTTACCGTTGTAGCTGTCGTCTAAGATCCAGGCGCCGCGCAGTGAGCGGGGCTGCATACGGTGCTCAAAGGCTTTGGTTTTGGCCACGCCGGTCTCGATCTGGTCTTTAGTTAGCCCGAGTTGGTGGGCCAAGGCTGCTACCAGAGCTAGCGGACCGACTTGGTGAGCGCCCAGTAAGCCACTTTTGAGCCGAAAACTATGCTTTGCCTTCTCCATCACAAAACTAGTACCCGTAAAATCAATCTTAATATCTTTGATTTTCCAATCTAGGACAGTTTTGTAATTATACGAGTTGTAGGTGGGCTTAATAAAAGCCTGAGCGGCTTCGGAGTCACTGTTGACATAAGTTTTGGCATCACCGACGTATTCGGCTAAAGAGAATATGTCTTCGCCAGCCGCCTGCAAACTAGGGTAGTTATCGAGGTGAGCCGGCGCTAAACCGGTAATAATACCGATGTTTGGCTGGGTTACTTGGGCAAAGCGGGCCACATCGCCCGGTGCTCCCTCGCCGTACTCAATAATCAAGACTTCTTCGTGACCAGTTAGCTTGCGTGCAAAATCGGCATGCGACACTGCCACATTTTTGTTAGCTGGTGTGGCCGCCACGGCCTTGCCTTCGGATAGTACAGTTTTAAGCAATTCTTTCATGCTAGTTTTGCCATAGCTCCCAGCCACGGCGATTTTAATAGCTGTATGGTTAGCAAAAATCGCACCGGAGGCTTTAACCAAACGGCGGTTGCGCGGATTAATAATTGCTAGCCGACCGAGCACCAAAGGGAAAACCAGCAAGTAAGCCCAAACTATCGGGTAAGTTACGATAATAAATAGCGCTAAAAAGGTTAGGGCCGGTTTATTGCCAAAGTAGCCAACTGCTAGGACTGCTAACCCAACTAAGACCTGGGCTAGCATCCCTAACGTCACAGCCAATAGTAGTAATTTAGCGGCCTTAGTTTTGTCGAGCGAGCGCCGGTACATAACTTTAGAGAAATCCTTCGTCCGCCAGAACCATTGCAGGTAAGGTTTGGCCTGGTATTCGGTGCTTTGCAGCATATAAACCAGAGTTTGAGGGTATTTAGGCAAAAATAGGCTTAGTAGCAGTTTCACTTTAGGAACTCCTCAATTAAACCAAGTGTTGCCTGAAGCTGATCGTGGTGCACAAAGTGACCGGCGTCGGGAATTACATGTAAGTCAGAGCCTTTGATTAAATCGGCATAGATTTCGCCAAAGACAGGAGGAGTAGCCGTATCATTCTGGCCGTATATAAGCAGGGTTGGTAGAGTCAACTTGGCGGCATCAGCTTGAACATCGTACTGGACGGTCTTCTTAAAGGTTTCTTGCATGTTTGGTATATCAAGCATCTCGGATCCGACTACCCCGTATAGCTTCTTTTGTAGCTTCTGGCGGCTGGACTTTGGCAGCCAGAAAGTGGTAGCTTTGCCGACTTTGGCAACAGTTTTTATAGCCAAGCGTCGCTTCGTCTGAGTATTACGAATACCAGCCGCGCCAATTAGCACCAATTTTTGACTGTTTAGCTTACCGTTAGCTAGGCCATAAATGGCTAAGGCACCACCGTTGGAATGACCGATTACGGTATAGATGGCTTTAGTTTGGGTTTTCTTTAGAAACGCCTCGATAAAGTTGGCATAATCTTTAAAGCCCCAAACGGCGGGCGGTGCCTGGGTGGCCCCAAAACCAGGTAAATCTAGGCTAATCACGCTGTAACTTTTGGCTAAGGCTGCCTGAATCGATTGATAAGATTTGCTACTATCGCCCCAGCCGTGTAAAAGCAGGATGTTTTTGCCAGAGCCTTGTTTAGAGTAGTTGGTCAGTAAATCTTGAATGACTATCTGCATGCCTAGTTCTCTTTTAACAGCCCACTAAGCTTGGCCTGAAGGTCTTCTTGGCTGATAGTTTTAGTTGGCAGCTCAAAACTACGCTGAACGCCATAAGCCGAGTAGTTAGAGGTTCGGTTGTTATCGACATAAGTCAGTGATGCCAACTGGTGGGCGACAGCGTCAACAGTCACCTTAACTTGAATTGGTGCACCGCCTTGATACTGTGTAGGATCAAGTTCTTTAAGCTGGTTAAGCCCCATCATGCCATCGAGTTTTTTGAGCAAGGCGATGTACTTGTCGCTGGTAATGCCGACGTTGTAGGTGTAGTACAAGCGGCCGTCTTTGCGTTCTTTACTAACTTTGGCAAAATCGACGTCATAGACTTGGTCGTTTTTTATGTCATGCATAACCTGCTTTGTCTGAACTCCATTGAGGTGAGCAAACGGCAAGGCATCAAAGATCGCTGTGGCAAACATACCGCTGGCGCTACCGCCAAGCTCAGTTTTGCTCCAAACATTAAGGACTGGCTTAAAGTCGGCGGCTTGGCCATCCTTAGATTTCTGCGAAGTTTCGATTTTGGTATAGCGCGCAAAGTTAGCTTGTGGCGTACCAAGCGTTTCGGTCACCACGGTACTTTTTGGTTCTTCGGTTTGGGTAATAGTCGCAAAAGTTTTTACAAAGTTTTGCGAACCAAGTGTAATTTGCTCATATTGATCGAGTTTTTGACTGTTAACAGCACTGACGGTTTGCTTAGTAACGCCACTTGTAACCAAGTTATTTTTAACAGCTGCCCAGTAAACATTTTGCGGGTTAAGATACATAAAGTGCCACCACAACCAAGTTGTAAGCACCAATAAAACCACCCCACCACCTAGAGTTACACCGTAAAACAGGGCTTGACCACGTGACTGGGCCCGATCGAGATAGTATTCAAGCATACCGCTATTGTAACAGCTTTATTTTTAGGGGTGAATGCTGTAAAATAACGGATTGTTAACAAGGGGATATAGCTCAGTTGATTAGAGCGCTGCCCTGGCAGGGCAGAGGTCCAGGGTTTGAGTCCCTGTATCTCCACCAAATAGCACCCCACCATGCGTGGGGTTTTGTTTTCCCTGATATAATGACTGTACTAACCGGAGGAACTCAATGGCAGCAGGCGATCAATTACGAAACGCAGCCAGTAGTGCCAAAATGGCCGCTACCGACAAACGCAAGCAAATACTCAACGTCCGTGACACCGTCGAAAAAATGAAGCGTGACATGGAACATCTCCAAAAAACCGCTGATGAATGGGAAAAACAAATTAATGATCTAGAAAACCAGGTTAGAAACCTCGAACAACAAGCTCGCCAGGCTGACGATGCCGAAAGGCGCATGCGCGAGGCCCAACAGCAATGAGCCTAAAGGCTTACCAAAAACAGATTGACGATATGGTCCAAGGGCTCGAAAAGCCCTACTGGAGCCCCCTAAGTATTATGGCGCGTATGAGTGAAGAAGTTGGCGAAGTCGCCCGCATTATCAACCATAAGTTTGGCGACAAACCCAAAAAACCCACCGAAGAACACGAAGATCTGGCCGATGAGTTAGCCGATGTTATGTATACCGTACTTTGCATGGCCAACAGTCAAGGTATCGACCTCGACCCAGCCATGGAAAAGGTTATTGCCAAACTAAGTACCCGCGACAAAGACCGTTTCAAAAAGAAAGCCTAGCCCCGCCCCTTGAGTAAAAGGCTGTTTTCTAGTAGAATAGCGAGGTTAGCGTGGCTCTTTAGCTCAGTTGGTAGAGCAACGGATTGAAGCTCCGTGTGTCCCCAGTTCGAGTCTGGGAGGAGCCACCAATTTTAGGCTGACATTAAATGAGGGCAAAGGCCCTTTTTTTGTATTATGGCACAACTCGCTCCCGACCAACCACGTATCATGGGCTCCGAAATGGAGTACGGTTTAATTTCTTATGACAAATACGATAGTCTGCTAATGGATTGGCCAGGCAAAGATACCTTTCGACTCGGCCTGCCAAAAAGCTACATCCAGAGGAGTTTGTTCTTAGCCAATGGCGCTCGCTTTTATATCGATGTCGGTAACCACCCGGAGTACGCTACCCCGGAATGCAACGATCTGGATGATCTAATTGCCCATGAATTTGCCGGTGAGGCAATTGCCTACCAAACTTTTAGTCAAATTGCCGCCAAAGACAACACCCCAGTTGAGCGCTTTAGGCTCAATAAGAGTGTGGTTGATGATAATGATAACTACTGGGGCTACCACGAAAACTACCAATCGGCTGGTATCGAACAAAAGGCTTTTCGAGAAAATGTCGTCCCTTTACTAGCAATTCACATTGCCACGCGAGGCAGTTTATTTGGGGCCGGCCACGCTGGAGTACAGTATCAAACCACCCAGAAAGGCTTAGCGGTTCGTACTTTAACAGATGGCGCCGCTAATTCGATTGACTCACGACCTTTAATCGACAGCAACCGCTCGGAACCTCATGCCGACGGCGAAGAATGGCGCCGCATCCACATAACATCTGGTGACCCTAACATGTTGCCCTGGCCAACCTGGATGAAATTTGGCACCACCTCAGTTGTCTTACGCATGATCGAAGCTGGTGTTAATTTAGATGATCTGCGCCTTGCTCAACCGGTCGAAGCCGTCCATACGGTTAGTCGTGATACCGACCTAAAAGCCAACCTGTCACTAAAAAACGGCCGTAATACGACGGCCTTAGAGATTCAGACCGAACTAGCCAAACGGGCCGCCAAGTTTGCCGAAAGTCACCCCCTAAGCGATCAAGAAATGGATGTTATCCAAGAATGGCAAGCTGCTTGTGCCGACCTCCAACAAGATTCCGATCTCTGTTATGGTCGAGTCGAATGGGTAACCAAGCAAACTGTTTTGGCGGCCTTTACGATGCGCAACCAAATAAGCTACGAAAGTCCAAAACTAAACCTGCCAATCAACTTATGGACCAACCTCGACCCTAACCAAAAGGGCGGCGCCCGAAAACTACGTAACAGTGGTCTACTACCAAAAATGCCAACTGCCGAGGCTATCGAATACGCCATTAACCACGCCCCGGCCACCCGGGCAAGCCTACGTGGCCGTGTCGTATTGGCGCTCTGTAAAGCCAATATGCAGGGGGTAGTAAATTGGGCGAAAATTAATATTTCTAACGAAGACTACGACTTACCCGACCCTAGCCAAACCGAAAATCCCGAAATCGAAGAACTGATTAGAAAAATTCTGGCTGAGGCCGAACCAGCCCTTGCATAACGGAGTAAAATTAGCTATACTCTCCCTGTTCAGGTGAGCATGGCAGGGCCACACAATAGCCCAAACAGCCAGCAAATATATGCCGGTATGGCTTAGTTAACAATTCACAATATGCGGGTGTAGCTCAGTTGATAGAGCGCTTCCTTGCCAAGGAAGAGGCCAGGAGTTTGAGTCTCCTCACCCGCACCAAAGAAACAGTCCTAGCTTGCCTAGGGCTTTTTCTTTGGTCATGGATAAGACTTAAACTCCAGCCCGCAGGGCGAGTTTGATAATTGGAAGCTCTCGCAGAAGCTTGCTTCGAGAAAGCTGAACAATTTCCGGTTTGTCTCCTTGCGACACGATTGAAATACAAATCTATACTACTTGACATGATACCCCCGGGGGGTATACGATAAGACCATGATTACAGAATTAAAGAAACGTGCACTGCACCGTGCCAAGATACTAGAAGGTCAAATGCGTGGTGTCCAAAAAATGATTGAGAACGAAGATTATTGTATGGACATACTTACGCAAAGTCTGGCCATCCAAAAATCTATCGGTTCACTTAATAAACTAATACTCGAAAATCACATCCGTACCCACATCAAAGAAAGTCTTAGTTCCGATTCAGAAAAAGCCCAACAACAAGCTCTTGAGGAGTTATTGGGTTTATATGAGTTATCAAATATTAGAAGTAAATAAGGGGGTCATCATGAATAAAGAAAATCTAATGTTTGGGGTAATCGGATTGCTTTTAGGCGTTGTAATTGCAGGTTTTGCTGCCGGTCAAGCTGTAAATAATAACCATACCGGACTGATGGGTATGATGGGTATGAACACTTCAAACAAGCAACAAGTTGCAACCGATCATAGCACCATGTCTATGGCTGATATGAGCAAGCAACTACAAGGTCTAAACGGTGATGATTACGACAAAGCCTTTATCGAAATGATGATTGATCACCACGAAGGCGCCGTTGATATGGCCAGGCTTTCAGACACTAGCGCAAAACACGATGAAATAAAACAACTCAGCAAAAACATCATCGTAGCTCAAGAAAAAGAAATTGCCGAGATGAAGCAATGGCAACAAAATTGGGGCTATTCCAGTAACGAAATGATGAATATGATGCATAGCGGCCACTAGAATGGATCACTCACAGCACAATCATCAAGACCACGACAAACACGCTGGTCACTCAGTAGCTATGTTCAGAGACAAGTTTTGGCTTAGCCTCATCCTGACTATACCCGTTTTGGCTTATTCCGAGATGATACAAGATTGGGTAGGCTTCACGCCGCCAGTCTTCCTTGGTTCGCAATATGTACCATTCGTGTTTAGTACCATCATCTTCTTTTATGGTGGGTTAGTCTTCATCAAGGGCGCTGTAGCAGAAATAAGATCTAGATTACCGGGTATGATGACGCTTATCAGCCTGGCGATTATCACGGCCTATACTTACAGCGTTGCAACCCAGTTCTTTATAAGTGGCGACGGTTTCTTTTGGGAACTGGCTACACTTGTAACCATTATGTTACTAGGGCATTGGCTCGAAATGGCCTCGGTTGCCAAGGCCGAAAACGCCCTTGATGCAATTTCTAAATTACTCCCCGATACAGCCGAAAAACTAGTAGACGGTAAGCCCAAACAGGTGCTAGTTAGTGAACTAAAAGTTGGCGACCTAGTATTAATCCGACCTGGTTCAAGCATACCTGTTGACGGCCTAATTGTTGACGGCAAATCGGCTGTTGACGAAGCGGCTATTACTGGCGAAAGCAGACCCGTAAGCAAAACCGCGGGTGATGAAGTCATTGCTGGCACTGGCAATCAGGACGGTTCACTAACTGTAAAAGTTACAAGGCTTGGTCAGGACACCGCCCTGGCTGGCATTATGCGGTTAGTGGCCGAGGCCCAAACCTCAAAGTCTAGCGTCCAAGTGTTAGCTGACAAAGCGGCTTTTTATCTGACAATTGTCGCCATCGCCACAGCGATTGTCACATTCATATATTGGCTAATAGCCAAGGACGCAAGTTTTGCGCTAGAGCGGTCGGTAACGGTACTGATAATTGCTTGTCCGCACGCCCTTGGCTTAGCTATCCCACTCGTGGTGTCTATATCTACTGCCTTATCGGCTCGCAATGGTTTGCTGGTTCGCAAACGGCTAGCCCTAGAGTCGGCCCGAAAACTAGACTGGGTCTTGTTTGATAAAACCGGCACTTTAACCAAGGGTGAACATGGCGTTACTGATATTTGGGCAACTACTGGCTACAGCAAGGAAGATATTCTGCACCTAACTGCTAGCCTTGAGCAAAACAGTGAACATATTGTCGGTAAAGGTATTGTCCAAAAAGCCGCAGAGCAACACGTCCATCTAGATAAAGTTAGCAATTTTAAGGCCTTACCTGGCCTCGGGGTTCAGGGCACATTACATGGCAAAGACACCTTTATTGCCGCTAGCTACCGCTATATTGAAGAAAACAAGCTGACCGTTCCGGCCGAAATAGCAACCGCCGTTAAGCAAGCTGCTAAGCAAGGCAAAACCGAGGTGTACTTGATCACCAATAAAAAGGTCGTTGGTGCCTTAGGGCTAGCCGATATCGTACGAGACCAATCAAAACAAGCTATCAAAACACTCAAAGAAATGGGAATAAAGACGGCGATGATTACCGGCGACAGTGGCGAAGTTGCTGCTTACGTGTCGAAGCAACTCGGTTTAGACCAATACTTTGCAGAAGTTAGGCCAGAAGATAAAGCCGCTAAAGTCAAAGCATTGCAGCAGGATGGCCAAAAGGTAGCCATGGTTGGCGATGGTATCAACGATGCGCCTGCCCTGACGCAAGCCGAAATTGGCATAGCCATTGGTGCGGGTACCGATGTAGCCATAAAATCGGCGGATATTATCTTAATAAAAAATGATCCGCAAGATGTTGTAAAGGTGATCAACTTGTCAAAAGCGACTTACAAAAAGATGCAGCAAAATCTGGCCTGGGCAACTGGCTACAATATACTCGCCATACCATTAGCCGCTGGCGTGCTTTATGGAGTGGGTATTGTTTTGGCGCCCGCTGTTGGTGCAATTCTGATGTCGGTTTCAACAATTGTAGTGGCTTTCAATGCCCAGCTATTAAGAAGCACAAAACTGTAAACAGGGCAGTTCCTCTTAAAGTCGATGGCTTCATTTCGCATACTTAATATGTAGCCAAGAACCTATACAACAACCACTCTTGTATCTAGAGACTTGTAAGTAATGAAGTTATACTTTCGTTAAAATATAAACTTTATTGACACTTCGGTGTCTTTTTTCCTTTAGGATAGGTATAATGGTCAGGCGTTACTATAAGCAAGCTACGCAATAATAATCAACTTCAGGGGAGATAAACATGGCTACAGGATATTGCGTTAAGTGTAAGGAAAAAGGTGTTGAATTATCATCACCAGAAATCGTTCAAACTGCCAAAGGTGGCTTTATGGCCAAGGGCAAGCATGAAAAATGCGGAACAACTGTCTGTGCAATGATGTCTAAGGACAACGCCGAAAAAGAAGTCCAAAACGGCGCCAAAAAAGCTTACTAAGTTTCTTGCAAAGTTAGCTCGCTGCCCATCAAGCAGTATTTTAAACCGCCTTCGGGCGGTTTTCTATTTGGAATGTTTAGTAAGAGACTTTAAATGTAAGGCTGGTTCTCGCTGGCGTGGTTTTTTCAACCTTTATTCTTTCCAACTTAATCTTGTCAGTATCAATATTCTCAAATAGCCTAAGGCCTTTTCCGAGCAGGATCGGCATAACATCTATTCCCAACTCATCGCACAACCCCGAGTTTAGAGCCTGCTGAATCGTATCACCACCACCGATTATTTGCACCATCTTGTCACCAGCCGCCTTTTTAGCTTTATTAATCGCACTCTCGATTCCATCAGTTACAAAGTTGAGGCTAAGTTTATCGTTGCCTTTAGGAAACTTGGCCGGTGGGTTATGCGTCAGGATAAATATTGGCACCTGAAATTCATAATCATCATTAATCCATAAAAATGGATCGGCCATTTCATAAGTGTGGCGACCCATAATGACCGCTCCGGTATTGTCTACCATCTCTTTAAACGATGGTGCTGCCAGCAATTCTTCAAAATCTGGGCTCAGGCTCTGGGCGCTACCGTTATGGTCATTCATAAAGCCGTCGAGAGATATTGTCATTCCAGCCAGTACTTTTGCCATAGATAACCTTTCTTATTACATTACATTCGCTACCAAAATTATATCAACCAATCGACTATTTCTTATAATCGCACCATACTATTTCAAACATACCCAAACCAAAATCGGTCAAGCACCTAATGTTATTATTCGTGCTAAGATATTACGGTAATGAATTTCCCTGACATCCATAAACTCGCTACAACGCCTGTGCTTGATGTTGTCCGATTAGTGTCGATGAAAAATGGCGAAGTCCTACTGGTTAGAGAGTCCGATGACCCTAATTGGAAGCTGCCGGGTGGTAAAATCCACGCCGCTGAAACCATCTTCCAGGCCGTCGTCCGCGAAATCGACGAAGAGCTTGGCTACGCAACCCAAGAAGCAGACCTACTCAAATACCACCCCACGACTATCCCGCATAGTCCTAATATTCGACATATCTTTTTAATGCGCCAACTGGCCGACAACGAGATTAAGCCCACCGAGGACGTTGAAGAAGCCAAATATTTTCCGGCTAATAATCTGCCTGAGACTAAGTTTAAGGAACACATCACCAGCGCTATTCAGTTTGTGGCTGGTTCAAAGTAAATGCTCGATAGAATTAAAGTCAACGGTAAATTAACCCTTATGTGGACCGAGGCCCTACGGGCATTGGTTTGCATGCTGCCAATGTTTGTCGCCACCGGTTTAGGTAAGACTACCTTCCTGGTCTCCCTCGGGCAGGGTGGCTTCTTTTTTAGTACCCTATTTTTACCTAAAAAAATCAGTGCAAGAGCAGTTATGGGCTCCCTGATCTTGGCGCTTGGCCTAGGTTTTTATTTAATTGGCGGTACTGTCGCCCCAAACCCAGTTCTGGCGATTATCTTTACATTTATGGTCTGTCTAAATCTCAGTTTTTTGAGTGGTTGGACGATTGGCGGACCGCTGGCGCTAACATTAGTTATGATTTACACAGCCGGTTTAAATACCGGTTCGCCAGAAAAAGCATCGGCCAATTTCTTGGCATTTGCTATAGTTTTGGGCTGGTCGGCGCTGATATCTCTATTACCGATCTGGAAACCGGTTGAACCTCCTAAAGTTGACACCACTCAAACTAATCCGGCTTTGGCTGAGCAAGGCCTCAGAATGGCGATTGGTGCGTCTCTAGCCCTAGCAATTTCGTATGGTGCTGGATTTGCAAAGCTCGGTTGGGCGCCTAGCGCTGTCGGCAACGTGGTCCGCTATGATACTAAGTTGTCCAAAATGCGTGCTATGGCCAGGACAATTGGAACTGTCGCTGGGGCTTTACTGGCGGCCGTGGCGCTAGCCTTTGTTTCGAGTGTTTCGGTTCTGGTGGTAATCGGTGGAGTATTTGCGGTATTAAACGGGCTATTCAAAAAGACCAAGCTTGGTATGATGCCATTCTTCTACACCGCCACTATACTTTTACTATACTCAGCCAATGACTTGTCTTCCGGGAATAGTAATGTTTTGCAACGGGTTGCCTATAACTTGGTGGGGGTTATTATTGCCATCGCCGTTGTTACCTACCCTTTCCCCTACCTGATGAAGAAAGTTAACCCTAAGGGCCAACTTGGGCATCCTTAGAACTGTCGCCACTGATTAGACTTTTGCCCGTAAAATAAAAGATTGTTGCCAAGCCGTAGGACAAACCAAGCATAACCCCTGAGTCAATAATCCCCCGCCAAGGTTGATTGAACTGCCTGACGATAATAATCAAAATAATAATCCCGAGCGTAAGTAGCCAGGTTCGTTTTAGACGCTTACGGGTAGCGTGGAAATAACCCATACAAAAGATGGGCGCTAAAATTAAGTCGATTAACTTAGGTTTCCCGTGCAGTAGGTACATGACTCGGGCGGCTACCATTGGCGAGAACTGTTTTTGGAACCCTCGATAGCCTTCGGTAATAATCATAAAAGCGCACCAGATCACTAGTACCAGCCAGTGCTGCCAGCCAAACTTATATTCAAGCGACCTAGCAAAATATGGCACCATCCGCACTATAGCCTCAATAAATATTAGCGATACTCCCAAAATCGCCCAGAAAGCCGCTAGTTTTCTAATAAAGTTTTTGGGTTGATTCATCGATTAATAGTAACATCCTAGAAGCCCAAAAGCTTAACTGTGGTAGCCCCTGGTTCTAACAGATGATACAATAGGCACGTTACCATTACTTTGGCGCCGTGGCGGAGTGGTTACGCAGCGGTCTGCAAAACCGCGTACACCGGTTCAAATCCGGTCGGTGCCTCCATTAATCTAGGATTACTATGAAATCAGTTGTTGTCTGCGGTTCAAAAAGATACAAGAAAGAAATTGCTGCCTTCTGTAAGCAGCTCGAAAAACTTGGTGTCCTCTGTTTTGAACCAAGCATTCAACAACCAATACATGAAGATGCCCTGATTAGTAATGAGTACGTAACATCTAAAGTTTTCAAAGGACTAACCCTTGAACATTTTGATTGGATTAGAAAAGCCGAAGTCTGCTATATCTTTAACAAAGATGATTATTGCGGCATTAGTGTCAGTATGGAGATGGGCTATGCAGCTGCTTTGGGCAAGCCAATTATTGCCTTATCTCCCAAAACTGGCGATCCAACCCGCGACACATTAATCGATAAAGTAGTTACCACACCTAAACAGCTAGCCAGTTTACTTTAAAGCACTACTGTACTCGTGCAGCTACTCTGTTATAATACCTTCGTTAGTTTTGGGCGAGTGGCGGAATTGGTATACGCGACGGACTTAAAATCCGTTGGCTGAATAAGCCTTGTGGGTTCAAGTCCCACCTCGCCCACCATAAGAGATCAGTCTGTGAACGGCTGGTCTCTTTTATTTTAGAAGCTTAATTAAGTCTTGCTCGCTAATTTGCTTTGTGCCAAGTTTAGCGGCTTTAGCTAATTTACTAGCGCCAACGTTACCACCAACTACCAAATAATCGGTTTCTTTGCCGACACTACTCTGAAAGGTTCCGCCTAAGAGTCTAATCTTATCGGCGGCTTCGTCGCGACTCATCGTCACCATACTGCCGGTAATAACAAAGCTCTTGCCGAGCAGCGGCCCACCAACTTGTTCAACCGATTGCGGCTTAACGCCATTATTGGCAAACTTCTGTAAAAGCTGCTGATTAAGCGGATCTTCAAACCAGGCCACCACCGATTCACCGACTACTTCGCCGACTCCTTCGACACTGGATAGCTCGTCGATTGTAGCTTTCTGGATATCATCAAGGGTGTGGAAATGATTGGCCAGATCAATTGCCGTCTGGGTACCAACGTGACGGATGCCCAAGCCAAACACAAACCGCGCCAACGGCGGATTCTTCTTTTCGGCAATCGCCTGTATTAGCTTACTGGCCGATACCTCGGCAAAGCGGTCTAAGCTCAATAACTGTTCTTTGCTTAAGGCATAAATATCGGCCGAGTCTTTGATGAGCTTAGCTTCTAGTAAGGCTAAAACATTTTTTTCGCCCATCCCGTCAATATCTAGAGCACCTTTACTGGCAAAATGGCCAATGTGGTTGTGCAGTCGTGACGGGCATTGAATATTTGGACAACGCCAAACTGCCTCATCGACTTTTTGCTTAACAAGTTTAGTATCGCACTCGGGGCAATGAGTCGGCATCTTAAAAAGCTTTTCAGAACCAGTTCGTAGCTTTATTAGTGGCTCGACTACTTCTGGGATAACGTCACCAGCCTTGCGGACTACTACGGTGTCACCAACTCGAATATCTTTGCGTTTAATCTCACCCTCGTTATGAAGAGTTGCCATTTGGACGGTACTACCAGCTACCACAACCGGTTCTAGCATAGCGACAGGCGTTGCCGCTCCAGTCCGACCAATTGAAATAAAGATATCTTTAACTTTTGTAGTAGATTGTTCGGCCGGATACTTGTAGGCAATGGCTGCCCGTGGGTTCTTGCCGACCACCCCTAACTCGGCATAGATTTTGCGGTCATCAACCTTAATAACTAATCCATCGATATTGTATGGCAACTTATCGCGCTTGTCTTCCCAGCTAACGGCATAATCATGGACAGCCTTAAGGCTTTGTAGTTGCTTGGTGTATTCGCCGCCACCAAAACCAAGTTCCTTCATTAGCTGGTAAGCATAATGGTTAGTCGGCACATCAGTCGGCTCATCGCGCAAAATATCGTAAGCTAAAAACTGCAAACGGCGAGCCGCTACCAGCTTGGAGTCAAGCTGGCGCATGGTGCCAGCGGCGGTGTTACGGGGATTAGCGAACAATGGCAAGCCTTGGGCTTGGCGGTCTTTATTGAGTTTGGCGAAGTCTTTTTTTAGCATCACAATCTCACCGCGCACCTCGGTGCGGCCTTTTAAAAAGGGCTCAGTTTGGTTAGTTTTGCGCAGTCGTAACGGTACTGAGGTAATAGTCCGCACATTAGTTGTCACATCCTCGCCCTCAAAGCCGTCGCCTCGAGTTAAGCCCTGCTGCAAAATCCCATCCTGATAAATCAGGGCACAGGCCAGACCGTCTTTTTTAACATCACCAAAAAAACTGAGCTTAGTCGTAGATGGCAGTAGTTTACTAATTCGCTTGGCCCAGGCTTCGACCTCGGCTTCGTCAAAAACGTCGTTAAGACTAATCATTCTAAATTTATGAGGTACGCTCTTAAAGCCCTTCGAGACCTCGCCCCGGACTCGCTGGGTGGGAGACTCTGGGGTAATTAGCTCCGGGTATTTGTCTTCGAGCTTTTTAAGCTCAGTAAATAAACCATCCCAAACGGCATCTGGAACCGTTGGCTGATCAAGCACATAGTACTGGTAATCGTATTCGGCAATCTGCTCCCGGAGTTTAGCAATGCGCTGAGCATCGACTTGGCTCATAGTAGCTCCCGGTACAAACGGTACATGTAACTATGGACCACGCTCAGTAGCGCCAAGCCTAGCACAAAGAAGATCCATTCAGCAGCTGGGGTTAGCCATAGAACGATCGGCAACATAACCAAACTAAGAATAATAAGCAGGCTGACCGGCAAAAAAATCAGCTTACGCATAACTGTCCAACGGCGATACTTAACTAATTGCCGGGCTGAACGCATAGCCTGAAATGGCTTTACATCTGGTAATGTCACAATGTAGATGGCAAAAAGCGAAGCGCTCAGCATATACAGCGACCAAACCGCTAGAATAAAAAGCATGCTGCCCCACACCAGCCTTTCTGGAGCGGTCACAGCCAGCCCATTACCGATAATCGTGGTATAAATTGCCGAGCCTACTAGGAACGGAATTAGTTGGAAACTAATCAGCAAGATCACCAATAAAAATGGCACCAAAGGATAAACCCCATTATAAAAACCGGCTTTGGCTGACACTTTAGTTTTTCGATTTGCGGCATACAACTGCCGTAATACCCAAATTATCACAAGGCTCATAATTACCAACAGAATGGTCTGGTAGGTTGAAGCAGCCTGGCTAATTGCACCACCGCGTGAATTAAACAGGCTGCTCACTAAAACCGCCCCAGTACTGAGCGACGAGTTGTAACCTTGCGCAGAGAGGTTAGCTTTGGCTTGATTTAGACCAACAGTACTAGTAAAACCTTTGACAAAAATAAGTGACAAAACAACATAGACAGTCAGAAGTATTAAAAATAGTTTTTTATTTCGCCAGATAACCCCCAACGCCTGACGCATTATCCGCCAACTACTAGCCATCTTAGGGCCAGGATGTTTAATCCTTTTGCTGTAGCGCAAACGCTTGTAAGTTGGCGTCTTAAGCCGCCGTGGCTTGGTGGCTAACTTGACCTCGTTGATTTTGGTTGTTTTTGCCATACTATTGATGACTTTCCATCTGCCTGAGTCGGGCGATTCTTTCGTCAATCGGCGGGTGCGTACTAAATAGGCCAGTAATCTTTTTGCCCTTTAGTGGGTTAGCAAAATAAAGATGGGCTGTCGAAGCATTTTGGCGCTTTGTGGCGCTACCGGACTGCTTGATTTTTTCTAGAGCAGTGGCTAGCCCTTCCGGGTACCGGGTTGTTAGCGCGCCGGTAGCATCGGCTAGATACTCACGCTTACGTGACACGGCCATCTGAATTAAGAAGGCAATAATTGGCGCCAAGATAGCCGCCGCAATGCCCACAACCAACATCACACTACTATTGTTATCATCGTTATCGCTAAACCAGGTCATTCGTAGCATAACGTCGGCTAGCAAACTAATGGCGGCGACCAAGCCAAATACCATCATCGCTACCCTAATGTCGTAGTTTTTAACATGGCCAAGCTCGTGCGCCAAGACGCCCTCCAACTCAGTGTCGGTCATAATAGCCAGTAAGCCGCTCGTAACCGCCACTGTGGCGTGCTGAGGGTCACGACCGGTAGCAAAGGCATTTGGTGCCGGATCATCAATAACATACACCTGAGGCATCGGCAGGCCATCGGTAATACTTAGATTTTCGACAATTCTAAACAACCGAGGATTATCTTTTTTGGCAATCGGCTTAGCCCGGTTTAGCGCCAAGGCCGCCTTACTAGATACAAAATAAGCAATCGCCGCGTAGGCCACAGCACTAACAACTACATAAACTGTAATGCTAGGATTGCCCGTAGCATACAGGCTAAAGGCCCAGCCCAAGATGCCAATAATCAATAGAAAGACAATGATTAGGTAGATTGTTTTACGCTTATTGGCGGCGATCTGACTATACATAGACTAGGGTTATTGAGGGGCTTAATTAGAACTGAACGTCAGTTGGCTTGGCAATCGCAGCCGCTTCGGCTTCTTCAACCTCAAAGAATTCGCGACTCTTAAAACCTAGCATGTTGGCGAAAATATTGGTCGGGAAAGTCTTAACTTTGATGTTAAGATCGCGGACTGAACCATTATAGAATCGACGAGACGCTTGGATTTTGTCTTCGGTATCAACTAGTTCTTCCTGAAGATGCTGGAAGTTTTGGTTGGCCTTTAGGTCTGGGTAAGCTTCGGCAACGGCAAATAGGCTCTTAAGAGTTTGCTGGAACTGGTTCTCGGCTTCGGCAGTTTCTTTAACACCTGTGGCGCCCATAGCGTTACTGCGAGCCTTGGTAACATCCTCAAAAACTGACTTCTCGTGCTTAGCATAGCCCTTAACGGCATTAACTAGGTTGGGAATGAGGTCATAACGGCGCTTAAGTTGTACGGTAATATCGCTCCAGGCTTCATCAGTACGAGTGTTAAGGCGAACCAACGCGTTATACATAAAGATCACTGCCAGAACGGCAACAGCTATTACTACCAGAACAATCGTAAGAATCATGCTACTTCTCCAAGGGTTAATTTATACCTTTAGTATAGCACTTTCTAGTTGTCTTGGCAGTCAGTTATAGCCTGAATATTATTGATACTTTGGCATTCTCGGCCTACTAAAATGGCGTAATCATCGACCCCGGAGGTCTCAAACACGTTTTCCTGGAACACTGCCTTACCAGTTGTCGACAATATTAAACCCTCGCTTTCTTTAGAGTTAGAAATATACCGGCTATTACTAATATTGATCCGGGCTTCTGTATCATCATCACCGCCGCCGGTTGTCATAACAACAGACAGTGGATACTTAAAACTACTCTCCGAAACAGTCACTGAGCTTCGTGGTGGTTTTAGCTGAATTTGCAAACCACCAACACTACTCTGTAGCTGTGAGCGGTTAAATACAACATGAGCAGCACCTTTGGCTCCTTCTTTCGACACTATAAGTAGGTTACTAGTTGTTAAATTAACGTTGTTGAACTGAACCGTGCTACCATCTTCGATTTCGACCTTGCACGGTATAAAGATTTGGGCAGTTTCATCATGGAAGTTCACACCGCCTAACTTGGCATGCCCGAAGCCATCTGAGTCTATACTGTTCCGGCATTGCTTGGACAATGATTTTAGAGATATTGACTGGCTAGATCTGGTACGCCCAGCAATCGCGATAGAACTGGTTACTAAAATTGCTACTGCTGCTATACCCGCTACAATTTTTAAAGTTAGCTTAGTCTGCATTGTTATACTCCCTTAAGATTGATTGAGCCATAGTTACAGTGCCCTTATTATTTGGATGGGGGTCAAAAGCAATTGAAATTGCCTTTTTAGGATCACCTCCTTGCGCCCAAGCTGAGAACCAACTTGATAGCAAACCCCCAACACTGCATTCCGTCCCAAAAACATAAGAATCTTCACTGCCGGCCCCATGCCCCTGAAAGCCCCAACGAAAATCGGCCACACCAAACCCAGCCTGATGAGCACGATCGGTTAGTTCGCTGTCGAGCGGATCAACAATTCTACTTCCAATATCTTTCAGCTCCGAACAACTAGGTTTATCAACATCGTAGGGGTTATAGTACAGACTTACTATGACGCTAGCTCCGTTGTCTTTAGCTTTCTCAAGAGCGGTGAATAGCCTATCGAAATCAGCTGAATTTGCAGAAATATTGGCCTCGACAGCCGGCGTAATGCGGTCTGCTCCAGGTTTTAAGTAAAGTTTAAGCCACTTACCTATATTGCTGAAATGGAGATCGTTTATACCTAAACTACCTGTAACTAACTGACTTGCGCGGCTTATCGCCTCAAGCTGGCTCATCCAGTGGTTTGAGCCTGACTGAGCTGCTTCTTTTATGGTATAACCCCAGATTCCGGAGCGATAAAGATCGACCGGAGAATCATGCAAATTTTTAGGTTTATACATTTCTGGGCTATCCGTATAGCGATAACCCGATGCCCTGGCCACCCGATCGGGATACGGGACTGCTGCTGTTGGTGTTTCAGTGCATCCCCAAGGCGAAGCTTTGCGATTATCGAGACAGCTTGCGATTGACGAGCCGGTTGTTAGCGAATCTCCAAAAGCTACGTAAGGTATACCTGCCTGTTTAGACTTTGCGGTATTTCTTAGGGTATGGGTTGGTGTTGATAAAGGGTTTAGTGCAGTAACTGTACTGACAGCAGTTATGCCAACTTTATACAGTAACGGAATTGTTGAAAAGTTCATGGAAACCCCTTTTGTATTAAAAAGAGTCTCTGGAACTTCAAAAATTTTGGTGGGTGATGAGGGACTCGAACCCCCGACCCCCTCGGTGTAAACGAGGTGCTCTAGCCAACTGAGCTAATCACCCAAGATTGTTATTGAATTGTAACCGGCTTTGCTAAAGTAAGCAAAAATGATTTAGTTTTAATTAAATCATTCTTTTGGTGCGCGAGAGAGGACTTGAACCTCCACAGGATTACTCCCACTACCACCTCAAGGTAGCGCGTCTACCATTCCGCCACTCGCGCCCGGTTATCATAAATTATCAAAGAACCTAGCTATCTTACGGTGTTTAGGCAAAAAACTCAAGGGGTAAGCCAAACTTAGCTAGTCGAAAAATGGTCGAATAAATGATCCATTGTATACTCGTGACGCAATAAAGGCTTAATATCGTCAACCGAGACGCCGATTTTAACACCCGGGTTAAGCGTGCCGTGCGGATCAAAAATTAGCTTAATCCGTTCGAATACTTGGTATATTTCTTCGCCGTAGAGTTGCTTAAGATATGGGCCGCGTAAGCGTCCGTCGTTGTGTTCACCACTAGTACTACCGCCCAAATCTATAACCATCTGGTAGTACTCTTCGGCCAATTTAAAGACTTTTTGACGATCTGCTACCTCTGATAAGTCCAGGAAAGGTTGCATGTGCAGGTTGGCATCGCCGGCATGGCCCCAAACGGCCGCTTTTAGATGATACTTATCAAATAGGGCGTAAATGTTATCGAGATATTCCTGGAATCGGTCGGTTGGTACAATACCGTCCTCAATAACTGGTAAGGCTTTTAGGTTGCCTTCATTGTGAGTAATAATTGAAGCAGCGCTGCGTCGAATTTTCCATAGTTCGGCCTGTTTTTGGCTATCCCGTTCCAGCTGGTAACTAATTTCGTATTTGTCGAATATTTTCTGGGCCTTCTTGGTTAGTCGGCGCTGTTGACGATCATTATTATCATCGAATTCAACCAGCATGATTATTTTGTGGTAGGGTTTGGTGACAACGTCATTTAGTGAGTTAGGGTTATGTTTGTCGATGAATTCTAGAAGTTTGCCATCGACCATCTCAATAGCACTAGGGCCATCCGCCAAGGCTCTTAGCTCTAAAGCGACTGTTTCGGCAATTTTGATATCATCAAAGGAGCCAACCAGTAAAGTTGTCTGGGTATTAAATGGTTCGGTATTCAGCTCAACCTGAGTAACAATCCCCAGGGTACCCTGCGAACCAACAAAAAGCGGCGTCAAATCGTAAGATCCATCTTTATTTTTGATATCCCAGATGTCGTAGCCGGCTGAGTTTTTAGTAACTTTGATTGGGTCAACGTCGCCAATTATATCTTGTTTCTCTTCAAATAATTTATCTAGGGCCCGATAAATTTCGCCTTCAAAAGTAGCCAAGCCGAGCTTTTTATTAACTTCGCGCTTGTTAATTCGGCCAGTCTGAATAACCTCACCGTTTGCTAAGACAACCCTTAGACTACGAACATATTTACGAGTTTTACCATATTTGACACTTTTTTCACCACCGGCATTATTAGCTACCGCCCCGCCGATAGTACTGTAGTCAACAGATGATGGATATGGCGGTAAATAACGACCATGAGTGTGCAACGACTGTTGTAAACGGCCATAGTTAATACCTGGATCAACTATTACTACGCCGCTCTTGCCATCCAATTCGCTAATCTTATTCATGTGAGCCGGAAAAACCATCATTATGCCGCTACCGATAGCCGCGCCGGCTTGGTCGGTACCCATGCCGCGAGCAGTAATCGGTATGACCCGGCCTCTTTCGGCCAATTGCCAACTAAAACGCGCCGTCTTGCGAACATCATTTTCGTTTCGTGGGTAAAGTACCACTGAAGGAGTAACTGTAAATACACCGCCATCGGTCGAAAAATAATTACGCATGTCTGTCGACGTCATAACTTCACCCAGAACATGCTCTTGCAAATAGTGCGCGATTTTACTCATAAATTAGTGACTACCCCAAAGAATAATTGTTGTTTGTAACAGGGCTTATAATAGCATAACTGGCTACAGTGGTGGAAATACTCACGTTGGTGCCGCGAAGAGGACTTGAACCTCCACGGAGTTGCCTCCACTAGTCCCTGAAACTAGCGCGTCTACCAATTTCGCCATCGCGGCATCAACGACAATATCTACACCTAAGGATCGCTGTTTATCTTACGATTATTGACCTAAAAACTCAAGTTATTGAACAATATCTTGACGAGTTTGCCGAACCATCCAATTCTCGACATTACTGTAGCGATCGGTTGGCGTATTGATAGTATGCTCGTTTAGTCCCGAGATAGTTTGCCGAGCGATATACAAAAAGCGCGGCTGGTAAAGACCGATTGCCGGGGCATCATTTCGCCAGGCATCTAAAAATGGGCGGTACTTAATGGCCCTTAGGCCGGCATCGGTACGGGTGCGACCGGCTTCTAGAGCGCTGTCGGCAACCTTTGACTTATACTCCGAGAAGTTTAGACGATTGTCGGAACGAATATCGGCCTGTGAGCTGTGCCAGTAGGCTAAGACGTCCGGGTCAACACCAATTGATATGCCATAAAGTAAGGCGTCGTAGGTATGAAATGCCAGAGCCGACTGCAGGTCACTGGCGGTATCGAGGTTAACTTGCACGTCAACACCGATGGCCTTCCACTGTTGCTGTAGCTTACTAGTTACGTAAGAGTACTCTGGCGTGCTTTCGGTAGTAATTGTAAAGGTAAGTTTTTGGGTGCCTTTGGCGCGCATACCGTCACCTCCCTTAATCCAGCCAGCCGCATCAAGCGCCTGTTCGGCTGCCGCTGGGTTGTAAGCCAACTGCGCCAAGCTTTTATCGTAACCCGGCTGGAAGCGCAAGAAAGGCTGATCAACTGTCTTGGACGGATAACCAAGCCCCTTAGCAACGGCACTTATATCGGTGGCCTGAACTAGTGCCTTCCGAACTGCCGCATCGGCCAGAATGCCATCGGTTGTCTTAAAGAAAACCATGGTTTGGCTGGTCAACGGGAAGTTATACAGACGGGTAGCAGTTTGCTTAGAGATTTTTTCGGGAAGCTTATTAAAGCCAACTACGCCATCCAACTCCTGTTTATTAAAGCTGTTAATTATCGATTCCTCGGAGCGGAAGGCACGAACCGTAAATGTACCTAGTTTTGGCTTGGTGCCATTGTAAAATTCGTTTGGTGCCATGGCGATTCGCTCTTCTCGGTTATTGGTATCGTTGCCGGTAACCTCGATGGCTTTCCACTTAAACGGCCCTGCCCCAACTGGGCTGGTAGTATCGAATGGGATTGAGCGCAGCTGACTAGCCGGGATGCCTTTTAGGATATGTTGCGGTATCAGACCATTGACCATGGAGTAAGGAAATGAACTGAGAGCCTGAGGGAGCGTAAAGCTGACTGTTCGGCTGTCTATCGCCGTAACAACGACACCCTTCCAGCTATTTAGCAAGATCGAATCGGCATCTGGGTTTTGAATAGTTTGGTAGGTAAAAACTACGTCTTTAGAGGTTAACTCCTGGCCGTCTTGCCAGCGTAAGTCCGGCTTAAGCACGACTGTATAGACATTCCCTCGCTCATTTACTGCCCAAGACTCTGCCAAGTCGCCGACTAAGGCATTTTTGTCATTAAACTTGAATAGGCCGCTAAATATTAACCGCGAAACCGAGCTATCGACAGCACCAGTGGCATATAGAGGATTAGCCGTCGTAAAACTACCGATAATTCCTTCGGTGTAGTTACCGCCCGGGATCGGTTGTTCAGTCTGATAATAATTGCCCAAAGCCCGTGTTTGCACGACAAGTGTGGTAATTAGCAGGATTATCAGTAATACCCACGCAAACAAAAAACGCTTAACTTGCCATAGTCGGCCAAGGCGGTCAATCACATGTTCTTCAAGATGCTGTTCGGCTTGCTCGCCCAAGTTCCCAACTTGCTTTCGGCTACGTCTAAAGCGCCGGCGCCAGCGAAGTTTTGTTGCTCGATCAACCATTCACCACCTCTGTTTCATTATGATTACTAGGCGACAACACTTAGTAAAATTGAGCCTGCAAAAACCACTGCCACAACAATTGTTATCTGGTGAAGGCTTTTGTCTGAACCGCGTCGTACGGTGTTAACTTCACCACCACCACCCATACCGGCCCCAAGGGTTGCTCCCCTAGTCTGAATCAGGATTAAAATAGTCAATAGAACGGCTGAACCAATTGTTAGAAAATTATAAAAACTCATCTGTTCTATTGTAGAGCAAAGTTAGCTTATCGTGAAGTGCTAAGTCGCTGGTTATCGAGTATGGTGGTAACTAAATAATTAACCAAGCCAATTACCATACCGGCCAGCATGGCAGCTCCAAAGTTGCTAACCTGCAGCGGAGAATAAAGCTTACTAGCTAGTAGTACCATTAAGCCGTTTATAACAATCATAAATAACCCCAGGCTAAACAAGATGGCTGGTAATGACAAGATGACCACAATTGGCTTAATTATAGTGTTGAGTATGGCCAGCAATAGCCCCGAGATAACTAGAACCGGTGCGCCATTTTCGAAGATAATTCGGCCTCCCAAAAAGGCGGCCGCAATCCACAGCCCCAAAGTACAGACAAACCAACGAAGTAAAAATCTACCAATTGCAGTGTTCATTTTTGTAACCCTTAATGCTCATTGTAAATTAGCTTATGCTTCGTGGCAAGCTGGATGACAAAATCTGGTGGCCTTTAGCGGTAATCAAAACGTCATCTTCGATTCTTACACCAATCGCTTCCTCGGCGATATAAATACCCGGCTCAACTGTTATGACCATCCCGGCTTCGAGCGGTCGGTCGTAGTCGCCGACATCATGTACATCCAACCCTAAGTAATGCGATGTGGCATGCGGGAAATACTTGCGGACACTATCGCGGTCGATTGTCTTAATTAAACCTAGCTCTCTTAGCTTCTCGCCCATAAAGTGTTCGATCAGAGCTTCGTTCTGGCGAATTGTTGGGCCTGGTTTAAGTAAACTGTAAGCATAATCTTGAACTGCTTGGACAGCGGCGTGAACAGCTTTTTGACGTTTGCTAGCAGTTTTTGTTTGGCTATAAGTTCGGGTGATATCGGCGGCATAGTTGTCGATTTCGGCACCAACATCGATGGTCAACAACTCTTTAGGACCAATTAGGCTATCGTTGTCGTCACGATGCAAGACACAAGCCCGCTCCCCGCCAGAAATAATTGGCGCAAAAGCATGGCCCTTGGCACCGGCCTTGCGAAACTGCTTAAAAAGCTCGGCCTCAATTTGGTACTCATACTGATATTGGCGTTTTTGGACATACTTTAGGGCCTTAACCGTAACGTCAATCGCTTCCTGAATAGCTGCCAGCTCGGGCGCTTGCTTAATTATGCGCATGAGCGACAGCTGAGGGCGCAAGTCTAGTAGTTCAAAATTATTATCTTCGCTCTTTAAGCGCTCAATTAAGCTAGCACGGGCTGGGTTGGCATAAAAGCCTAGTTGATCAATATGGGCGGCTGGGGCCGATAGGGTGGCGACATGCTTAACCTTCTTGAGGCGGCTTTGCAGGCGTTTCCAGCCATCAACCTGACTACAGATGTCACTTATGCCTGATATGGTCGTTAAAGCCTCTTTATTAGAAGCGTCGTGAAAAATATCTAAGTAGTCCTGCTGAGCAGGCATAATCAAGTATTCCTTGCCCTTGTCCATCACCAAAACTACATCTGGTTTCTGTATGCCCGTTAAATACCAAAAGCTACTATCTTGGCGAAAACTAAAGGTATTATCGCCATTACGCTGCAAAACGCCGTTGGCCGTAATAACAATTGGTGCCGTTCCCACAAATAGTTCCCGCAACCGTTTGCGGTTATTAACAAAGAACTCCGTCGAGAAATGATGGTACATACCTTTAATCTAGTATAGCAAAGTCTAGTCTTTTAGGTATTTCTGAAGCAAGTTGGCTTTTTGCGAGCCAACAATGGCCTCCAGGTCATCATAGCTGGCTTGTTTAACACCCCGAACCGAGCCGAACGTCTTTAGGAGCTTTTTACGGGTGGCCGGCCCAATCGTCGGGATATCATCTAGCAAGCTACTGGTTTGGCGATTAGCTTTAAGTACGCTGTGATAGCTGACAGCAAATCGGTGCGACTCGTCGCGAATACGTTGCAACAGTTTAATTAAATTGGTGTTGTGCGGCACATTTACCAAAATAAAATCTTCGCTAGGACTCATAAAACCACCGAGTTTCTGCAGGTAAGCTTCGTTAAGACTTACGTTAGAACGATCACGAGCAATCACAATTTGTTCTTCCCTTTTAGCCAGACCAATAAAAGGTGTCTTACAGCCCTGCTCGTCACGGGCTCGGATGGCAGCATCAAGCTGACCTTTACCACCATCAATCAAAACCAAACTCGGCAGCCCCCAAGCTTTACGGTTTTTTTCGCTGAAACGTCGAGTAATTGTTTCGTGCATATTATAAAAGTCGTTGTTATGGTCAATCTTGGTTTTAAACTTGCGGTACTCGCCTTTGTTGCTAACACCGTTAGTAAAAACCACCATGCTAGCTACTACGTCGGTACCGGACATATGACTAATGTCATAACCTTCGATCCGCTTTGGGAATTTGTCGATACCCAAAAGCTCTACTAACTCGCCTAGGGCGTGGTCTTTGCTAATATCCATAAACTCTTTGTCGCTGAAAATAATTTGTTTATTAAGATTTTGTAACGAGTAGAGTTGGTTGCGAACTTTGGTGGCCCGTTCGTAGTTCTGGTCTTTGGCAGCCTGCTTCATGTCCTTTTCAAGGTCTCTAATAATCGCCGTCCGCTTGCCTTGAATATACGATATTAGCTTACGCAAATTGGACCTATAATCTTCCAGACTGGTGCGACCTTCTTCTAGCCCAGGGTCCAAGCCCAGATGATAATGTAAGGTGGCCCGCTTTTGGCCAGGCACTTTTTTGGTAGCATATGGGAAGACCCGCCTGAGTAGTTTTAGGGCTTGGCGCACTTGATAAGTGCTAAAATAAGGCCCAAAATACTTGGCGCCGTCATCGAGTGGCCGCCGCGTCGTTCCGACTGTTGGGAAGTCACTATCGTAGTCAATTCGGATGTAGCTCATCGCTTTATCATCGCGCAACAGAATATTGTACTGCGGCATATAACGGCGGATCATTTCGGCCTCTAAAAACAGGGCTTCGATTTCGCTTTCTACTACCATCCAGTCAGTGTCAGCAATATCCCGTACTAAAGCATCTGTTTTAGGCTCGCTCACCCGCGATTTTTGAAAGTATTGCTTAACTCGGTTACGCAAATTGGCGGCTTTGCCAACATAAATAATCGTGCCGGCTTTATCTTTGTGAAAATAAACACCCGGTTCCTTAGGAAGATCCGCTAACTTTTTTTCAAGCTGCTGATTCATGTACAACCTGCTGACATGCTTTGTTCTCACAGCGGCTCTGGCCAGTATCGCATTCTGCACAAACCAAGACTAAGCGGTTGCAGGCAATATTGGCACAGTTAATGTAATTACTGGTTTTGGCTTGGCAATGGACACATTCGCCAATGTCTTTGGCTTTATCGGAGAATTTGTGTTGCATGCGGTCATCAAAAATATGTAAAGTGCCTTCCCACAAGCCATCATCTTTGTACTTTTCGCCATACTTAACGACACCACCATCCATCTGGTAGACCTCTTTAAAACCTTCTTGTTTCATGATGACACTTAATATTTCGCAACGCACCCCACCAGTGCAATAAGTAACAACTGGCTTATCTTTTAAGTTGTCGTACTTAGAACTGCGGATTTCCTTGACGAAGTCATGGGTAGTTTTAGTGTCTGGCACAACTGCTCCCTTAAAGCGACCAACGGCGGCTTCGTAGGCATTGCGACCATCAAAGAAAACCACATCATCGCGCTCTTCAACAAGCTTATGGACCTGCTCGGGCTTGAGGTGCTTACCGCCACCGACTACACCCTTTTCGGTGACTTTGATTTCGGGGACCTGAAAGGCTACCAACTCGGGACGAACTTTAATACTTAGGCGCGGGAACTCTTCGCCGGTGCCGTCACTCCATTTATAAGTAATGCCTTTAAAGGTAACTGATTTGTTCATCTCACGCTTGTAAGCTCGTAAGTTTTCGATGTCGCCACCAAGTGTACCGTTGATGCCGTGCGGGCTGACAATAATCCGCCCCTTTAGACTTAGCCGGCTACAAAGTTCTTTTTGCCAACGAACCGTCATGGCTGGGTCGGCCACGGGCACAAATTTATAGTAGAGAATCACCTTATTCATAAGGAATTATTATAACATTTTACGGACTTTTTTGGTAATGCTTGACGCTTGTAGTATAATTGTGAAATCTTCAATAAATTAACGGAAAGGACGAGGCAATGAACAAATCAATTACAAAAAGCACTACACTGCCCGTCCCTACGGCGTGCTAAACGCTTCCGTAACTCTTCATAAAACTAATACTAATTTACTAAATAACCACATCGCAGGAGGCGATGTGTCATGAAAACCCCAACTACTACCCGACAAACTATCCAAATATACTGGCAACAAATCCGTAAGTACCCTATCTACTTTATTGGGCTAATTTTTTCTGTCCCTCTCACAACGTTGGTGAATCAATACTTACCTCCTCTTATATTGGCTAACGTCCTTGATAAATTGGCCAAAGGTCAGTTTATAAAAGATCAGGTTTGGGCTAGCTTCGGAACTGCTCTTATTCTTTATACACTGCTGCTTTTTATAGGACCTTTCTTCTGGCGTCTGGTTGATGCTTTTAACTGGCGCCTAGAGGCAAATGTTCAAAAAGATTTAGCTGAACGAATCTACAAGCACCTCGTTGAACAGAGTGCCAACTTTCACGCCAACAGTTTTGGAGGCTCATTAGTTTCGCAAACCAACAAGATTCTTGGAGCCTACGTGCGAATTGTCGATACAACCACTTATAACGTTATGCCACTTATGTGGGGGGTGATCTTTGCGTCGATCATTCTTATTCCACGTGCACCGCTATTCGTAGCAGGGTTCCTGCTAGTGACTTTTATGTATGTATTGGTGGCCCTGAAGGCTAGTAAACCAACGCGCGAATTAAGCTCTAAGCACGCTGCTACCGAAAGTAAACAGACGGGCTATTTAGCAGATAGCGTAACCAATGTCATGGCTATTAAGAGCTTTGCTGGTAGCAAGCATGAATACCAGCAATTCAGCAAACATACCGCAGAAACAAAATCCGCCCTATTTAAACTTATGCGAGCCATGCAACTCTTAATGATGTACTTCGCGGGTTTGAGTCGTTTAATGCAGGCTGTGGCATTGGTTGCAGCTGTTATTAGTGTGGTTACATTTGACGCTAATATCGGTACCGTCTTCTTGGTGCTGAGCTTTGCCAGTTCTATCTCTGAGCAGCTATTTGCGTTCAGTAATAATGCCTTGCGTAACTATAACCGAGCCTTTGGCGATGCTGCTGAAATGACTCAAATACTCCAGCTCGAACCAGAAATTAAAGATGCCCTTAAGCCCGAAAAGTCCCAGATCAGAGATGGTAGCATTTCGTTTAATGACGTCGTGTTTACGCATGATGGTAACAATGATGCGCTTTTTGACAACTTAAGTTTCGATATTAAACCAGGTGAAAAGATTGGTTTAGTCGGCCACTCTGGTTCAGGCAAAACAACCTTTACCCGATTACTCCTTCGTTTTAGCGAAATTGACGGTGGCGAAATTTGCATCGATGGACAAAACATCAGCCACATAACACAGGATGATTTACATAGCGCGATTGCCTATGTACCGCAAGAACCAGTCATGTTCCACCGAAGTCTTTACGAAAATATTCGTTACGGTAACTTTAAAGCTGATGAGGCAGCCATTGTACGAGCCGCCAAGGTTGCGCACGCCGATGCCTTTATTCGAGATTTACCAGAGGGTTACAAAACCTTGGTTGGTGAACGCGGCGTCAAGCTATCTGGCGGTCAACGTCAGCGAATTGCTATTGCTCGAGCGATGCTTAAGAACGCCCCTATCCTAGTTCTCGACGAAGCTACTAGCGCCCTCGACTCCGAAAGCGAAGTCTTGATTCAGGACGCCCTTTGGAAGCTCATGGAAGGTCGTACCGCCATCGTCATCGCCCACCGCTTAAGCACGATCCAAAAAATGGACCGCATTATAGTTCTCAGTAATGGAGAGATCTCGGAGCAAGGTACCCATAAAGAGCTCGTCAAAAACAACGGGACCTATGCCAGCCTATGGGCTCACCAAAGCGGTGGGTTCTTAGAGGACTAAACTACTCTTCTTCTTTGGTTTCCGTGGCGTCAGCTGGTGTAGCTTCGTCGGTTGGGCCAGCGGCTTCGGCAGCTTCGGCGGCAGCCGCTTCGTCTTCTTCGGCTTGTTCGGCGGCTAGTGAACGAGGCTCATCAATGATTGCTACTGCGTGGTCGGCGTCGGTCAAAATGGTGACGCCCTTAGGAATAACGATGTCGGAAACTTGTAGTTTATCACCGACTTCGGTTAGGCCAGACACGTCAACTGTGACTTCGTCTGGAAGGTCTCGTGGTAGAGCTTTGACTTCGACGTTATCAATCTGGCGCAGCAACATAAGGCCGACTTTTTCGGCTTCTGGAGTACCTTCAAATACGACCGGAACTTCAGTTTCAACCGGCTTATTTTGCTCAATGGCGTTAAAGACAACGTGACGAAGTTCATTCTTGCGCGGTTCAAAATCGGCATCACGAATAATAGCTAGGTACTTTTTGCCGTCGACGGTTAAGTTAACCGGGTGGTGCTTACCAGCTTGCTTGTAAACTTTAAGGAGGTCGATATATGACGCCATGACATGAATAGAGGCTTTGCCGTGATCATGAATAACAGCAGGCGTAAGGCCGTCTCGGCGGATTTGTTTTACGGCTTTACCAAGCGCTTCGCGGTTTTGTAGGGTAATCGAAATATCTTCTTGAACAGACACTGAGCCTCCTTTGGTTGATAGAAGTTATTATAACAGAAAAAGCCCTCCGTAGACAGTTTTACTGGACTGAAAGCCCCATAATTAGTAAGCTAGAGTCTCATGGCACTCAATATTGATAAGGTAATTCTCGGCGCAGGCTTGATAGCTATTGGCGGTACCGTCTTTGCAGAATCGGGTTTATTGATTGGTTTTTTCTTACCTGGTGACACATTGCTGTTTGGGGCGGGTATTTTGGCCTCACAAGGCACCATTAACTTGTGGCATCTGTTAATCGTAGTAATTGCTGCAGCAATTTTGGGAGATAATGTTGGTTACAGCATTGGTGAGCGTACCGGCAAACGCCTGTTTAACAAGAAGGATAGCCTGCTTTTCCGCCACGAACACATCGAAAAAGCCGAAAAGTTTTACGAAAAACACGGCGGTAAAACCATTATTATGGCCCGTTTTATCCCAATTATTCGCACATTTGCGCCAATGGTGGCCGGCATGGGCAAAATGTCCCGCAAACGGTTTATGTTCTTTAACGTTATTGGCGCTACTTTATGGGCCGGTGGGGTGATTATGCTTGGTTATTGGCTTGGCACTAAAGTACCTTGGGTAGAACATTTTATAACGCCAATTATCCTCGGTGTCGTCTTCTTAAGTATTGCCGGCTCAATGATACATATTTTTAGAGAGCCTGAATCGCGGGCAATATTAGCCAAGCGGGTTAAGCATTTACTGGAACGTATAAAGCTTAAAAAGAGCTAAAGAATCTTTTTTAAGAATTGACCGGTGTACGACTTGGCGACTTTGGCGACTTGTTCGGGGGTACCTTCGGCGACAATTTGACCACCACCATTACCGCCTTCTGGCCCCATATCGATAATGTGATCGGCCGCCTTAATAACGTCAAGGTTATGCTCAATAATAATCATACTGTTACCGGCATCAACTAAAGCATGTAAAACGTGCAGTAGTTTATTTATGTCGGCCATGTGCAAACCGGTGGTTGGCTCGTCAAGGATATAAAGTGTACGGCCGGTTGGTCGGCGCGATAGTTCGGTAGCCAACTTAATTCGTTGGGCTTCGCCACCACTTAAAGTCGTAGCCGATTGGCCTAAAGCAATGTAGCCCAAGCCGACATCAACCAAAGTTTGTAGCTTACGAGCAATTGACGGAATGTTTTCGAAGAATGCCAAGGCAGCTTCGCAGGTCATTTCGAGCACATCACTAATGGTTTTACCTTTGTAATGAATCTCAAGAGCCTCGCGGTTATAGCGCTTACCATGGCAAACTTCGCACGGCACGTAAACATCCGGCAAAAAGTGCATCTCAATTTTAATGATGCCGTCGCCGGCACAGTTTTCGCAGCGACCACCCTTCACATTAAAACTAAACCGACCGGGCTGATAGCCGCGCAATTTGGCTTCGGGGGTTGAGGCAAATAATTCACGAATTGGTGTGAACAAACCGGTGTAAGTAGCTGGGTTAGACCGTGGTGTTCGACCAATTGGCGACTGATCAATCACAATCGCCTTGTCGAGTTCCTTGATACCTATAATTTCATCATGGCGGCCGGGCACTGTATTGGCGCGGTGCAAACGGGCCTGTAATTCTTTGGCGACAATGTCATTAATTAGACTGGACTTACCCGATCCGGACACGCCAGTTACCAAAACCATCTCACCTAACGGAATCGTCACGTCAACATTTTGTAAGTTATTTTCGCGGGCACCTTTAATAACCAAAGCCTTGCCATTGCCTTTACGACGTTTTTTAGGAATCGGGATAGATTTTTCACCTCGTAAGTACTGTCCTGTCACACTCTTCGGATTTTTAGCGACTTCTTCCGGTGTACCCGATGCCACCACATGGCCACCATGGATACCAGCGCCCGGCCCAATATCTAATAAATAGTCTGCTGTTCGGATAGTATCTTCATCGTGTTCAACTACAATTACCGTATTTCCTAGGTCCCGCAAATGCTTGAGAGTTTTGATCAGTCGTTCATTGTCGCGTTGGTGTAAACCAATTGACGGTTCATCAAGCACGTATAATACGCCCTGCAAGCCTGATCCAATTTGGGTGGCCAAACGAATTCGCTGGGCTTCGCCACCACTTAATGTCACGGCACTGCGCAGCAATGTTAAGTAATTAAGGCCAACGTCTTGCAAAAACTGCAAGCGCGAACAAACCTCTTTAAAAACCTGAACAGCAATATGGGCGTCTTTTTTGTTAAGTTTAAGGTGATTGAAGAAGTCGATAGCGTCATCGATCGATAGTTCACAAATATCCATAATCGATTGGCCACCAACCGTAATAGCTAGAACTTCGGGTTTCAGACGTCGACCATTACAGGCATGGCATGGTCGCTCCTGCATAAACCGTTCAATATCACGACGCATAAAGTCACTGTCGGTTTCTTTGTGGCGACGCTCTAGGTTAGGAATCACACCTTCGTAAGTGGTATCGAATGAACGACCCATCCCCAACGATATCTTATAAGTCTCTTTATCGGTGCCATATAAAATCTTTTGGAGTTGATCTTTAGTCAAATCAGCCGTTGGTACATGGACACTAAATTTGTAGCGCTCGGCTAAAGCTTGAAGTTTTTTCATGTACCAGTTGTCGGTATTAATACGGTTATACGGCCGTACGGCGCCTTCTGCCAGCGTTAATCGTCCATTAGGGATAACTAGCTCGGGGTCAACTTCTAGGCGCGAACCAAGACCGGTACAAACCGGGCAAGCACCTTGCGGGCTATTAAAACTAAAGGTCCGCGGCTCCAGTTCGGGAATGGCCACATCCGGGTGATCCAAACAACCGTACTTCAGGCTATAGAATTTTTCTTCCTTAGTGTCAGCATTTAAAACACTAACATGGCCATCGGCGACTTCCAGGGCTTGTTCGACCGACTGGACCAAACGGCCACGACTTTCGTCATTATTAACTAAGCGGTCAACCACGATTTCAATGGTATGTTTATAGTTTTTATCGAGCGATGGGAACTCGTCAAGTGAGTAGACAACGCCGTCTACCCGGGCACGAGCAAAACCGGCCCGAGCGTACTGTTCTGGGATATGTTCGTAAGCCCCTTTTTTGGCATTAATAATTGGTGCCAATATCATAAGCTTGGCATCAGCCGGCAAACCGGTAATTTGGTCGACAATGGCTGAACTAGTGGTTCGAGCAACTTCTTTACCGCAGACCGGGCAATGCGGCACACCAATCCGAGCATACAACAAGCGTAAATAGTCGTAAATTTCGGTCACCGTCGCCACGGTCGAACGAGGGTTGCGACTAGTTGATTTTTGGTCGATAGAAATTGCTGGGCTTAAACCATCAATCTGGTCAACATCTGGCTTTTCCATTAAACCTAAGAATTGCCGGGCATAAGAACTCAGGCTTTCAACATAACGACGTTGACCTTCGGCATAGATGGTATCAAACGCTAAAGAGGATTTGCCCGAACCGGATAGGCCAGTAATCACGACTAGTTTAGAGCGCGGAATAGTAACATCAATATTCTTGAGGTTATGCTCTCGGGCTCCTTTAACTACAATCGCGTCGCTCATAAGTCGACTAATTATACAGATTTTTAAGAGGTTTTACTAGAGTGTTTCTAGTTAACAACAGTTGGCTGACGGGGGATCTCACCCATCACACCCCTAATTGGCAGCTGGTCATCGAGTACCTTCATAAATCGTTCAAGCTCCTCGGGTAGACTGTCTTTTGGTAATCGCAAAAAGGGCACGTTTAGAGGCTTTGCGCCATCGTTAGGGTAGACCGCCTTTCGGGATATTCGGCCCAATCCCCTGTAGCATTCGTACATATGGGCGACGTTCATATGAGTAACCATATCGGCCGGCGAAGGAACCAGCGCCAACTCCATACCTTTGTTTGCAAAATCTGGATCGGGATTAATGGTGTAACCTGTGAATTTAATCGGCACCTCGTCTTGCCGGGGGACGTCATACTGATAGCCAATTCGAGCTAAGATATCCTGTAATGCGGTAGTCCTGTCCTTGCTCTTCGAGCCATCTTCATCCACCCGAGTCAACTTGCGACCGGCCGTACGAAGTTGGCTGGTACCGTTAAGGTCAAGTGGCAATCGACGGTGTAATAGAGTCAAACGTAAATCATCTTCGTTATAAACCTGCAATCGCGGCGTACCAATTCCTTCAATCTTGAGAATTTCCGGGTACTCACCAGTTTCATCATTTGGGGTATCGAATCCGTTAATTTGGGCATCTGTGTCTGTCTCACCTAGACCTGTGTAAACCGAGCTTTCGTCGGTTCCAAAAATTATATTACCGGTGTGGCGGGCCACATTTAAAAGCTTAACAACGCCCGGCCCAGTAACGGGTCGACTTATGTCGATGGAACTAAAGTTATCTGCTTCTCTTAGTGGCATATGTCACTCCATCCTCTACTATTGCAAGCTTGGTTCGTTAGAGTTGACCCACATACGTGGGGCATCGAGCGCAATCATATTGGGTGGGGCTATCGCACTTAAGGCCGCA
>JBDSDR010000020.1:0-71710 GCA_039920385.1 Saccharimonadales bacterium (SeqCode)
TGCGGCTCGACCACCGGTTGTAGCTAAGTTAGAACAGGACTGCTTTGCGCCGTCAGAGCAGCTTCTGCTAACTTGCCTTTAAAAGTGCCTCCTGACGGGGGTACTTTTTGGTTTAAGCAGTATTTAATTATTTTTGACCTGAGGACGTGGGGCACTCTAAAATAGAGACATGACAAACGCCTCTAACGACCCAAATGACCCCTTTGTGACCCAGTCTATGCTCGACAAAGCTTTGTCGGAGCTAGAAGACTCCCTAGAGAACCGTATCGTTAGACGGGTTACAGCAAGCGTCACCAACAGCGTTACGCAAAGTCTCACAAGTAGTCTCACCGAAAGTCTCACTAATAGTCTGACAAACAGTATTACGGAAAGCATCGCAGAGGTGTTGTATGACATGATGGCGCGGATTGACGAGCGTTTTGATAGGCTGGAAGGCAAGGTGCAGTACGCTGAAAAACGTTTGGATGGGCACGATCAGCAATTTGGTAGACATGATTTTCGGCTAGGAAAGCTCGAAATTGTCGCAAACCCCCCCACAAAATTAATACAAAGTTGTGGATAACTTCGGTATGTTTTAAGTAATGTTGTTGTAAACACTACGTAAAACGACGTATGTTTTTTGAGCAAAATACAGACTGATAGAGTGCGCAACTGCTAAAACGTAAGTTTAACAACGATAAATGCTTACGTTTTGGTGTCGCCAGGTGGGTTTAATTAGCACATATTACTAGCCCTCAAAACGCTTGTGTATCAGGGGTAAACAGGGGATAATTGAACACAGAAGTTAACTAAAACCAAGACAAGAAAAACCAAACCCGTGCATACAAAAATTACACATACCTGCTCCCTGTCTATCGACATTGCTCGGTCTGTGTATTCAACTATGCGCGCGCGGGTACGCACATACGTACTGTTGACCTCTGTTATTTTGTGTTTAATGGTTGCTCCAGTGCTGGTTAGCGCTGCTACACAGGGTTACAAAACCAATGATACAACCATCTCTAAGGGTATGGCGGTGGCCGTAGCTAGTACGCAGTCAACAGATACGACAGTAACTACTCAAGTCGAGAAATCTACTATTGCTCAGGCCTCCAGCACGCTGGGAGTTGTAGTTGACCCTGGGCAAGATCTAGTGACTGTCAGTACCAGCGGTGATCAGGTGTACGTGGCTAATAGTGGTCTGGTAACGGTTTACGCAACAGATATCAATGGGCCAGTTAAGTTTGGCGACTTGTTAGCACCATCGCCAATCGCTGGCGTTTTGATGAAGGCCAACCAAGGAAGTGTCGGCATATTGGGCGTTGCTCAAGAGGATTTTCCAAGTAAGACTGCCGAGAAGGTATCGGTTCAAAACGAATCTGGCCAAACAGTCGAGGCTAAGGTGGCGCTAGTTCGTCTCAACATGGACGTAAAGTTTAGCACCAGTAACGAAGCTAGTGGCAAATCTTTACTAGAACGGATTGGTGAAGCAGTTGTTCGGCGCCCGGTTAACACTACTCAAGTTGTTGTGGCCATGGTAATCCTGACGATTCTACTTCTGGTCGAAGGCACAATCATTTACGGTGCCATCAACAGTTCGATTGTTTCGCTGGGTCGTAACCCCTTGGCAAAACGCACAATTATGCGCGGTCTAGGACAGATAATAATTTTAGTAATGATTGTTCTGGGCCTTGGCCTGGCAGCAGTTTACTTGGTGTTGTGGATATAGACCATGGAAGAAAACGGACCACAACAGCCCCAAGACCTGATGACGCCGCAAGACTCTCTGGAGTCGACTACTTCGGTCAGTGTAACGCCGACTGCTGGCACAAGCTTAGACGGTAGCGGGGTAGTTAGCGCACCGGTCAATAGTGGCGTTCCAACGCCCACCCAGACAACCGCACCTAGCCCGTCTCTAGGTGAGGTACCGCAAAAGCACATAGCTGGTTTTTTGCAGAATAAGCTATTTCGCAAAGTTGGTTTAACCTCAGCTCTTTTGTTAGGCATTATCGCTTTAATTGTCGGCGGTACATTTGCCTACCAGAGGACACACGCGCCGGTATTATCGCAAGCTGAGCAACTGGCCAAAATTAAGGATCAAGCCGTTAAGCTGGCTAACGCCAACAGCAGTGAAGCTTCAACAACCTTACGAGTGGGGGTAGCAACCTTATCGATTAACGGTGACTTAGCAGTAAACGGAGTTTTCCGCTTTAGTAACGGGACCAACTACGGCCAGCTCAATACAGCTACTCTCACCGCCAATCAAACCTACACTTTGCCGAATGCCTCCGGTACTATTTGTTTAGACTCGGGGAATTGTAATTTTGCCAGCGCCGCCCAATTGGCAGCCTTGCAAGCAGCGACGACGGCGAATGCACTTGGCCTATCGACGGTAAACGTTACTAATTCAACTTCGACCAGCCCAAGTGGTGTACAGTCGATTAACGGTTCGGTTGGTACAATTAGCTTACAGGGTACGGTTAATCAATTAACTATTGTTAATAGCAACGGGACTATTAGCTTTGCATTACCACAGGATATTTCATCCGACAGTGCGCCAGCCTTTGACAGTTTAACGCTGACAAATACTGGCTCGCAGAATGGCGCGCAAATTTGTGATGATACCAACAACTGTGGTTTTGCCAGGGGCGATAGAGCGATTCTACAAGGCGGTAACGATTACCAAGCCGATATAATCGTTGGCTCATACAGCGACTACGGCCTTAAACTTATCACTAATAACATTGCTCGCGTAAATATCTCTAATACAGGTAATATAACACTTGGTGGCAGCACGACCGATCGACTAACTGTTTTAGCCGAAATTGCTGGTAATCGTCCATTGGTTTTCCAGGGTTTGACCAATGATTTTTTCCGAACAACTTTAGTGGTTACAGATCCAACTGCGAACAGAAATATTATTCTGCCAAACGCTGACGGAACAATTTGTTTAACAAGTGGTAACTGTAGTGGTGCGGGTGGTTATGGTGATGTCTTGAACGGCGGTAATAACGTAACTAGCCCAATGAGCGTTGGTACGACCAGCAACTTCGGCTTTACGCTAATCACAAGTAATACTGATCGGCTTAATATTTCTAATAGCGGGGTGATTACTCTATTCGGTAATGTTACGGCCGCCGCCAATGCTGTTTTAGGAACCAACTCATCTAACCGTCTGACTGTTAATTCTCAGTTGCTCGGTAATATTCCGTTAATTTTCCAAGGTGCTACTGATAATGGTTTTGCAACTTCATTTGTGGTTACCGATCCAACCGCCAACCGAACGATTATTCTGCCAAACGCTGACGGAACAATTTGTTTAACAAGTGGTAACTGTAGTGGTTTGGGGGGAAGTGGTGACATCCTAAATGGTGGTAATAACTTTGGCGGTCCCGTTAGTATTGGTACTAATGATGGTAACTCGGTAATATTGGAAACAACCGACACCCCTCGCCTTACGATTACCAGCACTGGTAACGCTACCTTCAGTGGCGATTTAGCAGTTAACGGTAGTGTCATACTAGGCGATACCGGTGCAGATAGGTTAACTATTAATGGTCAGATTAAAGGCGGTATACCATTTGTCTTCCAGGGTGCCACCGACGATAGCTTTGCAACGTACTTTACAGTCCTGGATCCAACTGCTAATCGTACGATTTTGTTGCCGAACGCCGACGGGACCATCTGTTTAAGTAGTGGTAACTGTTCAACTAGTGGTGGTACTGGCGACGTGCTAATTGGTGGCAACACCGTTACCGGCACAATGAAAGTCGGTACCAACAATAACCACGACTTTGTTTTAAAAACTAATAACCAAGATCGGCTAACGGTTAGTGCAGCCGATGGCCAGGTTACAGTACTCGCTAACTTTGTCGTTAATGGCGATACATTACTCGGTTCCACCAGCTCAAATACACTGGTTTTGCAAGGCACCAACTTATCGGCACCAAACGATTTAAATATCGATAATTACACCCAATATATCGATACGATTAACGACTTAGTCGGTTTTGGTACGATTCCAGGGCTTGGTTCGAGAGTCACTATCATGGCAACCAATGGTGGTGACGGCTTGACGGTTAACAATGGTAACTCGAGTGGTAACATCCTCAACTTACAAGATAACGGTGTTAATGTAGTGACGGTTGCGAACGAAGGTGCCACGACTTTCCGCAACAAGACCAACTCGGTCGCAGCTTTCCAGATCCAAAACGCCTTGGGTAACGCTTTATTAAATGCCGATACCACTACTCAAACAATTAGTGTTAACGGTGGACCAAGTACATACATTTATACTAACCCGGGTCCACTCTTCGCTAATAAACTGGACAACCCAGTCAGTGCTACCCGAGGGGTAAAGAGTGCGGACTTTGATGGTGACGGTAAACTCGACCTCGTCTTTAGTTCGGGGGGAAGTTCGATGTTTGTATTGATGGGGAACGGTAATGGAACATTCGCATCGGCGGTTAGCTACAATACCGCTGGACAAAGTGTCGGAATCACGATAGGAAACTTCAACAATGATAACAAGCCAGACATAGCAATGGCACTATCAAGTGGTGCTGTGGCGGTCTTTATGAATAACGGTAACGGTACTTTTGCAAATAAAGTTGACTACGTTTCGGCGGCTACAGGCATTGATGTAGCTTCGGCTGACTTTGATGGGGACGGCGATATAGATCTTGCCACCATTGGTGGATCTCAAATGTCAATCTTTACCAATAATGGTAGCGGAGTGTTTACCTTGGCAGGTACCTACTCGGCAGCCGTAAATATGAGCAGCATCGATAAGGCCGATGTTGATCACGATGGCGACATCGATGTTGTCACCGTAAATACTTCTGGAACAGCCTCGGTCTTTTTGAATAACGGCAGTGGTTCATTTGGTGGTAATGTTGATTATATTACGGGAACATATGGGTCTTCAGGCCTTGTGCTTGGCGACTTGAATGGTGACAGTAATCCGGATATTGTCATTGTTGGCCAAAACTCTAATCGCGTATCGGTACTGATGAATAACGGCGGCGGATCGTTTGTAACCCAGGTCGACTATGCAACTGGTTCGCAGCCCCTGGGCGTAACACTTGGTGACTTCAACGGTGATAATGTGATCGATATAGCAGTGGGAAACCAATCAGCAAGTTCAATGTCGGTATTGCTAAACAATGGGGATGGCACATTTGCTGCCAAATCTGACTTCCCAAGCGGTGGTTCACCCAATAGTATAACTGCGGCGGATGTAAGCGGTGACGGCAAGACAGATATTATTGTAGGAACAGGAAGTAACGGAGCAGTATTCTTGGCTACCGGCGGTTCAACTACCGTTAAGAACAGTCTTTCTGTATCCGTAGCAACTTTGAACGATACGGCACTATACATTAAAGCAGCCGCCAACCAGGTTGCTGATTTAATTCGAGTTGAGAATTCTACTGGCGGTAGGGCGATGTTTAGTATCGGCGGCGCTGGCGCTGCACTGTTTAGAAACGGTGTCGATAGTACGACTGCCTTCCAAATCCAGAATGCTGCCGGAACTAGCATGCTTAATGCCGATACCAGCAACAGTAAACTCTATATTAATAACAACCCGGTTTATGCTTTGGGGGCTTGGACAACTAGCCCGAATAACCGACCAAATTCAGTATCAAGTAACACGAACTTTGCCTACAATGGGTACGGCTATTCCTTTAGAGGTAACGGGAATAGCGAACTGTACTATGTGAAATTGAATGCTAATGGCACTACAAATGCCTGGGCAACTAACCCATATAATCTAGGTTGTACTACTCCTGGTTGTGGCTCGCCAGTTGGTTTACACCAGCCGACTATTGTCACTGCCAACGGCTATATCTATGTTATTGGTGGTAGTACTACCGGAAGTCAGGCTAATGTGGTTGCGACGGTTTATTACGCTACCCTTAATGGCGATGGTACGACTGGTCCCTGGGCCACAACCTCCTCTTTGCCAACTGGTCGTTATAACTCTGGTGGGGTTGTAGCAAACGGTTATGTCTACTCGGTGGCGGGTTATGAAGTTGCAGGTCAAAGTGCGACGGTTTACTACGCTCCTCTAAATGGTAATGGTACTCTCGGTGCGTGGAGCTCAACCACAAGCTTGCCGGAGTCGCGAGACATTGAGTCGGTTGTGGCAAGTAGTGGCTATATCTATTCCCTGGGTGGACGTGGTGCGTCGGGTACAGATACAAGAGTTTACGCAGCGCCAATTAATGGTAATGGTACAATTGGCGCCTGGTTAGCGACAACGAGTTTACCGCAAGCCCAGACTTGGAATGCCGCCGCTGTTGTATCGGCTGGCTACATTCACTTTATTGGTGGTCAAGACGGTGGAGGTGCAGTTGCTAATGTTTATACGGCACCAATAACAGGCGGAGGAACTATTGGCAGCTGGACTTCAGGGGCTTCTTTGCCTGCAATAACCTCTAGCGGAGGCGCCTTTACTAATAATGGTTTTGTCTATGCTCTTAGCCAAGATAAGACATATTACACCGCGCTCCCGGGTGCCCAAACTGGAGCAACCTTCACTGCGGCTAGCAGCAATTTTAACAGTAATCTTAATGTCCAAAATGCCGACACCAGCCCGTTCATCACGGCAGACATTGGCAATGATAGCTTGTCTGTGTTTGGATCGGCTCTATATAAGAATGCGACAAACTCAACGACGGCATTTGTTATCCAAAACGCCAATGGCGTTAACTTACTTCAGGCTGATACTAATAATAGTATTCTGTATGTTGGCAATGCGACTGCCGATGCAACTGGTACTCTGCTGGTGCTTGATACTAAAAACAACACCGGTGATCCAACGGGCGTTAACGGGGCAATGTACTACAATAGCTTCCTCGGTAAATTCCGTTGTTATGAGGCCGGTGCCTGGGCTAACTGTAGCGGTAGTGGTGGCGTCGGTAATATTCTGCAAGATGGTAACAGTTTTGGAACCAACGTAACAATTGGCTCAAACGATGGCTTTGGATTGAATTTAGAAACTGGTTCAGGCACAACCGTAGCTTCATTTAGCAATACCGGCGCGGCTCAGTTCAAAAACTCCACCAATAGTACGAATGCCTTCCAAGTTCAGAATGTTGCTGGCGAAAACCTCTTTAATGTTGACTCGGCTAACACTAACATTACCTTAAACGGGGTTGGTACGGGTGAGCTTCAGAACTGGGCAACCAATGCCAACGCTCTGCCAGCTGGTCGCGCCCAAAGTGCAGTCGTAACTGCCAATGGCTATGTGTACTCGGTCGCTGGTGCTTCGAGTACTATGCCTCAATCGGCTATCTATTATGCTAAGTTGAATGCTGACGGTAGTGTTGGTGCCTGGGCAACTAACAGTTATGCGCTCGGCTGTACGACGCCGGGGTGTGTATCGCCGGTTGCCCGATTAGGGAGTACCGCAACGGTAGTCAATGGTTTTATTTATGTAATTGGCGGTAGCGACGGTACTAACGCACAAACTACGGCGTATGTGGCACGATTGAATCCGGATGGCTCAACCGGTGCCTGGACCACTGTTACTAGTTTGCCAGCAGCTCGTCAGAACCATGCTTCGGTAAATGCCAATGGCTATATCTATGTCATCGGTGGCGAAATTGGTGGAACCGATCAAACTACGGTTTACTACGCAAAAACTAATCCCGATGGAACATTGGGCGCGTGGACAACTTCAGCCAACCCGCTGGCTAATGCTGCAACCAATGTTTCGGCTACAATTGTAAACGGTTATGCCTTTGTGGTCGGTGGTGGCGCTGGTTCTAATTATCAGAACTTTGTTCGCTACGCCAAGCTGAACAGTGACGGAACCACTGCTGCCTGGGCAACTACCACAGCCCTGCCGCTACCGACTAAATCTTATGGAGTAACTACCATGAATGGTTACATCTATATAGTCGGTGGTGTTAGTGGGGCAGGGGCCAAGGATATAACCTACTATGCAAAGGTAAGTGGCACGGGAACAATCAGTAGTTGGCAGACTTCGGCGGCTCTCCTGCCGGCAACTCGCTACTACGGTAGTTCATTCAGCTCAAATGGTTACGTCTACCATCTTGGTGGCACAGCCGGTGGCGGTGGTCTTACTACTGTTTACTACGCTTCAACCTCTCGGGTTTCGGTAGGAGGTTCACTTGACTTAGTTGGTGTGGCCGGTGGTGATGGCTCTTCAGGCGGTAGTTTAACGGCCACCAATGGTACCTTTATAGGTCGCATACAGGTACTCGGTAATGCGGCAATTACTGGCAACACCAGTATTGGCGGTAACTTCACGGTCTTTGGTCAGACAGCCTTTCAGAATTACACTAACTCGGCCAGTGCCTTCCAGATTCAGAACGCCAGTGGGGTGACTTTATTTAACGCCAATACGGTTAATAATCTGGTTTCAATTGGCAATGGGGTGTCGGCAACGCCAACATTGCTACAGCTTGGCAATAGCAATAATGCGGTTGACCCAACTGGTTACGATGGCGCAATGTACTACAACGTAGCCCTCAATAAGTTCCGCTGTTACGAGAATGGTGGTTGGAAGAACTGTATCACTATTGCTGGCGGCGGCGGTGGTGGTGGCGACATCCTGAACGGTGGTAACACTGGTCTTGGTAACATGGCGATTGGTAACCTCGATGGCAACCGCCTTGATTTGCTTACAGCTGGCCAAACCAGAATTCGAATTGCTTCCGGCGGCGGCGTTATGATTAATAGTGTCGGTACGGCTGGTACGGTAGAAAAGTTCCGAGTTAATACGCCGGTAACTGTTGATAATGCAGCTGGTTCGATAATCGCGAGCACTGGAGCAGCCGATAAGGCTTTGGTCATCCAAGGAGTAGCTAGTCAAACTGGTAACTTGCAAGAATGGCAGACCAGTAATGGAGTTGCTCGCGTTGTGGTTACGGCTAGTGGCGAACTGCGTATTTACGACACGACTGGTCTTGAAGCAACTCGCTTTGTTTCGTCTGCTAACGGGAGCCTCAGTATACTAACGACCGCCAGCAGCGGGAGCGCCGTCACCATAGCTCCAGATGGTGGATTGAACCTCGGTACGGGATCGACCGATGCTATTGTGGTAGGCCGAAGCAGTGCCGATCGGACACTTGGTATTCGAGCCATTACTAGTATTAATGCGACTGCTTCGACGGTGGCTTTGACGGTAAAGGGTGTTACCAGTCAAACAGCCAACCTCCAGGAGTGGCAAGCTGTGGGCAGTACCATCTTGTCTGGTATTAACGCTAGTGGCCAACTCTTTCTGGGTCAACCATCGGCCAGTACTGGCTCGACTCGATTCTATAACTCAGGCGGGGCAGGCGCAATTACCCTTCAGGCTAATAACCCAGGAGCAACCAATTACACACTAAACTTACCGGCAGAAAACGGCACCCTTTGTAGTACTGGTAGCGTCTGTACTGGCTACGCTGCCGCTGCCACCAACGGATATGTTCAGATAGCGCCCGCAGCTGCTCAAATTGATACTACCACCAACAGCTCAATCTTTATAAATAAGACCGGTGCCAGTGGTAATATCTTCCAATTACAAAAAACGGCAACAGATGTCCTTACGGTAGGCAACACCGGTGCAGTCTTATTTAAGAATACGGTTAACTCAACCACAGCCTTCCAAGTCCAGAACGCTTTAGGCACCAATGTTACGCTTGATGTCGATACAACTAATAACCGAGTTGGTATTGGTACTAATGCTCCTGGCGCGCAGCTTGAAGTCAATGGCAATATACTCTTTACGCAAGGCGCCGCTCGAACGCTTTCTGTCGCGGCTGCAACTACTACTGATGCGGCAGGGGCGGCACTAACGGTCCAGGCAGGAGCGGCCAATGGTACTGGCACCGGTGGAGCACTTAATTTGATTGGTGGCGCTGTTGGAAGTGGTAGTAATGCATCCGGTGCAGTTAATATCAGTACCAGCGCGGCCTTTGGGGTTAGTGGCGCAATCAACTTAACCACCAGTAACGGTGGCATTACTGGTGGCGCGATCAACTTAACGGCAGGTAACGGTGGATTTGTGGCCGGTACAATTAATCTGCAAACGGGTACTAACGGCTCCTCGGTCTATGGGGCAACTAATATCAATGCTGCTGGCGGCCGGGTCAACATCGGTCCAGCCCTTAATGCGGCAAAATTAAGTATTGTAAATGATGCTGCCAATGCAAGTGATAATGTCTTACTCGTGTATGGGGCAACTGGTCAAACAGGTACTTTGCAAGCTTGGGCAAGCGCCTCTAACGGTGTTGTCGGTGTTGTCACTGATGCAGGTACAGCCACATTTTTATCTATATTCCAGGGTGCTAACCAAGTCTGTGACACTAGCGGAAACTGTCCTTCAACTTTGCAGGCTGTTTACAATAGCAGTACCAACCCCGAAATTGTCTTGGGCTCTGGTGCCAACGCTGGTTTGACGATTCGCAATAATGCCACACCGATTGCCGGAAGCTTATTTGAAATCCAGAATAATGCCGGTACGGTAACGTACTTTAAAGCCGATACTAACGGTATTGATATTCCAACCGGTAGCCTGAAGGTTGGCGGCACCGATCGTATTAGTAATAGCGGTACGTTGTTGAATGTAACGTATAACGGTAGCACCATCGGTACGGCTTACGGTGGCACCGGTGCAGCCAGCTTTACCTCCAACGGTCTTTTGTTCGGCAATGGTTCCGGAACCTTGCAGGCAACTGCCGCCGGAAACAGTGGCCAGTGTTTGATCGCAACCACTGGATCGGCACCAACTTGGGGTTCTTGTGCGCCAGCTTCATCGGGTAATATCAACCAGGGTGGTAACAACTTTGGTAGTGATGTGACAATTGGTGCCACCGATGCTGGCTTCGGGATTAACTTATTGGCTAGTAATAACGCCGTGGCGCGTTTCTCGGGGGTCAATGGTTCGGCCATCTTCCAGAACTTCACCAATGATCCAAACGCTTTCCAGGTCCAGAATGCCGCTGGTACCAGCCTCTTTAATATCGATTCTACTAATAATCGAATTTATATCGGCAACGCCACACCGGACAGCATCGGTACCATATTAGTACTGGATAATAAAAATACAGCCGGTGATCCAACTGGCGTTGACGGCGCCATGTACTACAACTCTAACCTCGGCAAATTCCGTTGTTACGAAAATGCTGAATGGAAAGACTGTATTTACAATTCTAAGACTGCTACCAAGACGGCCGACCAGACCTTTAGTTCGACCGCTTATGCCAATGTAAACAGCCTATCATTTGGTGTAGTCGCCAATAAGTCCTACCGACTAACTTGTTCGCTTTTGGTGTCGGTGCCTAGTGGTACTAACGGTGGTAATGTGTCAATGACCGGCCCAGCCGCACCAACCCAGTACACAGCCACCTTCCTGAAATCACTTGATCAATCAGGTGGCGATAACTATGCCACTAGTAGTACTTATGACGATGGTAGTGCTGCCACCACCTTTAAGGTCAATACGATTTCAACTGGTAGCAACCGCTTTATTGTTAACTTTAACGCGGTGTTAGCTAATGGCGCTAGTTCGGGTACTTGGCAGCTGCGGGCCAAAGCCTTTGATGGCGCTAGTTCGATCACATTCTATGCCAATAGTTCATGTAATATGTTGCCGCTGTAAAGGAAATTAGTATGAATATCTCACCAAAGTTGAAAATAACCATAAGAAGGAAGATAATGTAAGGGTCAGATCATGGACAAACACAAACAATTCACCAAAAATGCTCATGAAGTCGGCTCGGTTGTTACGCCAGGCGGCAATGCCACTGTGCCCAGCAAGCATTTCAAATTTTCCGAAGCTGATTTATCGTCGGATTTTACTCCCGATATTGACCCTAGCGCCGTAGAGCCCGTAACAGTTAAACAGGCCCCAGCCGAAGAACCTGTCGAAGCTCCGGCCGACAATATTAAGGACATCACCGCTAAACTCTCGACAGCCCAGGTTGTGCCATTTGCAGCCAGTGCTGCCAACATGGGGGATGGAGCTGGCCCTACTGGTATTAAAGGCTTTTTCGCTAACCGCAAATATCGCTATGCCACGCTTGGGGTCGGCGTAATGATATTTGTCGTTGGTGGTTATTTAATCGGAAAGCAATTAACCAAGCCTGTTCAGATGGTAAATGATAGTAGCCAGCTTGATCAAGCCACTCTATTTATTGATTCCGATACAAATACGGTTGGTATTAAGGTACCGGCTAACCCAGATGGTTTGCAGGTTGGTTCTACAGTGGGCACTAAACCAAGAGGGGCTGCCAATATTCGGATGGGCCTAATAAAGGGAACTGACCCGAGTTTACTGTTTGAAGACAGCCAAAAGAATACCTGGCAGGTCTTAGGGGCGAATGGTTCCTTGCAATTTATTCAAGGAGATACGACTCGGGCTAAACTTGATGAAAACGCTCTGTCGCTGACAAACTCACTAAATGTCGGCAGTAATTTGTCGGTTAAAGGCACTACTGTTCTGGGATCAGATGCCAATAGCGCGTTAACAATCCAGGGCAATAAGGCTAACATACCAAACGGCCTTAGTTTTAATAATAATTTGCTTCTAATTGATAGTGGTAAGAATAATGTGGCAATCGGGGCGGCTTCGGCGGGTGGTTACAAGCTGTTGGTGTCTGGTGCCGTCAAGGTCAATGGTAGTTTAACAACCGATGATCAGGTCTTAGCCACGGCCGGTAGTGTCGGCAGCCCAAGCTTTAGTTTTAACAATAATACAAATACTGGGATATTTAGGGCAGGGACTAATGCCGTCGGGGTGAGTTCTGGTGGAACCCAGGTTTTGCAAATTCAACAAGGTGTTGCCTATACCGTAAACGGCGCTAACTTCGAGGCTGATGGTTTCTTGCGAGCCGGCCGGGGCGGCAACAGCCCATTATTCCAGGTTTTGCGGTTTACCGGCACGCTTGACGGCGGCGGCGCATCAACGGTTAACAACGGTTTACCTAATGGCAATGCTCAAGTTCTAACAATCCAGGCTTTTTATAGGGGTAATAGCAATGAGGCACTGCCGCTCAACATCGAGTATGTAAATGGTGGTAATTTCCGAATTTCTGGTGGTATACCAGGTCGCCAGTTCCGAGCCTCGATGGTTTACAGTCAAGATACAGCCGGTTGGTAGCCTAGTAGCCAAGCTCGAGGTCGCGTAATCGTTCACCATAAGCTTTGAGCTCGTAACTGTGATCTGTTACAACCGCCCTCATAACCGTAACCTCGGCCTTTAGTTGGTTCAAATCTTCTTTAATGTTCCGGATGTCGCTGGGTACTTTGGCCAGTGCTTCGTCTAAGGCTATTAACCTTGCTAGGATATCCTTTAGGATCATTTGGGTCGTTTTTTGTGAAGCCACCATAACGCCCATCATAGTGGCTAGACAGTAGTAATGGCAATCAAAATGAATAGTTAATTAAAAGTTAAGGATTAAGCAATTACTTTGGCCGGATGATACCAAGATGTTACCATAAGTGTAATGAAAGCCGTGATACTTTATCATCCTAAATCCGCCGAAGCCCGCACTGTTGAAGAATACGTCCATGATTTTGCGGCCCGCAATAGCAAAGAGATCGAACTGCTGAGCCTCGAAACCAGAGAAGGTGCGGCCATGGCCACAATTTATGACATCGTTCGCTATCCATCTCTGATGGTTTTAGATGGCGGTGGGCAACTCCATAAAGCCTGGCAGGGTGAAACCATGCCGCTTATCGACGAATTAGCAGCCTATCTTGTCGCCTAGACCCGTTTAAGCTATAATAACAGAGTGACAATTCGGTAAATCCCTTGAGCAGCCATCAACTGCAATCCCGCTAAAAGGGGAAGGGAGCGGAAAGAACAGCCCATAAAGGCTTAGTAGACTCCGACGGCACGATGCCCGTTATAGCAATAATTAAGTGCTAAAAGAATCATTTCTTTTGGAAATCAGATGGAACCATCCGCCTCACCGTGGATTCTGATATCCGTTAAGAAATGATTTTTTGTATATAAGGAGCCATATGAAGTTCAAACAACGTGACAAGCAAAAACATTCCGACATCGAAAAACGAGTCATTGCTGGCTGGGCTAAAGACAATACCTTCGAAAAGTCGATCAGTAACCGCCCAGCTAAAGACGCCTTCGTATTTTACGACGGCCCTCCTTTTCTGACGGGTACTCCACACCATGGGCATTTGCTGATCTCGACAGTTAAAGACTCGGTGGCCCGCTATCAAACTATGCAAGGTAAAAGGGTCGAACGCCGTTGGGGCTGGGACTGTCACGGCTTGCCGGCCGAACTTTTTGTTGAAAAACAACTCGGCATTAATAATAAGAAAGAAATCGGCACCAAGATCTCGATCGAAGACTATGTGAACGCCTGTCGTACCGCCATGGTCAAAACCGGCACCGAATGGGAAGACACCATTGAACGGGTCGGCCGCTGGGTTGAGTTTAAGGGTGCTTACAAAACGATGGATCCGGAGTTTATGGAATCAGTTTGGTGGGCCTTCAAAACTTTATACGAAAAAGGCAAAGTTTATGATGGTGAAAAGATCCTGATCTATTGCACCAAAGACGCTACGCCAATCAGCAAATCCGAAGTCGCCATGGAGAACAGTTACCAAATGGATACTGACCCCAGTGTTTATGTCTACTTTAAGCTTGAAGATAGCGACGAATCCGTCATGGCTTGGACGACAACACCGTGGACCTTGCCAGCCAACGTCGCCGTGGCCGTTAACCCAAAACTTACCTACGTATTGGTAGATTATGAGGGCAAGTTAACCTACGTGGCCAAAGAAGCTGTTCAAAAAGTTTTTGTGAATGAAAAACATCAGCCATTGAACTACAAAATTATCAAAACTGTGAAGGGGGCCGAACTAGTTGGCCGCAAATATCATCCTCTATTCGAAAACCGTGGCCCTGAGGCTCATATCATTCTGGCAGCCGATTTCGTAACAGCCGAAGATGGTACTGGTATTGTTCACGAAGCCCCAGCTTATGGTGAGGAAGATTACGAACTCTGTAAGCAAAATAATATTCCTGTCGTCTCGATTGTCGATGAAAACGGTAATTACACAGAAGGCCGCTGGCAAGAACAAAATATCTGGGACGTTAATAAAGAGATCGCCAAGACCTTAGTGGCCGAAGGCACGGCATTTAAGGTGGAGTATATTAAGCACGAGTATCCGCACTGTCACCGTTGTGGTGGCAAGCTGATGTACCGAGCTCACCCTAGTTGGTTCATGGATATCCAGGGTCAAAAGACCGAAATGCTCGAGGCTAGCGCCCAGACAAACTGGGTACCAAAGACACTCAAAGAGGGCCGTTTTGCCAACATCATAGACTCAGCTCCCGACTGGAACCTATCACGCGACCGCTATTGGGCAACGCCAATCCCGGTTTGGGAAGGAATCCGTCCGGATGGCACCAAAGTTGTTAAGGTTATTGGATCTTACCAAGAATTCGAAGAATTAACCGGGAAGAAGCTGGACGACTACCATCTGCCAAAGGTTATGAATATTGAGTTCGAAGTTGATGGTGTGGCGCTTAAGCATATCGGCAAAGTCCTTGATTGCTGGTTCGAAAGCGGCTCGATGCCATTTGCCCAGTTCCATTACCCCTTCGAAAATAAAGCTAAGTTCGAGGCCAGCTATCCGGCTGACTTCATCGTCGAAGCTATCGACCAAACCCGTGGCTGGTTCTATTCGTTAACAGCCGTTAATGTCGGTTTATTCGGCACCTCACCGTTTAAGAACCTGATTTGCACAGGATTCATTAACGCTGCCGACGGCCGCAAAATGAGTAAGAAACTAGGCAACTACACCGATCCATTAGAGCTGATGGACAAGGTCAGCGCCGATGCCTTCCGCTACTCATTATTAACCTCACCAGTAGTGGTTGGCGAAGATATTAATCTTGATGACAAAGATGTGGCTACTATGGAGCGCAAGCTGACCATGATGTATAACGTGCTCGATTTCTTCTTAATGTACGCTTCGGTGGATGGCTGGCAACCCGATCAAGACAAACTCAACCCACAGCACCCACTCGATAAGTGGATCCTCAGTAAACTCCAAACTTTAGTAAAAGATGTTTCTGAGAATATGAACGGTTACGATTTAATGCGTGCCACACGGCCAATCATGGAATTCCTTGATGGACTCAGCAATTGGTATATTCGCCGTAGCCGTAAACGTTTCTGGAAGAGCGAAAATGATACCGACAAAGACCAAGCCTATCACACGCTCTACTTTGTTTTAACCGAACTCAGCAAGTTAATGGCACCATTTACACCATTCATGGCCGAAGATATATATCAGACTTTAACAGGGAAGGAATCGGTTCATTTAGAAGATTTCCCAACCTATCAAACAAATTTGGTAAACTCAGAAATCGAGCAAGAAATGGATGCTGTCCGCGAGTACATCACCGAAGGTTTATCGTTGCGGGCGAAGGCCCAACTTAAGGTTCGCCAGCCAATTGCCTCAATAACTACGCCCGAGTTTAACGAACAATATAAGGAAATTGTCCTAGAAGAGTTAAATGCCAAAGAGGTAAAGTGGGGTAAACAAGTATCGATTGATACCAAGTTAACCCCGGCCCTCAAGCAAGAAGGCTTGATGCGGGAAGTTGTCCGACAGATCCAAAATGCTCGCAAGCAAGCCGATTTACAGGTTGACGATCGGATCGAATTACATCTTACGACTGCCGATAAAGACCTCCAGGCAGCACTTAGTGCCTACAATGGCGAGATCATGACCGAAACCTTAGCTACTAAACTTTCAGACAAAGAACTTAAATACAGCTCCGAAACAAAGGTCGAAGGCGCCACCCTTAAAATCAGCCTCCAAAAATCCTAAAATAGCGGAATTAACAGATAAGAACACTCTGGCAACTGCCGAACAGTGCATCCGCAGACCCTCGAGGTCGAGGACTCTGCACTGTTCGGTGTTGACCAGAGGTGTCTAATCTGTTAGACTTTCTTGGTACTTATGAAAAAAGCCGTAATCGCCACAGGTGGCAAACAATACATCGTAACCGAAGGAGAAACCCTTGAGGTCGAGTTGTTGCACCCCGAAAAAAAGACTGTCAGTTTTGACGCACTTTTGCTAATTGATGGCGATAAAACTACTGTTGGCGCTCCACTTGTAAAAGGTGTAACTGTTACAGCCGATGTTGTTAACGAAGATTTGGCTGGTGATAAAGTCACAGCTATCCGTTACAAGCCTAAAAAACGCGTTCACAAAGTTCACGGTCATCGCCAGCACCATACCGTTATCAAGATTTCCAAAATCGCGTAATTTAAGAACTATTTAAGACTTACGGTAAGACCTCTCGAGAGGTCTTTTTTAATGTCGCACAATACAACATCAATCAAGCCAGAAGATTGCCGACCGACCCGTTAAATGGTAAGCTAATGCTTAGAGAATGAGGACCCAAAAGGGATAAGCAAACAGACATGTCGCAAACAATTGCAGTACTAAACCAAAAAGGAGGCGTTGGTAAAACCACCACGGCTATTAATTTAGCAGCCTACCTACAAAAGATGTCTAAATCTGTCCTACTGGTAGACCTTGATCCGCAGGGGAATGCCACTAGTGGACTTGGCCTCGACAAAAATCATCTCGACGGCGGAACCTATGAACTTTTGCTCGGTCAAATCGAGCTGGGCCAAGCTATTAAGCCAGTTGATAATGGTGGTTTTTATATTATTCCAACCAATGCAAACCTGGCGGCCGCTGAGATAGAGCTAGTAAATAAGCCAGACAGGGAAGAATCACTCAAAAATGGTCTCAAACAGGCGGCTTATGACTATATTATTATTGATTGCCCGCCGGCCTTGAGCCTTCTTACTGTTAACGCCCTAACGGCTGCTGACCATATAATTATCCCAGTTCAGGCTGAGTATTATGCCCTCGAAGGGTTGGGGCAGCTCTTGCAAGTCTTCCAACAGGTTAAGCAGAACCTCAACCCCAAACTCGAAATTATGGGCGTATTAATTACCATGTATGATAGCCGAACCAGTTTGTCCGAACAGGTATTAACAGAGGTAAAAAAGCACTTTTCCAATAAGTTATTTAACACTATTATCCCGCGTAATGTTCGGCTGGCCGAGGCGCCCAGTTATGGTCAGTCAATTTTGCAACACGACAAATGGTCAAAGGGCGCCCGTGCCTACAAGCAACTTGCCAAGGAGGTAGTCGAATATGGTCAAAAATAAAGCTGGTTTGGGAAAAGGTTTCGGTGCTTTAATCCCCGATAACTTCGATAGCTCTCTGTTAACTGATGAGCAAGAGCGAATACAAAAGTTACTCATTGCTGATATTTCGCCCGGCAAGATGCAGCCTCGAACCGAATTTGATGATGTCGCCCTTAGCGAGCTAGCTAGTTCTATAAAGCAGCACGGCATCCTCCAGCCCCTAATTGTGCGGGTTGATGACAGCGGTTATCGCTTAGTTGCCGGTGAACGACGTTGGCGAGCCGCCCAACTGGCCGGTCTTAAGCAGGTACCAGCCATTGTCCGTAGTCTCGAAGAACTCGAAGAACTCGAGCTGGCGCTAGTAGAGAATGTTCAGCGTGAAGATCTGTCACCACTCGACCAAGCTATGTCGATCCATCGGTTACTTAATCAGTTTAACCTTAAGCAAGAAGTGATCGCCCAGCGTCTTGGCAAGGCTAATTCTACGATTGGCAATATTCTTCGCCTACTTAATCTGCCAGTTAATGTCCAAGAAGCATTGCGTGACGGCTTGATTAGCGAAGGTCATGCTCGAGCCATCTTAGGGCTTGGACCAAACCCCGAAAAGCAAACCGAGATGCTCCAGCTCATCATTAAGAATAAGTGGAGTGTTCGTCAGGCCGAACAGTTTGTGGTGGCAAGCCGAAAAGGGGCTGCTTCAGATAAAGCCCGCAAACAGTTAGCAACGACGACTCCTGCTACCGAAAAACTCGGTAAAAAACTCGGTGCACCGGTCTCAATTAAGCGAACTGCCAAGGGCGGTAAGCTCGAAATTGCCTTCAAAACCAACAGTCAGCTAGAGCAGCTCATCAGCAAACTGGCCAAATCTAACTAAAAGAGCTTAGCTTGGTTAAAGGGGTAAACTCGCAGGCCGAGTTTACCAACAATGTCATTGGCTGGGACAGTCCCAAAATAACGTGAGTCGAGTGAGTTGCCACGGTTATCGCCGCTAACAAAAACTTCGCCGGCGGGTACGATCAGGTCGACATTACCGGCCGTTTCGCCAATGACTGATCCATAGGGCATAGTTTTGTCGGGCGAAAAACCTTCGGCATGTTCGAGGTTGTAGACGGTTAAGGTGCCATCTTTTACGACAACTCGATCGCCCGGTAGCCCAGTGACGCGCTTAATCAGTTGTCTGCTGCTTTCACCGGGGCCGGAGACATCAGCTCGATTGAAGATAATCACGTCACCACGGTTTGGTATGTAGTTGTGGTGGGTCAGTCGGGCCCAGCTACGCGCCACCTTTACGACTATTAAGCGATCATTATTTTGCAGAGTAGTCTGCATACTTGGCCCATCGACTTGGTAGGACTGAAAGACAAAGGCTGTTAATAATAGGGCAATTATAGGGGCTAGTAACAATAGCGAAATTGTTGAAATAATACTTTTCAAACCCTCTTTGGAGGGTTTTTGTTCGGGCGTCGAGTCTGGTGCGGCCGGTAGCGGTTGTGTTTCGGCCTCTGGTGTCAACGGGGGTGGTACTGCCACATTATTATTTTCGTCCATATCAGCCTATAACTATAGTCTATTTTTACTAAAATGCACATGTTTACGTCTGGCCAGTTAATCGTTATACTTAAGACCACGTGTTAGCCCTAAAATAGTCTTATTTACTAACGAAAGTGAAGTGTAAAACCAGTTAATGGATAATTTTAGAAAACCCAAACGACCAAAGCGTGGTTTCGCTATAGATGGCTTTATAAGAACACCATCAAATAATGGCGGTGTCGGTGGCTTTAATAGGCAGACCGCTAGACAGCCCGTAAAGCAGCAACCACTCGGTGACTTTAAGCGACCTAATGGGTTTAGAGCAACTAGCCAGCCAGATATCCCTGTCTCAAACCCTCTCAAAAAATCGTCTCATAAACTAGCCGAAACCGAAGAGCCCGTTAAAAAGCAGCGTTTTAGGTTATTCCGCCGTAACCCCACCAAGCGCCAAGCCAAAAAAGACTACCGCCAAGCGCATAAGTGGCGAACCGGTGCCAAACGAACAAGTTTAGCCTTGATGGCACTAGTTTTAATTGGCGGTGGTTTTGTCGGCGTTAAAGCCTATATGAAGTCACGCAATGTGCTGAAGGGTGGTGGTGCCGCTGCCGCTTTAGAAGAGAACGTGGATCCGTCATTGCTAAACGGCGAAGGCGACGGCCGAATTAACATTCTGTTATTAGGTAAAGGCGGCGCCGGTCACGAAGGTCCCGACCTAACAGACACCATTGTGATTGCTAGCATTGACCCAGTAAGCAACGAAGCTGCTTTAGTAAGTATCCCGCGCGATTTTTGGGTTAAACCAGCCGGCGGTAGCTATACCAAAATCAACTCTGTTTACGCTAACGCCAAATACGCCGTGGAAGATGGTCGCACCATCCCTAATCAAGCGGCCGAAGCCGAAAAAGCCGGACAAGCCGCCATCGAAAAGACCATTGAGACTACTCTGGGGATCCCTATTCATTACCATGTTATGGTCGATTTCGAAGCCTTCCGCAAATCAATCGATACAGTTAATGGTATCGACATTAATGTTAAAACTCAGCTTTACGACCCAACGGTTGCCTGGGAAAATAACTGGAATCCGCTAATTGCGGCCGTCGGTCAACAACACTTTAACGGCTCCAAGGCACTTTTATACGCCCGGTCCCGTCACGGTAGCGCCCGCGGCGACTTTGACCGAGCCGAGCGACAAAGAGAAATTATGATAGCTCTCAAAGAAAAAGTCTTTAGTTTGGGCACTTTTGGTAACCCGGTAAAAGTCTCGCAGTTAATCGACGCATTCGGTGATCACGTCGAGACTAACTTCAACAGTAGCGAGGTGATGCGTTTATACAGTATTGCTAAACTGATCCAAGCCAATAAAGTTACCTCAATTGGCTTGGCCGATCCACCAAATGACTACATCACTACTGGCAGTGCAGGCGGCCAGTCTGTTGTCATGCCAAAGGCCGGAATTGGTGAGTATGCGGCAATTCAAAGCTATATCCGTAACACTCTGCGCGATAGCTACCTAAAGAGCGAAAATGCTAGCATTATTGTTTTAAATGGTACGCCTCAAGCCGGCTTGGCCACAACTAAAGCCGACGAGCTCAAGTCGTACGGCTATAATGTCGTTAAGGTGGCTGATGCCCCAACCGGTAACTACACCAGTAGCCAGCTAATCGACTTACGAAATGGCACCAAAAAGTACACACAAAGCTATCTAGAGAAGCGACTGGGGCTCAAGGCAAGCAGTAGCTTGCCAGCTGGAATCGACGCCGGAACAGCCGATTTTGTGATAATATTAGGTAAGTAAATAGCCTAGGTGAGAGGAAGACGTTAGTATGTTGCGGTTGTCTACAAAGCGCTTAACAAAGATGAAGCCCAAAAAGGGCTTAGCTAACGTTTTTCATATTATTTTAACTCTGTTATTGCCGTTGCTGGTATATGTTATGGTGCGAATTCACTTTGCCCAAATCGCTCTATTATTAATCTTGTTGAGCAAATGGCGCATGTTTGCTGTAAAACCGCGCCATTGGCCGGCTAATATTAGGGCTAATGCCATCGATATGATCGTAGGCGTGTCGATACTGGTATTTATGTTGCAAAGTGGCTCGCAGTTGTTTCAGGTGGCCTGGGCGTTGTCGTACGCAATCTGGCTATTGTTCATAAAGCCTGGTTCAACCGTCTTTTCGGTTTCGGCGCAAGCTCTAATCGGCCAGTTTGTTGGCTTGACGGCCTTATTCTTGCGTTTTGGCGGTGCCAGTACGGCAACTTTGGTTCCAGCTACCTGGTTAATCTACTATTTAGCGGCTCGTCACTTTTTAGCTAGTTTTGACGAGCCACAAACCCGGTTCTTTTCTTATCTATGGGGGTACTTTGGTGCCGCCTTGGTGTGGGTACTTAGCCATTACTTGCTATCGCGCAGCGTATTCTTCCAACCAATCTTAATTATTAGTGTGGTTAGCTTTGGTCTTGCTTCGCTTTATTACCTGCAAGAAGCTGATCGCTTGTCGACATTCTTTCAGCGACAGATTACCTTTATTGTATTAGCCGTAGTCGTGATCTTGGTGGCCTTGCCGTTTGTGCTTTGGGATGTAGTTATATAAGTATGAAAGCTTTAAAAATATCCAAACGACAACTTGGATTAGTCGGGGTGGCCATCTCGTTCCTGATCATAAGTTTGGCAGGAGGTTTTGCTGGAGGCTATTGGGCATCACGCAAAAGCCAAACTAACCTAAGTACAACTGCTCAAAAAGAGGTTGTTTCCTCCGAAGGTAATCTAATTAGTCAGATTGCCAAAGACGTTGGTCCCAGTGTTGTGTCGGTTAATGTGACCGGCCAGGCGGCTGCCAGCCGCTACTCATATGGTGGCGAACAACAGAGTGCCGGAACCGGATTTATTGTTAGTAAAGAGGGCGTGATTGTAACTAATCGTCATGTTGTGCCAGCTGGGACAACCAGTGTTAGCGTTGTTATGTCAGATGGCACGCAGTTTGATGACGTAACCGTAATTGGTCGTACCAACGAAAGTGATTCGCTCGACATCGCATTCCTAAAGATTAAAGACACCAAGGGTAAAGAATTAAAACCGGCAAAACTAGGCGATTCTAGTAAGATGCAGGTCGGAGATAAAGTCGTGGCGATTGGAAATGCTCTAGGTCAGTTCCAAAATACTGTGACGTCCGGCATTATTTCTGGCTACGGTCGCGACGTCGAAGCCGGCGATAGTACTGGTAGTAGTACCGAACAATTACAAGATTTATTCCAAACCGATGCCGCTATTAACGAAGGTAATTCAGGCGGCCCGCTGGTCAATATTAACGGCGAAGTTATTGGTATAAATACGGCTGTAGCTGGCGGTAACGCTCAGAGTATCGGCTTTGCCATACCTTCAAACGACATCAGCGGTTTGGTAAAAAGTGTTCTGGCGACCGGTAAGTTAGAGCGACCATATCTTGGCGTTCGCTATATCTCCATCACCGATGATTACGCCGCCCAAAACGACCTATCAGTTAAACGTGGTGCTTTTGTGATTAAAGACAACGGATCAATCCTGGCCGGAAGCCCCGCCGATATTGCTGGCATCAAGCCGGGCGATATCATTACTAAAGTTAATGACAAGCCAATTAACGAAACTAATAATCTTTCAATTGTACTAGGCCGTTTTACAGTTGGCGAAACCGTCGTTTTAACAGTGATTCGTGACGGTAAAGAACAAAAAATATCGGTTACACTGGCGGCAGCACCGCAGAACTGAACACCTGAATAAAATCATCAGTCGTTTCTAAATTGTACCCGTAGTCCTTGGCAATTTTTGCTAAAGCGCTATGTTGAAATGGCAGTGACTCCGTTAAGACGTAGCCCTGGTGACCTTGTAACTGGTCAAATAATTCTCGGTATAAATCGAGCCCGTCATCCCCGCCAAAAATTGCTAGCTTTGGTTCCAAGGTTGCCGCTCGGTTAATGGTGTGTGCATTTGGGACATACGGTAAGTTCGCTAAAATAGTTTCACCGCCGGTGACACCGACGGTAAAAATTAAATTTGATTCAATCAAATCAACTGTCGCTTTATGCTTGACGCAGTTCCGTCGGGCAACCGCAAGACACGCCGGGCTGATGTCGGTAGCCAGTACTTGCACCGCACCAAGTTCGCAGGCCATCGTGATTGCGATTGCACCAGAACCAGTACCAATATCAATAAAAGTTTGACGGGCTTCACTCGGCAAATTCTTAGCTAATTCAATCATCGTCTCGGTCTCGGGCCGGGGAACGAGCACGTCTTTGTTGACGATAAACTCGCGGCCATAAAACTGGCATTTTTGGCGAATATAGGCGAGCGGTTCGTGTTGTTTGCGGCGTTCTAAAAGCTGGTTTAACCTCTGTTGTTGTTCATTGGATAGAATTATTTCCGGTTGTGCTAGTAGTTGAGCACTATTTGTGTTCAATTCATCACAAAGTAGCACCATCGAGTCTAAGCGGGCTGTCGTGATATTGGCGGTCTCTAAGTCTTTGGTGGCTTGGTTGAGCCACTGCTGGAGGGTCATTCTTTGCCGATCAGCTCACGTTCGTAAGCCTGCAGGTTCTCAATCAGGTCATCGATTTCGCCGGCCAGGGCACTCGGGATATTACTCCGGCTGTAGCCAATTCGGTGGTCGGTAATCCGGTCTTGCGGGAAGTTATAGGTACGGATTTTTTCGGAGCGGTCGCCGGAGCCAATTAGTTTTTTACGAGAATCCGACAGAACTTTTTGTTCTTCTTCGAGTTTTTGGGCCAACAAGCGGGAACGTAACACACCCATCGCTTTGGCCTTGTTTTTAATCTGAGATTTTTCGTCTTGGTTGCTTACAACTAGGCCAGAAGGCAAGTGAGTAATCCGTACTGCTGAGTCGGTGGTGTTAACAGATTGGCCACCGTGGCCACCGGAGCGGTAAACATCAATCCGTAGGTCGCCGGGGTTAATTTCGATGTCTGATTCTTCGGCTTCAGGCAAGACGGCAACTGTTACGGTAGAAGTATGAATCCGGCCCTGACTTTCGGTGGTTGGTACGCGCTGCACCCGGTGGACGCCAGCTTCAAACTTAAAGGTCTTGTAGGATTCAACTCCGCGAATTGCAAAAATAATTTCTTTAAAACCGCCGTTTTCATTGACACTTTCGTTAAGCAGTTCGAGCTTATAGCCGCGTTTTTCGGCTAAGCGGGCGTACATGCGGTACAGCTCACCGGCAAACAAACCGGCTTCGTCACCACCGGCTGCGGCGCGAATTTCCATAATGCAATCACGTTCGTCATTGGGGTCTTTAGGAGTCAGGGCTTCATCTAAAGCCGCATTAACTTCTTCTAGAATGGCAGCTTGTTCGGTTAGCTCAGTTTGGGCCATATCGGCCATGTCGGGGTCGCCAATAAGTTCCTGTGCCTCTTTTTGGGCTTTTAGGGCAGCATTACGGCGGGTGAACAGTTCGACTAAATCTTCTAGCTGACTTTGTCTGCGCGCCAGCTTGGGATATTCTGGCGCACTAAAAATCGAAGAATCTTGCAGTTGTGTCTGTAGATCTTCGAGTTCTTGGCGTAGGCTGGCTTCTTTTTCTTCCATAATTCAGTCCTTAGTATATACAAAAACCGCCAGTTCATGCGAAAAGGCGGTTTTATTGGTTTACGTAGTTATTTATCAGTAGTCGCGGTAGCGGTTGGAGCTTCGACTTCGGCGTCGTCTTCATCGTCTTTGCGGACGCGAACTTTGGCGGCGCTTTTCTTGCGAGCTTCCAAGGCCTTTTTAGCAGCTTCGGCACGGTTTTTGAACTTATCAACGCGACCTTCGATGTCAACGATGCGCTCTTCACCGGTGAAGAAGGGGTGAGACGAGCTGCTGATGTGAACCTTTACCAATGGGTATTCAACGCCATCAAGAGTGGTTTTTTCTTCAGTCACCACTGTTGAGCGAGTTAAATACTTGGTACCGTTATTAAGGTCTTCAAAGACGACCTGTCGATAGTTAGCGGGGTGTAAATCTTTTTTCATAGTCAGGTGGCAATTATACACATCTGTTAGCCAAGAGTCAACAGGGGAATACGTTCATAGCAATCTTGTCCTGCGGCTTCGGCCTTACGGCCTGCAGATGCAGCCCAAATTTGCTGTGAACTGGTTTATTGCTATTTTGCTAAACTTGGCAGAAAATGGACTCATAAAAGAGGGGACCATATGCCAGACGTGATGTTATCTACCGAGGGACTTTTCGAAAATGCAGAATTCGATGGGCATCTAACTGAGTGGCAGCGCGCTCAGCAGACGATCTTAAATGCTAATAACGCGTTTGGGGAGGCGGTCGCAGTTGATTACGAAGATTCGAGCCGGAGTAAAGATGCTATAGAAGAAGACATTTCATATATTCTTGAAATGACTCCCGAAGAACTGAAAGATAGCTTTCGTTTTGATGGTCTTTCCGAGAAGGCACAACGTCTGGCAGAGTTACGCGGACAAGCCACTGTTGCTAAAGCCGAGACAAGAGCTGCACTTTTAGAATTTGCCACAGAGCTAGGCGCTCACCAGTTTGTCTTATTTGGTCTGAGTGAGGTTCTCAGACCCTATAGTGATCGGCAGTTATCACGATTAACTTTAGTAGATGGTGTCAGCGCCACAGAAAAGAAGTTAAAAGTAATTGATCGCATCGCTCGCGAAAATTCCGGAGAAGTTCTGACGGTCGTCAGTTACCCTATGAGCATCGAAGCTGGGCAGCTTGGCGTTGGTGGACTAACCATAGCCGATAATAGACATGGCGTCCTCCCAATGGCTGACGGTCGTCAGAGTTTTTCGGTGTCGATGTCCTCGCATATGGACGAAATCTATCCAAATGATACGTTTTTGCTTGATGGTAGAACTTTACTGAGCGATAATCTCGCTTTAATTACCCCAGAACAATATTGCGCAAACGAGGATCATCTTTATGATCGAGCGACATTAGTTCTTGGCCAGATACCGGAAGGTCCGCCACGAGTTGAAAACAAAGAAAATGTTAAGCACAGCACTATGATTCTTAATCGAGCTCGAACAGTTGGTCGCTTAGCAGCCTCGCAGTAATTATTAAATCTTTTAATGAAATAACTTAATAATTCAATACAGAACCAGCGTAGGCATATTTCACACACCAAAAACCCCAGGGTTGGCAAAGACCCCTCAATCTGTTACAATAGTCGAGTAACAAATTAAAGCAGTCTGGGATTAGATCCTCCAAAGTAAGTCTCTCCAAGACGAACGGCGGCACCCAAATGAAGGTCAAGGATCGAGAAGGAGTTCAAATCATGGCTACAGAAGTAGACATTAAACAACTATTAGAAGCTGGTGCCCATTTTGGTCACAAGACAAGCCGTTGGCACCCAAAAATGTCACAGTACATTCACAGCAAGCGTAACGGCAGCCACATCATCGACCTCACCAAAACAGTCGACGAATTAGAAAAAGCACTTAAATTTATCGAACAAGTCGCTGGTGAAGGCAAGCAAGTTTTGTTTGTCGGTACTAAAAGACAGGCTAAAGATATTCTTAAGACTGCTGCCGTCAGCACCAACATGCCATACGTTACAGAACGTTGGTTGGGTGGCATGATGACTAATAAAGCGACTATCGGTGGCCGTATCAAGCACCTCAAAGATCTCGAAACTCGGATGGAAAACGGCCAATTGGCTGCTAAGTACAACAAGCTCGAAGTCCAACGCTTTCAAGAAGAAATCGACGAAATGAACCACAACTACAGTGGCATCAAAGACCTCGGCGCTAAAGCTGGCGCTTTGTTTGTCGTTGATATTATCGAAGAAGACAATGCCGTTAAAGAGGCCCGCACTTTGGGTATCCCAATTGTTGCGATCGTTGATACTAATACTGATCCAACCCTAATCGATTACCCAATTCCGGCTAACGATGACGCCCTTAAGACAATTAAGCTCATCACTGACTACGTTGTATCAGCTATCAATACCGGGAAGAGTAAAGTTAAGCCTGCAAAAGACGAAGCTGACAAAGACGAAAAGCCAACTGAGCGAGTAGTTTTAGGTCTAGAAAGCACAAAGGAGGCAAAATAATGGCCGTTAATATCGAAGAAATCAAACGACTCAAAAACCTAACCGGTGTTGGCTTAACCGACGCCAAAAAGGCCCTCGAAGAAGCTAACGGCGACTTCGACAAAGCTCTCGAAGCCATGCGCAAAAAAGGCTTAACCAAGGCCGAAAAGCGTGGTGAGCGCGAAGCTCGTTCTGGTGTTGTTGGTACTTACAACCACGACGGCCGGATTGGCGTTTTGGTAGAAGTAAACTGCGAAACCGACTTTGTGGCACGCAACGAAATCTTCACCAACTTGGTTAAAGATATTGCTATGCACGTGGCCGCTTCTGCCCCACAATATGTATCTGTTGAAGAGGTCCCAGCCGACGAACGCGACAAAGTTGCTGCTGAGTTTAAAGAGAAGGCCAAAGCCGATGGCAAGCCCGATGCTATGCTCGACAAGATAGTCGAAGGCATGCTCAAAAAGCACTTTGCCGATCGTTGCTTAATGGACCAGCCGTTCATCAAAAACCCTGACCAAACTGTGGCCGACTACGTCAAAGAACATGGCGCCAAACTTGGCGAAAACATCGTTGTCCGCCGCTTTGCCCGCATGGCCCTTGGCGAAATCAGTTAAAGAATTTTAAGGTTAATACCATGAGTAAAGAATCATGGGTGGGTTTTCCGGACGTCGCCGATAAAACCGGTGGCGAGATTTTCGTTGGCCATACCGGCTTGCCGGTAGGGGTTGATCCAGAAAGTCTTCAGCTTAATGCTGATGCGCTTCGCCGTGCAGTCATTGGGTGGGGAGGTTACGAATCTTTAACACTTGCTGGCTATAGTGGCGAAGCTGACGAAGTAACATTTGGTGTGAGCGGTGTTGATGCATCGGGAGTTGGTCATGCAGTAGGTGCAGCAGCGATAACTAAAGCCCAAAGCTCAGATTACACAAGCGCGTCGGATCATATGAAAAATATGTTTAACGCTCGCAACGGCACTTTGAGTGTGCGTTGGAATATTGACGCACTCAATAGTCGCATCGAAACGCATGAACGTTACGATCCGAATATCAGAGCCCGGCAGTTCCAGAAAGAGATTCGCAAAAATACCATTCAAGGGGTGGTTGATCATAGTGTGTTTGATGATTGGCGAACCGCAAAAGGTGCCATGACAAAAAGTCCCACAATCTTTATTGATGGGCAATGGATGCATGCTCTAACAGCTGATTTTATGGATCAAGATTATACTGGAGTAGCTACAAACGTGGGGCTAAGACTTGTGTTCATGCAAACGGCGATCAAACTTGTATGGTCAATCGGAGCTTACGCCGACTTCAGGACTGATATGATTATGGATCCACTATTTACCGTTGCTCGCCCAACTCGAGCTGCCATCGCCACCGGTATCCTTGCTTCTCATAAACTCGTTCGTGCCACACCAACCACCGCTACCCAAAAAGACCAATAACCGTTAGAATAAAAGCATGAATCCAAACGACGTCGTCACCCAAGCCAAAACCAAATTCGATAACAGCCTCAAACACTTTGAGGAAGAACTAAAAAAGCTCCGGACCGGACGGGCCAATAGTGGCATGCTCGACGGTGTTATGGTGACAGCCTATGGCTCACCAATGCCGCTTAATCAAGTTGCCAATGTTACCGCACCGGACGCCCAAAGTTTACAAATCACACCATTCGACCCAACCAACCTAGAAGCCATTTCGGTGGCCATCCGCGACAACCAAAGCCTGGGCTTAAACCCAAGTGATGATGGGCGGGTTGTACGTGTGCCAATCCCAGCTTTAACCGAAGAGCGCCGTCGCGATATTACTAAGCAAGTTGGTACCAAGCTCGAAGATTGTATGGTGTCGCTACGTGGTACTCGTCACGAAATTCTAGATACTTTTAATGAAGCCAAAAAAGATAAAGACCTCGGCGAAGACGATGTTAAGCGCTATGTTGCTCAAGTCGAAGATGCTATGACCCAGACTAAGGCCAAGGCCGAAGCTCTGGCCAAAGCCAAAGAGCAAGAAATTATGACCATCTAGGTCATCTTTCCTATATACTAGAAGAACATGTCAGACACACTTCCAGTTCATTTGGGTATTATTCTCGACGGTAATCGCCGTTGGGCTAAAGCTAAGTCAAAGCCTACTCTCGAAGGCCACCGCCAAGGCCTCGAAACTTTTAAGGATATTTCGTTAGCTGCCTTCGAACGGGGTATCCACTACGTGTCGGCCTATATATTTTCGACCGAAAATTGGCAACGTACTCAAGAAGAAGTTTCTTATCTAATGGGTTTGGTAGTAAAGGGTATCGACAAACATTTTCAGACCTTCCACGAAGCTGGTATTAAATTGCTGATGCTTGGCAGTCGCGAAGGCCTCGATCAAAAAATTTTGAAAACAATCGACCAAGCCGTCGAAAAATCAAAAAATAATACCAAAGGCGTGCTCAGCATCTGTTTTAACTATGGCGGCCAACAAGAGATCGCCGAGGCTGCCCAAAAACTTGCTGCTGCTGGCCAAGAAATTACAATCGAATCAATCAGCCAATCGTTATATCAACCACAACTGCCGCCAGTCGATTATGTTATTCGGACTTCCGGCGAGGCTCGTTTGAGTGGTTTTATGATGTGGCGGACTGCTTATAGCGAACTATATTTTAGCGATGTTTTGTGGCCCGATTTTACTACCGGAGACCTCGACATGGCCTTGGCCGAGTATGCCCAACGCCAACGGAGGTTTGGTAACTAATGTCGATCTTTCTGATTATCGTTGGGCTGGTGTTGTTTGTTGGCCTTGTTGTAGTGCACGAATTTGGCCATTTTATTGCTGCCCGGCGTAATGGTATTGAAGTCGAAGAGTTTGGCATTGGTTTTCCGCCCCGAGCCATGGTGATGACCAAAAAACAGGGCACCACCTTCACGCTCAATTGGTTGCCACTAGGCGGCTTTGTGAAGCTTAAAGGCGAGCATGATGCCGACACCGAAAAGGGCAGTTTTGGTGCCGCCAGCCTAAGCGCTAAAGTTAAAGTCATGGTGGCTGGCGTGGGTATGAACCTAGCCACAGCCTTTGCCATATTCACGGTTCTGGCTCTACTGGGAATGCCCAAGATTTTGGATAACCAGTTTACTATTAGCAGCGACACCAAAGTAGCTAAGAGCCAGGTGTTAGTTGGCTATGTCGAAAAAGGCTCGCCAGCTGAGCAGGCCGGCATTAAACAACGCGATCAGATTATTGGGCTTACTTCGCCTGGTCAAAGCACTGCTACGCCCCTAACCAGCCAAGAACAGTTACCGGATTTTACTAAGAACTACTCTGGCGAGACCGTAAAAGTAACCGTCCTCAGCAATGGCCAAGAAGCCGTTAAGACCGTCAGCCTAAGAACCGAAGAAGACGTTAATGAAAGCAAGGCGACTAGCCAACCCAAAGGTTATCTAGGCGTTAGTCCAACTGAGTACCGATTACAAAGGTCGACTTGGTCGGCGCCAATTGTCGCCGCTGGTCTAATTGTTCAGCTCACCCAAGCCACTCTGCAAGGGCTCGGCTCGGCTTTAAGTAGTTTGTTCCAGGGCAATGCTGGTGCGGCCAGTAACCAGGTAGCTGGTCCAGTCGGCATCTTTGTGCTCATTAAAGACGGTAGCCTGCTTGGCTACCAGTTTATATTGCTAATTGTTGGTGTCATTTCGTTAACATTAGCGATTATGAATATTTTGCCAATCCCGGCCTTAGACGGGGGGCGACTATTTACCATTTTAGGTGCTCGTATAATCAAAAAGCCTCTGACGGCCAAAACCGAAGAGCTTATTAACGGCATTGGCTTTGTTTTGTTAATGGTGTTGTTTGTGGTGATTACAGTTGTTGACGTAAAACGGAATTTTTAAGTGCAGCCAAAGCCTGAGCCGGTAGAATACAAAGTTACCTGGGGCCCGCTAGTTGCTGTAGTTGTGACGGTTATTATTTACTTTTTGGCGCAGTTTTTGGGTAGCGCTATTATTTTAACGGTTGCTCATATTAAAGGTCTGCAAGGGGAGGCCTTATCGGCTTGGGTTGAGCAAACTGGCCCGCAATTCTTTTATATAGTTTCGGTTGAGGCAATGACACTTTTGGTACTTTGGCTATTTTTAAGACAGCGTAAAGCTAGTTTTAAAACCCTGGGTTTAACTAAGCCAAAGTGGGCCGATCTGGGCTATGTGCTAGTTGGTTTTGGCATGTATTTACCGATCCTGATTGCCGTTATGGCAGCTGTAAAGTTGTGGTTCCCAGAAGTTAATGTTGATCAGCAACAGCAAATTGGCTTCCAGCAGGCTCATGGGTTGGCCTTGGTTGTAGTGTTTGTTAGCCTTGTGCTGCTACCGCCGATTACTGAAGAAATTTTAGCGCGCGGCTTTTTGTTTCTTGGCTTGCGTAGCAAGTTGCCAGTTATCTGGGCCGCACTCCTAACCAGTTTAATTTTTGCGTCAGCTCATTTGCAGTTTGGTAGCGGCGCACCACTGTTATGGGTAGCGGCGATTGATACCTTTGTATTGTCGCTGGTGTTAGTTTTCTTGCGTCAAAAAACTGGTCGTTTGTGGTCCTCGATGGGCTTACATATGCTCAAAAACAGCATTGCCTTTATGGCTCTCTTTATTTTTATGACGTAATGCAGTAGGATAAAGGCGTATGAGAAACACCAAAGTCATTATGATTGCACCGAAGCCACTCCATTCAGGGGCTGACGTTTAGTTTCTTATCATAAAATCAGTAACGTCCAACCCCTCGCAACCAACGAGGGATTTTTAATAAAAGAAAGACTAACAATGCGCGTAAGCCAACAATTTACCAAGACTCGCAAGCAAGCACCTGCCGACGAAATCGCCAAGAACGCCCAGCTACTCATTAAGGCTGGCTTTATTCACAAAGAAATGGCCGGAGTCTATAGTTTCTTGCCGCTGGGCCTAAGTGTGCTCGAAAAGATTAAGCAAGTCGTTCGTGAAGAAATGGATGCTATTGGTGGACAAGAGCTAATTATGTCCAGTTTGCAACCCAAAGACATCTGGGAAAATACCAATCGGTGGGACGACGAAAAAGTTGATGTTTGGTTTAAGTCAAAACTACAAAATGGTACTGAAGTCGGTTTTGGCTGGTCTCACGAAGAACCTATCACCGAAATGATGAAGGATTACGTTACCAGTTACAAAGACCTTCCTGTAGTAGTTCACCAATTCCAAACTAAACTTCGTAACGAAGTTCGCGCTAAAAGCGGCATAATGCGTGGCCGCGAATTTGTAATGAATGACATGTATGGCTACTTTTTTAATGAACAGGAACACCTCGACTTTTACGAAAAATCAAAAGTAGCCTATATGAATGTTTTTAAACGAGTTGGGCTTGGGGATGTGACATTCATAACCTACGCTTCGGGGGGCGCCTTTACTAAATTCAGCCACGAATTTCAAACCTTAACTGATGCCGGCGAAGACACACTCTTTCAAGTTCCAAGCACCAAGGAAATGTTTAATGAAGAGATCACGCCATCTCAAGCAACTGCAGTGACTGGTAATGATGATCCAAAGCCACTCCAAGAAGTCGAGGGTAAGGGGTTAATTGGTGTTGAACCCCTCGCTAAATTCCTCAAAATCCCAGTCGAAAAAACAACCAAGACAATGCTTTATGTAACAGATAAGGGCAAAGTAGTAGCTGCTGCTGTGAGAGGTGGCTACAATGTTAATGAAGACAAACTCAAAGATGTCCTTGGCGTCGAACGCATCCAGCTCGCTGATGAAGCAACTGTTAAGCGTGTCACCAACGCCGAAGTCGGTTATGCAGGATTACTCAACTTACCAGATGAGGTCGAAATTATCGTTGACGAGTCTTGTGCCAATCGCACCAATTTCGAAATGGGTGCTAACCGCACTAATTACCATAGCATTAACGTTAACTGGGGCAGGGACTTACCAGAACCTAAGCAGTTCTACGATATTAAGGTAGTTAAGAAGGGTGACCTTCACCCCGAAACTGGCGAAGCCTACATCGTACACAAAGCGGCCGAAGTAGGTAACATTTTTAACTTCGGCACTGCTAAGTGCGACGACGTTGGTTTGCATGTAAACGATGAAAACGGAAAGCTCGCCTCTGTCTATCTTGGTTCATATGGAATTGGCGTGACACGTTTAATGGGTGTTGTGGCTGAACATTTTGCCGACGACCGGGGTCTGGTTTGGCCAGCCAACATCGCTCCCGCCCAAGTGTACTTAGTCCGCTTAGGCGAAGACGAAGTTGTTGTTAAGGCGGCCGACAAGCTTTATGCAGAGCTTCAGGATGCCAACATCGAAGTTTTGTATGATGATCGTGATGCGCGAGCTGGCGAAAAGTTTGCGGACGCTGATTTAATCGGATTACCATACCGGGTCGTGGTTAGCGCCAAGACCATCGAGCAGAGTAAAGTTGAAGTTAAAAAACGTACCGACCAAGAGGTCAAGCTGGTTGAATTATCAGAAATCATAAAAAGCCTTAAAGGGGGCAAATAGTCTGCTATAATTAACCCCTAATAGGGTAGGGGCAAAAGCAAAAGCTGAAAAAGTCACCAAATTAAGAGGACAAAACCTATGAAAAAATCATTCCACCTGACAGCCGAAGGCATAGCCGAATTACAGACCGAAGTTGCCGAATTAATTGCTCAGCGCGGTCCTGTTGCCGAACGAATCAAAGCCGCCCGAGAATTCGGTGACTTAGCCGAAAATGCCGAGTACACCTCGGCTCGTCAAGAACAAGAGCGTGTCGAAAACCGAATTGGCGAAATTGAGCACATCTTGCTTAACTCCGAAGTAATCAAAAAGCCGAAAGGCGATAAAGTTCAACTTGGTTGCAAGGTTAGCCTCAAGAGTGATGGTAAAGCCAAAGAGTTCCAGGTGGTTGGTACTGTCGAAGCCGACCCTCTAAACGGCAAAATCTCTGACGAGTCACCAATCGGCCAAGCTTTACTTGGCAAAAAAGTCGGGGATCAAGTCGAAATTAAAACTCCAGCCGAAACTCATACCTATAAAGTCGTCGCGATTAGCTAGTAGCATAGCCACTCGACTGACTCCTCTACATAATGCAAACTCCAACTGACGACGAATTCGATACCCTAGTTAGCCAGGCTCTCGATACACTGCCGACCCAATACGTTGCTAAGATGACCAACGTAGCAATAGTTTACGCAGATGAACCAACCGAGCAACAACGACAAGAACTTAACTTACGCGGTGATCAAACTCTATTGGGGCTGTACCAGGGGGTCCCTTTGCCGCGCCGTAATGGAACAACCAACCTATTGCCCGACAAAATCACTCTGTTCAAGTTGCCCCTAACGGCCCATAGCCAAACCATGACTGATCTTCAAGAAAACGTTCGTCATACTTTGTGGCACGAAATGGCTCACTATTTTGGGCTCGATCACAAACGTATCCACGAACTAGAGTAGCTAGTTGGCCATAATCTGGTAGCTATTAAATATGTGGTTAACTAACCCGGCGCCGTTGTAGAAGGCCGGCATAGTATCGGTTTCATAGTGAAGATCATCCATCGCCAAATCAAGCATGGTGCGTAAGATTTCATCACCTTCAAGCGCGAAATGCCAGACCAGCTCCTCATGTTCGGAACGTGGCGCATCTTGCATTAAGTTACTTAAGATTTTACCGTCGATGCGCGGTACGTCATACGGGGACTGTCCGCTGGTCAAGGTGTGGTAGGCGACAATCGAACCAGCCAGGTAGGCATTACCAAGCGCCCGGGCTTTTTCTTCATCACCACGTCGATCAATCTGCTGTGCAATTACCATGCCGCCAATCCATCTTAATCTTGCAAACAAGGGTTCATTAACAAACTCCATATCCACCCAGGAGGAGTTAAGCGAGGGTTGAAGCTCCTTATGCGTAATGGTGGTCTTAAAGCGCTCCAGGTCGTCCGGGCTTCGCTGGAATGGCTTAGGATAGTAAGTTTTCACAGTTACAGCCTATCACCGTGCCAAAATATACCCAAGCAACAGCGGGATATAGGGTATAATAGGGTTATGAAAGCAATCTGGAACAATCAAACCATCGCCGAAGCCCCTAAAGAAGATCTAATTTATATCGAAGGCAACTGGTATTTCCCAGCAGCCAGCGTTAAGCAACAATTTCTAAAAAAGAGCGATACGCCTTACACCTGCCCATGGAAAGGTGTCTGCCAATACTTTAACGTTACAGCTGGCGACAAGACTAGCCAAGACAATGCCTGGAGTTACCCAGAGCCATTACCCGGTGCCTTAGAGCGCGTCAAGAAAGACTTCTCTAATTACGTAGCCTTCTGGCAAGACGTCTCGGTTCAAGAGTAATTCAGCCTACGGCTTCGGCCTAACCGACTGCAAGTGTTGACCGAAGGAACTTACGCTTGATTTTAAGCACAAAACGGTGCATGATATGTTCATAGAGACCAATAAGGAGGACATATGGTTAAAAAAGTCGCAGAAGATCTCGGTATTCACTGGTGGGCACTAACACTTCGTGGCATCGCCACAATTATGTTTGGTGTTGTTGCAGTCGTTTGGCCTGGCCTAACATTAGTTGGCTTGGTGTACATTCTAAGTGCATTCATTGCTATTAACGGTGTGATTAACATCGTTGAAGGCATGATGAGCATCGGTAAACACCGTGCTTGGTTCCTAACTTTGCTACTCGGTTTCTTGCAAGTAGCAGTTGGTTTGTACTTCGTACGCCACCTAGCTGTCACACTAGCTACCTTCATCTTGGTTGCCGGCCTCTTGTTCGTCGCTCGCGGCGTGCTCGAAGTTGTCGTGGCTTTTGCCGAAGATGGTGTCAGCACAACTGGCCGCACCATGACCATCATTGCTGGTCTCGTGTCATTCCTCGTTGGTATTGTTTTACTGTTCCAGCCGGTTTCTAGCGGCTTGGCATTTGTATGGTTGTTCGGAGTCTTCGCACTCGTGGCTGGCCCAATGCAAATTGCTATGTCACTCGACGTCAAAAAACAGCTTTCCTAAAAATTAACGTCCCGGTCTCTAAAAACAGCCACTTTGAAAAAGGTGGCTGTTTTCTTGCTACACTAATACTATGAAGAAACAACAAGCCATTTTTGCGGCTGGATGCTTTTGGGGAGTTCAGTATTACTTTGACCAAATCCCCGGTGTCCTCGAAACCGTAGCTGGTTACACTGGCGGACACACCCAGAACCCTAGTTACGAAGATGTCTGCGGCCATACTACCGGCCACGCCGAAGCCGTCAAAATTACATTTGACTCAAGTCAGGTCAGTTACAAAACACTCCTCAAACAGTTCTTTCGAATGCACGATCCAACCCAGTTAAATCGCCAAGGCCCTGATGTCGGCGATTCATACCGTTCGGCCATATTCTACGTCAGTGAAATTCAGAAGCAAGACGCCCTAGATGCTAAAAAAGACGCTCAAACAGATTGGGATGAGCCGATTGTCACGCAGATAAATGAGGCCGGGGAATTTTACGCGGCCGAAGACTATCATCAAAAGTTCGCCGAGCGGACCGGGCGAGGGATGTGTCATATCCCGTACCAACCAATAGTTTAGTAACAAAACAAACTTGCTTTTTCATCTCGCTTATGTTAAAGTTTTAATATGTCGCTTGAAACAAAAACCGCTCCATACAGCATCAGCGAGCAATTACTTCTAGCACAAGAATCGGTTATTCAGCCACCAGTCGCCGAATATATTTCGGTTGAAGAAGCTGCCGCTCTAGACACCCCTAATCAGTTGTCAGTCCAAACTACTAACGGGCGGTTTGCGCCTCGTATGAGTGAGCTTCGGGCCAATGTCGCCGGACCTCAATATACAGATACTCAGGAACTGAGCCCTGTTGTAGCAGAGCAGCCAGTAATAATGCCAATCGAAGTCACTAAAGTCAGTTTGGCCAGTCGTCTAAAAACTAAGTTCAGCCGAGCTCGTCAAAATCTGCAAACCATTTTTCATAAAGAAGAAGCACCGACTAACGTCGAAAAGTTTGGTCGCCGTCGCGCTATAGCTGGATTGGCTGGTACGATTGCGGTTGGCCTAGTCATGTCAGTCGCCCCATCGACCAGTCCTTCTACTAATGTTGTCGAGCAGCATCCAATGACTAGTGTTACGGCTGTGGCCGAAGCAGTTAAAGCGCCAGCCCATCATAACAGTATGAATAGCTCTGTTGGCCAGGCCACTGGTCAGGAGTTCTCTAAACGTGATGAAGTTAGCCGTTATATCGTGGCTCATCCCGAAGCATCCCAGCGTTTGTTAACCTGGATTAGTACCAGCAAAGCCCAAAACCCAGCTATTAGCGATGCTCATATGCAGGATCAGTTTAACCACTACTTCAATATTGATAGCTAATCCTCGGCCGACTCTTGTGGTAAAGTAGAGGTATGCCTAAAAAAACTACTGCTAAAGCCAAATCGGCCAAGACTACAAAATCTAAAATCAGCTTCGATAGCCTCAATAAGTGGAATTTAATTATGGCGGCCCTGCACTTTGTGCAAGGTGTCGCAGTGATTATCTTGAGTGGTGCATCTAGTCTGCCAGTTACAACTAGCTATTTAACGCTCGATAAGTTGGCCTCGCAAAGCGGTAACCCAGTGTTGGTGGCGGCCAGCCGTCATTTGTTCGACGTAAATCTGGCTTACTTGGTAGCAGCCTTCTTCTTTATGTCGGCAATCGCTCACTTGGTAATCGCAACGGTTTACCGTAAAAACTACGAAGCCGATCTTAAGAAGGGCCTCAACAAGGCCCGTTGGATCGAGTACGGCATTAGCGCCAGTACCATGATGGTGGCCATTGCCATGCTTAGCGGTGTTTACGACCTATCTAGCTTGCTGATGATCTTTGCGCTGGACTTTATCATGAATATGATGGGTCTAGTTATGGAAGTCCACAACCAGACTACCAAAAAGACTAATTGGTTGAGTTATGGAATTGGCTGTTTGGCCGGTATTGTGCCGTGGTTCGTCTTTGCCATTTATGTAGCCGGGGCTACCAGTTACGGCAGTGGCCAAGTGCCAAGTTTTGTTTATTGGATATACCTCAGTATGTTCCTGTTCTTTATGAGTTTTGCCGTCAATATGTTTTTGCAGTACAAGAAAATTGGCAAATGGGCCGACTATCTTTACGGTGAACGAGTTTATATGATTCTTAGCTTGGTTGCCAAATCGGCTCTGGCTTGGCAAGTATTCTTTGGGACGCTTAGACCATAAATATGAAACATGTCATTTTTGACTTTGACGGCACGCTGGTAAACAGCTTGCCGGTGGCAGTCAGCATCGCCGAAGAGATGGTGCCGGGGATAGACTTGAGCGACAAGCAGTTGGCCCAATTCCGCGAAATGCCGGCCCGCGAAATTATTAAAGCCAGCGGTATTCCTTACTGGAAGCTGCTGCGTTTGCTAATTAAGGGCAAGAAGATTTTGGGAGCACACCTAGACGAATTAAAAGTTTTTCCGGGTATCGAAAAGGTCGTTAAAGATTTACATAAACAAGGCTTTCAACTCTCCGTCGTCAGTAGCAATAGCCAAGAAAATATTCATAAGGTTCTAAAGAGCCAGGGAATTGATGCTTACTTTAGCGGCGTTTATGGCAATGTTGGCCTGTTTGCTAAATCCCGAGTTTTTAAACTAATTTTAAAAGACCAAAAAGTTCTAGCCAGCCAGTGTGTCTATGTTGGTGACGAAGTCCGCGATATCGAATCATCACGCAAAGGCGGTCTGCCAATAGTTTCGGTTACTTGGGGCTACAACGGCAAAAAGATCTTATCATCGTACGAACCAACCTACATGGCCGATACCCCGCAACAACTTTACAAAATCATAACCGAACAGGTTCACATCGGGTGAGGTTGCATCGTTTTTACACCACCGCTAAGTTAGAGCATTATGTTGAACTACGCGATCAACGCTTGCTTGATCAGTGGCGAAAGGTATTACGGTTTCGGCCTGGTCAAGAGGTGGTGTTATTTGACGGCCAGCAACACGAAAGGCTTTACAGTTTGAATGAACTGGGCAGAGATAAGGCCATCCTAGAATTGATAACTGATTTTGAGCGTAAAACGCCCAGCAAAGAGGTGACCCTGTTCTGGAGTTTGCTCAAGAAAGATAAGAATGATTGGGTTCTGCAAAAAGCTACTGAGCTGGGAGTCAGCCACTTTGTGCCAATCTTGGCCGAACGGTCTGAGAAGACCGGTTTTAACGAAGACCGGGCTATAAAAATTGTTATCGAAGCGGCCGAACAGTGTGGTCGGAGCGATATACCGATGGTTCACTCGCCGATACTTTTGCAAACAGCCCTAAACGAGTACTCTAGTAAATTACCAATGTTTGTTTGTGAGCAAAATGACTTAACTAAGCCTAAGAACCCCAATTATCAAGAAGTCGGTGTGCTGGTTGGCCCAGAGGGCGGCTGGAGCGACAACGAAAAACAAATGTTTTTGAATCAAGAAGTCGGGAAGTTACAACTGGGCGAGTTTACGTTGCGAGCCGAAACCGCCAGTGTGACCGCGGCCGCTAAGCTTCTCAATTAGCAGTAAAAGTGTTATAATATAGTTAATGATAGAAGTTCGCAGAGATTTAGAGTTGCCAACTGTACAGGATGGCGACCCCCAGGCTGTGCCCAAAATGGCCGAAGCTTTGCTTCAGGTTATCGATGGCGATATACCGGCTGTTGGGATCGATCACACCGCCAGCGATTTGGGGCTAAATCATATCGAAGTTCATAATTCGCACCAGCGTATCATCTTTGAGGCCGCCAAAATAATTAAACCAGAAGTTGTTATGGGTGACTCGTTTGATAAATTTGGTGGTCTTCAGCGCGATGCACACCAACCTCTACATAATGACCGACCAATTAGGATGAGAGACGAAGAGCTTTGGTCGAATTCGGGCCAGCTCAGTTTGGTATTGTTTCTTCGTCTGCATACAGCTGACGGCCATAATGGGGCTAGTGTTACGTTGGCTAACTCACGCCCAGGGATTGACCCAGCAACAGCGCGGGATGGTGCCGTCTATCGCTTAAGGGGAGATAACAGGCAGACAGCTTTTGAAGAACTTGGCTACGACCCAACACTAGAATATTTAGGGGCAAGAATTAGCCCAGAAGCCGCTACCGGTATTTACGAAGGTGCGTCAGGAGTGGATGGAACACGCATAAGCGGTGACATTTACAGCTATACACAAAAACCGTTGTCCAGTGTACTATTTCGATCACGCGCCGCCCTTGGGTCGGTGACACTGCACGGCTTTAGATCGCTTGATGCCAGCCAGGAGAGAACTTTTCATCTCTCTAATATCACGGCTTATTCGCAACTAATTTAGTCGGCGAACTGCTACAATAAGACCCTATGGCAAACTATTGGCAGGAGCGAAACAAACCATATCAACTCGGGCAAACCGAGGTTTTTAAAGTTAGTCGCAGTAAAATCGAACTGTTTATGCAGTGTCCGCGCTGTTTTTGGTTGGATGCTCGGTTAAAGATTAAGCGACCCAACGGTCCACCATTCAATATAAATAAAACCATCGACGAACTTTATAAAAAAGAATTCGATCGCCACCGGAAGGCGGGCACGCCGCACCCAATCATGGCTGACATCAAAGCCGTGCCGATGAAGCACGACAGCTTAGATCAATGGCGCCATAACTTTACTGGTGTGGTAGCCTTGCACAAGCCAACCAATCTGCACGTTTTTGGAGCAATCGATGACTTGTGGATTGATGACCAAGGCAATGCCATTGTGGTTGACTACAAAGCCACCTCCAAAGATAAAGAAGTTTCGATCGACTCTGATTGGCAGATTAGTTATAAACGCCAGCTCGAAGTTTACCAGTGGTTGCTGCGCCAAAACGATTTATCGGTTAGTGATGTCGGCTATTTTGTCTACACTAATGCCCGAATTGATGTTGATGGTTTTGCTGACAAACTCGAATTCCGGACCAAGCTCATCCCTTATAAAGGCAATGACGCCTGGGTTGAGCCGACTCTAAAAAAGATGAAAGACTGTCTAGAAGGCGACATGCCAGCAGTTGGCACCGCCGCGATGGGCGGGGAGTGTGATTTTTGCGCTTACGCCAAGTCACGGACAATGTTGACCCTCCAGGCACTACAAAATAAATCAATCTAGTGTACTAAACTACAAAATTGTTGTATAAATATTGTATACAATTAATTAAGGCTAGATGGTGATTACTTTAGAAGTACCAAATGTTGTAGTTGATCTTGGACGAATTGACCCTTACGATGTGCGGCAACGGCAAGATCGGATTGGCCAGCCCGATTCTGCTTCATCATCACCAAAACCGATCCACGTCGGCATGATTACCGAGCGAGCCGCTTTCTCTCAACCAATCGAGCTAGGCTTGATTGATGCCTCCGACTTGCCGCAAACCGATGGATCGATGTTTCACTCTTTTCCTATCGATCAAAAAACTGGTCGGGTACAATATGACTTGCCAAATGGGCTGGATCAGTTTCATGAGCCACTTAGGCTGGCGATTGGCCACGAAGAACGATATTACCCGGGTAGGCGTTACCGAGCGGCGCTGCTAACACTTCATCAATCCCCGGTATTGGCTGGTACTGCCCAACGTTCATTCTGGCCAAAGGTACTGGATATGCATTGGGATAGCTCCGACCATAACTATGGATGTGCTGATGTCGCTCCAACCATACATTTGGTATCCGACGGAGTTGTACTAGATCGTAGTTTAATCCAGGCCACGTCAACCGAGAATTTCCCGCCGGGTAGCCGAGCATATCAAGCTGAGCCATACGAGATAGTCCAATCCAATGCTATGTCAGTCCACGGGTCACCAATCATGGAATTTGACACGGTTCGAACGTTTTTTCGGCTAGCCTATACCTACGAGATTAGGTAACCGTAAAGACTCCATGTAACTCGGTCTCTATTTAGGCTATAATACAGAGTATGTTAGATATTCAGTTTATTCGCGACAATCCGGAGTTGGTCGAAGAGAAGTCCCAGCAAAAAAACGTTAAAGTAAGTATTAAAGAGTTGTTAAGGTTCGACGAGCAGCGCCGTGAATTACTGGGCAAGGCCGAAGAATTGCGCCAAACTCGTAACCAGCAGGCTGGTGCAACCAAGGGTCAACGGCCCACCGATGAACAAATTGTTTCCGCCAAAAAGCTCAAAGATTCTTTAACCAAAGTCGAAGACGAATTGAGTAAAGTCGAAACTCACTACCTAAAACTACTTAAGCAGGTTCCTAATGTGGCACTCGATAATGTGCCGGTTGGTAAAACTGAAGACGACAACCAAGTGGCTAAAACTGTTGGCGAACCGCCGGTGTTCGATTTTAAACCAAAATCCCATGCTGTGATTGCCGAAGCCAAGGGCTGGCTAGATAAAGAACGAGCTGCTAAAGTGGCTGGTTCGCGCTTTGCCTATGTTAAGGGCGATCTTGTAAAGCTGCAGTTTGCGATTATCCAGTTCATTATGGACAAATTATCCGACCAAGACTTTATCGACGAAGTTATTGCCGAAAATAATCTTGAGGTCAGTAACAAACCATTCCTGCCAGTCTTGCCGCCTTACATGATCCGGACCGAACTGTATGATGCTATGGACCGGCTCGAACCGCGCGATGACCGTTATAAAATCGATGATGAAGATTTATGGTTGCAGGGTAGTGCCGAACATGTCTTAGGCAGCATGCACGCCAAAGAAGTTTTAGACGAAGCTAGCCTGCCTTTGCGCTACATCGGTTATGCTACATCTTTCCGCCGCGAGGCTGGTACTTATGGCAAAGACATGGAAGGTATGTTCCGGATGCACCAGTTTGACAAGCTCGAAATGGAAAGTCTCGGTCTGGCCGAAGCAGGCTATCAAGAACATCTCTTCTTAATTGCTATTCAAGAAAAAATTATGGATATGCTAGAGATTCCATATCAATTAATCGCCAAATGTACGGCCGATATTGGTAAGCCCAATGCCGCCGGGGTCGATATTGACGCCTGGATGCCGGGCCAAGATGCCTACCGCGAAACCCACACGGCCGACTACATGACTGATTACCAAGCCCGCCGCCTGCAAACTCGGGTGCGCCGGGCCGACGGCAAGTTGGAGCTGGTTCATAGTAACGATGCCACGGCTTTGCCTTTGAGCCGGGGACCGATTGCCATCATCGAGAATTACCAGACCAAAGACGGCGATGTTCAAGTTCCAAAAGTTTTACAACCTTACATGGGAGGCAAGCAAACAATATGATCCAGAAAATCGAAATCAATAGTGTTCACGCCGAGGTCGATGATGATCTTAAGAAATACGTTGGCAAAAAAATTGGCCACCTCGATAAGTACATGTCAAAACACGCCGAAGCGACCGCCCACGCCGAAGTTAAACTTAAAGAGAGTCATGCCAAAGACAAAAAGCAATGTGAGTGCGAAGTTGTACTGTACTTGCCAAAGGAAACCTTAGTAGTCAAAGAAAGCACCATTAATATGTACGCCGCTGTCGACATTGTCGAAGCAAAGCTTAAGAATCAGATTAAAAAATACAAAGATATTCATGAATCAGCCAAATTTCGGCAACGGGTGATAAGGCGTTTTCGACGTCAACTTTAGCCTGTCGCCGGGCGACAATTTAAGATACAATAGACGGATAACGGGAGTATTGCTGTAAACATGAAGAAAATTTTTAAACGCGTCCTGGGTGATCCGCAAGCAAAGACTCTTAAGCGCTTGCGCAAAAAAGCCATTCTAATCAACAATCTATCTTCTAAATATAAGAAGATGAAAGACCCGCAGTTAAAAAAGCAGACAGCGGTCTTAAAAGACCGTCTTAAAAAAGAGTCTCTCGAGCAAATTTTGCCCGATGCTTTTGCGTTGGTGCGAGAAGCCGCCGACCGTGTACTTGGTATGCGCCACTTCGATGTTCAGTTGGTTGGCGGTATGGCTCTGCACGAAGGTAGTGTCGCCGAAATGAAAACCGGTGAAGGTAAAACTTTAGTTGCGACTTTGCCAGTCTATCTAAATGCCCTTACCGAAAAAGGTGTCCATGTTGTGACCGTTAACGATTATTTGGCCCAGCGTGATGCGGGCTGGATGGCACCAGTTTACGAGTTTTTGGGCCTTAAAACTGGCGTTATTATTGCCGACGAGTCATTTATTTACGACTCCAAATTTATAAACGAAAAACACCAAGACGAGCGAATTAAGCATCTCAAGCCAGCCACTCGCCAAGAAGCCTACGCTGCCGACGTTGTCTATGGTACCAACAACGAATTCGGTTTTGATTATTTGCGCGACAACATGGTTCGCGAGATTGACCAACTACGCCAGCGCGAACTCCACTACGCCATCGTTGACGAAGTCGACTCGATTTTAATTGACGAAGCCCGCACACCACTAATTATTTCTGCTCCATCAGTTACTAGCGCCAGCGCCTATCTGCAATTTAGCAAAGTTGCTCGCCAACTTAAAAAAGAAACCCACTTCGAAGTCGACGAAAAACGTAAGTCAGTGGTACTTAACGACGATGGGGTCGAGATGGTCGAAAAAATCCTCGGCATCGACAATCTATATTCCAGCGACAATATCCGCACCATCTATCACTTAGAACAGGCTTTGCGCGCCGAAGCTCTGTTTAAGCGCGACAAAGATTACGTTGTTACGACCGATGGGGAAGTTGTCATTGTCGACGAATTCACCGGAAGATTGCTTAAAGGAAGGCGTTATAACGAAGGTTTACACCAGGCCATCGAAGCTAAGGAGAATGTTACTGTCCAAGAAGAATCAATGACCTTAGCCACAATTTCTTTCCAAAACTACTTCCGTCTATACGAAAAGCTGGCCGGTATGACTGGTACCGCCGAAACCGAGAGCGAAGAATTCCACCAAATTTATGAACTAAGCGTCAATCAAATCCCGTCTAATAAAAAACTAATCCGTGATGATCGTCCCGACCGTATTTACAAAAGTGAAACCGGCAAATTCAAGGCAATTATTAACGAAGTTCGGATGCTTCAGCAAAAGGGTCAACCTGTTTTGATTGGTACAGTTTCGATCGAAAAGAACGAAAAACTGGGCCAGATGCTCAAAAAAGCCAATATCCCACACCAGGTTCTGAATGCCAAAAATAACGAAAAGGAAGCCAGTATTGTAGCCCAGGCTGGTCAACCCGGTGCGGTTACATTAGCAACTAACATTGCCGGCCGTGGTACCGACATCGTGCTCGACGAAAAAGTTAAAGAGCTAGGCGGGCTGTTCATCCTTGGTTCGGAGCGACATGAGTCACGGCGGATCGACAACCAGCTGCGCGGTCGTGCTGGTCGCCAGGGCGACCCTGGTGTGACCCAGTTCTTTGTTAGTACCGAAGATGATTTAATGCGTGTTTTTGGTGGTGATCGCATTGGCGGCATGATGGAACGGATGAAAGTTCCCGAAGATATGCCAATCGAAAACCGAGTTATATCGCGTAGCCTTGAGTCTGCCCAAAAGAAAGTCGAAGGCCACAACTTCGATATTCGAAAAAATGTCGTGCAATATGATGATGTGATGAACCGCCATAGGCGAGCCACCTACACCATGCGTAAAGAAATCCTACATCGCAACGATATCGAAAAACGCATCCGAATTTTTATCGAAGAAGAAGCCCGCGATCTAGCTCGTTCGCCTCAAGCTATGACCGATATCTACGAGACGCTCATCACCGAAACTTTTACGTTTGATGATGCCACGCTCGACCGTTTGTTTGATACTGAGGCTCAAGGTTTTGAAAAAGTCTTAGTCCAAGAGGCGATTACACTTTACGAAAGTCGGACGGCCGCCTTTGGGGTCGACAACATGCGTAAAGTTGAGCGCGATATCTACCTGCAAGTCCTTGATAACCTCTGGATGCAACACCTTGAGAATATGGAGCACTTGCGTGAGGGAATTGGCTGGATTAGTGTCGGTCAACGTGACCCATTAGTTGAGTATCGCCGCCAAGGTCAGCAGTTATTTGAAACCATGCAAGAAACTCTGAGGCATGACGTTGTCCGAACTTTGTTGCATGCCGAACCAGTTAACGTCAGTGATTTAGATGAACCAATCGAAACTGATTTGACCAGAGCGGCTCGTCGATCAGTCGATAATGCCGATAAGGTAATCGAAGTTGACGAGTTTAAAGAAACCGACTTTGCTTCAGTTACTAGCGAGGGCTTACCAGCTAGTAGCACCAAAAAAGTTAAGACAGTAGACGCTCGTAAAAAAGCTCGCAAAGCCGAGCGTAAACGCAAAAATAAGTCTAAGAAAAAGAAATAAGCCTGTGAAACACACGGTAACTGAGATTAAGGCCAAAAATGGTGCTAGGGGGTTGCTGATTCATATTCCTGACGCCAGTGTTATGACCTTCGACTTTAACTTTCGCGCTGGTGAGTACTTGGTCGAACGTGATATTTGGGAGACGCCACATTTAATGGAGCACCTACTACTGGGAGCTAACGAGTTAATACCTAAGGCACGAACCTTTCAGGCTGAATTCGAAAAAAATGGCGCCTACTCTAATGCCTCAACTGGTAGTTATGACATAACTTACGAAGCTGAGTGTGCCGATTTTGAATGGGATCGGGTTTTGGGACTATTACTGACAGCTATTACTAAGCCGCTATTTTTGGCCGATGAATTTGAAGCCGAGTTTGGTAACGTCCGCGAAGAGCTGAACGCTCGGTCTAACAGCCACTTCCGCCATCTTAGTCTAGCCCTGCGCGAAGAGTATGGCTTCAAGGTTGTAACCGACCAAGAACGGCTTTTGCTCATGAAAAACGTTACCCTTAAGGACATTAATCATCATTACAAACGGACACACACCAGTAGCAATCTGAGATTTGTGATTGCCGGCAACCTTAGCAACGACCGGCGGGCCGCCGTTAAATCTTTAATTAGCTCTATAGAGTTACCGGAGGGGGATGGCCGCCAGCCTTTACCAGTCGAAAAGCCGCGCCGACTCGAAAAGCCACTCTATATAAATAACGCAACCGTCGATAACATCTATTTTTATTTGGACACCTTTAAACAACGACGGCTATCCGATCCAGAAGCTGATGCTCTTGGCCTACTCAATACTATGTTAACCGAAACTTTGTATTCCCGAATTTTGGGAACGGCCCGCGAAAAGGGCTTGGTTTACAGTATGAGTTCTGGACACTCGCAGTTAATCGATAGTAGCAACTGGTGGTTTGGTGCTCAGGTTATGCCAGCCAATGCCGAAGCTCTCTTCAAAATTATTACCAAAGAACTTAATGCTGTATTTCGGGCTGACTTGGCTGATGAAGATGTCCAAGCAGCTAAACAATATGCCATTGGCCGCTATCAGCGGGGCGCTCAGACTGCCGCAGGTATCTCGAGCGGCTACGCCTATCGTTACTTTTTTGATGATGAAATCGAAGATTATTATCAGGTGCCCAATCGAATTAAAGCAATTACTAAAAACCGAATTATTAAAGTTGCTAATACCATGTTTGAGGACGATACCTGGGGCTTGGGATGTCTTAGCAGTGCTGGGCAGGAATTTGCTGATAAACTTTATGGCCAGGCCAAAGGATTGTGGCGTTAAATACGCTTATGGTATGATACCAACAATGTAATAAAAGGTGCCAAGCGAATGCCTCCACAAGATCCAATGAATCCCAGTCCTGTTAACCCAACGACACCGCCGGCCGATAGCGGTGCCACAAGTATCAATGTTAGTACTACTCCATCAGCCTCAGTCGACCCAATGTCTTCGACCCCGTCGGTCGACAGTCCAGCCAGTGATTTTGTACCCGACACAAGCGCCAATACCCAACCGGCTATGCCCGATTTTAGTGCGTCAGTACCACCGGTATCATCAACTCCAGTCACTCCATCTATGCCGGCAGCACCGCTTTTCCCGGCCGACAACCCATCACCAGCTGCAGTTCCGACGCCAGAAATGGCCGCTCCAATGGCCGCTCCAATCGGTAAAGCTAAATCTTCCAAAAAAGGCTTAATGATAGCAGTTATTGTAGGCGCGGTTATTATTGTTGTCATGTTGGGAGTAGTTTTGCTATTGGGAAGAAGTTCGTCAGACCAGACTGACATCACTACCGATACCACGATCCCACAATAGTAGGTTATAATCTGCAGTAATGCAGGAATTAATCTCACAGTTATCAGAACTTCAGTCGAGCGTGACAGAAGCTCTAAAAACGCTCCAAATTAGCCAGCTAGAAAATGAGCTGGCTTCATTGGCCGCTAAAAGTCAGCAGGCTGATTTTTGGAGTGATCAAATAGCCGCCCAGGCCACAATGAAGCAACAGTCAAATCTGCAAGCTCGAATCGAGCCTTGGCGGGAGCTTGAAAAACAAATTAGCGATGCCCTAGAATTAGCCGAACTCAACGACGCTAGCGTGGAGGTTGACCTCCAAAAACAACTGAAGATTCTTAACAAACAACTCCAGGGTTTTAAACGGGAACTGCAGTTTAATGGACCGTACGACGATTTAGATGCGATTGTTTCAATTCATGCTGGTGCCGGCGGTACCGACGCCCAAGACTGGGCGCAGATGCTACTAAGGATGTATGTGCGCTGGGCCGAACAGCAAAAGCTTAAGGTCGAGGTTATCGATCAGGCAAATGGCGACGAAGCCGGCCTAAAAAGTGTAACTTTCGAAATCAGCGGGCCGTTTGCTTACGGCAAACTACAGGGTGAGCATGGTGTTCATCGTCTAGTCCGGCTTAGCCCATTTAATTCCGATAATTTACGCCAAACTAGTTTTGCCAAGATCGAGGTTTTGCCCAAAGTCGAAACTGCCGATAAGCTTGAGATTGATGACAAGGATTTGAAGATTGATGTTTACCGCTCCGGCGGTAAGGGCGGACAATCAGTTAACACGACCGATTCAGCCGTCCGCATTACTCACATACCGTCCGGTATAACGGTGGCCATTCAAAACGAGCGTTCTCAGTTGCAAAACCGTGAAACTGCTATGACTATCCTGCGCTCGCGTCTAGCCCAACTACAACTGGAGCAACATCAAGAAAAGCTGGCTGGGATTAAAGGGCCTAACCAATCAGCTGAGTGGGGTAATCAAATTCGCAGCTATGTATTGCATCCCTACAAGCAAGTAAAAGACTTGCGGACTAAGCACGAAACTAGCGATGCCGAGGCGGTTTTAGACGGTAAGCTCCAGCCCTTCATCGATGCTTATTTAGAAAACCAGCTTACTAACAACTAAAAGTTGTAATTTATAACAGCCTTAAGATTCTGTTAATTTTCTAATTGTATAGTAGCGGTATGGCTAGCACAGATGTTACCAATCAAGACATTCTTGAAGCACTGAATGTATTCGCAATCAGTGTTGATGGGCGCTTCACGGCTGTCGACAAACGATTTACTGCCATTGATGACCGATTTACTGCCATCGACAAACGCTTTGACCAGATAGATCTGCGGCTTAGCTTTGTGGAAAACCAAAATCATTCAATTGGCTACGAGCTACGTGAGGTTAAACAAAAGGTCGAAGATATCGACGGTCGGCTGATAGGGGTAGAGAACGACATTAAAGAAGTATATAGCTACTTACCGCTAACCGCTACATAAAAAGTTTGCAATAGCCCGCTGCGCGGCCTTACCAAACTAACGACAGGTATGCGGACATAACCTCACGATGTTCGGTTGTGCCCGTGCACCTGACGTAAAGTTTGCTATAATAAAGCTAATGATTTTATTGGACAGGGTAACTAAGGTTTATGGCAAAGGTATGGCACCGGCGCTGGACCGTATAAACTTGCACGTCGAGCCGCGTGAGTTTGTGATTGTAGTCGGGGCCAGTGGTGCTGGTAAATCAACTCTTCTTAAGCTTCTGACCAGGGAAGAGAAGCCAACCAGTGGCAAAATAATTGTTGGTGGAATCGATTACGACAAACTTAAAGATAAAGAAATTCCTTATTTGCGACGTCGAATTGGTACGGTTTTCCAGGATTTTAAGCTTCTTCCCAATAAGACTGTTTTCGAAAATGTTGCCTTTGCACTCGAGATTGTCGGTACCGGCAAGCACGAAATTCACTATACTGTGCCGCGTGTGCTCGACATTGTTGGACTTAAAGGCAAAGAAAAACGCATGCCGCTCGAATTATCAGGCGGTGAAAGACAGCGGGTGGCAATTGCTCGAGCAATTGCACGGCAGCCCAAGATTTTGATTGCCGACGAGCCAACCGGTAACCTTGACCCCAAGCACGCCTGGGATGTTGTCAAAGTCCTCCAAAAGATTAACCAATACGGTACAACGGTCCTACTAACTACTCATAACCAAGAAATTGTTAACAAACTGAAGCGCCGGGTAATTACAATTAGCGACGGCAAAATTGCCAGCGATCACGCTCAGGGAGCCTACAAAGGGTGAGTATGAAACGTAAACTAATCGTACTAGAACGAATCACCAAAGCCGGAGCTGTTAACTTTGTGCGCAATGCCTGGTTGTCGGCGGCCGCCATCGCCGTTATGGTAATTACTCTAACAATTGTTCTGTTTTCGGTTATTGCTCGGGCGACGTTCAATAACACCATTACCCAAATCAATAACAAAATTGATGTCTCGGTCTACCTAAAAGACGAAATCACCGACGAACAAAAGAATAACTTAATTAAAGAAGTTAAACAGCTACGAACCGTTAAATCAGTTGAGTATGTTTCTAAGGATGATGCCCTAAAGAGTTACAAACAAGCTAACCAAGACAATCTTGATCTTCTGGTGGCCATTTCACAAACCGACAACCCACTACCAGCCAGTTTAAAAATCAAACCGGTTGACCCTAATAAGCTCGACGAATTAAGGGTCTTCCTCGAGAAGTCCGAAAATAAACAGCTGCAGTCAGACCAAACCTCCTATTCGGGCGATCGCAAAGAGGCCATCGACAAAATTAGTAGTGCCACCAGCTTCTTCCAGAAGGGGGGACTAATCGGCATTCTTATCTTTACCTTTATCTCGATGCTAATTATCTTTAATACCATCAGAATGGCTATCTTCAATCGCCGCGATGAGCTTAATATTATGCGTTTGCTGGGGGCCAGCACCTGGTTTATCCGCGGGCCATTTATTGTTGAGACGATGTTATACGGGTTTGTGGCGGCAATTTTGTCGGTTCTTATCTGTAATGGTTTATTCAGTTTATCGTCGACGACGTTTGAGGCCAGTAGTCTAGGTCTGCTCGATATCAGTTATGCCAACAAGTACTTTTTAGACCATTACTGGTTTATCTTGACCGCGCAGATTGGCATCGGTATAGTAATTGGTGCCGCCTCATCATACTTAGCGACCCGGCGGTATCTCAAATTCAAAAGTCCAAAATAGCAGCAATTCAACAATTTAGTGCAAGGACACTTAACTTCGGTTATTGCAATGTCCTGGGGGGTATGTTATTATGCTAATGCTAACTCATAAAAACAAAATGAAAAAACAAAAAGCTACACCGGTCAGAAGGTTTTTGACGAACACCCGCAACATTACGGGCATGCTGATGATTATTGCCGTTTTGGTAATTGGCATGAGTATTAAGCCATCAGTTAAAGCCGACAGCGTAAGCGACCAAATTAATACCCTGCAACAAGAGAATGCCCGCAATAACGACGTTGTGGCTAACCTACAAGATCAAGCTACCAGTTACCAAGATGCTATCGGTAAACTACAAGCCGCTATTGCTACCTTGCAGTCACAAATTGATGCCAATACCGCCGAGCAAAATCGTTTACAAACCGAAATCACCAATGCCGAGAACGAGCTGGTCAAGCAAAAAGAAGTACTCGGCACCAATATTAAGCAAATGTATCTCGAAGGACAAATCTCTACTCTAGAAATGTTGGCTTCCAGTAAAGACCTTAGCCAATTCGTCGACAAACAGCAGTACCGTAACTCTGTGCAACAGAAAATCAAAACCACGCTCGATAAAATTACCGCTTTAAAGCACCAGTTGAACAGCCAGAAAGAGCAGATTGAAAAGCTTTTAGCCGATCAAAAACAAAAACAATCCAGTCAACAAGCTAGCCGGGCCGAACAAGCCAACTTACTTTCCTTCAACGAAGGCCAACAGTCGGTTTATAACCAAAAAACTAAAGATAATCAATCGAAGATCGACGCTTTAATCGCTTCACAGCGTCGGGCTAACTTTAACCCTGATGGTGGCTATTACTTCCTGCGTTTCCCAGGGCCGGTTAACGGTATCAACCCTAACGCCTATCCTTATGCTAATGCTGGTTTTGGAATGAGTCCTGGACCTGGCTGTGTCGACAATGACGGGCCCGATCCATGGGGTTACTGTACTCGCCAATGTGTGTCTTACACTGCTTGGGCTGTCCAGGCATCAGGCCGATCTGCACCATCCTTTTATGGCAATGCCCGTGACTGGGTAGGCGCCGCCTACGCTCGTGGTATTCAGGTTTCACGAACTCCACAACCTGGTGACGTGGCTATCAGCACATCTGGTTACTGGGGACACGCCATGTATGTCCAAGGGGTGTCTGGCGGATCATTCACTACCAGTGAGTACAACACCTATTTAACTGGCCAACTATCTTACCAAACCCGAAATTATTAAACTCTAGAACATCAAGCCATAAACGGTTACAATAATGGTTCAAGATGCTTAAAAAGAGGGGATACCTGTGGTTCAACCTGTGCCAGACCAACCAACTGAAAAGAAACGTTCCAAACGCTCCAAAATCGCTCTCAAACGGATTGCACTAGTAGTTTTCGCAGCAGCAATATTTATCCTGGGGTTAAATATTGGCAGTGGTAGAATTACTTTCTCTAACCAAACTGGTGTTCAAAAGAACCTACCAAATAAGCTCGATTACACATCGGTTAATGAACTGTATCGGGCTCTAAAAGCTAACTTTGATGGTGAACTCGATACCACCAAACTAACTGATGGCATGAAGCAGGGCCTAGTTAAGGCCGCTGGCGACCCTTATACCGAATATCTAAGTGCTGCTGAGTATAAAGACTTTAATGATCAATTAAGCGGCTCGTTTACGGGTATTGGGGCCGAGTTAAGCCAAGGTAGTGATGGCAGTATCGTGATTGTTTCGCCAATTGCCGGTTTCCCAGCCGAAAAGGCTGGCCTCAAGCCAAAGGATGTAATTGTCGAGATTGATGGCACCTCTACCGCCGGAATGACAGTTTCCGAAGCGGTCCAAAAAATTCGCGGTCCAAAAGATTCTTCCGTTAAGCTAAAGATTATACGCGGCAGTACACCGGTCGAAGTAACAATTGTTCGTCAAGATATTTCCATCCCAAGTGTTAATAGCAAGGTCGAAAACGGCATCGGTTATCTAACGATTAGTCGGTTTGGCGAAGACACAGCCAGTTTAGCTAAGGCTGCTGCCGAAGACTTTAAACAACAGAATGTTAAGGGTGTGGTGGTAGACGTCAGAAGCAACCCAGGCGGCTTGTTAGACGCCGCCGTGTCGGTTTCGAGCTTGTGGCTGCCTAAAGGCACGACTGTGCTGACAGAGCGGCGTGATGGCTTGGTGACCAATACTTTTAAAGCCGAAGGTGGTGATGTCCTCAAAGGCATTCCAACCGTCGTTCTAATCGATGGTGGTAGTGCCAGCGCCAGCGAAATTTTGGCCGGTGCTCTCAAAGACAACGGGGCAGCCAGCCTAGTCGGCGAAAAGTCATACGGTAAAGGTAGCGTTCAGCAACTAATTAAACTTGATGGCGGCGGTGTCCTTAAAGTTACTATCGCACGTTGGTTTACACCCGGTGGCAAAAACATCGACAAGGCCGGCATCGAACCCGATAAAAAAGTGACTATTACGCCGGATGACGCCAAAAATGGCAATGACCCGCAAAAATCGGCCGCTACCCAGCAACTCAGCCAGTAAATTAATCATCTTTTAATAGTTTTTGCGATCCAAAATAGGCGCATGATAGGCTGTTAGTATGAAAGAAAAAACGACTGCAGTCATTACCCTAAACGACCTAGACGAACGTTTCGCCGCCAGTGCCAAAGACCTAGACGAACGTTTCGCCGCCAGTGCCAAAGACCTAGACAGGCGCTTTTCCGCGAACGCCAAAGATTTAGATAAACGCTTTGCTGCCAACGCCAAAGATCTCGACCAACGTTTTGCTGCGTATACCCAGTCTATGGATAGTCGCTTTGCCTTATACATCCAAGCTATGGACAAACGTTTTGCTATTGCCGAGGCAGCATCAGATCGTAAGTTTCAGATAGTTCTTGAAATAGCTCAAGATATCGGTATGTTACGGCGTGATGTTTCTGAGCTAAAAACAGACATGAAAGATGTCAAAATCAACCTAAGAACTATCAAGAAAGTCCTAACTGCCACAAATGCCCAGGTAACCGACCATGACTTTAGAATTACTCGTCTAGAAACAGCTTAGTCTGCGAGGCCCATTGTAAAAGCGACCTTGGAAATAACCACAAAATGCGGTAGCATATTAAGGAATAACGAAGGGGTAGTAATAGAGGTGGCAAAGCGACCAACTAAATTTATATTTGTGACAGGTGGTGTGCTTTCGGGGCTCGGTAAAGGCATCACCGCCGCCTCCATCGGTAACCTCTTAAAAGCTCGCGGCCTAAGCGTCAACCTCCAAAAGTGCGACCCCTATCTTAATACCGATGCTGGTACGCTTAACCCGGCTGAACACGGCGAATGCTTCGTTACTAAAGATGGTGCCGAAACCGATCTTGATCTTGGTCACTACGAACGCTTTCTCGACCAAGAGCTGACTCAGGCCAGCTCTTTGATGAGTGGTCGCGTCTTAAGTAAGGTTATCGAAGATGAACGAAACGGCAAATACCTTGGTAAAACCGTCCAGTTCATACCCCATGTAACTAGCGCTAGCCAAGAAGAAATCCTTAAAGCTGCTGATGGCTTTGATGTTCACATTGTCGAAATCGGCGGCACAGTGGGTGATTACGAGGGCTTAAGCTTTCTAGAGGCAATTCGCGAACTAGCCTTTAAGGTTGGCCGCGAAAACTGTACCTACGTACACGTTGTTTATATGCCATACCTCGGTGCCAGCCACGAATTTAAGACTAAGCCGGCCCAAAATGCTGTACGTGAACTGCGTGGCTTGGGCGTTGTACCGGACGTTTTAGTAGTCCGAAGCGAACAGGCCGCTCCCAAAAATGTTATCGACAAACTGAGCTTATTTTCTGGTGTCCCCACCGAAGCTGTGGCGCTTTTGCCCAATGCCAGGACTATTTACGATGTGCCACTAACGCTCGAAGACGCCGGAATTGCCGATTTCATCGGTCGACGACTCGATCTTAAGATTAAAAAACCCGACCTCAAACAGTGGCGAGCAGTTGTTCAGAAGGCCACCAAAGATCATAAGCATACTGTAACCGTCGGTGTGGTCGCTAAATATATGGACAACCAGGATACTTACATGTCGGTGTTCGAAGCTTTGCGAGCGGCTGGTTGGGCGCACGATGCTAAAGTCGAAATTAAATGGATTGATGCCGAGAAGCTCGAAAAAGCCAAAAACCCAGGCACTATGCTAAAAGATGTCGATGGCGTCGTCGTGCCTGGTGGCTTTGGTGTGCGCGGCCTCGAAGGCAAAATTAAGGCAGCCCAATACTGCTTAGCAGAAAAAGTTCCGTATCTTGGTTTGTGCCTCGGTTTGCAAATGGCGGTAATTGCCGCCGCTCGCAACGCTGGGCTTAAAGATGCTACCACTTTTGAGCTTAACCCCAAGGGCGAGAATCAAGTCATCCACTTTATGGCCGACCAAAAAGGCAAAGAAAACACTGGGGGCACCATGCGGCTCGGTGATTATCCGTGCGTAATCGAAAAGGGCAGTTTAGCAGCGAAGGTTTACGGTACGACTAAAATTACCGAACGACACCGTCATCGCCTAGAATGTAACAATCAGTACCGCGATCAGTACCAAAAATGGGGGATTAAAGCAGTTGGCCTATCACCCGATCACCATTTGGTCGAAATGATTGAGGCGATTGATCACCCCTTCATGATGGCCAGCCAATTCCACCCCGAATTCAAATCGCGTCCCAATCGACCACACCCAATGTTCGAAGGCTTCATTAACTCACTCTTGAAAAATTAACCAAATCCTTGTAGCATTAGCAATATGGAACCAACCGCAACACCACCAACCCCGGCAGCTCAACCCAATCCGCAAACTCCGCCGCCGGCCGCTCCACCAGCCAGCGCCAGCAAAAAGATTTTACTAGTCGAAGACGATGATGCCCTAGCAACAGTGTATGTTACCCGGCTACAAGCCGAGGGCTTTGATGTTAAGCGGGTACCTAATGGTGAGGAAGCCCTCGCCACCGCCCTACAGTACAAGCCAGATCTTATTTTGCTCGATGTTATGATGCCTAAAGTCAGCGGTTTCGACGTACTCGATATTTTGCGTAATACTCCCGAAACTTCGGCCGTTAAGGTCATTATGTTAACCGCCTTAAGCCAAGACAGTGACAAAGACCGAGCTACTCAACTTGGTGCCGACGACTACTTAGTTAAGTCCCAAGTTGTGATTGCTGATGTGGTCGACCGCATCCGACATCACTTAGGTATCTAGTTAGCTAGCAAGTTGACAAGCTAAGCCGCTAATGCTAATATACTGTTATTAGCAACTAAAACAAAAAAGAAGGAAGAACGATGCAACCAGACGAAAACCCACAACCACCAGTTGTCCCTCAGGATAATCCTCCTGTGGTCGACCCAGCTCCATCAGTTGACCCAATGGCGAGCCCAGCTCCAACCGTTGATCCGACTGTACCAGCTGAACCAGCTGCTCCGGTTATGCCCGAAGTCCCGGCTGACCCAGCTCCAGAAGCGCCTGTCACACCCGACATGCCAACTCCCGAAGCTCCAGCCGAACCGGCCGCACCAGTCGACCCAATGGCTCCACAACAGTAAACTTAGGTTTACTAGCAAAAAGACGCTCCGCAAGGGGCGTTTTTTATATTCCAACATAAAACTACTAACTTCGTACAACTAGATTGACAAATCAACAAGCTTATGCTAGTATTATATCTGTTAGGACAAAACAAACACATGCCACAAACACCACACGGTCACATAATGGAACCATTACCTGAGTACTACAGCTCATCACGTGCTGCTCGAGAATTTGGTGAAACTAACCCCAACCGTGCCATGCTTGAAAATCTTCGAGCTGATATAGGCTGGAATCCTAACACCGAAGCGGTAATGGGTTCACTCTACTCAGCCTCACGTATTATTGGTGATAGCGAACTCTATGCTGGTGATTCAACGGGACAAGTAGCTCTATTGCTTGAACCTTCTCGACCTCAAGCAGCCCCAGAAGCCTTTAACGACGCAGGTGATGGCGTTGAAAACTCGCTTGAAGCCGGCTCATATAATGAAGTTGACCACTTGGTTAACATGAATATGACTAAGCTGCTTAAACACGCAGACTCAATGGTTTCTTATTTTGACAAAGCAGGTGAGCCACTTAAAAACCCCGCTGACGCTCACTTATTTATGATACTTGGTGTCGCATCTCATGAATCGGGCCATGTCATTATGTCTGGCCTGAGTAAATTTCAACGACAAGTCCCAGGTATGGACGTTGATTACAGCAAGAATTTGGCAACCCGTACTTTCTTGGGTGCTAACCCAGATCTTGGCTTTACTGGTAACTGGGACACCGATGTTCAGATTCACGAAGAACGCTTTGCAGAAGGCTATTCCCAGATGGTATTACGAAAAGCCATGGAAACATTAGGCTATGAACCCGATCATATCGAACGGATTGCCGAGTACTTAACAGCAGGCTTTAGCTGGAAAGATACGCATGAAGGCGAGCACCAACTGGACCATATCGAAAAGGTTAGCGCAGATAGCCCTATTAACAAAGTTATGGAAGCAGTTGTCAGTACCGATGAACTGATTAAAACACACCAACATTACTTAGGTGACTTAGGTTATAGCGCGCCATTGACCCCAGAAGACATGATTAGCCAGTTCCAGAACCTACACTTAATCCTGAAAGATCGTGAGGCAGGGCAAGCCAATCCAACCGCTCAGCAGTGGGAAGAAAAAGTAAGGGCGGCTCAGTCTTCAGAGACAAAGGCGATTATTGAAGGTCTGCGCGAGAAGCGCGCTAATGAGTTACAGATGCAGAAAGAAGCTGCCCACCAGCAAGCCAAGCTATCTCGCCGCCGCCGACTTGTTGGTGGAATTTCATTACGGGGTAGCCGGAAGCGAACCAATGATACCCCAGCCGAAACTCGCTAAAACCCAGTTTATTTAACTACATTGACAAATCAACAAGCTTGTGCTAATATGTAAGTATAGTTAATAAAACAAAAGGAAATAATATGCAAGAAAACGCACCAACAGAACAAGAACAACAGATGTTTCAACCACCAGATGCGGCTGAATTAGCCGGTAATCCAGATGAAATGCAGGCTGCCGTAGAAGCTGCTGCAGTTCGATCAGTGGATCCCCGAAGTGAACTTCAGGTTCAGGTAGATCAGCAAATGAATCTTTCTGCTGCTGCTCGTAAGAATGCTGCTGCCGTTGGCAAAGTCCCAACTGCAGATCTTCGCTAACACGCCAAGGAAATTAAAAAAGCGCTCCGTCACGGGGCGCTTTTTTAATTTCTCTAGAGGAGGGAAGTTAGATAACAGTAACTTCGGTGCGGATGGTAGTTTTACCAGTGAAGCGGCGGATTTTGCGCTTGCGGTAAGTGACGATGCCATCTTTGGCAGCGTGAATAGTGTAGTTACGACTTAGGGAAGTACCAACGCCAGCCCGCTTGTTAAGGCCGACTTGCCGAACAATAACTTGGCCAAGTTTGACTTTTTCGCCACCAAAAAGCTTAACGCCTAAGCGTTGACCGGGACTATCGTGAACGTTTTTTGCTGCGCCACCAGCTTTGACATGTGACATATTGTTACTTCCTTGTTAGTACTACCAGTTCACGACCAACGAATTGGCCTTCGCGGTGATAGATCAGATCTTCACTGCGGGTGTGAACAAAACTTATACGAGTATACCCCAAATCCTCGAGAGAATCAAGCGTCGGTAGGTGTTTAAAGCCATTTTTTGTCATCCAGGCCGGAATGGCTAAACACATAGTAAAGCCGTATTGAGTTTGCTTGGCTAGGTTTTTTAGGAATTTGCGGTGGATGGTGTCGACTTCGCGGATGGTTTGCTCGAGGATATCACGGGCTGGTTCGGTGGTGAAGGGGCGGCCCAGGTAGGTTTCGCCGGCGACTACGTCGAACGGCTCTTTCCAGAGGTGGTTGGTGGCATCGCCGGCTTCAACAACAAAGCTGCGGTCAGATGGCCACTTTTCGTTTAGCCACTCTAGATTGGCCTTAGTGTAGTCGATCATGCGTGGTTCTAGATCGGTGCCGTAGGCATTGTAGCCATCCAAAGTAGCTTCTTGCAAAATAACTCCAGTACCGCAGAAGGGGTCGAGCAAACGGGTTTTTGACTCCCCAGCCAAGTTAACGATAATCTGGGCTAGTTTGGGGGGAAGCATGCCAACTCGGGCGTCACGCTTGGGGCGGGCTTGGTCGCGGGCGGCGTAGGTGTTGATATCTTGCGAGTCGGTAACTTGAGCCAAGATCGTAGTGTTGCCATCTTTGACGATGATTAATTCCAGGCCGGTTGGGCCAGCCAGTTGGTTGTGCATACTTTGGGCACTATTCAGCTCTAAACCGGTATTTGGTACAACTCGCACTGATCGACCGGCTTTTTTGATGGCTTTTTTTAGCTCCAATCCGGTGCGATTAATCTCGCGGACATCAATCCTGAAGTCGTAAACATTTAGGCCGAGCCGAATTTTGCCTTCGGGCATGTCCTGAATGTAATCGGACAGATTTTTGGCAATGTAGCGAACGACTTGTGGCCAAGCGGTGACGTTAATGTGAGTTAAGACTTTGGCGAGTTTGATACTACCGCCCAAGCGAGAGAAGTTAATGTCGGTATGATCACGGTCTAGGACGGCGATTTGAGCACTTACCGGGCGCAACGAATCGGCACCGTAGAGGCTTTCTAATTCCGCCAGACCGAGGGCTGGCTGCCGACCGAGAACAACTAAACTCTGATTCATTTGCTATATTATACCATTAACGGATTAAAATTAACAGCTGGAATAAGTAGGGTATAATAGCTAGCAATGACCGAGACGAAGAAAAATAAGCGCTGGAAATTAGTTCTTAACATTGCCACCGTTATCGCGTTGGCGGTATTGTGCTATCTAATTAGGGATGAAATTGTTCAAACTGTGGAGAATGTGCAACGGGTCAATATTTACGCACTCCTGCTAATTATTCCGTTACAAGCTCTTAATTATAATGCCTATGCGCGGATGTATGTGCGTTTGTTTGGGTTGCTCGGCAACAAAATAAGCCGTAAAGACATGCTCAAGGTGACGCTCGAGCTAAACCTTGTTAATAATGTCTTTCCAAGTGGCGGAGTATCGGGCTTTAGTTACTTTGGGGTGCGTCTAAAACGCCTAGGGGTTAGTACCGGTAAGGCGACTCTGGTGCAAACTATGAAGTTTGTTTTGCTGTTTGTGTCGTTCGAGATCTTATTGGCCTTTGGTTTGCTGTTTTTGGCGCTTGGTGGTCAAGCTAGCAATATGACTATTTTGGTGGCCAGTTCACTGGCAACCTTCTTGTTTATGGCTACTGCCGGGGCAGCTTTCTTGATTGGTAGCGAAAAGCGCATTAACAGCTTCTTTACATATGTCACTCAACAGATAAATCGCTTAATTCATTTGGCGCGCCGCAAACATCCCGAAACTATTAGCGTTGACCGAGTCCAAAAAACCTTTAAAGAGCTCCACGAAAACTATGTAATTTTGAAAAGTGATTATCGTAAGCTAGTCGCGCCAGCATTATTTGCTCTGTTAGCCAATGTCAGTGAAGTTTTAACCCTATATGTGGTTTATATCGCCTTTGATCAATGGGTCAACCCAGGCGCAATTATTTTAGCCTATGCTATCGCTAACTTTGCCGGCTTAATCTCGGTGTTGCCAGGCGGAATTGGTATTTACGAAGCGATTATGACAGCGGTGCTGGTAACGGCTGGTATCCCGGCATCGGTTAGTATTCCGGTAACTATAATGTACCGAGTCTTAAATACGACTGTTCAGCTGGTGCCGGGCTACTACTTCTACCATAAAGCACTGCGCGAAGATCCGGTGATAGAAACACTCCATGAGTAGCGATGTAGTTTTAAGTGTCTCCGACTTTGTTGGAGTGCTTAATCAAACTTTAGAAAACGCTTACCCCAATGTGGTAATTGTTGGCGAACTGGCCAACTTTAAAATTAGTAAGAACCGTTGGGTCTATTTTGATTTAAAAGATGAGTACGCCAGTGTGCGGTTTTTTGGGACGGTTTATATGTTGCCAGGTCCGCTGGAAGACGGCATGATGCTGCAGGTTCGTGGTAACCCACGATTGCACCCGTTGTATGGCTTTAGTGTTAGTGTGATGAATATCCAACCGGTGGGCGAGGGGTCGCTCAAGAAGGCTGCAGCTTTGTTGCAGGCTAAGTTGACAGCCGAAGGTTTATTTGACGAATCACGCAAACGCCCGTTGCCGTATCCTCCGCAGCGAGTTGGGCTAATTACCTCTGGAGAGTCGGCCGCCTACGCCGACTTTGTAAAGATCATGCAAGAACGTTGGGGTGGGGTAGATATCGATTTAGCTGACGTTCAGGTACAGGGCGAAGTGGCGCCGATGCAGATTGTGCGAGCGATTGAATACTTTAATGCTCATGCCCAGCCACCCGATGTGCTGGTCGTTACTCGTGGTGGCGGCTCGGCCGAAGATCTGGCCGCCTTTAGCACCGAGCAAGTTACTCGAGCAGTGGCGGCTAGCCGCATCCCGACAATTGTGGCCATCGGACACGAAGTCGACATTAGCCTGGCCGAACTGGCCGCCGATCAACGCGCCAGCACACCAAGTAACGCTGCTCAGATGTTGGTGCCAGATAAGCGCCATGAGCTCGAAGTGTTAAAGGATTACCAAAAAGTCATGGCTAATGCGCTCGATGGTCACTTAGACGAACTTCGAAGAATTTTGCTAGAGAGCAGGGAAGATTTAACTGCAAAAGTTGAACGTATTTTTGAAGCTGCTCACCAAACCCTGCGGACTGAAAAACGGTTGCTAGAGCAAATTAACCCGCAAAAAGTACTGCAACGTGGTTATGCGTTGGTTTACCAAGACGGTAATCTGGTTCGATCGGTTAAGAAACTGAAGGTTGGCAGCGAATTAAAAGTTAAACTAAGTGACGGCTCCATTGATACAACAGTAAGTAAGGTATTATAGAGACATGCCCAAAGACATTAACTACAAAGCCCTCCGGGCTGAACTCGAAACGATCATGAATAGCCTTGATGATGACACGCTTGATGTCGACGAGGTCACCAAGCAATACCAGCGTGGCATGGAAATCGTTAAAGAGCTCGAAACTTACCTTAAAACTGCCGAGAATAAAGTGACTAAGGTTAAAGCAAGCTTTAAGTGAACTGGCTCTTTTTGGCTTTTATTGTTTCGGTATTATTATTTGGTTTTGTGGTGGCTTTTGGGGCACCCTATTTGCCAACTCTCAAGAAACAAACCAATGAGGCTCTCGATCTTTTAGATTTAAAACCCGGTCAAAGCTTGTTGGAGCTGGGCTGTGGTGATGGGCGTGTCGTCAAAGCCGCCGCCAGGCGCGGTTTAGTGGTAACAGGCTATGAACTCAATCCTATCTTGGTTATTATTGCTAAAATTAACACCTTGAAGTACCGAAAGACTGCCAAAATTATCTGGGGCAATTATTGGCAAAAACAGTGGCCTCAAACCGATGCGATTTTTGTATTTTTGCTTGATAAATATATGGAAAAGTTGGATAAAAGAATTATTCAACAAAAGGCCCCAGTTAAACTGCTGAGTTTTACCTTTAAGGTGCCAGGACGTAAAATTGACGCTCAACAGGGCGGGCTGTTCTTGTATAAATACCAATAATCCTTTAACATAAGCGTATATGAAACAGCTCGACCAGCGTGGGCATATGGACATGCTCCTCATTCCTCTTATTTTAGTCGCTATTTTGTTTGTGGCGGCTGGCAGTTTTGGTATTTGGGCTTACATGAGCCGTCAAGATTACAAAGACAATAGTGACGCTAAAGTAGATGCCGCCGTGGTTGTGGCCGAGCAAAAGACCTCTACAGCCAAAGACGTGGAGTTTTTAGAGAAAGAAAAACAACCACTGGTTTCGTACAATGGCCCAGCGCCTTACGGGAGCCTAAAAGTTTCTTATCCCAAAACTTGGAGTGCCTACGTCGCCGAGAAAGCCAACGGCTCAACACCGGTTGATGCCTACTTCCACCCTAAGTTTGTGCCGGCCCAGACACCAGATGTTTCTTATGCCTTGCGGGTTCAGATTAGTGACACATCATTTGCTAGCGTCGTCAAAACTTTTGACAATGCCGTCAAGAGCGGCAAAGTAAAGGCTAGCGCTTATGTGCCGGCCAATGCGCCTAATGTTACTGGGGTTCGTTTTGATGGTGAGATCGCCTCTAAAAAGCAGGGCAGTATGATTATCGTACCAATTCGTGATAAATCGCTCAAAATTTGGACCGAATCACAAGATTTCGTCAAAGACTTCAACGAAAACATCTTACCCAACTACACCTTCTCCCAATAGTTTCGGTTGTGCCTAACTTTTTTGCGGCTTCGACCTCAAGTAATTGGTGCTATACTATTTGTAAATAGAAGGAGAGGGTATAAGTTGGGGATTTCTGCGTCCGACAGACTGATGCAAGCGATGGTGGAAGAGTTAAAGCTGCCCTTGGTGCAGATTGCTCGTCAGGCTGAGTTGTCGTCGTTACCGGAGATTGAGTTATCGGCCGCCCAGGCTCTATGGTTTGTGGACAGTTTTTTACTCAGTCGCCAGCTGCAGCAATCCAGTTTACAGTTAGAGCCGGTGGCGGTAGCGGCGGTATTGCAGGACACAGCGCATGCTCTGGATGCTTTAGCTAAGCAATATAACTGTGGGTTGGAACTCGAAATCAGTGGTCGCTATGTGCCGGCCATGGCACACCGTCAGGGCTTACAAGCGGCCTTGGTTGGTTTGGGCAGCACCTTGATTACGGCTAATCAGACCACAGAAAAATCGAAGCTTGTTCTGGCCGTCCATCGGACGCGCGGTGGGATTGTGGCCGGAATATTTAGCCAAGCCGAAGGTTTGAGCCAATCTGTTTATAACCGAGGACGGGCCTTACATGGCCAGGCTCGGCAACCGATGCAGGAGCTGACGGCTAATTCTAGTGCTGGTGTGTTTGTGGCCGATGCTCTGTTTGAATCAATGGAGAGTCGCTTGCGGGTAGCCAGACATAATAAATTAACTGGGTTGGCAGCCACACTGCAACAAAGTCGACAGTTGGCCTTAATTTGATGGCGACGGTATTGCTGATGGAACCAGATAGGCAATTAGCCAGTAGTTATACCCAGGCTTTAGAAGCCGCCGGGCATCAAGTTCATTGGCAAAAGGACGCCCAAACCGCTTTGGGCGTAATTGACGAGCATGCCCCAGACATTGTGGTGTTAGAATTTCATTTGCCCAACCACAACGGCGTGGAGTTTTTGTATGAAATTCGGTCTTACCCAGACTGTGATCATATTCCGGTTTTGGTACATACCATGGTACCAGCGGAGCATCCCGGTTTAGGCCGAGACTTTTGGCCGCAACTGGGCATTAAAGATTATTTGTATAAACCGCAAACTAGTTTGGCGCAACTGGTAAACCGGGTGGAGCGATTAACGGCCCGACCTTTAGTATGAACCAGATTGTTACTCAGGGAATCGTCCTATCACGAACCAATTTTGGCGAAGCTGACCGGATAATTACCATGCTAACCCCTGATCAAGGCAAGGTACGGCTGATTGCCAAGGGCGTTCGCAAAATTAAGAGTAAGCTAGCCGGCGGCATCGAGCTGTTCAGCATTAGTCAGATTACTTATTTGCCCGGTAAGAGTGAGATCCAGACCCTGATTTCGTCACGGCTCGTTAAACACTATGGCAGTATTGTGCATGATATTGCCCGAACCATGCTGGGCTACGAACTAATTAAGAGGATAAACCGGGCGACTGAAGACGCCACCGAGCCGGCCTATTTTGAGTTATTACATGCCACTCTACAAGCTTTAGACGGCAGTATTCCCGAAAGCCTATTAGAATTATGGTTCGATGCCCACTTACTAAGAATCGCCGGCTTTCAGCCCAACCTAGTGACCGATTTAAAAGGCGTCCGGTTGCAGGCTGACAAGCTCTATACTTTTGATTTTGACAACATGACTTTTGCCCAAGCCGATCAAGGCTTGCTAACACCGGCTCACATTAAATTTTTACGTTTGGTGTTTGGCGTTACCAGCCCAGAAGCCTTAGGCCAGGTAACTGATGCCGCCAAAGTAATCGGACCCTGCGCACTACTGATCAGCAGTATTCGGCAGCAGTATATTCGCGTCTGAGTAGCCTAACAGACTGATGTTAGCTATAATACAACCTAATGAGTGATAAAAAAGTTTCGATGGAAGATATTGTCAGCCTATGCAAGCGGCGCGGTTTTGTTTACCCTGGTAGCGAAATCTACGGTGGCGAAGCTGGTTTATACGATTTTGGTCCTTACGGAGTTGAGCTTCTCAACAATATTAAAAAATCATGGTGGCGGGCTAACGTTCAGCTAAAAGAGAACTATGTTGGGCTGGACTCTGCCATGTTCAAAAATCCTAAAGTCTGGGAGGCCTCGGGCCACGTTGGTGGCTTTTCTGATCCGCTGGCCGAGTGCAAAAAATGCAATACTCGCATTCGTGTCGATAAAGAACTCGAAAAAGTTGGTGTTACCGCTGACGAAAAAATGTCCGAAGCCGAACTCAATAAGTTGTTTGACGAAAATCGCGACAAAATTAAATGCTCTAACTGTGGTGCCCACGAATTTTCGGAGGTAAAAGCCTTCAATCTTTTGGTTAAATCCAACCTTGGTGATTTTACTGGTGCCGGTGATCGCCCGGTTTATCTTCCAGGCGAAGCCTGCCAAGGTATCTACCTGAACTTTAAGAACATTGTCGATACGACGCGCATGAAGGTGCCATTTGGCGTCGCTCAGATTGGCAAGGCCTTTCGTAACGAAATTAGCCCGCGTAACTTCTTATTCCGCACCCGTGAGTTCGAACAGGCCGACACCCAGTTTTTTGTGCCACCACATCAAAATAAAGAGAACTACCAAAGAATTAAACAAGAACGATGGGATTGGTACGTTAATGAGCTGGGCATTGAAGAAGCTAAGTTACATTGGAAAAAGCACGACAACCTAGTTTTCTATACTAAAGAAGCATGGGATATTGAATACGATTTTCCGTCATATGGCTTTGATGAGGTCGAAGGTATCCACGACCGTACCGATTACGACCTTAGCCAGCACACTAAGTTTTCGGGTACTGACCTTAACTACACCGACCCACACGCTGGCGAAAAATATATTCCTTGGATTTTGGAAACCTCAATGGGTATGGGACGAATCTTTTTGGCAGTTATGTCGGATGCCTACACAGTCGAAGACAAGGGCGATGATAGCCGCACAGTTCTAAAACTAAAGCCAGAACTAGCTCCCGTCAAGGCAGCCATCTTTCCGTTACTTAAGAATAAGCCAGAACTTGTCGCAAAAGCCCGTGAGGTCTACCAAATGCTGGCTAATGAAATGCAGTGTGAGTTTGATGACAACGGTAACATCGGTAAGCGCTACCGTCGCCAAGACGAAATCGGTACACCAAGCTGTATCGTAATCGACTTTGACACTCTAGAAGACGACACCGTGACGGTGCGCGATCGGGATACAACCGAACAAAAGCGCATCAAGATTAGCGAACTTTCCAACCTTCTAAATAATTAGATTAGGATTTACATTATGAGAGAAATTGAAATTAAAGCTCGGGTTAAAGACCTCAAAAAACTCGAGGAAACCATTACTGATAAAGGTATTAAAATCGGCAAGGAACTTAAACAGCATGATGTTGTTTATGGTGAAGTTGGTGACCTGCCCAATGGCTACGGGCATCGCTGGTTACGGATTAGGACCGAGAATAGTACAAAAGTGTACTTTACTTACAAACAATCGATTGTTGGCCACCTCGATAGCTTAGAGCACGAAATAGTAGTTGATAGTGCCGAGGAGTTAGAGGCTATCATTAAGGCGCTTGGCTTTAAGCCGTATTCGGACTTAACTAAGGTTCGGCGGAAGTTCAAGGTTGGCGAGGTTGAGGTTTGCGTTGATTCTTTGCCCAGATTAGGTGACTATATCGAAGCCGAAAAAATGTCCAGCCAAGACGACGATCACGACGAGGTCGTAAAAGAACTTTGGGAATTGCTGAATTCATACGGCATTAATAAAACCGACGAAGAGCATGATGGTTATGATGTGCTGGATAGGCGAGCCAAAGGTCTGGTCAATTGATTAGTATGCAAATTATTGCTGGTTCAGTTAAAGTTTAATCTGCTACAATACCTCAAAACGAGGTAGTTTAATGGAACGTATCAAACAGAACTTTATTCCATGGAATCGTAAGTGGGTGACTTTTCGGCGGCATCTGCCGGTAGTTATTAAGCCAGCGGTTGCTGGTTTGCTAATGGTGCTGGTTTGGAAGTTTGTAATTTATGATCACGATTTATCTTTTGCTAAGAGCGCCGAAAACCCGCTGTTGCTGATGATTATCCCGCTAGTTGGGTTTATTTACGTAATTTTTGCGAGCTTGGCAATCAGCTCGGTGTTTGATGAGTACAAAACAATTTCGCGCTGTGTAGTTAAGTCCGACCTAGAAACCTTTTTAATCCACCGCGACGAACAATTGCCGATTATGATGCATATTTTGGTTGGAGCACCATCGCTCATCCTAGTGCTTTTTGCGATATTCTTTCGTTACGAAGACCCCTATATTGCCGTAGCAGCAATTTTTTCGGTGGTCTTTATGATTGTGATTACCTGGGTAATTGCCACCGAGCTAGATCGCTACGAAAAAAGTATTTGGTTTAAAGAAAAAATTCCTAAAGATTGGTATGAAGTCGACGTTAGCGAGTATTTTAAGTCCAAAAACAAGCCTCAGAAGAAGTCGACAAAATGAAGTCTATCGGCATAATCGGTTTTGGTAGTTTTGGAAAGTTCTTGGCCGAGCAGTTAAGCGCGCACGGTGAGGTAAAAGTATATAGTGCCAGCGGTAAGCAAAGTCAGTGGGCAACTAGTTTACAAAACGTGGCGGAGTGCGATTATGTGATTCCGGCCGTGCCGCTAGAAGCTTATGAGAAGACTTTAACAGAGTTAAAACCGTTTTTAATGCCAACAACGGTGATTGTTGATGTCTGCTCGGTTAAGGTTGAGCCGATGCAGATTATTGCTAATTGTTTGCCCGGCCAGCCCGTTGTGGCGACTCATCCGCTATTTGGCCCGGAGTCGGCCAAGGATAGTTTAAAGGATCATGTTTTAGTTTTATGCCCAGACCAATCGGACGTCGACCAGCTACAAATAGTTGAAAAGTTTGCGATGAACCTCGAGCTCGATGTCGTTAAGATGACTTGCACCCAGCACGACCAAGAAATGGCTACTGTCCATGGCTTAACATTTTTTATAGCTCATGCTCTTAAGGATATGGGTTTGCACAATCAAAAATTAGCCACCCCATCGTTTAAAAAGTTGCTAGCTTTAGCCGAGTTAGAGAAGCATCACAGTCAGGATCTATTCCTGACCATTCAAAATGGCAATCCTTACACCGAGGCCGTTCGTCAACAGTTTGTGGACGAAGCAACCAAGCTTAATCAGCAGATTAAGCCCAAGCATAACTAGCATCGTATCTGTATTGCATCTATAATCCGAAACCATGAATGATTCTACTGGCCGAAAGTTTGAAGTTGCTAGTGACGGTAGCGACACAACTGAGCTTTTATGCAAAGCAATCTTAGAACCACGTGCCGATGAGTTAATAGGGGGCGAAGGGTTTAAGGAATCGGGGATAATGGTAGCTTCGACTAATATCCAACTAGGTTTTATTGATGACGCCGCTATTGAGATTGAATTTACGGCGCGTGTTAGTGGCGTGGAGCCAGACACCCACGAGCTTGGTGTAACCTACAATATTTGTGTCAGTTTTTTGCGAAGCCGCAATAGTGGTGAATTGTGGCCGGTAGATGAAGCCGAAGATGATGATGAAATCGACTATGATGAAGGCACGATTCTATTGGTAGAAAATGACGACAGTGACCCTGTCGAGGTGGCACTATCAAGCATTCATATGGTTCAGGAAGTTTGGGATTATTATGTTGACGACGAAACCTACGAGCCACGAAAGGATTTGCGCTACGAGTACTACAACGCTAATGGCACCTTATTAGGAGTGCTTGGGATTGATTCTGGTCGTCCATCCAAAGATGGCAATATGTTGAGTGAAGACCCCGAGGAAGATATTGCATTGCAGATTAACGATGCACTATTCGAAAAATCGTTTAGTGAACTGGATATTGCTCTACTAGAGGCGGTTTGCCGACAGGACGTTATGGCTATTCGGCAAATGATTGAAGAAATTGGTGGCTGGGAAGGTCAGGACAAATTTGAAGATGATGAGGTTGATGACAGTGAACTAAAAATCGAAGTCGACGAAGTCTCATTAGGCAACGACGATGAGTGAGCTGAAGATTCGTGATTTTCAGGCTGTAGCCTGGGACTTTGATGGGGTTTTGGCTGATACCTTGGCGGCCCATACCGCCGCCCGTTTGCAGGCTTACGAAGTTTTGGCAGAGGAGCGGGATGACCCGCGCTTTGTGCAGATCGATCCAGCCATTCATGCCGAAGGCCATAATCACGGGTCACATCCCGAAGAGATTAACGCTTGGGTGCTGGCGGCGGCCGGCTTAATCCCGACAGCCGATATTAGCCACCCGATGGTTAAAGAAATTGTCGCTACCAAGAAGGATCTGTATCATCTAACAGCCCAGCGTGGTTTGACGCCCATCCCCGGCGCCTTACAGCTGTTTAGGCGGTTTGCGGTTGACCGGCCAGCCAAACAGGCGATTGTAACTACGGCCGGCCCACGCGAAGTCGACCCGTTTGTAACTCACAACGGTTTAAATACTTACTTAACACCAAAACTTATAATTACTGGTGAGCACCCCGATGTCTTTCGCAAAAAGCCGGCTCGGGACGCCTATATGGTTGGTGGCCGAGTTTTAGGTCTCAAACGAGCCGAAAATATGTTGGTATTTGAAGACAGCGAACAGGGTATTGTGGCGGCTAAAAGTTATGGTGCTTTTGTAGTGGCGGTGGCTACCACCCGCAGTTATGATAAGTTATCGAGTCTAGAAGGTTTGCAAAAACCTGATCTAGTTGTGGAAGATTTTGCCGAAGCCCATAGCCTGTTTGGTTTTCGCGCCGCCGCCTAGCTAGACCGTGCTATGATTAATCGATGATTACTTATTATACCGATGGCAGTTGTAGCCCAAATCCCGGCCCAGGCGGCTACGCCGTTATCAAAGACATGAAACCGGCTAAACTAGGCGGTGAGTTTGAGACCACCAATATTCGCATGGAAGGCCATGCTATTATCGAGGCTCTCAAAGACGCCAACGGCGAAGCCTGCCAAATCTACAGTGACAGTGAACTGTGGATTAAAATTATCACAATTTGGTCTAAAGCTTGGGAAGCCAATGGTTGGCAAAAAAAAGGCGGCATCAAAAACCTCGACCTTGTTCAAGAAGTTGTGCCTCTGTACAAAAAGTCGCAAGCCGAACTAGTTTGGGTGCGCGGCCATAATAATGACCCCGGCAACGAATTAGCTGATCACTGGGCAAACGAAGCTCGCAAACAACTGTTGGCCAAAAAGAAATAATTATTTAAGAATACTGACGGCACGGGCAGCCACTAAGGCGATGGTGGCTAAAGAGGTAAAGGCTTGAGCTGACATTAGTAGTTTAGCGCGGTAGGTGAGGGGTGAGGCATCGGTTGGCCCAAAGGTGGTGGCATTGGTGATTGATACGTATAAGTAGTCAAAAAAGGTTGGTTGCCAATGTC
>JBDSDR010000021.1:0-18432 GCA_039920385.1 Saccharimonadales bacterium (SeqCode)
CTCTCCAGATAAAATCTCGGCTGTTGTCCATCGTTCTGGGTTGCCTTCACCGCCTCGCAGTACGCCAGTATTAAGGTCCCAACAACCTTCGGCTTGCGAGGATAATTCGCATGTTACCGGATCGGGGTTGCAGGATGCCCCTGATAGAGTAGCCGCCATAGCCAGGCCAGCACCAATTACGCCAATCTTTCTTCTCAACGCAGATCGTTGCCGATATTCGGCTGGCGCTGGCGCCGCTTCGGGCAATACGGTAATCGCCCCGTTAGAGTTATTAGTTTCGTGAACTAGTACTTCTGACATAGTCGCCTCCACATAATATATTGTAATTTTTACTGTACTCCCCGCATTTTGGGTTTGCAAGCAACTATGTGGATAAGTATGATTTCACCACTGGTAAGTCATTCCAGTCAGTTGTATAACGTGGGCTGCGCAGATTGCGCCGTGGTTGCCAGGCTTGGGCTAAATCTTCGGCGGCGTAGTGTACGGAGCCTTTGCCGAAGCGTTTATTGAGGTGGTCAACTGCATGGGTTCGCGAAGTTTTACGGCTTTGTTCCTCAGGGTTAAATTCACCTAATAGATCAGTCTGTAGCTGGTCGTCTGGGGTAAAATCGTGCAAAGTGACGCTGGCGCGGTGGTAGGCGGCGCTTTTATCGTAGATTTTTCCGAATTCTTCAATTACGGCACTAATTAACTGGCCAGTGTCGGCGGTGGGAAGACGAAATTTCAGTTCGCGGTGCCAGTAACGTAGACCTGGTTTATGGCGATCGGTCATTAGTGAAATGGTTAAGCTTTTGGTGAGCATATGGCTTTCGCGCAAGCGGTAGGCCGTTTGGGTGGCAAAACTGGCTAGAGCGGCTTCGACGACATGAGCTTGGTTAGTGTCTTCACCAAAGGTGCGACCGCGCGAAATCATCTTTTGGGCTTTGCGTTGACGTTCTAGAGGTATGCAGCACCGGCCATTTAGCTCTAGAACCATCTGTTCGCCGTGGACACCCATCAGCTGCCTAGCTCGGGCTGGGCGTAGGCCGGCCAGATTAGCAGCGTTCATTACGCCTTCGGCTTGCATTTGGGGAGCCAAACGACGACCAATCCCCCAGATACCACGAACCGGTACACCCGACAATGCCACCTGCCTTTCGGCTGGTGTTTTGTGATATAAATCACACGCCCCACCGCTGTCGGGGTTTTGTTTGGCGATGTCGCTAGCGATTTTGGCTAGGGTTTTACTACCACCGATACCGATTGATACGGGGATGCCAATATCACGTAAAACTTCGGCATGCATGGCTTTGGCCCAAGCCAGATGGTCATCTATCTTTAGGTTTGTTATGTCTAGGAATGACTCATCAACCGAATAAACCTCAATCCGCGGTGTAATTCTTTTTAATATTTCGACTAGTCGCTTAGATAGATCACCATAAAGCTCGAAATTGGCCGAAAAGACGACTACCCCACCCTCCTTAAAAACTTGCTGATACTTAAAAGCCGGCGCCCCCATTGGAATGCCGAGGGCTTTGGCCTCGTTGGAACGCGACACGGCACAACCATCATTGCTAGACAGCACTACGACTGGTTTATCGTTAAGCTCGGGGCGAAATAATCGCTCGCAACTGACAAAGAAATTGTTGCAGTCGATTAGAGCGATAATTGGTTGTTTCATGTTCGGTACCGGTGTACAACAGCGCTTACGACACCAAATAGAGTGCTATCTTCGGTAACTTTCGCAAACGGGGTTATCAGAAAGTCGGCATCTTTACTAACGATTACTAAGTCTGTTTTACGGGGGCTTAACGAACGGTCGATTACGACGATGTCACCGTCAAAAACCGAACGGTCTTCCCAATCGTTGCCATCTATCTTCATAAAAAAAGTGCTGGTTGGTTGTTTGACCACCAGTTTGTGCAAATCAATAACTTCTAGGCTACGGTCGGCCGCCGGATTGGGGAAACCAGCATGGACCGAAACGCCAACGTCGTCTTGCTCATCACTCATGCTTCTATTGTAGACTAGTTTAAAGCTAGATTAATTGATTGTATCGAGGATATCGACCAGCTGCTTGGGGGTGACTTCGGCTTTTATGAGGTAGCCGTCAGCCTGTTGTTCGATGGCGGCCCGGGTTTCTTCTTTTTGCTCTAAGTTAGTGGTGATAATAATCTTAGCCTTGAGTTGGGGTGTTTTGGCTGGATCGCGCAGAGTCTTTAAGATTTCGATTCCAGTCATGTTAGGGATCATTAGATCGAGTAGGATGATGTCGTACTGATTGGTTTGAGCTTCTTTGAGGCCAACTAGACCATCTATTACTACTTTAATGTTGTAGTCGGCTTTGGATAGAGCTCGAGCGTAGAGCTCGCCAATAAAGTGCTCATCTTCTATGCAGAGAACGCTTCGTTTGGGTTTAGTAGTTGGGGTGGGTTGATCCATATTTTCCTATCTTCTGTATAGCGAGTGGTTTTTAATCCAGCCGTGGGCATTACGGGTAATGCCATTATTATTACTGTCTTTAAGTTTTCCTGCAAGCTGGCTGTATGGCACTAAAGTAAAGCCCACGCTAGTCCCCTGACCCTCTTTAGATTTTAGCCAGATATTGCCGTTATGGGCCTTAACAATTGAGGACGAAAGATATAAGCCGAGCCCAGTACCACCAATCTTTGCTTGGTTGCGGTGGTTGCGGTGAAACTTCTCGAACAGAGTTGGCATGACGCTAGCTGGTATACCAACTCCGTCATCGGTGATAACAGTTTCAACCAGACCATCGGTAGTTAAACGGGCGGTAATGGTAATTGTCTTGCTAGTCCCGCTGTATTTAATGGCGTTGTCGAGCAGGTTATTAAGAACTTCGGTGATACTGATTTTATCAACGGCAACAGTTGGGATTTTAGGGTCAATACTATATTGGATCTTAAGGCCTTTTAGTTGAGCTGGCAGGCTCAAGTTGTCGGCGCTGCCCTTAAGGATACTAGCCCAATTCTCTTCATTAAGCTGAAGCGATAGCTGCCCTTCTTGGATGCGAGCGACGTTTAATATATTGCTAACAAAGGCCGTTAACTGTTGGGCTGAGGCTTGCATCTTGTGCATAAAATCGAGCATTTCGGGGTTGAGTTGAGGAGCCAGTTCATCCTCAAAAACTTCGATGTAACCCCGTAGTGCCGTTAAAGGAGTACGTAGCTCGTGAACTGCCAAGGCAATAAAGTCGAGCGATTGGTCATCACTTTGGTAGCGGCTGGTCTGGTCGAAAGCCGTTAGGATTAACTCAATACCATTAGGGTTCTCTTTACTATAAGCCGCCGCCAGATCGAATTGTTTAACAATGTCTTGCCCGGGCAGTTTGAGCCGGACGCGTTGCCAGGAATGCTGATCAGTGGCTTTATTGGCGCGACAATCCTGCAACCAGTTGTCTAGGGTATGTTCATCAGTGAAAGACAAGTCAAATATGGAGTAAAGATTTTTATGTAAAACGTCGGCCTCGGTTAAGCCCAAGTACTTTAGGGCGGCATCGTTAACTAAACTGACAGTTTGATCTTTTTTGATGGCCATGATTGGCATCGGAAAATCGCGTGTAACGTCGCCCGCCACCGATTTTACTTCTTGGTGGGCTTGTTCTTTGCCGGTAGCTGTTTCTGATAAGCTGGCCAGCTGGTAGATTTGCAGAGCTAGCGTGGTGACCAATTCCTGACCAATCTTATTCTTTTCGAGATTTGGCGGAGCCGTGCCGGTATGCCCAGGGGTAACATGCAAAATAGCTCGCCAAACAATATCGAGTGGCTTGAGTGAATAATCTGTCAAAATTAGTGACACGGCCCAGACGGCGGCTATGCCGCTAACCAGTAGAGCCACACTGATAAGTGTGTCGTGGTTAGGATATAACTGTCTGGCAACCCACGAACCGCCCACCATTAAAATAACTGTCAAGCCGCCTAGCAGGAATATATAGCTCTGAACTTGGCGTTTAAGTTTGTCGAAATTGTTCATGGTTGCCTAAGGCTTATAAGTGATGGAGCCAGCAGTGTTAACGATGCTGACCCAGGTTTGGCCAGGATTAAGTTTGAGTGGCTGGCCAGCACCGTCCGTGAACGTAAACTGAGCTGTACGGCTTTCTTTCTTCCAGGTGCCGCCAATTACCACGCCATCCTGGAAGACGCTCATTGGCCCACTACCGACTGTCGTGTAGTCGGTGTGCGTGCCATCAGCGGCGATTCCGCTGGGCATAACCAATGCCACGACGACTTTTGGTGTTAGCTGGGCATTAGAATTTTCGTCAATATGGGGCTTGCCACCCTCACTACGCTTATAGCTATTAGTACCACGGTCGTAATCGTAATGAGCATTGTACAGGTAGCTAGAGATGGCTAAGTCGATTGAGGTGGCGTTTGGCGTGGCCGAAGCTGTTTCGACATCCTTACGCGGCCAACTGGTAAAGGTGCTGGTCTTGTAGCCTTTATTTTGAGCCAGGTCGTACAGCTTATCGATACTAGAGTAGACGTTATGAGGGGCGTAGCGTTGCGACGAACGTTCGTAGGCCGCACTATTGTAGAACTGGTCGAGATCTTTTATGCCAATGCTTCTGATTTGAGCTAAGGCATCGGGGCTACCACCAACATGCGCGTAGGAAGCATCGTAAGGCATTAGCCAGTCGAGATAGTAAGGCCGTGAACTACGGATTGGTCCAATCTTAGCCGGCCGGCCTTCCATGTATAGGGCTAGAAAACGAGTAATGCCACCTTCGGCGACGGCTTCGTAAACCACGCCAGCATCAGCCAGGCCGGCCTGCGGACGGGCATCAGGGCTATTTTCGATCATTACACCGGTAACGGCCCGCTGGTTATCTTGGGGGCTGATTTGTAAACCGGTCAATCGGGAGGCCTCGGTAGTTGGCTTCGGCGGTTCTTCTTTAACTACGACGGCCTTAACTTCTGCCTTGGGCTTGTGGGTTTGCTGGTAATAGTAATAACCGCCGGCTATAAGAGCTATGATTACGACTAACAACAGGCCAGTAAAGATTCGTTTTTTCTTTTTTGACCATTTGGTTGGCCAAAGGTGGAATTTACGTTTTGATTTAGTAGATTTAGGCTCTGGCGGCGGGTCGTCTTGGAAGGCCGGTTTAGCTGGAGTTGGGTCGATAAATGGCGCTGTTTTGGGCTCATCTTTGTCGGCGGCTGATTCGCTTTGGGTTTGGGGGCGTGGCTGAGGAACCGACGGCCGGCGTACTTTTATATCCATAAGCATTATTTTAGCATATAACTCTCTGATGCGGTCCTTGCTTCGTTGCGAAGCTATATAGTCTAATTTGCTGAGATGTCAGCCCGCTCGGCGGTTGTTAAGCCGCCGTAAACCCATCCTTGGGTGCGGCCCGGGTGTTTAAGGGCATAATTTAGGCATTCATTGCGAACGGCGCAAATACCACAGATTAGTTTAGCTTCTTCGACTCGGTTTTCTGCCTCGTGAAAGGTATAAAATGGTGGTTGCTTAGCACATTCTGCGTTGCTCATAAAAGCTTGCTCGGAGTCGTCTCTTAGCGGTTCACCCATACTTGTCATGATGATGTGCGCAGCTGTTGCAGACTGGTTTTAAGACGTTCGAGAGTTTTGTCTTTACCGAGCACGCTGAGCGTATCGTTGAGGGCCGGGCTGAATGGTGCCCAGGTGGTGGCGATGCGAATCAAGCTAAATAAGCTGCCGGGCTTTTGGCCGGTAGTTTCGAGTAGATGGTTGAGTTTGGCCTGCAGGTCTTCGGCCGTAAAGTCGCTGGCTTCAATAATCTCAAGGGTTTGTCTTAGTAGATCGGCCTGCTCCTCACGGCTTAATTTTTTGAGCTGTTTGTTGCCATCGATGAGTTCGAGGTCAACTGGTAAGTCGGTAAAAAAGTAGTTGGTCAGCTCGGGCAGCTCGCTAAAGATCTTGAGGCGTTCCTGAGTTATCTTAAGCACCTGTTTCTTGTATTTTTCTGAGGAGCTGGCAGCTTCTTCTGGCCAAAAATCACTAACTTTTTTGTAAAGTTCATCAACTGGCATATTACGGATGAACGAGCCATTGACCCAAAGTAATCTTCGTTCATCAAAATGGGCACCAGAGCGGCCAACTCGGTCTAGGCTAAATTTCTTAATTAGTTCTTCGCGGGTAAAGACTTCTTGTTCGGTACCGTCGTTCCAGCCAAGCGTGGCGATAAAGCTGACCATCGCCTCTGGTAGGTAGCCTTCGCGGATATAGTCGAGAACATCTTTGGCGCCGTCACGCTTGCTAAGCTTCTTGTTACCCTCGCTATTTAAGATGTGTGGCATGGTGGCAAAAATTGGAAGACGGGCTTCGAGGGCGACGTATAAGTTAAGATAGTTTGCTGTGCTGGCCAAAAACTCTTGGCCGCGGATGACGTGACTGATTTCCATTTCGGCATCATCAACGATGTGGGCGAAGTTATAAGTTGGGAAGCCGTCGGACTTAATTAAGATAATATCGTCCTGAACTTCGGGGCCTGCTTTAAGCGAACCCATAACAGCATCTTCCCAATTCCAGTTGCGAGGGTTGGCCTTAAAACGTAGCGGCTGGCTGCCATCCCAAACTGGTGGCTTCTCGGGGCGGTGATTACGGTATAAGAATGGTTTCTTTTCCTTCTGAGCTTGCTCCCGAAACGCTTGAACCTCTTGGGGAGTGTATGGGTCGGCATAGGCCAAGCCTTTGTCGACAAGTTTTTGGGCGGCGGCTTTGTAGAGGCCCAGTCGGCTACTTTGGCGGATCGGTCCTTCGTCGTAATTGAGCCCGAGGGCATTTAGGCAGTCAACGATATGCTGGCCGGCAGCTTCGACTTCCCTGGCCTGGTCGGTATCTTCTAGCCGAAGAATGAATTGCCCGTTACCCTGGCGAGCGACTAGCCAAGCAAATAAGGCTGTGCGGATGCCACCGACATGTAGCAGGCCAGTTGGACTGGGGGCAAAGCGAGTGCGCGGTACGGGGTTAGTTTCTGGAACCATATTATGTCTATTGTAACAGATTGAACCTTAAAGGCTGTCGGCAATGCGCAGGAGTTGTTCGCTGTTAAGCTGAGCGTTGCCACTGACTTCGTACAAAACACCACCGTTTACCCAGGTGGCGTTAGTGCCATTATAGATGTAGATGGTTTTGCCTTTGTCTTGGTAGGTTTGGTAGCTCTGTTGGTTAACAGCTACCTGATTGCTTAGCAATGTACTGCTGGTCCAGTTTGAGGGGGTTTGTTTAACCGAGAAAGCTCGGTTACCATCGGAGTTTGAGCGGAAGCTGACCGTGACAGCTCCAGGCGTAGTTTGGATAGGGCCGGCCATACTAAATCCACTTGGGGTATAGCCAGGCAAAGAAGCATTAAAGCCGGCTTTGCTAGAGGCTACCCGCATCGAAATATTAGGTACGTTTTGGTAGGTTATAAATCCGGCCAGTAGAACTACGGCCAAACTGATGGCGCCGATATTTAGAGCGCGGACACTAAGACCGAGTTTCTTGGCGGCATGGTGTCGTCGTTTGCTGGCTTTATAGTGCGGCTGTTGGTGGCTGGTGGCATTTTGCAAGGCTGCCTCAAACGAGTGGCTGGCCTTGCTGGCTGGTGCGGCGATGGTTTTGGCATCATGGGGGTGTGGCTGTACGGCTAGAGGCTGGTATTTTTTGTGAACCTTAGGCTCAATATTATTGGAAAACCGGCTTATTGAGCTACTTTGATTAGTTTGAGCGGCTCGTTTTTGGCGTCGGTATAACAAGCTATGAGTTTTAGGGCTGGGTTGGCTTGGCGAGGATACGGGCGTGGCCTTGGCATGAATCGCCGATGTTTCTTTGCTGGGCTGGCTGACGGCATGACGCATTAAAGTCTGCGATGACTGAGTGGTGTGCCCGACTTTGGGGGCTGGTTGGTTAGCCCGAGCGATAACTGGAGGCTTTGGTTTGGCGGCTACCTGGCTTGGCTGGGCAGTATGCTTAGGCGGGCGGATAAAGCCATCCATAGTAACACCTCTAGATACCGGCTTTTTGTAGGCTGTGGCTGGCGCCGTTGGCGAAGCATTAACCATAGCGCCAGTGGTGGCGTCGTATAGTTTTCCATTAAGTTCGATGGTTGTTTTGGTCTGGCCCACGTGTTGTACCCTTATATAAAGTATCTTACCTCTTGGGCGAGATTGCCGCAAGCGGTTTAATTTATAAAGCGCTTGGCAGATGACTTAACAGCCCAGACGTGCTATAAATTGAGGGAGCGCTATGGACTTTTTAAACCCAAACAAAAAACGTGCCAATCACATAAAACTATTAATCGGATATGTCCTAATCGCTATTGCTGTAGCCTTAGTTACCCTGATTTTAGTATTTCAGTCTTACGGTTATGATTTAGATCGAAAAACCGGTGCCATTATTCAAAACGGTCTACTGTATGTGGCGGCTCAACCCGAACCAGCTGATATTTATTTGAATGGTAAGCAATACAAGTCACTTAGTGACGCTAAACTAGTTTTGCCATCCGATGTCTATAAGATTGAATTAAAGCACGATGGCTATAGCCCTTGGAGCCGAACGGTTAGTTTGGCTGGTGGCACCATTGAGCGGGTAGTTTACCCCTTCCTCTTCCCGTCTAAGCTCAGCGCCAAAGAGCAGAAGGTCTATACTGCCGCACCAAGCTTCTCTACCCAGAGCCCTGATCGGCGCTGGATATTAGTGCAACAACCAGGCCAAATTGGTGTCTTTGATGAATTTGACGCTAATGATAGCACTAAGCCAGCCACAACTGTGACTGTACCGACCAGCCTGTGGACGGCCTCTAAGCAGCATAGTCTAAAGACTCTGGAATGGTCGACTGATAACCGACATTTTTTGGTTCAGCACGATTACGACGGCGGCAGTGAGTTTGTGGTGATTGACCGTGAAAGCCCCGATCAGTCCTACAGCGTCAACAAGACTTTTGCGGTTAACCCCACCAAAGTAAGTCTGCGCGATAAGAACTACGATCAACTGTATTTGTTTGATCAGCCCAGCGGCAAACTCAATGTTGCCAATTTTAAAAACAAGACCACTACACCGTTGTTAACCGGCGTTTTGGATTACAAAACGCACAGTGCCGATTTAGTCTTGTATGCCACCAATGACAAGGCGACGGCCGGCAAAACACGCATTATGATTCGCGATGACAGTGGTTCGTATTTATTGCGCGAGGTTACTGCTAGCACTACCTATCTACTTAACTTGGCGCAATATAGCGATCATTGGTATATGGCGGCCGGTGCCAGCAATGAAAATGCTGTATTTGTATATAAAGATCCGCTTTCGACAGTTAAACAAAATGACAGCCATACCTTGCCAATTACGGCTCTAAGAGTCAACAACCCGCAGTGGCTGGAGTTTTCGGCTAATACCCAATTCTTGGCGTTGGAGAGCGGCCCACAATTTGCCGTTTATGATTTTGAGAACCAGCATAGCTTCAAGTACGACTTGCAGATACCGCTAGATGGCGCCGCACCTCACGCCAGCTGGATGGACGGGCATCGTTTGATCTTAAACAGCCAGGGCAAGATGGTGGTTGTCGATTACGATGGCATTAATTTACAGACCTTATCGGCCAACCAAGCCGGCTTGTTGCCAATGTTTGATCGTCAGTATAAGTTGCTTTATACGATGGCGCCAAGCTCGACTGTAGGGTCGCAGGCTTTAAGTCGGACAAACCTGATTGTTGGTCAAAACAACTAGCTGAAGATATCAGTAATACGTTGCCAGAGTGATGGCGCGTTGCTGGGCACAATGGCTGGTGCAGCACTCTTAATGGCCGTGCTAGCGCCGTTAGTAATTGGATCTGGTGAAATCTGCTCACCAATCACTACTAATCGGTTAATTGATGTGCCCGGTGGGTCGCATGTAATTAACGTGGCGGTGGCGGTTTTTTCGGTGGGTTCTAAGACCGAAACTTCGGAGGGCTTAACAATCTTTTTCTCGTAGATTCGGTAGACGTAGCGCTTACCGCCCTTTGTTAGGCTAAAAGTGTCACCGATTTCAAGCCGGTTAAGCAGAACAAAGGCGAACTTATATTTGCCCTTATTGAGGATATTATTACTGGAGTGACCAAAAATAACTGTATTGCCTTGCTCGCCTGGCGAAGCAGTTGTGGCGTAATGGACTACGCCACTCTCTAGGGCTGTTTGAATATCGTGTTCATCGGTGCTAGTTTGATCATAAATAACCGGTATCTCGACATTTATTTTGGGGATGATAACCTCAGTCTGGTTGTTGGCGACCGTGGTGTTGTCACTGATAATTGGCGTGTTAGTGACGACTTTACTAGGGGTGATGAAGGGCGCCACAACCCTTTCGTTAAAAAGTCCAAACAGCAAGATAATAACTGAGAATGAACCGATCCCCAGCCCAAATAAGATTGACTGAAGATGGTGTTTGGCCTTGAGCTTACCGCGCGAGTTAATACTACCAAGCAACTGTTTTTTTACAGTGTCGATAGTTTGCCGGCTGGCAGTTTTGGCTTTGGGTTTAGGGGCCGGTACTGCAACGGTGTTTTTGGCTTTAGCACGCTCACTGTAAAACTCTTGCCAGACCTGGTGCTTTTCTTGATCAGGTAAGCCCAAATAATAGTTATGCCAGGCAACCTGGATATCGGCCAAACTTTTACCAGAAGCATTAAGCTCATTCATGTATTGTTGATGTTTAGAAAGATGACTGAGATTTTGAACTTCGGCGCGTTCTTGAGCGGCGTTAGGTTCGTGACTTTCTTGGGCGCCACCAACATACAGCGAGTTAATCTTTTGCCGAATTACCTCAGCCGCTAGGTCATTTGAGTTTGGTTGGTTGCTGTCTGCCATGAAGGAATAATGTGAGCCCACTTTAACAGATAAATTATACCAGATTTTGGGGTTACTTGCCTCATCTGTTATCTTGAGGCGAAATATAGTACAATAAGCCCCGTTATAAACGTGCACCCGGGCGGGTGGCGGAATTGGTAGACGCGCTGGACTCAAAATCCAGTGGTAGCAATATCATGAGGGTTCAAGTCCCTCCCCGCCCACCAAAACAAGCAGACCTTCCGGGGTCTGTTTTTATTTAAGAATTGTCTTGATGAACTGCTGTTGTCAAAGCTTCGAAGCTTTTATTGGGATTTTGTAGCCACCAGACGGCGACGTGGCTGGCGGTAGCGACGCGCCAAGTTTCCTTATCACCGACGTGGCTGGTACTGATTTGGCCGTTTACATCCACAAAGATGTTTTCGTTATGGTAGGTAATCAGGTTAGCCTTGTAGGTTTGGCTGAACTCATGCAACCACTCGACTAGCTGGGCGACGCCCATACTAAATTGCACCGGAGTGGGATACTTGGCCTGTTTGGCTAGTTTTTGTAATTGGGCGATACTGAGCACCAAGGTAGTATTGGGTCTCATCAAAAGCTTAACGGGGTCAGCATAAAAGTAATCGACAGCATCTTTAGTAATAACTAGTTGCTTGTTGGTTTTGGTGGTGTATTGTTCGATGGCGACGGCGGTTTCACTGTTGCGGCCTAAATCACCAGCAATTAATACGGCGTCTGCCCAGACGGTCCAATCCAGCCAACTGGCCAAAGCTTGCTTGTTAAAGCTGCCGCTGGGTGTGCTGGGTGCATACTCGCCGTTTTCGAGAATTCGGCCAACGGTTTTTTTAAGCGCGTCCGGCAGTAATACTTTGGCAACGCCAATGCCGGCTTGCAAAGCTTCTTGGTAAGCCGCTGCTGGCGCGGCAAAGCCATGTAAATTGCCGCCAATGATTAAAAGCTTACCAGCTTGTTGCTTATTCTCCGGTCGGCTCCAGACTAGGTCTGGGAAAAGTGCTTCGGTGGTTTGCTTATGCCAGAATGTATCGCTCATCTTTGGCCTCCAGTTGATAGATTACATTTTTACGTTCAATAACAATCGTCCAGCCGGCTTGCTTGGCCATTTGGTACAGCTTTTGATCGGGGTTAAAAGCAATCGGCTGCTCCACCATTTGAAGCATGGCTCCGTCACTGGCGCTATCGCCAATCGCTAAACTCCCCTTTAGAGATAGGTCGTGTTGGTTGATTAGTGATTGTAGGGCAGCCTTTTTGTCGGCACTAGCGACGATTTTATGGCCGCTAAAACGCCGATTGGCCCGTTGGTAGTTGGTGCCTACCCAGTCATCAAAACCATATTTTTGAGCTAAGGCCTTAACAATTTCTTGGTGTGAGCCAGAAATTGCCAGCAGTAGGTAGCCTTTATCCTTGAGGTCTTTAATTAGATCTCGGGTGAAGACGTATACTTGGTCACCATATTCGTCCAGTATTTCTTTGGTAACAGCGTCAAATTCTTTGGTATCAAGGTCTGCAAAAGCGGCTTCAAACTCGTTGATTACGGCCAACTCGTATTGGCGGAATGCTTGGGGGTGCTGGCGTTGCTTCCAAACCATACGGGCTTGATGGAGTTTATGGTGGGCGTCAGCGCCAAGCAATTCTTTCTTAGCCAAACGGTCAACGATGGCATGATAAAGCTGCCACCTGATAAGGGTGCCATCGATGTCAAAAACGGCGAACTTTTTCATGCTTTTAGGGTAATGCTAACTGGGCAGTGGTCGGAGCCCATGACTTTAGGGTGTATCTCGGCGCCAATAACGGAGTCTTTTAGGGATTGGCTAGCTAGCCAGTAATCGATGCGCCAGCCGACGTTGCGGGCCCGGGCGTTGGCCCAATGGGTCCACCAACTATAGTGGCCATTGCCCTGAGTAAAGATTCTAAATGTATCGACGAAACCAGCATCAATAAAATTCTGGAAACCTTGGCGCTCTTGGTCGGTGAAGCCATGTTTGCCAACGTTGGGTTTAGGATTGGCTAAATCGTCTTCGGTGTGGGCAACATTGAGGTCGCCACTAAATAGGACTGGCTTAGTTTTTTGGAGTTGTTTCATGTATGTCAGAAAAGCTGGGTCCCAGTGCTTATGACGCAACTCTAGGCGCGATAAATCACCTTTACTGTTAGGTGTGTAAACTGTTACTACCCAAAATTTGGCAAATTCGGCGGCGGTGACCCGACCCTCTTTGTTGGCATCGCCATAAGTATCGCCGGTGACATTATATTTTTTGAGGAGTTCTTCGGGAAAACCATCGATAATTTTTAGAGGTTTCAGCTTGCTAATAATGGCTGTGCCGCTATAGCCCTTTTTGACGGCGCTATTCCAGTGGACGTTATAACCCGGTAAATCGACTTCTATTTGGTCGGGCTGAGCCTTGGTTTCTTGGAGGCATAAAATATCGGGCTGATACTCGCTAATAAATTTCTGGAACTCACCTTTATTGACGACTGCCCTGATACCATTGACGTTCCAAGAGAAGATTTTCATATGATTAGTATATCCTAAACAGGGGTAATTGTGCTATAGTATTGGATAATGAGCGTGAAATATAAACGAGTTCTTCTTAAACTGTCCGGTGAACAACTGGCTGGTAAACAAGAGTTTGGGATTGATCCCGAAGTCGCCCGTTACATAGCTGGCGAACTTAAGTCGATAATTGAATCTGGCGTTCAAGTGGTTATTATTGTTGGCGGCGGCAACATGGTACGCGGTGCGTCGTTAGCTGGCAAAAGCCATATTAAAAGAGTGACAGCCGACCAAATGGGCATGTTGTCGGGGCTAATCAACGCTATGGCTTTAACCGATATCTTTGAGGCCGAGGGCTTAACAACCCGCTGCTTGAGCAACATTTTTGTGGAGCAATTGGCCGAAAGCTTCTCTTTCCGGCTGGCCGAAAAACACCTTAGTAACGGTCGCCTCTTGCTAGTTGCCGGTGGAACTGGGCGACCTTACTCAACCCACGACACGGCCGCAGTGTTAACTGGGCTAGAACTAGATTGCGAAATTGTAATTAAGACGTCTAAGGTTGACGGTGTCTACGATAAAGACCCTGCCAAGCACTCCGATGCTCGTAAACTTGATAAGCTTAGCTTTCAGCAAGCCGTTGAAGACGCCAACATAATGGTCATGGATAAAGCGGCTATGGGCTTGGCTTTAGAACACAATATGCCAGTTATGGTGCTTGACGCTATGCAACCCGGTAATATCCTAAGAGCGATTCAGGGCGACAACGTCGGCACGACTATTTCTTAGTTTGTAGTAATTGGTCTAGATTGAACTATGTAAAAATTGTTGTGTTGCAGTGCCCATTCAATATCTTGAGGTTTTAGATAATAATCTTCGATCCGACAAACCAAAGTCGCTAGTTCGCTTAGTTGTGAGCTGGTTAGGGTTGGTTGGTCCTGCTCGCCAGGATCCACCGGAACTTCTTTGGTTTGGCCATCTTGGTAAGTTAGTTGCTTTGTTTTGCTAACAATACTGCGACTAACTAAATCCCCGTTTGGTTTAGTTACTACATAATTATCGGGCGTAACCATGCCTTGGACGAGTAACTCGCATAATCCGTAGGTGGCTTCTATCATAATCTCTTCTTTAAGATGGCTAATCGGGTTAACACTAAAAGCTACACCCGATACTTCGCTGTCGACCATTTTTTGGACCACTACGCCAAGCACTAACTCAGCTTCTTTTAAGTCTTGAGTTTTGGCATAGGCCGCCGCATTCTTGACTGATCCCCAGCAATCTTTAACACGCTGGATTAGTTCGCTGCGGCTGACATTTAAATAGCTTTCGAATTGGCCTGCCCAAGAGGCTGTTTCGGAATCTTCCGATATAGCCGAAGAGCGAACCGCTACGCGGCTGGCGTCTAAGCTATCAAAAGCCGCCAGTAGTTCTTGTTCGGTGGCTTGGCTAAGCTGGCCACTGCTTTTAAAATCTTTATGTAAATTGGTGGTAATCACAAAACCGGCCGGTACTGGCAAATCGGCATTGCTCATCCTGCCCAAAGATAACCCCTTCCCTCCGACCAAGCCTAGGTCATCAACTGTAATATCTTTAAAGAATTTTACATAGCTCATTGGGGGAGATTTAGGGCTTCATCGGTTTTAAGGGGGTACTGTTTGCCCTTAGTGCTTCCTGAATGGAATAACCGGTTTGGCTGATTTTTGTAAGAATGCTGCGGTGAGGTGTTATGTCGATGTATTTTGTTTCTGTCTTCATAACTTAAATAGTAGCATTTTAGATTTATATTTACACTATAAGGAAGAGCGGGATATGCCAAGCCTGCGAGCTATGCTCGAATCCCCTTTTCTGCGAAAAGAAAAAGAACCATATCAAATGACATGATTCTCTTTCTCCTGGCGGAGAGAGCGGGATTCGAACCCGCGATACAGTTGCCTGCATACACGCTTTCCAAGCGTGCTCCTTCAGCCACTCGGACACCTCTCCATATAATCTGTTGTAGCTTTAGCCATTATACTTGATGAAAGCGCAAAAAACAGCGTAAACTAGATACTATATGGCCATAATCGAGCTACAAGACGTCAGTAAACTGTACGGCTTCGGCGATGCTACTACGGTAGCGTTAGACGAAGTCTCTTTGAGTGTTGATAAAGGCGAGTTTGTAGCGGTAATGGGCCCAAGTGGCTGCGGTAAATCAACCCTAATGAACTTAATTGGCTTACTGGATCGCCCGACCCACGGTAGTTACCAGCTTAACGGACGGTCAGTCGCCCGCCTGCGCCCGACCCGCCGTGCCAAAATTCGCCGTGATAAAATTGGCTTTATCTTCCAGTCCTTCAATCTAATTCCCCGCTTGTCGGCCATCGAGAATGTTGCTTTACCTTTGGCTTACCGCGGCACCAGCCAAACTCGCCGTTTAAAGCAAGCCAGTGCCCTACTCGAGCGAGTTGGCTTGCAAGATCGTGAGTACTACCAACCTCATCAGCTAAGTGGTGGCCAGACCCAGCAGGTAGCGATTGCGCGAGCTTTAGTAGGCGATCCCGACATTATTATTGCCGACGAACCAACCGGTAATTTAGACAGTAACTCAAGTCGCCTAGTAATGGAGCTGTTGAGCGAAATTCATAGTAGCGGTCATACCATCTTGATGGTCACCCATAACCCGGAGTTAACACGTTATGCTAACCGGGTAGTCTATATGCAAGATGGGGCGATTGTGCACGACGAGGCGACTGAGATCGGTAAAGTCCCGGCGCGCGCCCGCCGCTTGATCTATAGCCTGCCAACCACCAAGACAGAAGAAGATGACCTGGCCGGCGTATCGGCTTTAATGAAAGCGGTGCCAGCTAAGGATGTTAAGCCTAAAAAGAAAAAGCCAGCTAAGCGTAAAACTACCAAGGCCAAAAAGTCATGAGAAATGGCAACTTTAAAATGGCTATAAATTCGCTCAGGCGTTCCCGCGGGCGCAGCCTATTAACAATGTTCGGTATTATTATTGGTGTGATTGCAGTAGTGATCACGCTTAGCATTGGTGGTGGTGTTAAACGGCAAATTACCGACCAACTCAATCATTTAGGCAACGATGTTATCACCGTCCGACCGGGGGCGAGTGATCAGGATACTGATTATGCAGCGGCCGGCGGCGTCTTTGCTGGGCTTGGCAGTGGACCGCTAACTACGGCCGACTGGAATATTGTTCGGCAAACAACGGGCGTTAGTTCCAGCGTGCCACTCGGCGTTGGTAGTGGTTTTGCGGCGGTCGAAGGTCGCAAACTTGCCGGCAACTCAGTAGTGGCTACGACCAACTCACTACCAGAAATACTAAACCAAAAAGTTGAGCACGGTGTCTTTTTTGACGAGCAGGAACTAAACAGCAAAGTAGTCGTAATTGGTGTCCGGGTGGCCGAGGATTTGTTTGATGAAAATGCGCCAATTGGCCGAACCCTAAGCATCCGCGGTGAAGACTTTATTGTACGCGGTGTTTTTGAAGAGTTCTCGGGCAATCCTTTGTCGCTGGGTACCGATTTAAACAAAGCTGTATTTATCCCCTTGCCGGTGGCGAATGATTTGTCGGGGGGCGCGGTACCAATCGCGCAAATTTTTGCTCGTTCGGCCCAGGCCGTCAGCCCAGCGACGGTTAGTACGGCAATTAGCCGTAACCTAGCCAAGTCCCATGCCGGCCAGCAAGATTTTACAGTCCTAACCAAAACTCAAGCCCTTCAGGCTAACTCCAGTTCAGTTACTTTAATCACCCAGTTAATTAGTGGCATTGCCGCCCTATCGTTACTGGTTGGCGGCATCGGTATTGTTAATATTATGTTGGTTTCGGTGACCGAGCGAACTCGTGAAATTGGCATTAGAAAGGCCATTGGTGCGACTAATCGACAGATTTTAAGCCAGTTCTTAATCGAGGCGGCAACTTTAAGCGCGGCCGGTGGTTTGATTGGTGTTCTGCTAGCCTTGCTGGCGATATTCGTGATTCGTGTCAGCACTAATCTACACCCAATTATCAGCATTCCGTTACTGGTTGCCGTCCCCGTCGTAGCCTGGTTAGTTGGAGTTGTATTTGGTGTCGCTCCAGCCGTAGCGGCGGCTCGCAAAGATCCTATCGAAGCCTTACGTTACGAATAAACTCTAAAAAAGGCGTTTAACCAGTTCGACAACGGCCGCACCAAGTGTTATTTCGATAATAACCCCAATCGCACCAGCGACAACTCCGGCAATAACTAAAACCATATCTTCTAAAAGTAGCCCGAGTGATAATACGACAACACCAATTGCCGGGATGGTATCGAGACCAGAAAACGGCGGTGCCAGAAAAGCCCCAACTGTTAAAGCAATTACTATTAGGCCAATAATACGTAATGATTCGCGGTGAGCTAGGGTTCGACTCAAGCGTGGTCGAGAGTGTTTTTCGAGCCAGCTAATTTTTTTGAGCAAGTATGGTATGGTCTTCTTTTCTAGGGTCTGGCCAAGCTTACGTTCTCGGAGTTTTTTAGGTAGCCAGATAGTAGACCGACCGGCTACTAACTGAAGGGCCACTAGGATGGTGATGACTTCAAAAACATGGGTGACGCCACCAGTTGGTAGTGGTAATGCCGGGATGGCCATTAAAACCACAAATAGGACGGCAAACGATTTTTCGGCCGAGACTTCTAGTAAATTACCGACCGTTTTGCGGTGCGGCGTCTTAAGCCAGTCGCGGAGTTCGTTGCTAAAGAGTTTGGACATACTCCTATTGTACAGCTTGGCCACAGATTGGGCATGATTCGTGAGTGTCGCGCATAGCCCGCCAGCGCAGGGTAGCTGGCCACCATGGTTCGTAATCGTGGTAGGCAATCAAATCAGCAACCTCACGCAGGATCCAGCCTAAACGTCCGTATAAGTGAACTTTGCCCCAAATGACTGACGCCCAGTGCGGACCGGTTGGGGTGACGTAAATTGGTAGCTTAGGCTTGTATACCTTGGGTTTTTTGCCATTAGCTTGGCGTCGCAAATTGTTAGCTACAAAGACAGCATCATATAGAGCAGTCTGAGCAACACCGCTGTACTGGGTGTCGGCATTGTCGCCCAACACATAAATACTTGGCTCGGCCAGTAGGTATTCATTCACTTCGGCCTTATGGTTAGGTGTCAAAACAAAGTCATT
>JBDSDR010000022.1:0-4991 GCA_039920385.1 Saccharimonadales bacterium (SeqCode)
TGGTTGATGGCTCAGGTAGCGGTGGGGCGCTGGCCGTCGGCTCGACGAACGGAGCTGTTACTGCTGGTTCGGCTGGAGCATCGGTACTTACGGTGACTGGCTGCCCTGGTGTAGCCACAACCATTGGCGTGTCAGTTGCTGGTTCGGCTGGGGCTGTTTGATCTGGTTCACTGGGCAGTGTTGGCGTGGGAGCTGGTGCCTCTGGAGGAACCGCTGTTGTTTGGGCAGGGGTAGCCGGTTCGGCTGGTGGTGCTACAACTGGCTGGTCGCTGGTCATAGTTGGAGTAATTGGCGCAGCAGCTGGTGTTGGGGCTGGTCCGGCAGTAATATCGGTTGGTGGTGCAACTGGTAGGCCAGTGTCATTTAAGACCTCGTGAGCTACTTTTATAACGTCCTCAAGAGTAACTTGTGATTTGACCAAGTAGCGATCGGCACCGAGTTTATCGGCGCGGGCGCGATCTTCGGCTTGGCTTAGGGCGGTCATCATAATGACCTTAGTGTTCTTGGTTTCAGGAGTACTTCGCAAAATGTCGAGCATATCAAAGCCACTGATTTTGGCATCATAACATCAGAAATAATTAAGTCCGGCTTTTCTTTAACTGCTAAGGCTAGCGCTTCTTCGCCATCATGGGCCGAAACAATCTCGTAACCTTCGGCAACTAGCCGGGCATCATAGATTTCCCGGAGGTTATTATCATCTTCGACGAGCATTACTTTTGGCATAAGAAGGTTCCCTTATTTATGGTGCTTATGGTTTGAGATAATTGTATCATGAAGTACTTGGGTTTGTTACGGTTGTTGTCGGGCTGGCTATGGTTACAGCTTCTTCGGCTTGAAGTTGCTTAGCCTTATCGTTACTAATGCGCGGTAGATTAATGTAGAAAGTACTGCCCTCGCCAACCTTGCTATCAACCCATATTCGGCCATCATAAAGCTCAATAATTTTGCGACAAATAAACAGACCCAGACCGGTGCCGCCAATTGTACGGGTGGCGGTACTATCGACGCGGTAGAACTTTTGGAAAAGATGCGGTAAGTCGGCAGCCGGGATGCCGGGGCCAGTATCATGGACAGATACCTGAATAACTTCATCATTACCAGTCAGGCCAAGGGTAATCGTGCCGCTCTCGGTGTATTTAACGGCGTTATCGAATAAGTTAGTAATGACTTCACGGATACGCTCGGCATCAGCGTGGACATAATAAAACGGCTTAATAACCTTAGTACTATTAACTGCCTGACTGCTGGCATTAACACTGTTACCTCCTGGGGTGCCCATGACGTACTCCATATGAAGGCCTTTCTTTTCGGCCGAAAAACGCAAATCTTCAACGACTTTTTCGGTAAACTCACTCATTTCGATGACGGTTGGATGGTTAGTTAGGCGGCCGTCTTCGGCTTTGGTACTGGTAAGTAGGTCTTGGAACAAGCGCCCCAGGTGTTGGGTAGATTCGTGAGCCTTAACCAGATAATCACGGGCTTTGCTGTCAATTGTGCTGACGCGGTCGTTAAGGGCTAGGGCTAGGTATCCCTCGATGGCAGCTACTGGAGTGCGCATTTCATGACTGGCGGTGCTAACAAAGTCGGCGCTGCGCTTTTCTTCAGTTCTTTCTTGGCTAACATCACGGAAGATACAAATCACTCCTGTGACGTTGTCTTGGGCGTCTTTGAGGGGTGAAGCACTGATAGTGATGGACACATTTTTGTCGTCACGGTTTTTGAGAGTGGCGTTGTTGTCATGGACAGCGGTGGCTTTACTGAATACCTGGGAAAATGGATCTTTGTCGTCGTTGTACGGTTGAGCTTTGTCGTCAACCAGTTTAAGCACGCTCTTATAATCAAGATTTATAACTTCGTCAACTTTCCAGCCAGTCATTAGGCTAGCCGCTGGGTTAAATAACTGAATGGTTTTTCTGGCATCGACTAAGATTACGCCATCATCGATGGCATCGATGATGAGATTTGATTTGAGTTGTTCTTGACGTAGTTTGCTGGTGAGACCACTACTTTTAGCATCCTCCGGCGATACATAATAACGTCGCCAGAATAAAACGCCCAGGGCGCCAGCTAAAGTGGCCACAACAGTTAAGCCGGCATCAATTGTTAGACTGCCCGGATTTGACTGGAGGCCAGCGATTCGCATCGCCAAGCCGATTAACAGCAGGAAGATGATGCCCGGCGCAATGTACGCACTGAGTGCCCCAGCCATAAATGCCAAAAAAGCCATACCTATATAGTATGGCGAACCCTGAGTACTGGTAGTAATCTGGATGGCAATGACCGTTTCGAGCAAGGCAAATGCGAACGAAATGGTGGTAATAACCCATGGCGAACGTTCGAATAACTTAATTTGAGCGAAAGCTTCGTAGATCATTTGGATTACCACAAGCAGGCCAATCAATGGTATGTAAGTACCAGACCCATCGGTACCTTTACCAAGAACAAACGCAAACAACCCATAGGCCACTAGGAAGTGGAGGCTATAGGCTAAAAACGCTAAGCGAACCCAGCGTAGCATCGAAGTTGAGACGTGATTCATAGATACCATAACCATTATGGCACGCTCCCCTGTTCACTGCAATTATTAACTTCTTGGGCGCGGGTTGCTGGCTGACCTCTGTTGTGGTAGTATGGGACGGTCTTAAAGCCGACCTGCGGCCCCGTATGCTACGCATACTGTGTCCGCTCGCAAGAGTTTACTTTCGTACAAGCACGAAAGGTACACTCCTTACATCGCGGCCCCGTCGTCTAGCGGTTAGGACATCTGGTTCTCATCCAGAAGATCGCGGGTTCGAGTCCCGCCGGGGTCACCAAGTAAAAGGCTCAGTCGAAAGACTGGGCTTTTTACTTGGTTAGTTCACACGGTGAAGTTTATCGGCTGGCGGTAATTCCGGTAGGGTGTAATATATAATAACTCCATGCTTGACCATTATATTCAGCGTGACATTGTTTATCGCTTGGCCTTTACACCTAAGCTACGCTTTAGCGAACTTAAGCCAGACGTGCTCGATAATAAACTTTTCACCTACCATCTTAAAAAAGTTGTGGCGGCTGGTTATGTCGCTAAAAATGAAAATACCTATGAACTAACGGCCGAAGGTCGGCGGCTAGGTATACGGGTTCTTGACAACCAAAAATCATTTATTAATATGGCCGATTCGGTTTTGATATTGGTGATCCGTCGTAAAAGTGATGGGGCCTGGCTTTTGTATAGGCGTAATACTTTTCCGCTGATTGATAAAGCTGGTTTTATGCATAGTAATCCAGTTGCTAACCAGAGCGTGCTTGCAACTGCCCAAAAAGACTGTCTGCAAAAGACCGGTTTGGACTGCCGATTTAAGGTGCTAGGTAGCGGTTACTTTCGGGCTTATCAGGGTGATGATATCGAGAGCTTTATTCATTTCGATTTACTGGTTTGCGACGATGCTAACGGCCAGCTTAAAGCTAACGATGAGTTTGCAGATTATTACTGGCAGCAAAAACCCGACTTTGTGAGCCCAGACATGCTGCCGAATACGCAGGTTTTAAGTGAACTTTACGTGGCCAATAAGCCGTTCTTCATTGAAAAGACTTTTAATCTAACTTAGTTGTAGGTCGACGGCGCTGTGATAAGCGTTGAGAGCATCGGTTGGGGCTTCTCGGCGCCAAAAAACTGATAAGTGGCTGTCTGGATCGGATAGTTGGGCGATGGATGGTGGCAAGCCAATTTCTGCTTCTAAAGTTCGTGAATCGTTAAGTGCTCGTAGGCTGTTTTGGCGGACTAATAACTGAGTGTCGGTACTGGATAGTGGTTGCTCAATAAAGCGGTCGCCTAACTCGGCGCAAGCTAATACCAAAGAAGCCGTACCGACCATGCGGCCGAGTGAGCGCTTAGTGCGCTCAGTTTTGGGTAGCTGGCCTTCGATAGCCGTGATTAGCTCGGCGCCTTTGGCGCGGGCGGCATCGAACCGGCAGGCGGCGTCGTAACGCATATCTTCGGATGATTGTCGATAATTTGGCAGGACTGCCAAAAACGGAAGTTTAAGCCGACGGCGCATAACTTCGTACTCGGCGCCGCGCGCAAATTGGTACCAAGCGGTATTGAGACCAGCCGCTGGCAAAATGCGCGCCGCAAAGCCTACCCCATCTGGTTTAGCTAGGTGTTTAAGGATTGAGCCAGCCACGGCTAAGCCTCTTTCTTGTTGCTCGGCTATTAATACGCCGGGCTGACGCTGGCGGCGGCGTTCAATTTCGACCTCGTCGCGAGCTTTGGCCGGGACAAAATGCCGCTTGCTGGCGAGGTGCTTAGTTGGTAGGTCAAAATCCCTGTATATTCGTGGTTCTTCCATGCTCGGCACTATGCTCGTTTGAGCACGCTAAAGCAGTGAAGACATTTTCACTAGTGCGTCACGCGTTAGCCATTAATCGGTGTTGGCTCAGGATAAACATTGCCATTTTCGTCGACGTTGTTTTCCCAAACCATTCCTGGGCAGGTGTCACACCAGGCGTTTACCTCGTCTACTGTCCATTGCCCAGCGTTATTGGTCTGAACAACATTATCTTTAAAGGTTACGTTGTAGAAAAACTCCCCAGGTTTATTGGTATAAGCGCCGCCCCTGAAGCCCACACCATTACCGTTGCCATCTAAGTAGTTGTGGGTTACTGAAACGCCACTACCATCATAATCGTTTAAAAGGGCTACGGCACCACTGTTAGCACCTTCTGATTGAGCGCGTGCCCAATTATTCGAAACAGTTACATTGGCCGGGCCACCGCCAACCAAATCTCCAGGACCACCTCCCATGAAGAAGAATTCACCATGATACGCTGATGCTTCTAGGTCATGGGCATAGTTGTTGTTAATATTTACATTATAGTCACCACGAGCGCCTTTAACAACGCCGCTAATATCGGACCCCCATATTGTATATTCGGTCTGGCCAATCGCTGCTGTGTCCTCGCCTGAAGGCAGCCCAATAATTATCGAATTTGCCACTAAGAGATTTTTGACA
>JBDSDR010000023.1:0-90947 GCA_039920385.1 Saccharimonadales bacterium (SeqCode)
GCCACCTTCACCACGTCCACCGAGGAAGGTCACATCTTGTGCGTTAACTTCTACCTTGGTGCGCTTCTTACCATCTTGTTCCCAAGAACTGCTTTGTAAGCGGCCACTGACGAGTACGGGGCGACCCTTGGTGACATATTGCGCTACGCGCTCACCTAACGGTCCCCAGGCGACGACATCGACATAATCGGTCATCTCTTGCCATTCGCCATCACTACCCTTGTAGCTGCGGTTAAGTGCCAGGCTAAAGCTACATACGCTTTGGCCGTTTGGCGTTTGACGTAGCTCAGGGTCGCGGGTTAAATTCCCCATTAATGTGACTTGGTTAAAGCTCCGTGCCATATCTGTACTCCTCTTTTCTTATAAGACCTATGTCTTGCTTAACTAATAGTATCTATAGCCTAAACCTCGCCGAGGCGAAGGGTCAAGCATTCTGTACTTTTAATTAACTGTTTATTTTTCGTCTGAATCGTCTGAATCATCGTCGTCAGCGTGGCTACCACGAGCAGCAGCTTTTTCGGCTTTCTCTGCTTTGAGGGCTTCGGCTTTGGCAATCGCGGCCAAGTCGGGTTTAACGATTTGGTAGCGAATAACTTCGTCGGTGATGTTCATTGCGGTCTCGATTTTTTTGACTGCATCGCCGGGCATTTCTGTCGTGTAAAACACGTAGACAGCATGCTCGTTCTTGGCAATTGGGTATGCAAGCTTGCGCTTACCCCAGTTGTCGGTAGCAGTCACCTTGGCACCAGCATCAGTAAAGATTTTGGTGACCCGCTCTTCGGCCTTGGTCAGGTCGACTTCGAGATCGGGATGATACAGCACAGCAATTTCGTATTGCGCCATAATAAAGGATCCTTCCTTTGGTTAACGCCCATCCACACTAAGGAGTGATGAGCTGAAGTTAATAACTCCGTTAGTATACTATTTTCACCCCTGTTTGTAAAGAGTTAGTAGCCTTGCGGTCGAGACGGTGGCTTCATATCATTTAAATAGGCGTAGTGTATTTTGGCCCACTGCAAGAACGAGTCGGCCGAACCTTGGTGAGTGCCATCAGCTTTTAACCATTTGAAAGGATCCGTGTAGGCACCGTTGTAGCCTACTGATTCAATAAATTCGCCAAGATCAATAACGCCTATTCCGTTGATTGCTCCGATGTATAGAGCGGCGTTTCGCATATCAGTATAAGTTGCGGCTGAACTCGACCAGCCAGGGCACTGCCACTCAGTCGTCAGCAAAATATCAGTGTTAGGGCTGTAAGCGCGTACTTTAGAAATAAAATCTGCAGCGGCAGTCCCATAAGCACTGTTATTCCCGGTATTCTTGTCGTTAAAAAAGTGCCCCCAAATAACTAAAGCAGGCTGACGCTTCTTAATAATGTCGTAACTATTTGGAGATCCCTGTTGATATGCTCCCCAGTAAGCGGAGTGAGCACCATTCCAAATCCGGAAGCCAGTGTCGTAATTAGTATTGTAAACAAATATGCCCTCGATGTAGGCCACATTTGATCCTGATCCGGTGTTGGTGAGCGTTACAGTGTGAGATCCATTAGTCAACGCAGCGCTGGTCCAGGTATTAGAGGCGTCCCAGTTATTGATGGTGGTTCCGGTTTGGCTCGCGTCCTGGGTGTTAAACGAACCTTGCAGAGCACCATCAATTCGTACTTCGATCGTCGTCCCAAAGGTTTTAGTTTTTATGTACAAAATATCAAAGCGGTCCATGACGTTGGTATACGTCATCACATCAGTTGGCACCAGAGCACAGGCCCACAATCCAAAGCCACCCAGATGACCAGATACACCTGGCGTATATGCACCACCGCTAGGATTATAGGTGGCAAATTGTCCGGAGTTATCGGTGTACGTCCAATGTAGATCACCCCCAGTAACTCGGGCGCAGTCAAAGCCCTGCCCATGCTGTTTGCCAAGTTTGGCGTTCATCCAGTTACCAACATGACTAGGATAACCACCCTGAATAAAACGGGTTGGCGAGCCTCCATCTTGGGTTAGTGAATTACCGTAGTAAAATACATCGATGGGGGCGCTAGCCGCTGTTGCCCGAGCAGCCCGCCATTTAGCTAAACCGCTCGAATTAGGAGTATGAGGCCAGCGTTTTAAATATGCCACGTTCCGCTTGCCTTAGACGTACATTCCATTGACGACATGGTCGGTTGTTGTGGCAGCCGTATAGGTAGCCGCAGCCGTACTGACACCGATCGCTACTCCGGTTGTCAGCGACAAACCATTAGTACCTAAAAAGTTTGCCCCTAATTCAACGAAGGCTGGCGCTGTAGCACTACCGGCAGGAATCGGAACTGAGATAACTGGTACTTCAGTGCTGGCTGGGGCACTGGCCTTGTTATGAATCTGTAAGTAGCGAACTGCTGCATTAATATTGCTAACTCGAACCGATAGTAGGTTACCGGGGGCCGCCTTGGCCGATATAGCCACACTCGTTAGAGAGGCCTGAAATGGTGTACCAGAATATAGGGCGGAGATAATTGGCTTGTGCTGAACAGCAGCCACACCACTGGCGTTATCTTCGTAAGCCGGTGCTAATTGCTCAGTAACCGGAATGGTCGTTTGATCGCTGGCAATAACCATTGGCGTTGAGTTGGCCATCGTTGCCTGACCATTGGCATTTTTTGGCTGGTACGTCATTATATATTCCCCATTACTCTTTCACTTATGCTTTGTATTGTAACATTACTAATCACGGTGCACTCACTCTACCACTAGCGGTTACTCGGGTCTTTGCATACGCCACTCCACCCGATATATCCCCGAGTATATTATTCAGAGGAACGGTGGTGCTCAAATCGTCAAGAAAAAGTAGTGATCCGAAGACAAATGGTGGGCGCTTAGTTGGGTTAATGTCAACGACAATCGGACCATCAATGCCATCTTTAACAATACCTCGATAAATTCGGGCACCGGCCGTTAAACCGCCAAATCCTCCACTCCAATAGGATCCAACTGATGCACCTTGTGTGGTTGGGTTAAAGATTGAGGTAGTACCGGCCGTTGTAACCGTAGAACCGACTTGCGTCCAAGTTGTAGGCGGATTGGCCGTACCATTATAAACACCCCGGTAGAAGCGGACATCATTGCCTGACGCCCCATTATCTACATCGTGAGTTACTCGTACCCAAACTGGTGTTCCGGTTGGCATAGGAAAAGTCCCCGTCGATGACTTAGAAATAAGACCAGCCGAGGCACCTGTTGGACTCCACCGGTAATTGATTGTATTCGTAGTGTTGTTAGCAAGGTTAACATAGAAACCGTATGTATTGGTGGCGACTCCAAGCCGAGCGATTAAGACGCCGATTTCGGTACCGACAGTTCGTTGAAACAATACCTGCAAGTCAAGATCGCTACTAATCACCATGCCAGCATGACCCCTAACTTCAACTCGGGGACTCGCTCCGGTAAAATTGTAATAACTGAGTACTCTTGGTCGGTTCGAAACCGCTACCCGAGGCATTTAGATAATCCTCCAGTTGGCATTATCACTAACTACCGTAATCGCTTCATCGAGAGCAGTGATCGCTATAGTAGTGCCTCCATCAATTGTCTGGCTGGAAGTTGTGGCAATTGTTAGTGTGTTGGCAGCCGCAATCTTTTTAATTGTGTAGGCCCGGGTTGCACCAACAGCAGTTGGTAAAGTAACAGTGAAACCACCACTGGTAGTGTTAGCCAAAATAATACGGTCAGTTGTGAGAATCGAATAGGTGGTAGCAACGGTGGTGACCGTTATCGTACCAACCAAGGTATCGACATAGGTCTTCGTAGCTTTCTGGCTGGCCAATAAGGTGTCGCTGTTAGCAGCTAAGGTACCGTCCGTAGAGATGGCGGAACCAGAGACACCGGTGTTCAAGACTGGTGAAGTAACCGTTGGAGTGGTTGCCCGCACGGGAGCACCTGTACCGGTGGCAGTAGTCCATACTGGTAGAGCCGAAGCTCCACCGCCAACCAGTAGGTCCGTTGTAGCACCAGTAGGTAGGGTCTGGTGTGCCCCGGTAGCCGTCGTACCAGCAGCTTGTAACCCGTAAGCGGTTGTTGCAGTTGTGTTACCAGTACCGCCTTTTGGTACGGTAACGGGCGCAGATAGAGCAGCATCAGTTAATTGCCCCCCACCAGCAGCATCAGTGTGGTTGTGCTGAGCGTTAGTAAAGCTGGCAATAGTAGGCGTGGTCAGGGTTTTACCAGACAAGGTCTGGGTGTCAGTGGTACCAACAATCGTGCCAGCTGGGGCAGCTTTGCCAGAATCTTTAATAATCTTTCCGGTGGTACCGTTAAAGGTCGCAATATTGTCAGCCACAGCTGTTCCTGGGCCAGTAACATCCCCATTGCCATTGGCATCGACGTAGGCTTTGACACTCTGTTGCGTAGGCACTTTGGTGGCCGAGTCACTTGCCATGTTGTCTTCATCGACTACAAACTGCATGGCTGCAGTGGTGGTATCAGACTCCATAACCGCACCAGCCGCGTTAACGGTGGTGGCGTTGGTAACGTCAGCTCCAGTGGTAATGCCAGCTAGTTTAGTTTTCTCAGCTGGCAAAAAGAGCCCGGCATTGGTAACGTCAGCGGCAGCAATCGCCGCATCGGTACCAGTATCAGAGTTAATCGTGACGGTGGTTGGGGCCGCAGTTGTAGTCAGGTTAGTGGTACCAGCTCCGCCGGCTGCATTGAGGGTAGTCCCTGTTAGAGACAAGTTAGTACCAAGCGTAATCTCTTCAATGACACCAGTACCGGCGGTACCACGACCGAGGAGTTTGTTGGTGGTCATGGAGTCGGTCTTTTTAAGACCTAAAGCGGTGGTGGTAGCAGTACTAACAGGTTTGTTGGCATCGCTGGTATTGTCGGCGTTACCGAGACCAACATCACCTTTGGTAACCGTAACATCAGCACTGAGGGCATGCCCGTTCACCGTTCGAGTGGTGTTCACCTTACTAGTGAGCCCTGGTACGGTTGGCGAAGCAGCTGTACCACCCAGATCACCCGTTAACTGAAGAATACCCTTAGTGCCAGCCGTGGCATCAGGAGCACCAGCCGAAGCAATAGAATCGGCATAGGCCTTAGTAACTGCATCGGTAGTATCGGTTGGCGTGGGAACGGTTACATGGCCAGTAAAGGTTGGGCCGGCAATCGGAGCTTTGGTGGCAATAATACCAATATCTTTGAGAGTTCCATCACCATTATGGGCAACACCTAAAAAGTCATTGAGAATGTTTCCCCATTGACCACTGTCTGCTCCTGGATTCGGTAGTCGTGCCATTAGCCCTGCGTTGCCCTTTAGTTATCCCTTATGCTAATAGTATATAGCACCTCAAAAATAAGACAAAGGCTGTATCTGCCGTTCTACTTAGCCTTAAACATCAATTATAATGGATTTTTTAGGGATGACTATTGAACCAGGCAATCGGTTCTTGTAAGTCCCAGAACTGTGGGTCATAGCCATTAAAGTGATTGGCGCCAGTTTGCGTACTTGCGCAGCCGATTGCTGAGATAAATGTCTGTGGCGTCCCGGTCGGTATAACTGTATCGGCAGTCCCGTACCAAACCTTAATCTTGCTGGCTTGTGGCAGAATGTTGGCATGATTATGTGAGGGATCAAAGTTGTCGTAGTCTGTTTGAGTTGGCACATGCCCATAGGCAGCCTCAATTGAGGCATGAAAGCCAGTATCGCGGTTGTATAGGGCCTCTACGTCTACAAGTGGCACAAAAATAAAAACACCAGCGACTTTACTGGCGTTGCGCCACATCCAATTTAAGGTTAAACACGCTCCCGCGCTTCCTCCCATAAGATGGACCTTGGTGGGAAAGCCATCTGTTTGCAGCCGCGTGTACGTACTGTCAATGATGTCTTGGCCAGGCGTCGCTCCAAACCAGGCCCCAAGGGCAGGAGCAATAACGCGGTAACCAGCATCAGCAATCGTTTTAAAAACAGTGTACTCGTAATTCCTGCCGACACCCGTTCCAGAGGTAGTCATAATGCTAATTGCATCACCGGTTGCGCCAGCCCCACCATGCATGTAAATTACGGCTGGAAGCGTCTTCAAGGCACCTTCGCGACGTTCAATTATGACAGTGTTATTATTGAGGGCCTCTACTCTATAACCGCTCATCTACGAATAACCTGAATGTATGGATAGAAGTTTCCGAGTGCACCAGAGCCCGCGTAACCAGTCAGCGTGATACTTGTAGTGCTGAAAAGCTGCACTTTTACCGACGCAGCTACCCCGACAGTAAGAGTCTGAGAACCATTTGGCAAGCGGGTCGATAGGTCAAATCGCACTGTCGTAGGAGTCGCAGAAGCAGTGAGATTTTGTTGACCAACCAATATATAACCCCCACCGCCGCCGTTGTCTACCATTACTCGACAGGCCGCTATGGCTGCATCCGTCGGGATTGTTATCTGTGAGATAACTACTTTTACCTCAACCGGCCTGGTGTCAGTCGGTGTCCAGGAAACCTGAAAGTTAGTAATATCCTGTGGCGTACCAGCTGTAAAAGCCCTTGTCTGTCCACCAAAACCATCCTTGGCACTCCAGGCATTTCCTGTAGTAGGAAAAGCATTAAGTTCAATGTATGCCAATTCCTGACCACCACTGTCTAATACCCCTGCACCCAGCTGCGACCAGGTGGTCCCATTAGAATAGTACTGAGTACCGCCATTAATGTCGGTTGAAAGCCATAAACCGGCGCCAGCACTAGCGGCTGGACGACTGGCGTTCAAGCCAGATCCTAGCCAGGTTGGTTTAGTGGCGATGGAAGCAGCTTGAAGGGTCGAAACTGGTTTGTTGGCGTCGCTTGTATTATTAACTTGATCGAGTCCCACATCAGTTGGGGCTCCGGTTTGGAAGGTTGGTAAGGCATTAGCGCCATTAGATTTTAATATCTGCCCGCTGCTACCCGTGGCGAGGGTTTGGTGAGCTCCCGTAGCGGTAGTTCCAGCGGCTTGTAAGCCATAGGCCGTAGTAGCAGTGGTGTTACCTGTTCCACCCTTGGCAACACTGACTTGAGTAGATAAGGCAGCGTCCGTAATCTGCCCACCACCAGCGCCATTGGTATGGTTGTGCTGGGCGTTGGTAAAACTGGCGATAGTTGGCGTGGTGAGCGTCAAACCAGCTACCGTGGCAGCAGTGGCACCAAGGGCAATTGAGGTTGACCCAACCGTCACGGTACTGTTAGTCAGTGCACCATTTGGCAAGTTAGTGATCGTATTAGTTAGACCACTAATAGATTTGTTGGTAAGAGTTTGCGCATCACTGTCACCGACAATGGCACCCGTTGGAGCAGCTTTGCCAGAGTCCTTAATAATCTTACCGGTGGTACCGCTAAACGACACCAAATTGTCAGCAATAACGACACCAGGGCCAGACACATCACCGTTGCCGGTAGCATCAACATATGCTTTAACACTTTGTTGGGTCGGTACTTTAGTAGCAGAGTTACTGACCATGCTGTCTTCATCAATCACAAACTGCATAGCTGCTGTTGAGGTGTCAGATTCCATAACCGCACCAGCCGCATTGACGGTGGTAGCGTTGGTAACGTCAGCTCCGGCAGTTACCCCGTCGAGCTTGGTTTTGTCTGCCCCACTCATCAGTCCAGCCACAGTAGTGGTAGCGGTGTCTATAGGGTCACTACCGCCGCCTTTATGGCTGGCTGCATGCGCCCCTGGTGTCACCGTGGCATTACCAGGCATAGCCTGGTTGGCTCCGTTACCGAGGGTACGTAAACCAGCTACTCCGGCCGCGGGGTCGATGAGAGCCGGATCAATCTTTAGGTTCGTAACGGCCCCATCAGCTAATTTTACGGTTGTGATTGAACCATCTGCCACAAAAGCCGTGTCTTTAAGCGTTCCATCGGCGTTATGGGCGACACCTAAAAAGTCATTGAGGACGTTTCCCCATTGACCACTGTCTGCTCCTGGATTCGGAAGTCTTGCCATTAGCCTAAATAGACCCTCATCTTGTTACCCTTTATGTTTAACAGTTTAACGCAGCCGAGGTTATTCGTCTAGAGCTTCGTCTTCCCCGTCAATAGGGATTTCGTCGTACACATCAGGCTTTCCAACGGGTGCTGGAGCGGCTGCGGCTGGCGGGAAGACTTCTTCGATAGAACTCACCAAAACTTCGCGTGGACGAGCACCATCAGCTGGGCCAACAATTCCCTGTTCTTCCATTGATTCAATAATCCGAGCCGCACGGGCGTAACCTACCCGTAAGCGGCGTTGTAAGAGGCTGGTGCTGGCTTTTTTGCCGTCAATAACCACCTGTACGGCATCACGGAACATATCGTCATCGGCTTCGTTGGCACCAAAGTCGGCCACGACACCACCCTTGCCATTCAACTGAACTGGCTGGCTGACAACTTCATCGTCGTATTGTGGTGGCCGCTGCATACGTAAGAAATCAGTCACCTTCATGGTTTCGCCGTCTTCGATAAAGGCCGCTTGAACACGTTTTGGCTTGGGCATTTCAGATGTTAACAGCAGCATATCACCGCGCCCCAGTAATTTCTCGGAGCCCATTTGATCGATAATTGTGCGCGAATCGATTTGGCTGGCTGTCGTAAAGGCAATCCTGGCAGGTACGTTAGCTTTAATAAGACCAGTAATAACGTCAACTGACGGGCGCTGTGTGGCTAACACAAGGTGAATACCGGCGGCTCGAGCCTTTTGAGCTAAGCGCACAATTAAAGCTTCAACGTCGCGGGCGGCCACCATCATCAAATCAGCCAACTCATCAATCACGATAACAATATAAGGCATGCCTTCTTCTTTTTTAAGATTGTTATATTCTTCGATATTACGACGGTTAACACCAGCCATAGTTTTTAAGCGGCGCTCCATTTCGGCAACGGCCCACTTAAGAGCACTGATGCACTTTTCGGGTTCGTTAATAACCGGAGTCAAGAGATGTGGAATATCATTATAGGGAGTTAGTTCAACTTGCTTAGGGTCAACCAAAATCAGCTTTAAGTCTGACGGGCTATTTCGATACAACAAACTAGTTAAGATGTCGTTAATCATGACAGACTTACCGGAACCAGTTTGACCAGCCACTAGCAAGTGAGGCATTTTGGCCAAGTCACCGACAATCGGCACACCAGCGATATCTTTGCCAATTACAAAGCCCAATGGCCCTTTAACATCCTGCCACTCACTGGTAGTTAATAAACTACTCATGCGAACTGTGGCTGGCTTAACATTTGGTACCTCGATACCGACGGCTCGTTTGCCAGGGATTGGAGCTTCGATACGAATTGAGTGTGCCGCCAAATCGAGTGCTAGGTTGTTCTCTAACGCCACAATCTTTGTCAATTTAACACCGGTTGGCGGCTTCAGGGTGTATTGAGTCACACGGGGCCCAATATTAGCACCTTCCATCTCTACATCTATATTAAAGTGTTTAAACGAGTCCTTAATTGCCTTGGCATTACCCTCGATATCACCAGCATCGGCCTTGTCTTGTTTCTGGTTTAATAGGCTGAGTGATGGGTACTTCCAATCTGGGTCACTAGCCGTCGTTAGGGCTTCGTGGTTTTCGCTTGGGGCTACCTTTTGAGCCGAGTTACGGAAGCTGCTCATGCGAGCTGGGTTATGATGCTCGACCGGCACGCCTTCATTCAGTTTGAAATTGCTTGGCTCAGCTTTTTGCTTCAGTTCGGCTAGCTCGTCATCGCCTTCTCTGTGTTTGAACAAGTTTCCGATACCCAAAATTACGCGCGGTGAAATTCCAAAAGCAAAAAAGAAGGCCAGAACTCCAAAGACTATAAATAATAGGCTGGCGGGGATCTGGTCGAGGATATTTAACAGAGTCATGCCCAGGCCTTGGCCGACTACGCCGCCATGGCCACCACTGAATGTGTCATTAGATTTGACCGCAAAAGCGACAGTTAGCCAGGCTGCACTGAGCGATACAAAAGCCAACATACTCACAAATTTCGCCAATGGGATTTGGCGATCTTCGCTAACAAATTTGTGAACACCAAAAAATACTAAAGCGACTGGCGCCAGCCAGGCTGCCCAGCCAAGTGTCCAGTAAGCAGCGTGGAATAGCGTTTGCGGTAAACTGCCGCCCGTCCCAAAGCCGCCAATCAATAGGAATAGAGCCGTTATAATCATTAGGACTGCACCGGTATAGGCCCAGAACGGTGACGGTTCGGTAACTTCGACTTTTTTCTTTTTACTTGCTGCTTTTTTCTTTTTTGCCATAACTGTTTTGATTATATCACTTTTATCTGTTTTGCGGGGGTTGGGTGGGGTTCAAAATCTGACGACTAAGGTTGCGGCTCTCCCCGTCCAAAATGGCCGCGAATCTCTGTCGAGCGGCGTCCTCGCGAGTCGCAATCGCCGCTTCGATGTCATGGTAGACGCCTTCTGCCCAGATCTCCGTGGTATCACCGTGCATCTCGGCTGGAGGGAAACCTTTTAGCCACTCCTTAGCAGCATATAAATCAGCTAGCTCAGGATCACCGTAAGAGGCTTCGAGAGCCTCTTCGGAATGACCGTGTTCAACAAAATAGTGCTGTATCATAGCTATACTATAGCAATTATTACAACGTTTGTCAATGGCTAGTCGGGTTGGTCAGTACCGAGTAAACGTGCCCGCATGGCCTGGAAACGCTTTTGTTGTTCGGCAGCACTGTCTTCTTGAGATTGGGCAGTTTCAGTTGTCGGCTGAGACTCGTCTTCTGTAGCGTTGGCCGGCGCCGGACGACTACCTCGGTTAGCGCTTGGCTTACCATCTGGCTTACCACCGCCAATAACATTAACTACTGGTATGACGATTGGTGAACGACCGGTTTTTTCATACAGGAAGTGAGTAACGTGCTCTTTAATCTCCTGTTTGAAGCGATCGAGGTCAATCCGCTTAAAGCGTTGACCGACTGCTCGGCGCAGTTCGGTTCGGAAATCGTTCATCAACTCCTCAGAGTCACGCATATAGATGAAACCGCGACTGATGATATCTGGGCTTGTTAGTAAGTTACCAGACTTACGATCAACCGTAAGAATGATTGACACAAAGCCTTCCTCGGCCAGCATCAGGCGGTCTTTAACTACTACGTTGTTTACAATTGTGCCAGTCTGGTCGACCAAAATGATACCGTGCGGTACATCGGCAATAATTTGCATGTGGTCAGCAGTTAGGGCAACAACATCACCGTTATCAAAGTTCAAAGTATTCTTACGAGGTATCCCCTGTTCGACAGCAATCTCGATGTGCTGACGCTTGGCCGTAAAGTCACCATAAATTGGCATAAAGAATTTTGGCTTAGTAAAGTCAATCATGTCTTTATACTCATCGATACTAGCGTGACCAGATACGTGCAATGGGCCGCAGCCATCAATTTCGCGCGTTTCGTGACGGAATACGTGTACACCCTTACGATAGAGGTCGTCTACCATAGAACGAACTAGCGCATCGTTACCAGAGTAAGGGATTGGTGTGCTAGACAAGATTACGGTGTCTTGCTCTTTAAGTTTAACGTGGCGGTGTTCGCCGTTACTCATTCGTTGCAGGGCTGAGTTTGGCTCACCTTGTGAACCAGTACAGACCACTACAACTTCTTCGTCTTTCATAGTGCCAACAGCGGCGATTGGTACAAAGGTCCCCTTAGGAATCTTGGCAAAGCCGAGGCGGACAGCCATTTCGAGGGTACTAACCATACTACGGCCATCCATAGCCACCTTGCGACCGTTTTGGACGGCAGCGTTAATGATCATCTGGACGCGGTTCATGTTGGTTGAGAACAAGCCGATAAAGATACGGCCTGGGGCTTGATTCATAATGTCGATGAAGCTTTGTTCGATAGTGCTTTCGCTAGGAGTTCGGCCAGGGCGTTCGGTAGTAGTACTCTCACTTAAGAGCGCTAGGACACCTTCGTCACCCAGCTCCTTGAGGCGCTCAATATCACTACGCTCATGATCGAGCGGATTGGGGTCTAAACGGAAATCACCGGTGTTAATAATCCGGCCGACTGGCGTATCGACAACTATACAAGTTGAGCCAGGGATAGAGTGAGTAATCCTAACTAGTTCAACGAAAAATTCGCCAACCTTGAGGCGTTCGTGATTGTCTTCATTCATAACGACAGTTTTAAGTTCAAAACCATCAGGTTGCGGTAGACCGAAGTTCTGGAAGATTTCTTCGACCCGTCCAATTGTAAAACGGCTACCATATACTGGGGCTGGGAACATCGGCAGGATATGTGGTAAGCCACCAATGTGGTCCAAGTGACCATGGGTAATAACGTAGCCCTTAAGTTTATGTTTTATGGTTTCTAGATAGGTGGTGTCGGCAATACCATAGTTGATACCTGGCAAATCGACACCAAGGTCGTTACCGCAATCCATGATAATGGCATCGTTTAGATACTCCATGATAATCATATTCTTTGAGCCACCACCATCTTGGCCACCAAGAGCGATGATTTTTACTTGTGGTCCGTCGTCAATCATTGGCGCACGGCGCGGTTTGTCGCTAGTCTTGGTAGCACTAGGCAAATACTTGTTGGCAATCTTTTGAGCATCGTCTTGTGAACGACGCTGGGCGCGAATTGCGGCGCCTCGGCTGGCACTACGGCCACTGCCGCTACCGGCCGAATTAGGGCTTGGTTTGCGGTTGTTGCCACCGCGACTTTGGGCCGGCCGTTTAGGCTGGCTATCGTCGGAACCTTGCGGTCTTGGTGGTCTTGGTTTAGTTGTTTGCATATTATTTTCTCCTTTTTAGAGATTTGTTATTTAGTTTCTTATAAAGTTTCGATTATTGCCGGAATAGTGGCAAAGTCATCGAGTAGGGTTTGACGTAATCCGCCGTTATAAAGCGCTGCGGCCGGGTGGTAAAGTGGCAGGTAAACCTGCTTAGCTTTGCGCTGCGGCTGGCCATGTACATCACTAATTTTTAGCCCTGGTAGAAAGCACTCCATGCTGTGCTTACCGAGAGTAATGATTAGTTTTGGCTGAATAATCGCCATCTGTTGCTGCAAGTAGGGCAGAAAAGCTGCCTTCTCTTCCGGCAACGGATCACGATTATTGGGGGGTCGGTATTTAACAATGTTAGTAATGTAAATGTCTTCCCGCTTGAGGTCAATCGCCCCAAGCATTTCGTCTAAAAACTTACCGGCGGCGCCGACAAACGGCAGACCTTTGATATCCTCATTTTTGCCCGGTGCTTCGCCGATGAATACAATATTGGCATCCGGGTTGCCCTCACCCATGACTAACTGCGTAGCGGTTTCGGCTAGTTCTGGGCAAACCTTATCGGCAAGGATTTGGGCTTTTAGTTTGTTGAGTTTGTCTTGATTCATTTTTTTCTAATAAACTGGATAACATTCTGGATACCGCCGATAAGTAGCAGTAGCGTAAAGCCATACTGCCACCAGCTACCAGTATCCAATGCCCGTGAGCCAATTAAGTAAGCTAGTGCCAACTCGATAGTTGCCATAGTGGCATAGCCACGGCGAGTTTTATGCCAGTTATCAAACGCCTTAACGATGTTCATTGTTTAGCCTTTCTTATCTTTGAGCTCTCTGGCAACTGCCTTCATGGATAGTTGTAGACGGCCTTTATCGTCGATGGCCAGCAGTTTTACATCAACTAAGTCGCCTTCTTTCACGACATCACTGACACGCTCAACACGCTCTTCTTTAAGTTCACTGACATGAACTAGACCATCTTTACCGGGCATTATTTCGACAAACGCACCAAAGTCCATGACTGTTTTAACTGGGGCTTTGGTATAAATCTTGCCAACTTCAGGCTCGGCAACTAGGTTTTGGATAAACTCTTTAGCAGCGTCAATCGACTTTTTGTTAGGGCTAGCAATAAAGACCAAACCGTCATCCTTGATGTCGATCTCGGCACCAGTATCGGCGATGATGCGATTAATCATTTCGCCGCCCTTGCCAATCACTTCACGAATTTTATCTGGGTTAATCTGAATTGACTCGACACGAGGCGCATATGGGCTCATCTCAGCCGGCTTACTTATAGTCGTAATCATATGCTTGAGAATGTGGTTACGGCCGTCCTTACCCTGCTCCAAAGCTTGCTTGAGCACTTCTATTGGCAAACCATGAACCTTCATGTCCATCTGAAGTGCAGTAATACCCTTTTCGGTACCAGCTACCTTAAAGTCCATATCGCCAGCAAAGTCTTCGGCATCGGCAATGTCACTTAAGATGATGGGCTTGTCGCCGTTCATCATCAGACCCATGGCAATACCACTGACCGGGGCTTTAAGAGGCACACCGGCGTCGAGTAATGCCAAACAACTAGAACAGGTTGCCGCCATGCTGGTTGAACCGTTTTGGCTCATAATTTCGGTGACGGAACGGATGGTATATGGGAATTCTAGTTCGGTTGGCAATACAGCAGCTAGAGCACGTTCGGCTAGGTAACCGTGGCCAATTTCGCGGCGGCCTGGGCTTCCGAGTCGCTTAACTTCACCAACGGTATAGCCAGGAGCGTTGTAGTGGTGGAAATAGCGGCGTTCGCCCTCTTTTTCCATGGTGTCGATCAGTTGTACGTAACTTAACGGTGCAACTGTAACAATGTTTAAAGCTTGGGTTAAGCCACGAGTAAAGATGCTTGAACCATGGGTTCGTGGCAACACGCCAACTTCGCTGCTGAGTTCGCGAACTTCGGTTAACTTACGACCGTCGGGGCGAATCCCCTCTTCGACAATGCCCTGACGGACATCTTTATGAAGGGCCAGTTGGAAGGCATCATTGTATTCGTTTTTAAGTTCACCGTAGGCTTCCTCGCCAATTTCTTCGACGAAGTGATCCTTCATTTGGTCACGCAGTTTGGCAACTAAGTCGTTGCGTTCTGGATATGCCCGGCGCAAGTCGGCACCTAATTTACCAGCTACCCAAGTTTCAACCCGTTGCTGTATATCAGTATCAGGCAAACTAAGTTGGTAGTCTTGCTCCGTTACGCCAACCTTTTTGGCTAGTTCTTGTTGCAACTTGATCGCTGGTTGCATAGCCTTCTGTGCAAAAGCGATGCCTTCAAGAACTTCTTCTTCAGTGGCTTCGTTAGCACCAGCTTCGACCATCATGACACCGTTTTCGGTACCGGCTACAACTAGGTCGAGTTTACCATCGAGTTCTTCGGGGGTGGCAAAGGCTTTAAACTTGCCGTCAACCATGGCAACACGCAAACCAGCCACAGGGCCGTCAAATGGCGCGCCAGTTAGCATAAAGGCGGCGCTAAGGGCGATCATAGCCACCATGTCGGGGCGGAAGTCTGGATCCATACTTAAGACGCTGGCCACACCCTGAACTTCGTGCCTATAGCCTTTTGGCCATAGTGGGCGGATTGGGCGATCGATAATGCGACCAATCAAGATAGCATCGTCACTAGGGCGACCTTCGCGCTTAATGTAACGACTGCCGCTAATCTTACCGGCAGCATACATCTTCTCTTCGTAATCAATGCTTAATGGAAAGTAATCGAAGCCCTGCAAAGGCTTAGCACCAACCATAGTGCTGGCTAAAACTACGGTATCACCGTAACGAGCCACGACTGAAGCAGTGGTTCTAAAGCCTAAGCGGCCGACTTCGAGACTGAGGGTGCGTCCGCATAGCTCGGTTTCGACTTTAATAATTGGTTTACCAGTTGGGTTAATGGTTTGTCCCATAGTGTCCTTTCGGGGAGTAGTGTTGGTTGCACGGGGCAAATCTATAAATGGCCTCTTGTGCGGGTGTGCCAAGTAAGATCTGTTACTGTACAACCAATACCAATGTTAGTGAGCTTTTTAATGTGCACAAGCTTGGGCGGCCACGACGCGGCCGCGCCAGTCTACGCAAATTAGCGGCGAATTTTAAGCTTTTCGGTGATTTCTAGGTATTTGTTGCTGTCTTTTTTAGCTAAGTAACGGAGTAGGCGCTTGCGTTGGCCAACCATCTGCAAAAGTCCCCGGCGAGCCATGTGGTCTTTTTTGTTGGTTTGAAGATGCTCAGTTAGCTCGGCGATGCGGCTAGTCAAAATACCGACCTGTACCTCTGGTGAACCAGTGTCTTTGGGGTTGGTTTGTAAATCTTTGATGATAGTAGCTTTTTTCTCGGTTGTAATCATGTATTTCCTTATTCCTTTGATAACAGTTAGAGGTTGGTGATGACGTTAGACCCAATTATAGCAGACTCGCCCCTGTTTATCAACCCTAAAACAACTTTTTTGTTCAGTTGCTTACTTGTAGGCTTTGATAAATTGACTCTGAGCTTAATCTGTCTACAGGTAGAGCCTCTTTGATATCAAAATCACTGATTTTAGTGCGGCGTAACTGGCTGGTGTAGGCACCAGTTTTAAGAACTTCGCCGATGTCCTGAACCAATGATCTGATATAAGTCCCGCTCGACACGGCAACGGTAAATGAAAGCTCGGGATATTTGTACTCAACATCAGTAATTTCGTAAATTTTAACCAGCCGTGACTTCATTTCTGGTACTTTGCCGTCTCGGGCGATTTTGTAGGCACGCTTGCCATCTATTTTTACGGCCGAGTAAATAGGCGGAACTTGGCTAATTTCACCCTTAAACTGCTCTAAAGCGGCCATAACAGCATTTTTTGGAGGTTCTACAGAGGAAACTGTAGTTTTCTCCCCTTCCTCATCACCTGTGGTACTGGTTTGACCCAAACTTGCCGTAACTTGGTAAGTTTTATCGAGCTTGGTAAATTCCTCGGCTTTTTTGGTGTAGTCACCGAGCATAACAATCATCAAGCCAGTTGCTAAAGGGTCTAGGGTGCCAGCATGACCAACTGGAAAACGTTTTTTATTGGTGGTATTGAGGCCTGAATCCTGAATAATATGGCGAATTTTGTTAACCACATCAAAACTAGTCCAGTTTAGCGGTTTATCGATAAGTAAGTAGCCATTCATTACTGAGATGGGGGCATTGGCATCGGCGGTGGTACCGGTGGCGGAGCCGTTGGATCACCGACGCTAGCCGTTGGGTCGGTTGGCTGGCTAGGCGGCAATAAGCTAGTTGGGATATTAGGGTTTACGCCATTGGTATTTGGCGGAGCGCCAAACGGAGTTGGATTGGCTGGCGGGTTTAGATCGACAGCCGGCGAGGCATTTAAGCGTTCTAAGGGGTTAAGTGGCGCGTTGGTGGGTTGAGCCGAGATTGCCTCGTCAACAGCTTCGCGAGCTTCTTCGATTACCTCAGCTTTAGGCTCAGTCGTATCGGCCAGCGGTTTTTCATCTAAATGTGGGCTCGACACTGATTCTTCGATGCCACTCAAAGTGGTACCAACACTTCTAACCGGTTCTCCCGACAGGCTGGTTGGTCGGTTCAGGATTGGCGGTGGTGGTGTCTGGCTATTAGCTGACGACAGTGAGAAAGGGTCCGTAGACGGCTCATTCTGAAGATGCTCAGGCTGACTATTAGCAGTCAGCTGACCGCCTAAGCTAGGCGGTTGCCAGGCCATATTGCCGGTTGGTTTAGGACTATCGTTAGTGGTAGATGCTGGGGTTCTATCAACTGCCGAACCGATGGCGGTGGCATGAGTCATAATTGGCGGGTTAATCATGCTTTTGGGAGTTTCGCCTAGTAGGTCATTGCTGTCTTCGACTTTTTCCTCTGGTTTAGAAACTGGTTCCGAAACCGGTAGTTCTTCAACTGGAGCTGGCAAAACTGCTTCTGGGGTCTCGGTTTTAGCTGGCTTCTTATCAGTTTCTTGGTGAGAAATCTGCAACAAACCCGTACCATCATCGACATCATCTTGAGTAGCCTCATCGGTAACGGCATCTTTTACTGGAATTGGCTGCTTGTCTTCTAGCTTGCTGGCAATTAGTTGCTGGTTGGCTCCAGCGCTCATAAGCTCCGAGGCCAGCGACATAGTCTGGGGGCTAGTTTTATCATTGCTAAAGCGGTCGGTTTCGGCGACGATTCCAGTCATAAAGGCTGTTGCCATTTGACCATCAATCGCTTCGGTTACAAGACCCTTGGTCAAAAGGGCTAACATTTCTGACAAACTGCTGGAGTTAAGATCTACCCAGTTGATTGCGCCCAAGTTTCCCTGGTCCTTATTGTTGACCGATATAACTGTGGCATCATGCAGAATTCGGCCGTGGGCAACAATCGCCTGATCAAGTTCACTTCTTTCGTGCACGCCCAGTGCCAAAACGGCGTCAACATTAAAATCACCTTGGCTGAAGTCGAGGTCTTTATCAGAAAGACTTGTTCTGTAAGGAGTGATGAAGATTTTGACAACCTTATCCTCTACCTTGTAGCGCAACTTGTCGGCTTTGGCTTTATCGAGAGCAATAATGAAGTCCCGCAAACTGTCGGTGTTCTTTTCGATAGTCGCTTCGGGCTTTAGAAACTCAATAGTTGATGGTATCGCCCCACTAAATACAGCGGTAGCATGTTTTTTTAAGTGGTTGAGGACTAACGTGATACCAATACAGGCCGCCAATTGGTCAACCGACGGGTTGGCACTAACAGTAATTAGCACATTGTTGGCTTCTTTTAAGCGGTCAATAATTTGTTGTCGAGCGTTCTGGTCCATATTTTTTTACGCTGTTTTTTGTTTTAGAGAATGTATACCAAAAGATTACCACTACCGGTTAGTTTTGTCTACTGCTTTCTTTACAAGAACAGAGCTGTCCGGTATAGTGGTCTGCATTGTATAAACAACTAATGTTCTAAGGATATTCATGCCAATTATCAAATCAGCTAAAAAGCGCGTTCGCGTCGCTAGCAAAGCTACGGCTCGCAACACTAAAACTAAACGAACCTTTAGAAGTGCCATTAAAGCCTTCCAAAACTCTTTAACAACTGGTAAGGATACTAAAAAGAAGCAAAGTGCCGCTCAGAGCAGCATCGATAAAGCTGTCAAAAAAGGTGTTATTCACAAGAACAAAGCCGCTCGAAAAAAGAGTCAGCTAGCCAAAGCCGCAAAATCTGCCGCTAAAGCCCCTGCCACTAAAAAGGCTGCCCCTAAGAAGGCTGTCGCCAAAAAACCGGCTGCTAAAAAAGCTCCAGCCAAGAAAAAATAGCTTAGCTCGAAAAGTTCAACAAGTAGTTGATAACCGCCTCATCAGCATCGATGGGGCGGCTTTTTAATTGAACATCGAGTTCGGTAGCTGCTCTGACCCAACCTTTTACATCTTGCAGGCTGTAGTTTTGTGCAACCGAAGCTGATTTGCTCAAAACATATGGGCTGACTTTGGCTTCTCGGGCGATGTCGGACTGGTTGCGCTCACCGGCTGTTTTTAATAAGGCCAGAATATGCAATTGCCAGGCCAGCATCCCCATAATTGCTAAGGGTTCGGTCTTTTGTTGGCGTTGCTCACGGTATAGAGCCACCGTCTTGGGCTTATTCCCCCTTAGGGCGGCATCGAGTAAATCAAAAACGCTACTTTGGGGAGTTGGCTCGGTCATTTCATCAATCGTCTGCCGGCTAATGGCGGGGCTATAATCTGCCAACTTTTGTAGTTCATTCGATAGCATCAGTTGGTTGGCACCAACCCTTTGAACTAAATACTGGGCATCCGATTGGCTCAAGCTGGCCTTTTCTTGCTTGGCTTGGTTAACTAGCCATTGGGCTAAACCGCGTTCATCTAACTCCTTGAACTCCCGAAAATCAGTCTGTTTTTGAAGGGCTTTGTAGTAGCTGGTTCGCTTGTCGAGCTTGGGCTCGACAATGATTAAATCGGTCGTGTCGTTAACGCTTGTCAAAAGTTGTTCAAGGTCTTCTTGGACAGCTTTTTGGGCAGACGGTTGGCGAAAAATAATGCACCGCTTAGCTACCAAAAATGGTAGCGCCTGTAAAATCGACGGCAGCAACTTGGGGTCAACATCCATACCATCGTAATTTTCCAACCCCATGTCGGTGTATTCTTTAATAAAGTCTTGACGAATTTTACGTAGCTCCTGACGGAGCATAAAGTCGTTGCTTCCAGTTAAAGTGACAATCACTTTGGCTCTTTCTGGCAATACAGACAAACGTGCGTCCCCCGACCGGCTACTCGGGTTTTAATTATCTCCCGGCCGCAACGGGGGCAAGCCTGGCCTTCACGGCGAAAGACATTAGCAAAAGTTAAATAACTGCCTCGCTTACCCTCGGCATCGACATAGTTTCTATCACTCGAACCACCCTTTTCGATACTCAGCTCTAGTACGTCACGTAGCGACTGATACAAAGCATTGAGTTTTATCACCGAAACATCCTTAACCTTAGTGGATGGATGGATTTTGGCACCCCATAAACCTTCGTCAGCATATATATTACCAATGCCGGCAACAACGGTTTGGTCGAGAATAGCAGCTTTTATAGTAGTGTTGGCACGTCTTTTTAATCTCTCCCGAAAGTCGGCTGGAAGAAAGTCGGCTGCCAACGGTTCGGGACCGACTTTTTTGAAGAAATCTATGTTAGGTACTTCGGGGGTTGGCAGTAAACGCATCCAACCAAACCGCCGTTGATCATTAAAAAACAGCTGAGCGCCATTTAACCGCAGACTAACCCTAGTGGAACGATCTGGCAGGTCACCGATTAGGCTGTCGTTAGGGTGGCCGGCTCCAAATCTACCGCCATCATCTGCGCGGTAAACTAATTGTCCGGTCATCTTTAGGTGAATTAGCAATGTGTAATTGGTGCTCAGTTCGATCATCAGGACTTTGGCGCGTCGTTTAACTGAGTTAACCTCGGCACCAATTAAAAAAGCCTCGACGTCTTGAACGGCATTTGGGAACGATCGATCATAGGTAGTGGTAACTCCTATTATTTTGCGTCCTGGTAATAGCTCGGCTAGCCCCCGACGGACAGTTTCTACCTCTGGTAACTCTGGCATAGCTATATTGTAGGCTGTTACACAACCTCAGCACAAGCTTTTGAGGCTATACTATAGCTATGAGTCACGCGCTTTCCGACATATTAGCCGACCGTTTCGAGGAAGAACCGGAAGAAATAGTTATTATTAAAAGCTATGTTCTTGATAATTTAGATCAAACTGTGGCCGTGGCTATTCGCGATCAGCAACTGATTATCACCACACGTTCAGCGGCCGTAGCCGGGGCACTTCGACCTCACCTGTTTAAGCTCAAAAAACTGTGTGGGACCGATAAACGCTTAGTGATTAGAATTGGCCACTAAACTAAAAAATACCGTTGCTAGAACCGCCACTAGTGGACAGGCTAACACCTTGGGTGACCTTGGTATAATTAGGGATTTGGGACTGAAATAAGCTGTTAGTTAGAGCAACATTACCGCCAAATGACCCCTTAGTACATGAGGCTGTCCACAGATCAATCACATCTTTAGTAGAATCAACCAACTTGTAGTAAGAACGACTGCCGGTTGGGCAAATTGCTTGAGAGCTAATTTTACTGTCAATTTTTCGCTCCACCGTAAAACCAGCGCGAGTTATGGCAGCCAAAAAATCACTATACGAATTTACGTCGTTAGGATAAGTTTGACTGGTTAGCACCTGCCCTTCGTAGCCAGTGAAGACTGTAACGTTACGGGTTAGCGGACTGATGGTTATCTTAATTGAGCGATGGTTTTCAAGTGCATTAATGGCGCCGCTAATAGTAAAGTCGACAGCTGCGTTGTTGTTTGTCTTATAATCAGACAGTTTAACTACCTTATGACTAGGGGTAGTAACGGTTTTTGAACCGCCTCTGTTAAATACGACAATTCCAAAAATTATCAATAACAGTACGCCGAGAGAAATTAAAAAATACTTCATAAATCCTACACTTAATGTGTACTAATCATAACATATTTACAAATTGCTGGCAAGGCTTATGGTTAGAGCTCACCCCAGTCTTTGCCACGAGTAACATCAACCTTAAGTTTTACCGGCAGTTTATAGATATTCTCCATCTTGTCCTTTAGCAAAGCTTCAACCTGCTTGGCATGGGCTTCGGGGCACTCTATCAAGATGGAGTCATGAATCTGGAGCAACTGTTTAGCATCTAGAGCTTCGAGCTCTTGGTTAACTGCCACCATGGCTAGCTTCATCAGATCGGCCGCCGTCCCCTGCACCGGCATATTAATAGCAGCTCGATAAGCGCCCTCGCGGACTGCAAAGTTAGACGAATGAACATCTGGGGTTGGCCGGCGGCGGCCAAGCAAAGTTTCGACGTAACCGTCATCTTGGGCCTTCTTGCGCAAAGATTCGATATAGCTTTTAAGCTGAGGGCGAATCTCAAAGTATTTGGCAATAAAGTCGCGGGCTTCACCAAAAGGCATACCGGTCCCCGCGCTCAAACCATGAGGCCCTTGGCCATACATAATGCCAAAGTTAACCGCCTTGGCCGAGTAGCGCTGCTGTTTACTGACATCTTCGGGCTTAATACCGTAAATTGCCGCAGCAGTGGCCTGATGAATGTCCATATCGCTATTAAAGGCTTCGATCATGCCTTTATCACCACTGAGGGCGGCAGCAATCCGCAGCTCAAACTGACTATAGTCAGCGCTAACTAGCAGCTTGCCCTTGCCAGCCACAAAAGCGCTACGAATCCGTTTGCCCAAATCTGTCCGGATGGGGATATTCTGTAAATTCGGATCATTACTCGATAACCGCCCTGTCTGGGCAACAACCATACTAAAAGTCGTATGCAAACGTGAACTTTCGTCTACCTGTTCCGGCAAAGTATCGACGTAGGTGTTCTTGAGCTTGCTGACTTCGCGGAATTGAGTAATTAAATCAATAATTGGGTGCTGGCCGCGCAACTTATCAAGCTCACTGGCCGCTGTTGAATAACTAGTTTTTCCTTTTTTTATACCTTTGCTGGGCAGTGCCAAGTCAGTGAACAAAACTTCTGATAATTGCGCCGGCGAAGCGATGTTAAATTCTTTATTGGCCTGGCCATAAATTTTTTGTTCAAGATCGCTGACACTGTCATTTAACTCAAGTGCGAATTTCTTTAGATAGCTAGTATTGAGCTCGATGCCTTGATATTCCATTTCGGCCAACACCGGAATTACCGGCCAATCAACTTGGCTAGCAGCCTTAGCCACACCGGGCAATTCTTTAAGTTCCTTGAGTTGTTGGCTGTACAGCGCGGCAATAATAGCGATGATTTCTGGCTCACTACCAATCAGTTCCTGATCTGTTAAATCTTCGAAGCCATTACCTTCATAGCCAAGCTTCAATTGCGCAAGCTCGCCCAAAGTTTGAACTCTTTCTAAACTATTCACCAGGAATGCCCCAACCATAACATCGTGGTGCACGGCCGGTAATGGGATGCCGAGCTCAATCAGCATCTTGAGTGTGCTCTTTACGTCGTAGCCAATCAGCTCCAGATCTTTTACATCGAAGAGTCGTCTGACTGCCTCCGCTGAGACTCTATTGAGATCGAGCGTGTAAACCGTTTTATTGTCAGAACTGAAGGTTAATAGTTGTGGTTTACGGCCATGTTTGCCGGCGCAGCGGCTATGGACGAATAATTTAGTACTGAGCTTAATATTTTCTAGTTCTTTGTCACTAGTAACATATTTGGAAGCACCGACTTTTACTTGGGTAGGAAGATGGGCAGGCGCTTCCCCATCTTCTTGGGGTACTTTCATAATTTCTGGTAACTGACGCACTAGGCTACGGAACTCAAGTTTTTGGAGCAGATCCATTACCTTTGCCGGATCACAACCACTACCGTCAAGGTCTTTAGGCGTAAATTTAACGGGCGCATCGAGCCAGATTGAGGCGAGTTGCTTGCTTAAATAAGCCAGGTCCTTGCCAGCTTCCAGCTTTTTACGAGTTGTCTCGCGGATTAAATCGAGATTTTCATAGACACCATCAAGCGTTTTATACTCGTTGAGCAAATCGATAGCACCTTTTTCGCCAATACCGGGTACCCCTGGGATATTGTCTGAGGAATCGCCCTTTAGTGACTTAAGATCCAGAAATTGATTCACTTTAATGTTGTACTTAGCCTCAAAGCTCTTAGGTGAATACAATTCTATGTTACTGAGACCTTTTTTGAGCGCAAAAACGTGCACATGGTCGTTAACCAACTGAAGCATATCCAAGTCAGAGGTAATCAGCATGGTTTCGACATCTTTTTTTGTCGCCTGAACAGCCAAAGCCCCCATTATGTCATCGGCCTCGTAGTCATCTAGTTCATACAGCGGCCAACCAAAGGCATCGAGCAGTTCGTGAAGTACTGGGATTTGGGCATAAAAATCTGGTGGGGGTGGCTTACGGCCAGCTTTATACTTGGGGTACAATTCTAAACGTTTACGAATATTGGTTTTGGGCTTGTCCCAAGCCACACATACATAATCTGGTTTAAGGCGCCTGAGCACCTCTAGTGCCATAGTGGCAAAGCCAAATACACCACCAGTTGGCGTGCCGTCTTTGGTGGACAGATTTGGCATGGCATAATATCCCCGATAGAATACCGACTTACCATCAATAATCGCTAATTTTTTGCGCTTGCTACCGGCTATTGCCGCTTCTTCTGCCTCTGTCATAGCTATTAGTATACCCTAGAGCCTAGCGCCATTATATGTAATCCATCAGTCGTTCTAGCCCCATTGCCGGATGACGCAACTTAGTAAGCGCCCGAGACTCAATCTGCCTAATACGCTCACGCGTAAGTTTAAACTCCCTACCAACTTCCTCGAGCGTTTTGCTTTCGCCATTTTTGTCGACCATACCAAAGCGGAACCTAAGAATTGCCTGTTCTCTTTCGTCCAACCGCTCTAGTGCCCGATTTAGTTCTGTAGTTAAATCGTTATGTTTAATCATGTCGTCGTAGCCAGTTGTGGAAGCCGGGTCGGCCGTAGATTCGCCAAGCGTGCGAGAATTAGGGTCATCACCTAACTCCCGATCTAACGAGTCAACCTGACCCTCACGTCGGATACGAATCATATCAAGCACCTTCTGTTCGTCCCATTCAAGATCTTCGGCAAGTGCCAAAATATCTTTATGTTTATCCTCCAGAGCAAGTCTGGCTTCGGCTCGGCTAAGTTTGGTAAAATCATCGTTGACATGAACCGGCAGTCTAATCTCCCTACTAGTAGTATCAACCCCCCGACTAATTGCTTGGCGGATCCACCAGGTAGCGTAGGTGCTAAACTTAAAACCTTTACGATAGTCAAACTTATCCACCGCATGGTCCAAACCAAGATTACCTTCCTGGATTAAATCCATTAAAGGTAAGCCCCGATTTTGATGCTTCTTGGCGATTGAAACTACCAAACGAAGATTAGCATGCATAAAATCTTCCTTGGCACGCAGACCATCCCGTACCCGTCGCTCTAGGGCTCGTCGCTGGCTAACTGATAAATCAGGTTCGGCTAAACTGCTTTGGGCCTCTAGGCCTTCGGTTACCCGTTTGCCCAGGCGCGCTTCGCCAGCCTTATCAATCAGAGGATACTGACTAATTTGCTTTAGGTACATCCTAACTAAATCGTCGCCCGATACTATGCGATTAGCGCGGGGCGTAACCGGTTTGTCTTCTCCGGGGGCTACGTATGTGGGCTTTTTGGCAGGTTTAGGCTTAGGGGCCTGCGCAGTTTTTGGTACAGCTATGGGTACGGGTGTTTTAGCCTCAACGGGCTTGATTACTCGAGATGGGGCTGGGCGTAAATCTACTGTTACCTCTGTGGCCTCAAAAACAATCGGTTCATCGCTAGTCACAAACGGACACAACAAAAAATCATCAATTGACTCTTCATCTATTTCTGGCTCGATTAGTGGGTTAAAGTCTAGCTCGGCAATCGATTTTAGGGCGACAACTGGTATAAACTCAGCAATCGCGGCCTGTTTAGCGTAAGCAGCTTCAGCGATGTCCAGTAATTCATTCATTAACTTTACGAGCGGAGTAGACTTTGGCCAAAGCGACGGTTAGGACATTCTCGATGTTGCGATGAGCAGCGGCCAACTGCTTACTATAGCGGCCTTTAGTGGACTTAACAGATAGTGGCGGTAAAGCTTTGTCGGGCAAACCAAGCAAACTGTACAGAACTGTCATTTCAAGTTCATCAAGCTGAATATCGGGATGAACTAGCGGATCGGCGGCCATAAATTCTACCAAACTTCGAATATCATCTCTAAGTTCGGCGATATCTTTACCTTTAAAACTATCCAGTACTGAATTATTGAAGATGGCTTTTAGGTCGTCGAATTCTTTGGCAGCGGTAATCTTAAGGGTTTGAGCAAGTAGTTCGACTGCTTCGGGCAAGCTTTCGGCAGTTACCAATTTTTCGTTGGTGCGCGGCACTTTAGGTTCTGGTTTAGGTGAAATCACCTCTGGAGTAACGGATGCTACTGGGGCTTCTACGATTTCTTCATCGATATTAGCTGTTACCGTTGACTCCTCCCGGCCGTTGGCCAGAATTTTGTCTAGTTCCTCAGTGGTGATATTGTCTTTGATAGCTTTAGGTAGATCGCTCATCGCTACCTCGAGAGCTCGGGTATTGGTGTCGTATCTGGTTGATATATCGTAGTAGCTTTCGCCCATATAACGAGCCATGAGTTGCTCGCAACGGTCGGCCCGTGGGATAGCATTACCAGTCTTGGTTGGTATTGCTCCATAAACTTTAAGGACGTCTGCTAATAGTTGCTGGCCCTGAGCCGCGTCTAGCGACAATCGGGCAATTTTTTCACCAAAAATTTTTATCAATAGATTTTCTTGGCTTCTAGTCAGTTCTGGTTTATCGGCTGGCTCGTCTACGACATCAATATTGTCATCCGGTACCGGTATGACTTCTGCAACATCTGGCTCTACGGCATCAGTTTCAACTGACTCGTCCTCGGCCAATGTTTTTTGCAGGATTTCCATCAATGTCTCTTTACCGAGACCTCGTTTTATGCTGTCCGGTAAGGCCTTATTTAGCGATTGGCTGATGGAACCTACCGATGAATCATATAGTTTCGCCAATTCAGTAAAACCCGCACCGTTAAAACGCGCCATCAACTGTTCACAGCGAATTGATTTAGGCATATCGGTACGTTTCTTAACAGGGATGACGCCGTACTGCTCGCTCACCTTACCTAGCAACTGGCGACCTTGGGCCACAGTTATGTTTCGACCAACTACCTGGGCGCCAAAAATTTTTATCAAAATGGTTTCCTGCACCCTAGAGAGTATTTCGGATTCCGACAACTCATCATTATTAGTGCCGGCTTCGTGGGGGTCATCTGTTATAGCCGGATCAGTCTCTAGAGTTGGGGCTTCTTCTACCGGTTCGACAATGACTTCCACCGGTGCTGGTTCGACCGGTTCTTCCGGCTCAGCTACGGAAACCGGGGACTTTTCTACTACATCATCTTTTTTAACCTCTACCGACAACTCAACTACCGGTACAATCTGCAAAGTCTGACTGGCCGTGTCACGACCTAGCAAATCGACGGCTGCACCAATGTGCTCAGCCAAGGCTTTACGTTCTTGGAAATCGTCTATACTGTCGATTTGGGCGGCTAGCGCCACTACGAATGAGCCAGCTGCTTCTGGTGGCAAGTCTAAAGCCCCAGCCAAATCTAGCCCACGTTGTTTGGCCATACCTCCATATAAGTCATGGGCAAACTGTAATGCTTCGATTTCTCTGTCGCTGAAGATCGTATCGTTAGTTGGATTAGCCATTATTACCCCTCTATTTACAGCTATTGTAATCTACTAACGACCACTTGCAAGCATGAGCAATTTAATTAATCCTTAGTAGTAGGTACTGGGCTAAGCCGTCAAGGAACTCGGTGCCCGAGTCTGACCATAAAGAGCTATTGTCATGAAGTGATTTGCGGGCAGTTTCAACGTATTTTTTGGCTTTGACCTGGGTATACTGAAGTGAACCAGTACTGACAATAATTTCTTGGCAACGAGCAAAGTCTTTGGCGGTTAATTGCTGGTTGCCCAGACATTTTAGTAAGAATTCTTTATCGGCTGGGATGGCTCGATCGAGTGCATGTACCGTTAGCAAGGTGCGCTTACCTTCGCGGATGTCATCAATCGAATTTTTGCCAGTATCTTGCTTGTCACCAAAGGTACCAATGATATCATCGGTAATCTGGAAGGCTTGGCCGGCATTTTTGGCAAATGGTGTTATACCATCGGTCACTTCACAACCAGCTCCAGCCAGCACCATGCCAACATGTAATGGGTTAAGAATTGTGTAGGTAGCGGTTTTCCATTCCTGGACCTTAGCCACATCTGCCTCGGTAAGATTTTCGTTGAGTTGGTTGAGTGGATCAGCGATCTGTCCATGGATTGTTACCACCATAGTGCGATTGACGATGCTCATAACATTACTGCGCAACTCAGCCGACGCATCCAGATTAGCTAAAATCATCATGGCACCATGATCCCCTAGTAAAGCAGCGTTAGTAGCCAGCGTCTCGGCTAGGTGACGGTCTTTATAAATACTTTCCAGCTGAACATGAGCCGTCGGGCCACCACGGCGTAATAACGAATTGTCTTGGACGTCATCAATCACTAACATCGAGGCATGAATCATTTCTATCGCCCGAGCAGCCTGCATAATCATGGCCTGGTTAGTCCCGCCCGACATTTTGTAGCCCTCAATGACTAAAGCCCCCCGCAAACGCTTACCGCCCCTATTTAGGATGTCTGTGTAGGCATCTATAGCATCTTGTGAGCCCTGACCGTACTGTTCTTTAGTCGAAGACTTGAGATATTCCACGTAATCGGTAATATCAGCATCAATTGCCTTCTTATGCTGCTTTACAACGGTCTTAAAGTAGCCTGTGTCCGTCCCGACTGTTTTCATACTCCCCAGTATACGACATCTGTGGTCTACTGGAGCTCAGCTTGTAAATTTAACATTTTGGAGTAGAACTCGTGTAACTCACCAGGAATCTGGTTAATGGCTGTTGGTTCAGCAATTGGTAGGCCACGTACATCAGCTAAGGTTTGCCGACCATACATACCGACATCAAAGAATCGGTCAGATCGTAAGCCAGCCCGGATTGTATCGACGGCACGTGAGGCGTATGTAGTACTGGTATCAAGACCGACTGATGATTCTTCATCGCCACAAGCTGTTAATACATCCCCTATGAAGCTCATCAAAGCTGCACTATCCGGCTGATTCCGATATTTATTTTCACCAGCTTCGTTAACAAAATCTTCACGATCAACACGAAGCACCATCACTGGTTGGCCGCGCAATTCGCCAATTTTAACCAGTTGGCCGGTCGTGTCTTGGATCAACTCGAAGTGGTTACTAATATCATAACCAAACGGGAGTACTTCATCTTCTTGAGCTACAAAATCTGGCTGCTGTTCTGCGAGTAATCTGACGAGATCGTATTCCGTCTTACCAGACATCTCCACATCATGCTTTTCATACATATAGTCAACTTCATCCTGGCCCAGTTTTCGATTCTCTGAACCAGCAAAGATTATCGTTTCACCAGCAGGCCCAATTTTGGCTTCGGCTTCGACCTTCCAAGCTTTACCTCCCTCTTTCACCCGTATTTTGGCAGTTCCTAGAACATCACGTTCGGCGCCTATACCAAAGCGCTCAGCGATTTCTCTTAGCTGAACTGCTTGCGTATCAGATAGAGGAAGACCTTCCGAGTCATTCCGTGGCGTTGTTGGCTCTGGAAAAACTTCGAGCGGGTTACCGTCGGTACTTCCAGTTACAATTTCGACGGCTTCCCCCATCCACTGAGTGCGTTCCGCCAAATAGGCTTCGACTTCAGCACTTTGCATATGTTCTGGTGATGGGCTTGGTTTATCAGTGTTAGTCATAATATTTCCTCAACAATTTAATGCCACAATCATAGCAAGTTGTAAATACTTTGTCAATGCTATTTCACATACTGTGAATATTATGTTACCTGTTATATGCCATTTTGTGAATTTGTATTTCACATTTAATTAAATATATGCTAAAATGGTTGCATGGTTGATTTAACAGCTGCCGGATTATCAAAAACAGAGGCCAATTGCTATCAGGCCCTAGTAACCAAGGAAGATTGGCAACCCAGCAAACTTGCCGAATATGTCTCCGAGTCACGCACAAATATGTATAAAATTTTAGATAAATTGGTGTTACTTGGCTTAGCCGAAAAGTTCAATAAAGCCAAAAAGATCCACTACCGAGCGGCTAACCCTTCCCGGCTTTTGCAGCTGGCTCATGAAACTCGCGCCCAACAAGAAGCAGCTCAAAAAGAACTTGAGTTGGGTGCACAAAGCCTTATGCGAGAGTATATAAAAACTAATGAACAGCCAGGGGTTCAGTACTACCAAGGGCAGACTGAAATCAGAACGATATTTGAAGAAATTGAGAATTCTAATAGTGAGGTAGTTTTTGTTCACACCTTGGCCGGTACCGACTTTTACGGTTTTGACGAGATGCACAAACTGCGCATTAAAGCCGCCAAGAGTGGTGTCCCGCGCCGTGGCTTAACCCCCGACACCAAACTGGCCAGCTACGATTACAAAGAAAAAGACCACTTAGTAAAACTAACCCGCACCTGGTTAGCAGCCGACGATTACACGGCTCCAGTCGAATGGGGAGCCTTCGATAATAAGCTCTACATCATTTCTTATGGCGAAGAAGCCCTTGGTATGATCATCGAAAGCCAGCAAATTTCTGACGCCTTTAAACAAATTTATAACTTACTCGAAAGAGGCCAAAAATTGCAGCCCGATTACGAGCATTTACCTAAGTTAGCGCAACGAAAGGTTCGTACCGACTAAATCGTTTGCTTACTGTCTTCGTATAGATTGCGAGCAATCTCGCCTAAGAACAGATAGTCTTTGTTTGAGTCTGGATAGGCGGCCGGACCTGCCGCTACAAGCCGGACGTCCTGACGACCATTCTGACTTAACACCTCACTAACAACCCGTGCCGTGCGTCGAATATAAGGGTTACTTGATACAAAAGCCACTCGGGCATTGTCGGGAGGTGGAACATCCTCGAGCCATTGCTGGGCACAAGCTTCGGTAGTGTGGCGTGGCTCACCCTGGGGACGCTGAACCGCTGGCGTGTTCAAAAGCGTAATATCGTAGTGATCCCCTAAAAGTTCATAGCGGCTAATTGGGACTGTGGCAGAACCAAATCGCAAGTGTGCTCGGTGTAAACTTAGATTGCCCAGGTTATGCAGACCAGCTAGGCGCATAAGTTCGGTTTCACTGAGACTGGGCCGGTTATGGCGCATTGCGTTAAACCACGGGTCGGTCCCGGCTAATGGCTGGTCATCAATGTCGGCTTTAGCCTTATGCACAAACCAAGTTTCGAGCTGCTTATTTAAAGGTCGCCGGCCGCCCCAAAGAATAATACCCCCATCAGCTTTAAGGCTGACCGATTCGGACTGCAGAGCGTCTTTTAAAAAACTCAGACGTAGCTCATTGGCCCGTTGCATACCGCCCAAAACGATAATTTGGTCATATTCCCCTTCTGGTATTGGTACGGCTTCGACCAAACCCATTTTGGTATAGATCTCCTTGGCAGCGGCCGATTGATCATTATCCAGCTTAGCTGGGCTTTCTGGACTAAAGTGATCACCTTTTACCCATGGCTGGGTATCTTCAACTATATCGGCAAGATTATCACTCCACTGACTTTGGCTATCTAAAATAGTGAAAAGCTCTTCAAGCTCAGGCTGAAAAGTATCAAAAAAACTCTCTGCGGCAAGATTTAAATGTTCACCGTGGGTGACATGAGTCTCAGTGGTTGACATAACCTGTATATTATAGCATAACAACTATGTTTTTGCAAGTTACTCTTCCCTGTTATGTACTAAAATCCTGCAATCTAGTAAGATGAAGCAATGACTAGAAAACACATCATCGCCTTTGTTGGAATGCCTGGCAGCGGCAAAGGTACTTGCACGACATATCTACACCAAAAGCACAGCTTCCCAGTTGTGCACTTTGGAAACATGGTTTACGAAGAAGTGCAGCGGCGCGGCCTAGATAATGTCAAAGACGAGCAGTTCGTACGCGAAGACATGCGCGAGCAGGAAGGTAAAGCAGTGCTTGCCAAACATGTCGCCCGAAAGGCCGACGAATTTTTTGAAGAAGGTAGCGACACAGTTGTTCTCGATGGCTTATATAGTTGGAGCGAACTAAAGTTTCTTAAAGATAAATACGGGGCTGACCTGAGTGTCATTGCCATCACCGCCCCCCGCCAAGAACGCTATAGGCGCATTCTCGCGCGCAAAGATAGCCACCGCAAATACACTTCAGCCTCGCAGATTGAAGAGCGTGATATCAGTGAAATAGAGAATCTCGAAAAGGGCGGACCAATCGCCTTCGCCGACTTCACTCTGGCTAACCATCAATCTTCCGAGCACCTCTTAAGCGACCTAGACGAAGTTGTTACAGAAATTCTTACTTAATATAATCGTGCAATTTACGAGCATCTTTGTGCTTGCGTAGTTTAGCCAGAGCTTTAGCTTCGATCTGGCGAATACGTTCGCGGGTAACACTAAACTCTTGACCAACTTCTTCGAGAGTATGGCTCTTGCCATCTTCTAGGCCAAACCGGAGTTTAAGAATCTTCTGTTCGCGCTCTGTCAGAGCACCGAGCATGTCTTTAACATGTTCTTTTAGCAATTGGCCTGTGGCGGCTTCTTCTGGCGAGACCGAATCTTCATCTTCGATAAAATCACCCAACACTGAATCTTCTTCGTCATCGCGTACAGAGGCATCAAGGCTGGAAATATCCTGCTTAATCTTCATGATGTGCTCGACTTTTTCGACTTCGATTTCCATTTCTTTGGCAATTTCTTCGTTGGTTGGTTCGCGGTTTAGTTCTTGGGTTAAACGACGTTGAGTACGAAGCAGTTTGTTAATAGTTTCAACCATGTGAACCGGTATACGAATGGTGCGGGCTTGGTCGGCAATGGCACGAGTAATCGCCTGGCGAATCCACCAGGTGGCGTAGGTACTAAACTTAAAGCCTTTGTCTGGGTCAAACTTTTCGACAGCTCGTAATAGCCCGGTATTACCTTCTTGGATGAGATCTAGAAGGTCTAAACCGCGACCAACGTAGCGCTTGGCAATACTAACCACCAAACGCATGTTGGCTTCGGCCATTTTATCTTTAGCACCCTTGTCACCGGCTACGACTTGGTTGGCTAGCTTAAGTTCTTCTTCGGAGTTTAAAAGTGGGATTTTACCAATTTCTCGTAAATACAATCGAACCGAGTCGTCGGCAATATCGTCCAAATAAGTTTGGTCATCCAAAACAATCTCTTCTTCGTCTTCGTCCTCGGCCCATTCGCTAGTAAAATCAGCGGCATTTGGCTCGGTAGCACTAACAATTGATAGATTTTGCTCTGCTAGCTGAATATACAGGGCGTCTAGAGCGTCGACGTTTTCGGGTGCATCAGGGATCACAGCATAAATATCACGTTGATCAATTTTTTTATCTTTTTTGGCTTTAGCTAGTAACTTTTTGGTCACAGCTGCAAAATCGGCCACCGGTACTTGGGTAACTGGCTTGGTTGATTTAGCTGATTTAGCTGGTTTTGTCGGCTTGTCGGCTTTTTTTGCCATTAAGCATCTCCTTCTTTAGTTAATTTAAGTAGAGCGTCGAGCGCTTTTACTTTAGTTAAGATTTGTTCAGTTTTCTGTTCATCGGCTTCGTTAAGCGCAGCGGTAAGGGGAGCTTTTTTAGTTTTGACGTAATTTTCTATCAGGCGAACCTGCAGTCGAGCGGCTTCTAAACGAAGCTCTAAAGTCTCGAGGTCTTGATAGAGTTCCTCAAAGATTACTGACAATACTTTAACATAGTCTGCCAGTTCTGCCAATTCTGACGGGGCTTTGCCAGCTCCGTTAAAGTCAGAGTTTTCCTGCAAAAATTTTAGTAATCTCTGGCCTGGCTCTTCGGGCAACATTTCGGCACTCAAAGGTTGCAGATAGGGGCGCAAATTTGGCACCGTTAAAGCTAAGGCCAAAAGATGATTTTGTGACTTAATAACTTCTGGTGATAAGATAGGTTTGGCAGCACTGGCTACAGTCTTTTTTAGACGAACCGGCTGATTTTTATCATGCAGCTTGCTAAGTAAAGCCTCTTTGCTTACCCCTAGGGTTTTACCCAGCTTTTCTAGATAATGTTCTTGCTCGACTTGGTCCTGCAAAGCTTTGATCACCGCCAACATAACATCGCTATACTGGCGTTTGTCGGGGGCTTTTGTCAGATCTAGACGTTTTTGGTAAACCCGCATCAGCCAATCGAGGGCGTACTCCGGCTTATCAATTACCTCTTGCCAGGCTTTGGGGTTTTTTTGGATGAGTTCATCAGGGTCTTTGGCCCCCACAACAGTTACAATACTCAAATTAACGCCGACCTTGCTGGCTAACGGAATCGCTCGCTCGGTGGCGGCAATACCAGCATTATCTTGGTCAAAGGCCAAGCGGACATCGTGTACAAACCGGCCCAAAGTTTTAAGATGGTTCTCGGTTATCGCCGTCCCGGCCGTTGCAACTACATTAGTAACCCCTACTTGATGGCTAGCCACCACATCCATATTTCCCTCCACAATTACGGCGTAGCCGCTCTTGCGGATAGTTTCTTTGGCCAGGTGCAACCCAAAAACATGCCGGCTCTTGTCGTAGAGTGGTGTTTGAGGTGTGTTTAAGTACTTAGGGGCATTTGGTATATCTTCTAGCAAGCGGCCGGTAAAACCAATCACCTGACCCTGAGCATCCATTAAAGGAATCATGATCCGGCTGCGGAACATATCGCTAGCTCGCCCTCGCTTGGTGGTCAGACCGGCGGCTGTCAGGTCTGCCTCGCTAAAACCTTTCTTAACCCCATAATCAGTTAAAGCCGATCCATTATTAGGCGCATAGCCCAAACGGAACGATAGCGCCGTGGCCTTGTCGATTTTGCGTTGCTTGAATACATAATTGATTGCTTCCTGGTTTTTACTGAGGTGAACTTGGTAAAAGCGGGTCGCCAGTTCGTTGGCATCAGCCAGTTTTTGTTTCTGCTTACCGTCACCGGCCCGGCCTTTGTACTGGGTTAGTTCAACGCCGGCTTTGCGCGCCAAAAGCTCTAAAGAACCTTTAAAATCGAGACCTTCGACCTCCATAATAAAGCTGAACATATTACCGCCTTTGCCCGACGAGAAATCGTGCCAAATCTGTTTTTCGGGGCTGACCATAAAACTGGCAGTTTTTTCATTACCAAACGGGCTGAGCCCCTTAAAGTTGCGACCCGCCCGTTTTAGCTCAACGTATTGACCAATAACGTCCTCGATCGCTAGTCTTTGTTTGATTTCCTCTACAGCATCCATGTTTTATTATTGTACGCTATCTGGTCAAACAGGGGTTGCTTATGCTTAAATAGAAGTTATGCAGCTCAATCAACCAATTCCTCCTAGCTATCCTGGCGGCAACGAACAATATGACTTCATCCTTAACGGTGGTCAAAAGGCCAAAAAAAGCCTTGTTCCCAGAGGTGGCTCCCGTAAACAACGCACCATAATAGCTGTTGTTGGGGTTGTGGTGGTACTTTTCCTATTTGGTATCATCTTATCTTTAGTGCTGTCGAGCGGTAGTGGTTCCAAGCAGTTAATGCTCGATGTAGCCAAAACCCAAACCGAAATCGTTCGGGTCAGTAAGGATGGTAGCTCCAAGGCGCGAGACTCAGCTACGCAAAGCTTTGTGCAGACTGTAAACATAACGGTATCTAGCGACCTCAATCAAACGACTACCCTGCTGACAAAACAAGGTATAAAAGTTGACCCTAAGGCTATGGCCCGCGGTGCCAGCAGTGAAACCGATGCTACGTTATCATCGGCCGAACAAGCCGGCCGCTATGACGAGGCAATAACAACAAATCTGGAAGCTAGTCTAGCCGCTTACAAAACCCAGATTAGCCAAGCTTTTGCTAAAGTTAGTTCCGCCAGTCAAAAGAAGCTGTTGCAGCAGCTATTCGCTAATGTTGAGGCGCTGATTAAGAATCAACCGACCAGTTCGTAAGAGTGCCTAATTAGGCCTTCCAGCTCTTCCCAACCAATCTGACCAGTTAATACAATAGTGTTCCAATGCTTTTTATTAAGGTGATAGCCCGGTAGTACCGTCTCGTACTTGTCGCGCAAGATTACGGCCAGCTGTGGGTCGCACTTTAGACTAAGACGTAATGGTTGGCTGTTTTCGCTAATCAGCGCAAACATTTTGTCGGCACGCTTATAAACAGCTACCCCTTCTCCAAATGGATAATCGAGCTTGCTGTCCGGCAGACTAAGTAAATGTTTTTCAAGCTCTTTATGCGTCATCTGCTTCAATCCTATCGATTACTTCGATAATTGTCGATAACGAATCGAGGATGTAATCGGCTCCAGCTGCTTCGAGATCTTCTTTGGTTCCAAAACCATGGGTAACTCCAACTGTTGCGGCAACTTTAGCGTTTCTCCCAGCCAGAATATCGTAGCTCATGTCACCAATCATAACGGAGTTAAGAGGCTCAACCTGGCACTCGTCTAGCGCCAAACGTATCCCTTCTGGATCCGGTTTAGAGTTGGTAATTCGCCCTGTATGAACGATGCTAGTGAACTCCTGTTCGATATCATGACTCTTCAGTACGGCGTGTACATTATGATCACCACCAGTCACTACGGCTAGTTTAATACCGCGATTTTTTAGAGTATCAAATAACTCCTTGAGACCTGAGAAAGCCATCACCTTGTGGGCATTCTCGGCGACATACCCGGTGCTCATTTTAGATATAATTTCTGGGTCATGGTCTGGGAATAATCCGGAGCTGATGTCTCGTACAGACTTACCCATATAAACCATAATTTCATCATGAGTAGGTGGCCTAACACCATGACTTTCGGCGACATGCTTATAGGCTTTTAAAACCATCTCTTGAGAATCAATCAGGGTTCCGTCAACGTCAAAAACAACCGCTTTAATCTTGGGCATGGTCTTTGAACCAGTCTATGTAGTGCTGTTGTTCGGCAATACTAGCCTGGATGTCTTCAAAAGCCCGGTGAACTTCGGGTTTTTCAAAGTTAACACCGTATTTGGCTTGCATAATCATTTTCCAACTGGTGACATCAAGCATTCTGTAATGCAGTTTAAGATCGAAGGCCGGCATCCATTGTTTGATAAAATTGCGGTCATTATGAATTGAGTTCCCCGCCAATACAGCCGGCTCATTGCCAAAATGCTGTTCAATCAATGCTACAATTTCTTGTTCAACCTGCCCCATGGGCTTTCCCTCGTCGAGCTTCTGAACAAATTCATCACGATTCTCTGGGTAATCCTTCCACCAAATGTTGGCCTGCATCCGCTTTACGACAATGTCGCGTGGTTGCTTAATGCGGGCTTCGTAGCTGGCAAGGGTCTTAAAATCAAAGTCGGTAATTTCGGCAGCGATTTCTAGAATAACGTCTTGACCAACATCTAAGCCAGTCATTTCTAAATCTACCCAGAGCAGTCTTGTCGGAATAAAGTTTTTTGCGCTCATAGGCGTCATTATAACAGAGAAGCTTATTAAGAAGAGGTTCGGGAGTAAACATTGGCCAGATGGCGAATCAAATTACTTAGATTTATTAAAATCTAGAGCAACTGAGTTAATGCAGTAGTGCTTGCCGTTCGGCGAGGTGTCATCGGGGAATAAGTGGCCAAGATGACTGCCGCAGTTGGCACAAGTCACTTCGACGCGGTGCATTCCCATAGAGTCGTCATCCTTAAGTACTAGCGCCTTACTGCTGGCCGCCTCGGCAAAACTTGGCCAGCCAATTAGGCCAGGCGTAGTTGATTCGTATTTGGCATCACTTTTAAATAACTCGACCCCGCAGGCTGCACAACTATACATACCGGCTTCGTCGTAATCCAAGTATTTACCGCTCCCGGGCGCTTCGGTCCCCTTCTGGCGCAGCACTCGGTACTGTTCGTCGGTTAGCTTATTCTTCCAGTCTTTATCATCAGTCATAACTACTGCTTCTTTTTATCGAGCTTGTCGAGCTTTAAGCCATGGACGACGTAGTAGACAATCGCCGCTACAATCATAAAACTAATCACTTGGGTCAAAAATGCGCCATACAAAAAGACGGCTTTTTTGGATCCAACATTAATCGTTAGGGTTTTTAGGGCTAAGTTACCGTTTCCTGGTAACAGCAAGCCAAGAAGCGGGTTCACAAATGAGACTACAAAGGAATCAACCAAGGTTTTAATTTGCGCACCCAGAACAATACCAACCGCCAAACCAACTACGCCTTGTTCGCGGACAAAGTCGACAAAGCCCTGCAACGGAGTTAAGACCTTAGGGACCTTTACCTTCGGTAAATCATCCTTCTGTTCTTCGTGAACACCAGCCGCCTTTTTGGGAATCTTAATTTCTGCCATCAGTATCGCCTTCTTTCTGAAGCTTATTTTACTGACTTAACCTCTTAAAGCCAAGCCCCAGCAACTTTGCTTAAATCTTGTCTGGTGCTGGAATATTAAGTAGCTCCAGACCGCTTTTGAGGGTGGCAGCATACTTGCTCACCAATGTTAAACGTAAGTCTTGTCGATCGTCGCCAATCACTCGATTATTCTCGTAAAAGCGATTAAAAACTTGGGCTAGTTCATACAAGTAAGTCGTAATTAGATGAGGGGCTAGATCACTAACTGCTTGCTCGACAACTGAGTTATGTTCGCTTAGCTTACGTACCAAGCTACGTTCGCCATCAGTGAACTCGGGGTTCTGCAAGTCACTTAAGGCGACGGCCTTTTTGAGAATTGATTGGGCTCTGGCTTGAGCATACTGCAAATAAGGGCCGCTGTTACCTTGTAAACTAACCGATTCATGAACATCAAAAGCGATATCACCACCCAACCGCTGCTTTAGAAAAGCATACTTAATGGCTCCTAGGCTAATTTGGCGTCGTAAGGCTGGATTATCGGCTTCTACTGCCTTCTGGACGACCTCAATAACTTCGGCAGCCCGGGTAACGTTGCCTAGCCGTGAACTCATCTTCTGACCATCGCCAAATCGAACCGTACCATTAGTTATGTGCATCTGTTTTGCAGCTAAAGCTTCGTCAAACTGCATGAGCGCTGCAAACACCACTCTCATGTATTCAGACTGATCGTTACCGGTCATTACCACCCGTTTGGTGTAATCAAAATCAGTATTTTCGGAAGCAATCACGCCCAAATCTTTTGTTTCATAAGTCGGCAAGCCGGCTGATGTTATAAACACCCTAGTATGAACACCGTATTCTTCGCCCTTAAAAACAACCGCACCCTGGCTTTCTGTAAAAACACTGCCTAAGTTGGCCTTAACTAGGGCCAAACCGGCCTCGGTGGTAGTGCTCTCAGGGTAAAATTTATCAAATGGGGCGACCTCAAGATCCTCATAAAATCGCTTGAAATAGCTATAGCTCCAATCGCGGCACTGCCAATAAATCTGAGCTAACGGGCTTTCATGATCATCGTTAGTATGAAAACCGTAAACCGCCTGATTAAGTTGTTTAATCTCGGCGGCGGCTGTTGAGCCTTCTTGGTCAGCCTTTGCGCCGGCCACGTAGGCTTGGCTAATCCAGGCGGCCTGATCTTCGGGGCTAACAGTAGTTAATTTAGTCAGCTCTGGGCCACCCAGCTTCTGCAATATACCCCACATGCAGCGAGCCACATGCAGCCCAACATCACCACCAAAGTTAGCTCGGTAGACTTCGGCACCGCTCGCTTCGAGCAAACGGCCAATACTATCGCCCACAATCGTCTGGTACAAGTGACCAGTGTGGAGTTCTTTAAAGGCGTTAGGATTAGAATACTCTAGAAGCACTTTTTGGCCAGTCATAGATTTTTTAAACTTCGCGCTGGCGGTTTGCCACAAGGTGACATCATTAAACGAAAAATTAAGAAAGCCCGGACCAGCAATCTCTATCTTAGCGATTGAACTATCTTTATTGGCATCTAGGTAATCTTTGAGTTGCTCGGCGACTTGGCGGGGTGGCTGGCCGAGTTCTTTGGCCAACTGCAAAGCGACATTGCTAGCAAAATCACCAAACTGTTCGCCTGGTCGGCTTAACTGAGGCTGGACACTAATCGAAAATAATTGGTCGCAAGCGGTTACCAGCAGTTCTTCGAGATAAGTCATATGGGCTAGTATAACAGATTAGGAAAGAAGTTATTCGGGTAAGTCTTTGGCCAACTGAACCAGTTTATAACTGACTGCGTAAATGCTTGATAGCAATACAAAGAACATAAGTGTAGTCGTAAATACCTGGGGGTGGCTACCCGGGTTAACGAAGGGTTCGGATACATCAAAAATTAGACCAGCTGGGTTAAGCAAAATATCCCAACTGTTCCAGCGCAAATACCTCCCTAGGTAAATAGCGAAGCTACAAAGAAATAGGACAACATATGCCACGATAAAGGCCGGCTGAGGTCCGTAGCGTTTTTTTAGCTGGCGTTGCAAGCTATACAAACTGACATACCCGAGAACGAAACCGTTAAAGGTGAATGAGAGGAACATGACAACGTCGTAAAGCACGCTAATGTTACCGGTGTTCTTAAGATGAATAATGTCGCTCGCAATGTAAAAGGCGTTAGGTAAGAATCCGAGCCACAGTAAAGTTAGCAGAATATTACCAGGTTGTGCCCAGCGCCGGGTCTTTAAGCGATGAATTAACCACCAGCTAAAGCCCAGTGGCAACCAACCCAAAAGTAAGTTCCAAGCCAAGAACCAATAGGTAAACTTGCCGGTAGCGACCATTCTGGCCAACAGGAAAGCTATACTTACCAAACTGGAAACGGCCAGTGTCTTTAGCAGGATTGTAGATGATTGCTTAGTTTTAGAGGTCCTCATAATCAATCATTATAGCAAGTGGGTTATAATAAACCCGATGGAACGCTTTTTAGAATCTTGCCGCCAAACTGTGCGACGCGCTATTCGTAGTATCGCCAGGCCCCTCAATAGACTAACCGGCGGCAAACTATCGCCGACGATGATCACTTTCTTCGGCTTTGCCATGCACATTCCAATTGCGCTTTTAATCGCTCGTGGCTATTTTATTTACGCAGCCTTGCTTTTAGTGTTCTTCGGTCTGTTCGATACCCTGGATGGAGAGTTAGCCCGGATACAGGGCAGTTCTAGTAAAGCCGGTATGTTGCTCGACTCCGTTACTGACAAGATGAAAGAAGCAATTCTGTTTATTGGAGTTGCCTACTTCTTTGTTTGGGCTGGGCGACCCTACATGGCAGTCTGGGCAGTTGTTGCTTGCGGTGCCGGACTTTTGGTTAGCTATGTTAACGCCTGGGGCGAGGTCGTAACTAAAGACATCAAAGATGACAAACACCAAAGCAACAAAACCTTCCGTAACGGCATCATGACCTTCGATATCCGCATGCTGGTCATCGTTGTTGGCCTGCTCGCCAACCAGCTTGCTATCGCTGTTATCTTTATTGCTATCATGGCTTGGATTACCGCCCTACAACGGCTACGCAATATTATTCAAAAGCTCGACCGTCATGCCCAAAATTGATCTTCACACCCATTCCTCTGCTTCGCCCGATGGTGGCATTACAGCCAAGCAATACAAAAAAATACTCGACTCCGGCAAACTAGACTATATTGCCGTAACCGACCATAACCGAGTCGACTTCGCAATTCAATTAAAAAATGAGTTGGGTGACAAGATTATTGTTGGCGAAGAGGTCATGACTAAAGATGGTGAGCTAATTGGACTCTTCCTAACAAAACTAGTTAAGCCAAATATGACGGCCGCCCAGACAACCAAAGCAATCCATGATCAAGGCGGCCTAGTTTACCTTCCCCACCCCTTCGAAACTTCTCGAAAGGGCCTGCAAAAGGCCACTTTAGATACCATCGCCAGCGAAATCGATATCGTCGAAGCCTATAACGGCCGAGCCATAATCCAAAACCGAACCAGTCTGGCTTTAGCTTGGGCCCGGGAAAATGGCAAACCAATTTTTGCCAGCAGCGACGCTCATGGCAAACCAGGGATTGGTCATACTTACACAACGAGCACGAAAATTTTTAACTCAAGCAACTTTTCGGCTGTTCTGGCTGAGGCTCATATTGTGGCGGCTCGTCCACCAGTTTTAAGCCTAGCTTACCCTAAATATCACCGCTTTCGTCAAAAATTACGGAGAGAAAAGTGAGCTGGTGGATAGCCTTAGTCTTCTTTTTACCGGCTGGAGTTGCTAATGCCACCCCAGTGGTTGCTAACAAAATTCCATTATTAAATAAGTGGCAAACTCCTCTAGATTTTGGAATTTCCTTGCGTGGCAAGCGCCTGCTTGGCAAAAACAAGTCTTGGCGAGGACTGCTAACTGGTAGCGTTTTTGCTGGTGTCACCGCCTTGCTTCTTTCACCAATTGTCCACTACAGCGACAATTGGCTGGCAACTTTTGGGGTTGGTTTTGTACTTGGTTTTGGCGCCCTATTTGGTGATGCCCTTGAGAGTATTATCAAACGTCAGCATGGTATCGAGGCCGGCCACAGCTGGTTCCCTTTTGACCAGATAGATTACATTATTGGCGGTTTACTGTTTGTAGCGCCCTTTAGCGACCTAACCTGGCAATTAATGGCACTAATTATGGTGGCCTTCTTTGGTCTACATCTAGTTTTTGCCTACATCGCCTTTAAGCTTGGGCTCAAAAGCAAACCAATTTAAGTTTCAGCGCGTTCTTTTTTGCGCTGATCGGGGGTTTCATCGGGGCGAGCATAATCGTCATCAAGCCGCCAAGTTGTCCCCTTCTCAGGTGTTGAGACTTCGATAATGTCACAATCGGTAACACCGACAAGTCGGTGCTTCTGACCAAGTTGTGTGCTATAGCCATTGCCGGGTAGTAGTTCGGTTTCAACCAGCTTGCCTTGATTATCTTCCCAGATGACTAATGCCTTACCGTTTGCGATAAACCAGCTCTCCTGCTTAGCATCATGGACTTGCAGGCTTAAACGGGCTCCTTTGTTGATGTGTAGCAATTTGCCCATGTAGGGCGCGCTGTCTGGCACCCAATGAACTTCGTAACCCCAGGGTTTAGTGATTTTCTTGGCATAAGCATCGTTGTTGAAGTTCTTCGGGTCATAATTTGGGGATTGGTCAGCCATCTACTCCTCCAGAGCCTTCTTGAACTTCTCAACCAGATCAACTGGCGCCGGATTTATGCCATTGAGCAGCGCTAGATAAATCGTCACGAAGTCTCCAAAGACCGATGCCCACAACAACTGTTCCAGCAAGGTAGTCCCCTCGACATCCACAATATGGGGCTCAGGGCGTAAACCAGACAGCAATCGAGCGCTCACCTCAAAACGCTTTTGCACACGGGGGTGTTCTAACGAACTTCGCAAATCAATAACAGCGTAAGGCTTATCGATGGGCTGCTTACTCCAGCCAATGAATTCATTGTGGTTAAACTCGGGGTATTGGTTAACCCAAGCAATCTGTTTAGCGTTTTCGTTGACACTAATTTTCCACTTATAAGCGGCTGGTGACAGCTTTGGGCCACTGTAAATTACCACCGACTTACCCATCAGTTCTTGGGCCAACTGTTTGGCCGGGTTACTAGAAGTTGGTACTTCACCCAGCCAAGCCTTAGTCGCCTCAGAAATAAAGGTGGCGGCTTTTTGTAGCTCCGTAAATATATCGGATTGACCAATTACCGAAGCCTTGGCTAACACGTGAAGGAGCGCCACATAATTAGACAACACCGCATAGCGTGGCTGAACAGTTTTAGGCAACAGTAATAAACTGTAGCTATTGGCTTCGGCTGCCTCTTTTAGCTTGCCGCCACCACAAATAACCGCGATTTGGGCTTGTTTTTCGCGACCTTGGCGCAGAGCTTCTAGGGTCTCTTCGGTATTGCCAGAGTAACTGGCGCAAATTAGTAAAGTTTTTGGTCCCACATATGATGGCAGATCGTAATTACGAACAATCGTAAACGGCACTGTAATATCGGGAAAACTTTGGGCCACTAAGGCCGCCAGAGCTGAGCCACCCATCCCAGCGTAAACGATATTTTCAACTTCATTAAAGCTAACATTCGCTAAATTAAAATCCTGAATTAACTGCTGTGATTGCTTCCCCACCATACCAAGAGCATCATCGACGTCACGTTCGTGAATATAAGCTAAATCATCGAGCATAGAACCTCCCTTATTGCTCTTTTAGTATACGTTATTGCTATGGTATAGTGCTTATAGTTTATTAGTACTAATTACTTGGGGGTGGGAATGTTTGGTCACGATGATGAAGATGATAAAAAAGATGACGCAGCCGTAGTTGCGCCAACCACAGACACCACTACCGACGATTCAGTAGCAGCCACTTCGTCTGATAGTGACATAACTGATGTCACCGAGACTACCAGTACGCCAGCTGACGTCACCGAAACACCTCAGCCTTTGGCCGCCAACGAACCTTCGCCAAATACCAGCGACGAACCAGCCAGCTCCGACTCCGCAGCCGATAGCGGGTTACTAGACCTAAAGAAACAGGCTCTCGAGGAACTGTCGCCTCTAGTTGGGCATCTCGATCAAACCCCCCTCGAAAAATTTCGAACAATTATGATGCTTATCCAGGCAACGGATAGTTCAAATCTAATTAAAAGCGCTCACGACGCCGCCAAAGAAATTACTGACGAAAAAGAACGTGCTCAAGCACTACTTGATATCGTCAACGAAATTAACTACTTCACCCAAAAATAAGTTATTCGTCGCTGGCTGGACCAGTGTTGGGTAAAGCAGGCCCAGCCGGGGCTGGCGCTGGACTAGGCGTTGATGTTGGCGCTGTGGGATTGCCAGAATTACTGCCAGTGTTGTCGCCAGAATCATCAGATGGAGTCTCGTTTTTGGCGGGGGATTGCTCTTGGTCGCCAGATTTTAACTGAGTTGTAGCTGGCTCATTTTTAGAAGAAGAGTCAGTTAGCTTATGCCAGGTCCACCGGCCCGCCCAAAATAATCCCAGAACGATTAATAGAGTGACTAGGAAAGCAGCGATAGATAGAAGCCAAACCACCCAACCCTGACGGTTGCCACCAGCCTCGTAGTATTCTTTGACTGCCTTCGGTGAAACCTTATCTTTAAGGCTGTCTTCTGAGTTTTTTTTACGATTAAATGGCCACATACCCCGACTCCTCTTTAGTTTTATCTACAGTAGTCCGGTATTGGACAGTTTGCAAGCAGTAGCGAATTGGCTACATGCCCATCATGCCGCCACCCATACCAGCAGCCGCACCAGCTTGGTCGCCAGCTTTTTCGGGGATGTCGACCACCAAAGCTCCCATAGTCATGCCAGTTCCGGCAATCGATACAGCATTTTGGATAGCTTCTTTGGTTACACGAGCTGGGTCAATAACACCGGCTGTCTTAAGATCAACCAGTTTTGTAGGCTTATTAACATCTACGCCGTAACCGGGCTTTTTATTATCGCGAATTTTAGGTAACCACTCATCGGGGTTCAAACCTGAATTTCGCAGCAACTCAAAGAACGGCTGTAACAAGGCAGTCTTTAATAGTTGCCTACCGGCCGATTCGCTATCAGAACCTTTAACAACTATAGCCTCACTCAAATTAACTAACGTAATGCCACCACCAGGGACAATCCCCTCTTCTAGGGCAGCTTTAACAGCGGCGACGGCGTCATCTACTCGGAACTTCTTTTCTTCGATTTCGGTTTCGGTAGCACCGCCAACTTTAATCACGGCAACTTTGCCGCTCAAGGCTGCTCGGCGCTTTTCGAGGTTTTCTTTGTCGTATTCACTAACTGCCGAAATAATCTGGGCATTGATTTGGTCAATCCGTGCCTCTAGGTCACGCTTTTGGCCGGCACCTTCGATGATAGTCGTTTCGTCTTTACGAACAATCACCTTGCGGGCACTACCAACAACATCTAATTCGACATTCTCGAAGTCCATCCCCTGCTCTTCGCTAATTAGCGTCGCGCCGGTTAGGTAGGCGATGTCGAGTAAGACTTCTTTGCGCTGATCACCAAATGCTGGCGCTTTAACGGCAATAGTATTGAAAACACCTTTGAGCTTATTAAGTACCAAGGTACCTAGAGCTTCTCCATCGACATCATCAGCAATTAACACTAGGTCTTTTTTGCCAGCTGTAGCTAGTTTTTCTAGTAATGGCAAAAACTCCTGGATGCTAGTGATCCTTTTATCAGTTACAACGATAGCCGGTTTGTCAGCAATCGCCTCCATGCGAGTTGGGTCGGTCACCATATAGGCACTAACAAACCCGCGGTCCATCGTGAAGCCTTCGACAACTTCGCTCTCCAGGTCGAGTCCCTGGCCTTCTTCGACAGTAACAACACCTTCTTTGCCAACTTTATCGATAACATCGGCGATTAATTTACCGATCGAGGCATCACCAGCCGAGATTGTAGCAACTTCAGCCACGCGCGATTTCTTACCCTTAATGTCTTCGGCTAAACCGCCAAGTTTGGTAATAACTTCGCTAGCAGCCAGTTCCAGACCGGTTCGTAGTTGCATTGGGTTGTGGCCAGCGGCAATCAGCTTGTTGGCTTCGTTGAGGATATGGTAAGTCAAAACCGTCACAGTAGTTGTACCGTCACCCGCCACATCATTCATTTTGCTAGCTGCCTGCTTAATTAGCTCAGCGCCGACTTTGTAGCCTAGAGTTTCATCATCTTCTTCTGGCAAATCAACACCTTTGGCGACGGTTACCCCGTCGTGTGTAACGGTTGGCGCGCCATAGCTCTTACCAATTACCACATTACGACCTTTCGGCCCCATAGTGGTTTTAACTGCGTTATAAAGAACCTCGGCACCGGCTAGCACGCGGCGGCGAGCGTCATCATCATAAAATACTTTTTTAGCCATGATATCTCCTACTTAACAGTCGCGATTATGTTATTTTTAGAAACCACTACGTAATCGTCACTACCAACTTTCACGGTAGTTGTTTCGTACTCGTTCTTATAAATAACCAGTTGACCAACCTTAACTTCGTCGACGTTCTTGCCAACAGCAATTACTTTGGCAGTTTTAGGCTTTTCTTGGGCGGACTCTGGAATATATAGCCCACTTTTAGTTTTAGATGCCGCTTTTTCGGCTTGTACGACAATATAGTCAGGCATCGGATTTATAGATGTTGCCATAAGGACCTCCTCTTTTATGTAGGAGCATTGTACCGAAGTTTTTTGGCACTTTCAAGCCTAGAGTGCTAATTTACAATGTTGCGCAGGTCTCTTGATACATCTGGATGTCTTCTTTTAACATCTCGGTCAACTTGGCCAGTTCGTCTTCTACCTCGTCTAACCTTTGTTTGCCACCTTGTCGCGGCTTAGTGCCGGTGCTAGCCTCCATGCGGCGTACTTCGCAATACTCGTCAAAGAATATATCGCAAAAACCCTGCCACCAATCGCCATCTTTTCCATAAAATAGACCAATCCCGGTTTTAAACTTTACATGGGTAGGACGGCACATAGACTCAAGTAGAATCGATAAGTCACTATGGCTTCGCAATAAGCTCACTTTAGTGTCTGTTACTGGCGCAAGGCTCAAATTAGCTTTCTCCCAATCAATAATAAATACTCCGCCTTCGGCTGATGTAGCGATATTTCGGGGGGCAAGATCACCGTGCGACATATTGCCGTGAGCATGAATAATTGCAATTTGTTGGCTAACTTCCCGCCAAATTTCTTGCATGCCTGGGTTCTGGGTCGTGTCAGGGAAGAAATCGGACCAGTTAATACCCTCCAAAGTGGTTAGTGTTTCATCGAGTAATGATAAGGAATAGGCGGTTTTTTCATTTTCAGTCCCGCTGATAATGTAGCCAACCGATTCTGGGGTATAGAAACCAAGCTTCTGAACGGCGTCGTTATTTAGGTAATCCCTTAAGCACGAATCAATCGGGTTAGTTTCGTGCGGCTTTACGGCTACCGGGATGAGCTGATCGGCCCCAACTCGAAGGTTTCCAAAGAACACCCCGTGATGAGTACTTTTACCACCACGTGAGACACGTGGTTCAAACGAGAGATTTTCACTTGCTAAGAAAGATGATTGAGCTAAGCCTTCGGAAATAAAAAAGGTGGGCTCCTCGCCAGCATCATAAGTTCTAAACCGAACGATGGCTTCATCGGTAGGGTGTTCACTTTCTAGGTCTAGCTCAACCGTACTAACGCATATTTTGGACACCTGGCTAATTGCATCGTTGAAAACCTGAACTCTTTGCAGCTCTTGATCCTCCAAGTGTTCGTAGCCGGCTGGTATGGGTTGACTATCGAGGTGCTCTGTCGTCGCCATCATTAGTTCCCCTCTTCGCTGAACCCCATACGGAAGTACGCCAACAACTCTCGATCGGTTGTGGCTAGCTCGTCTTTAATCTTTGTAACGTAGTAATCAATGGGGTCTGTTACCTCTGGTAAAGCCGTGATGGCCTGTTCAACTCCAGGAACTAGGAATAAACGCCTTTCAGCTGGTTGGGTGAATTCAACAAATGCTATGTCTTCGCCAACTTTCGATGTGACTAGGCCCCCGTCTGTAACCTTGTAGGTTTTGGCCAGTAGCTCACCCAAGTCATAAAATAACTGGTCATCACCATAGGAAAAAGCTCCTTTGGCTTCAGAGTGAGCATCATAGATGATAGGTCGGCTGGCAGCTGGTATCCTAAAAAGATCGACTGAACCGGCTCTATCAAGCTGGTGTCCTAAAAGAACCCCCGAATTTCGAAGCTTATCACGAGTTACCTCGTGTTCAGCATCAGCGGCTGGATATTCTAGGGTTCTGACTTTGGCACTCGGATGGACCACCAATCGATCAACTCTAGCCAGTCTTTGACTGCTAAAACTGTAGCGGCTGCCAGTTGGGCGCTCACCGTTGTTCAAACCATTAATTCGGGGTATTTCCATTACTATATTATTATAGCATAAAAATTGCCTGTAAGCAAGCACTTAACAGTGGTTAGATTGTTTATGCTTCAGACCTAATTTTGTGTACAATTCTTGGTGATGACTTTGCTTAATAACCGTCTTTTGATGTCTGGCACCGAGTACTTTAATGATGATTTTGCAATCAACCCCTATATGGATAGCACGCTAGCAATTGATAAACAGAAGGCCGCGGCCGAGCACATCGCAATTAAACAAGCTTTTGAAGAGGCTGGTGCTAACGTCGAAGTCGTGCCCGCCCCTGCTGACTGCCAAGATGGCGTCTACACCGCAAACTGGGCTTTGTTAAGGGGTGATCTGGCGGTTTTATCATCACTGCCAAACAAGCGCCAAGCCGAAGAACCTCATGCCAAAAAAATTTTACGAGATCACGGCAAAACAGTTATTGAGGCTCCTTACCGATTTAGTGGCCAAGGCGATGCCCTACCTTGTGGTAACCGCCTATTTATGGGGACAACTTACCGCACCGACCCGCGCATGCATAATTTTATAGCCGAAAAGCTTGGCTTTCAGGTAATTAGCCTGCAAACCATCCCCTCCATCAAAGATGGAGTGCCAGTTATCAATCAGGTTACAGGCTGGCCGGACAGCTTCTTTTATGATCTCGATCTCGCCTTGGCAGTTTTAACTCCCGACTTGATTGCCTGGTGCCCAGAAGCGTTTGTCCCAGAGAGCCAAGCCAGACTTCATAAGTTAGACATCGGTAAAATTGAGGTTAGTCTTGAGGAAGCAACCAAAGGCTTTGCCTGCAATCTAGTTTCGACCGGCCAGACGGTCATTATGAGCTCTAATGCACCCCTTTTAAAGGCTGCTATTGAAGCCAAAGGGCTCAATACCATAACTCCCGCAGTAACCGAGCTATCCAAAGGTGGCGGCTACATCCGCTGCGTCAGTTTATCGCTTGATAACAGCTAGCAAAGCGCGTTTAGCTTCGGCAATTTCGTCCCATTTATGCTCAACAACTCTTTGAGGATCGTGATCGTCTTGCTTTAAGTGGCGTAACTCGGCAGCCTTAGGGCCATTCCGCAAGATATCTTTTTCGTGACCCTTACCCAGTAACAGCACTGTATCACCGGCTTTGGCGTGTTGCATAGCTAAAGCAATTGCCTTGGGCCGATCATGCTCCAAGAACAGGTTCTTTCCCTGGGTCTTGCCCTTAGACTCGGCGGCTTTGGCAATCATTTCCATAATTTCTTGGCCATCGATATCGCGGTCATCCTCTTCGGTAACAATGATTTCATCGGCGTATTGGCCGGCCAGCTCTCCCTGCGTTACCCGCTTTTCTTCATCACGTCGCCCAGCTGAGCCGAACATTACAATTAATTTGCCCTTGACCACTGGCTTAAGATCTTTAAATAACTTTTCAAAGCTATCAGGCGTGTGGGCATAGTCGACAATCACACTAAATTTTTGGCCTTCATCAACTCGGGTCATCCGGCCTTCGACACCCTCAAGAGCCGCAATTCCCTGTTCGATTTGTTGTTTGGTCAAACCGAGTGTGTGCCCAACACCAACCGCTGCTAAGGAGTTATAAACGTTAAAACTGCCCGGTAACTTACAGTTAATCGCATACTCGCTGCCGTCCATGGTTGTCGAATAACTAACCCCATCTGGGGATAATTGAACATTTTTGGCCTTTAGGTCGCCCTGCTTAATACCATAGCTGAGAGGATTTTTAACATCGCTAGCAAATAAGGCTCCATTGGGGTCATCAGCGTTTACGATGCCGACTTGTAAGCCTTTTTTATTCTGATTACACATCTTGAACATTAGCCGCTTGGCGTCTCGGTAGCGTTCAAAAGTACCGTGATAGTCCAAATGCTCATGGGTTAGATTGGTCATGACGGCAATACTGTAGGGTACGCCCCACATCCGGTGCTGGGCCAAGGCATGACTAGTGGTTTCGAGCACTAGCCACTCCATCCCCTCAGCTTTCATTTGCTTGAGGCGCGTCATCAGTTCTGGCACCGTCACACTGGTCATGTGGGCGACTTGAGGCTTAATATCGTTGCCCACACCATAGGCTACTGTGGTCATTAAGCCAACTTTGTAGCCAGCTTCATGCATCATCCGATGAATAATAAATGAGGTTGAGGTTTTGCCATTAGTTCCGGTAACACCAATAATCTTCAGGCCTTTTGCGGGAAAGCGATTGATAGTATTCAGCAGCATTGCCTCGCCCAAATGCCCGTAGGGCTCGACTTTTTTAAAGGTTTTAGTCGGGATTAACTTCTTAACCGTGCTACGTAGATTCATTACCCATAAGTATACAAGTTATTGCCAGAGTGTCTGCTATTTTCCAGCAATAGCTGGCACATTTTCGACATGAACTGGGGTAATTAGTTCGACATTATTACTTGGGTCGGCACTGAGGTCACAGTAATAGCCGAACATTTTTGACTCCAGCGGGTTAACAAACTGTTCGTGTTCGGAGTCGGCATTAGCACCTAGTACGCCATTTTGATTTGTAAGACCAACTAAGGCATGGCCAAATTCGTGACTAATCGTAACGGCCGTCATTTGGTCAGGTGGCAAAATCTTATCTTGGTCTATTAACTCTGGGCTGTAGTAGCTTTTAGCAAAACCTTCACCGTTATCTAGGGCCATCACAAACTGATTGAGACTTGGGGCTGACGGATCTTCCTGAAAGGCCCGACCATTAACACCACCACTACAGCGACCCTGCTTAACCATAAGGTCGGTTTTTTCGGCAAGTTGTTGTTGGCCAGCCGAATCTCCAGCGTCAGGGCGAGTTAGACATAGCTTTTCGTCAGATACCAATACTACATCCAACTTTAACTTAATCTGTCCCTTGGCGGCCAGGGCTTGAATTTCTTCAATCTGGTTGCTAATTGGGCTGTTTTCGATAGTCCCGGCCTGGCTAATTAGTTCGTTGACCATGACATCTAGGGCCCTGACGTCAACTGACAATGGCTCGCGTTTATCATCAAGCTTGCTGGTATAGAGGTTAACTTTTATACCGCTACTTAACTGTGTTGCCGTCATAAACTCTGCCTGATGCGACTCTAAAATCTTGGTCATTGTGGCTTGCTCTTGTTGAGCTACCCGTTCCTTACCAGGTTCTGACACCATCGCGAATGGCGTGCTTTGCTCAACAGCTTTTGACTCTTCGTAGTGTAGCTCGATGATTGATCTGGCGCGCTCAACACTGGTATCGGCAGTACTGGCTTCTTGACTAGTCGTGACCGGCTGAACTTCTTCACTGCCCTGCCCAGTTTTAAATGCCCCAAAAGCACCTAACGTTGCCAGGCCGGCTACAGCAATTGCTCCAAATTTCTTTTTTAAAGAATGGCCATGTGGCGCGTCGACTGTCTCTGGTAAAACTGGGGAGAAATCAAAACTACTAGGGGGACGCTGTCGACTTACGGTAGCTTCCGGCCTGCTTGGCGCTGGCATCACCGGGCTGATGGGCGCACCATGGCGACCGGGAGGAGGTGGATAGTTAGGTGATTCTGGCATTTTTGTTTTAGTACTTTCACTTTAAACATTAGCATAATATTGGCTTTTTGGCAAGGGTATGATGTGGTTTTATGCGATAATACAGGGATGAAGATTTTAGGAATCGAATCGAGTTGCGACGAAACTGCTGCCGCGGTTGTCGAAGATGGCCGCACTTTACTCGGCAACGCCGTAGCTACTAGCATGGATATTCATGCTCAGTACGGTGGTGTAATCCCCGAAATTGCCGCCCGTAGTCACATTGAGTCGATTATCCCTGTTATTAAAGAGGCTTTAGACCAAGCTAACTGCACCTGGGAAGACATTGATGGCGTTGCAGTTACCTACGGCGCCGGGCTGAGTGGCTGCTTGCTCGTTGGTGTTATGACGGCTCGTACCTTGGCGATTACGCATAACAAGCCGCTTTACGCCGCCAACCATGTTGAGGGCCATGTCTATGCTAACTTCTTAACCAACACTCCCCTACCCGGCTATGTTTTACCGGCCGAGCCACCTAAGTTCCCATTATTGGCCTTAATCGTCAGTGGTGGGCATAGCCAACTAGTGCTGTTTCGTGACCATTTCGACTACACACTACTTGGTCAGACCCACGATGACGCCATTGGCGAAGCCTTTGACAAGGTCGCTAAAGTACTCGGTCTCCCCTACCCTGGCGGCCCAAGCATTGGCAAAAAAGCCCTAGATGGTGACCCTACAGCCTTTACTTTCCCCAAAGCGAAGATGCCAGGCAAATACGATTTTAGCTTTTCTGGGCCAAAAACAGCCGTTTTAAGAACTATTCAAGAACTTTGTGGTAAAGCACACGACTTCCCATCATTTAAGCTAGCAAAGCTACTCAGTGAGCCTCAGAAGGCCGATATTGCCGCCAGCTTCCAGCGTATTGCCATTGAAACCGTGGTTGATAAGACAATCATGGCTTATGAGGAGTTCTCGCCAGCTAACGTGGTCATTGCCGGTGGCGTGGCAGCCAGCCCTGAGTTACGACGTCAGCTAGAAGAACGACTGCCCTGCCCGATCAGTTACACCGACCCTAAACTTTGCACAGATAACGGCGCCATGATTGCCACGTTAGGCTATTTTATGGCAAAAAAAGATCGACCAAAGGCCGATCCGTATAGCTTGGCCATAGAGCCGAATTTATCGATGTAGATTAGCTTTAGTATGGCGGTCGTCGAAACCGTGATCGTGCGTTGTGCCGTGGCCACCGTCATGACGAACCGGTAGATGTTGTCGGGCATGAGTTATGTTTGACAGTCGGGTCATACTTGCCGCGTAAGAACGCTGCTTAGAAGTTGGGCGCTGGGATACTACCGCGACTATTAACTGATCAGGCGTGACTGGTTCTGGTGATTCCATCCTGTTTAGGGCGGTGTTGACCTGGCGGGCTTTTCGGCTCAGATACTTGCTGTCATCTACCCACACAACTTGGACTTCGGGGTGAACTAACTTCTCTATCATGTCGATTGCTTCAAAATTTGTCAGATCACGACCGAGGGCTTCATCATATACGCCGCTACTCTGAACAAGGTCAGCGCGTGGCAACTCAGCTATAACAAATGGGGCTGGTGTTAAATCGGGTGTTTCTCTCATACAGTGCGCCATTATAACATGCTTGCGCTTTTATGTCAATATTGCACGGGGCTTTGTTTTGGGAGTATGCTAATGCTTGAAAACAAACACTGAGATAGAACAGAGCAGGCCTGCCAGTTCTCAGAAAATTCTTAAGAGGTTATTAAAGAGCGTTCCACAGAGAGGGAACTTTATTTAATAATGTTTTAATAATTCATATTCACGTGAACTTATCCCTGTTAGTTAAGAACTTTTTAATTAAGATCTAATTAAATGTTAGTGATTTAACAGATATGGTAGACTGGAGGCAGTTAAGATAGCGGGAAGAATTGCAGTGAAACTAAACAAAGTCTACGAACCGGCTGAGTATGAAGATACTATTTACGCCCTTTGGGAAAAGGGTAATGCTTTTACGCCCGAAACTGGGGTGGGGGAGGCGAGTTTCAGCATTGTTGTACCGCCGCCTAATGCCAATGGCAACCTTCATCTCGGACATGGCCTAAACCATGCCATCATGGACATACTGGTACGTTATCACCGCATGCAAGGCGAAGCTGCCCTGCTATTGCCAGGGGCCGATCATGCCGGCTTCGAAACTCAAGTAGTATACGAAAAACAACTCGCTAAAGAAGGTAAAAGCCGGTTTGATTTTACGCGAGAACAACTTTATGACCAGATCTACGACTTTGTAGCCAAAAATAAGAATAATTATGAGGCTCAGTTCCGCAAGCTTGGTGATGGTGTCGACTGGAGCCGATACGTCTTTACTCTTGATGAAAAAATCGTTCGTACCGCTTACAAAACCTTCAAACAAATGTGGGACGACAAGCTTGTTTACCGAGGTGAGCGGCTCGTAAACTTCTGTACCTTCCACGGCACCGCTTTTGCTGATATCGAAGTTTCACACCAAGAAGACAAGGGTCACCTTTGGTATATTAAATACCCCTTAACTGACGGCAGCGGGGAAGTCATAGTTGCTACTACTAGGCCCGAAACGATGCTAGGCGATACTGCCGTGGCGGTTCACCCCGATGATAAGCGTTATGCTAAATTTATTGGTAAAACTATTAAGTTACCTCTGACAAATCGCGAAATTCCAATTGTCGCCGATGCTATGGTTGAGATGAAATATGGCACCGGCGCCGTTAAGATTACGCCGGCTCACGACCCCAACGACTATGAGGTTGCTCAGCGTCATGACTTGCCAATGATCACCGTAATTGACCACGAAGGGAAGATGACCGACGTACACCCCGAATACCGCGGCCTTAAGGTGGCCGATGCTCGCAAAAAGGTTGTCGAAGACCTAACCAATCAAAAACTTTTAATTAAAACCGAAGATACTGTTCATAACGTTGGCCATTGCTATAAATGTGGCACGGTGATTGAACCATTACTGCGCGAACAATGGTTCATCGACATGCAACCGTTGGTCCAACCAGCTATAAAGGCCTTAGAAGCCGGCGAAATTACTTTTTACCCTGACTCTAAGCGCCAGCAATTAATAACTTACCTGCAAGGCCTGCGCGACTGGAACATTAGCCGCCAGATTGCCTGGGGGATTCCTATCCCGGCCTTCCAGAATGTTGATAATCCGGATGACTGGATATACAACGAACAGGTGACTGACGAGTTGGTTGAAGTTAATGGCAAGACCTACAAACGTGATCCCGACGTATTCGACACTTGGTTTAGTAGTTCCAGTTGGCCATATGCCACCCTAGACTACCCAGATGGTAAAGATTTTAACGAATTCTACCCCTTGAGCGTGATGGAAACTGGCGCCGATATTTTGTACCCCTGGGTTAGCCGGATGATTATGTTTGGCCTCTATGTCACTGGCCAAGTTCCTTTTAAATCAGTTTATTTGCATGGTCTGGTTTTGGACGAGAAGGGCGCCAAAATGAGCAAGAGTAAGGGCAATGTAATTGACCCTATGGAAAAGATTAAAATGTTTGGTTCTGATGCCTTCCGAATGGGTATTATTGCCGGCCAAACACCTGGCAATAATCAGCCGTATGATGAGTCTAAGGTGGTTGGGGCACGTAACTTCTGTAACAAGCTCTGGAACGTGGCTCGCTTTGTCGAAGATAAGCTGGACGACAATGCTAAGCTGCGCGCCCACCCCGAACCCAAAACAGCTGCTGATCACTGGATGTTGAGCAAATTACAACAATCTACGAAGTTAGTTAGTTCTTATTTGGACGATTACCGTTTGGCCGAGGCTTACGATACCGTCTACCACCTACTGTGGGACGACTTTGCCGACTGGTACATCGAAGCATCTAAAGAGACTGTTAACCCTTCGGTTTTGGCCTATAGCCTAGAGGTCATCCTAAAACTAGCGCACCCTTTTGCACCATTCTTAACCGAAACTATCTGGCAAACTCTGGCCTGGGAGGCCGATACTATGTTGGCGACTAGTTTATGGCCCAATGTCCCTGATAGCGATGCCAAGCAAGCCAAAACTTTTGAAAGCCTAAAAACTGTCGTGACTGAAGCCCGGGCTGTGGCTACAGCCATGAAAACCAACCAACTGAGCCTCCACTTTATTGCTGAACCGCTATTGCTAGACAACGCCGCCTTAATTAAACGTCTGGCTAAACTGCAAGCTGTCGAAGAAGTTGACCTGGCCGAAGAGGGGATTAAACTAATCCAAACTGGCCTTAACTGCTGGCTCGACATCGACCCGACGGCTGCCCAAAAGTATGCCCAAGATCTCAAAGATCAAGCGACCGATCAGCAAAATACAATCAAAAGCCTCGAGAAACGCCTCAGCAATAAATCGTACGTCGATAACGCACCTGAAAAGATCGTTAAGCAAACCCAAGACCAGTTAACAGAGGCCGAGCGGCTTCTGGAAGCTCTTAAAGACCAAGCCAAACGATTTAGTTAGAACTCTAATGCCTGGCGAATGTGCTCGACACTCTCGGATGGGCGATAATCATCAAACCACAAAACGTGCCAGCCAGATTTTTCGGCGGCCATCAGGTTGGTACGGCTGTCATCAACCAGCAGAATTTGCGAAGCTGGAACACCGGCTTTTTCTTGGGCTATTTGGTAAATCTTAGGTTCGGGCTTAATTGCCTTCACGACAGACGAATCGATAACAGAGTGGTAGGGGAGGGTAGGCACTTTACCGGCAACCTGCAAGGCTCCAATCAAGCCAGGCATAATGTTACTGAGTAATCCAACCTCAAAATGTTCTAAAGCCCATGGTAACAAAGCGTGCATCTCGGTAATCGGCTCGACAGCATCCAGATAGTAACGCGCCCAATCAAGCGAAGCTAGACGCAAGCGCTTGGCAAAAGCCTGGTTAAAGTCGTGCATACTCATCTCACCTCGACAGACTTCGTCGTTATAATGCCAAAAAGTGGTTTCGATTTGGTCGACTGGCACGCCTGTTTCGTGGGCTAAACGACTAAAGGCCTGATGGAAGAATCGAACCAAGCAGCCATTGATATCAAAATAGACAAAGGTTACGCCCGATTTTGCGGTCTTTTTAAGGGCTTCCGGTTTATTACCTAGGGAAGAACCGATTAGCTGGTCTAAGGTCAGTCCTACGGTGTCTGCAATGCTCTGAATGGTAAAGATAGACGGGGACTTAATAGCACCGCGCTCAATCTTGGCCAAAGTAGAGTAGGCCAGATGGGCCTTCTGGCACAATTCTTGCTGCGTCAAACCGGCCGCCTTACGGGCTGCCTGCAGACGTAAACCAAGACTTTTTTCGTCGACCCCACTACTCATATGCCCTCATGATATCAGTTATTGGGCAGTTTTGGCGACTAAATTAGTATTATAAGGCTAGTTTGTCAGCCAAGGCCTTAATTTTGGCGAAATCAGGCGGTACAGTTTCGTCTGCGCTTTCTCGATATTCTTCAAAATTATCGAAGGCCAGAATGTGAACATGGGCGTGGGGCACATCTAAGCCAACAACCTGTAAGCCAACTCGCTTAGTCTGCAATACGTCCTTCATGTGCTTAGCAACCATTTTTACAGTGGACATTAGCGCTTGGTAATCTTCATCTGTTAAATCGAAGAATTGCTCCACCTGCACCTTTGGGATAACCAACAAATGCCCTTTGGCAATTGGGTGCAAGGGAACAATTACAATCGTCTTGTCGTCTTCGTAGATTTTGCTGCTAGGCAATTCGCCTTTAATAATCTTCGTGAAGACACTATCGGCCATGACTAAATTCCTAAAATTTGTTTTTTCTTAGCGTCAAACTCTTCTTGAGTTAATATGCCCTGTTCTTTAAGTTTGCCGAGTTTTTCAAGCTCCGCGTAGGGGTCGGCGGCTTGGGCGACTGGCGCAGTAGCCTGCGGAACGGGCTGTTCCTGTGGGGCAGGGCTGTTAGAGCGTGCCGCAGCCGCTCCGACTGCCGCACCTACAATTAAACCGCGACGGCGACCGCGTCTTCGAGCTACCATCATTGGACCCATTATTTTTCTCCTTCTTTTTTAGCTTCAACTTCGGCCTCGGCGGCGCTAACAGCATCGGGGTGAACCCGGCCTTCAGCCAACAAGACTCCATCGGCCTTCAACACAGCTTCTTTGAAGCTCTTGGCCCAAAGGTGTTCAAATACTAGTACCCCAGCCGAGCTGTTGTTGTCTAGTGAATCGGCCAATTCTAGCGCATCCTCTTCGGTCATCAGGCCAGTCAGGTCGTTGGCGTAGGCTTTAAAAGCCGCCGCTACTTCTGGCGGCATGTTTTCGAGCTCAACAATAGCAGCGTTACCAGCTGCGTCTTTTGTAACGAAGACGAGGTCGATAATACGGACTAGTCCGGAATCAACCAGCTTTTGCAATTCAGCGATAATTTCGCCTTTAAAGTTATTCTGAGGAAAGCCGATGGCTACATAATCTACTGGCCCAAGCATGCTGACTCCTAACAGTTAAGTTTCTTAATTAATTATAGCAAACTACTAAGCATGTTAGAGTATTACCAACACCACATAAACTAGGAAATCCCTATGAGTAAATCGTCTGATGTCGCCGTCTTTAAGCAAAAGATCTTTATTGTGATGGGAATCGCCATTGGCTTATACCTATTCTTCTTAAGCCGCAGCGTCTTGGCTAAACTAGGAATTGCTATCTTATTTATGGTCATTCTTGATCCGTTAGTAAAGTTCTTTATGCGTTTTATGCCTAAAAAGAATCGGTTCTTGGCTATTATGGCCACATTTGCAGTTTTAGGCTTATTTATAGTTGTGGTACTAGCTCGTCTAATTCCCATCCTGAATGAGCAGTTTAGTGAAGCCCTTAAGACCTTGAACGATGCTGCCAATGAGGCCCAAACCACTGGTCAAACCTTATCGCAAGCCTTAGCGGCTGGTAGCCCAACCAGCAGTATTAATGCCTTATTGCCCTACATTTCTAAAGCCATTCCCGCCATACTCGACTTTCTGTTTAGTTCTATCAACTCTTTACTGAGTGGGCTATTCGCCCAGTTAATGGTCTTTGGTTTTGTACTATTTGGGCTAATCGAGGGGCCGCGCATGGTCGAAGCCCTTAAGACCGCCGTGCCAAAAGAACGCCTGACTGATGTTGTTTGGACCTGCCGAACTGCCTACAAAGCAGTCACCAGTTACATCACCGGTAATCTATTCATCAGCCTGTGCGCAGGTGTTGCCAGTTTCTTCTTTTGCTTGATCGTCGGCATCCCGTACCCCTTCTTGATGGCCGTCGCGGTTGCAATCTGTGACCTGGTCCCAATGTTTGGCGCCTATCTGTTTGGCCTGGTACTTGGCCTGTTTGGCCTCCTGTTTGTCGGTATGGATGTGGCAATTATTGCCGTCATCTTTACAGTTATTTACCAACAATTCGAAAACCAGGTCTTAAGCCCGATTGTTTATAACAAGGCTAACAGCCTATCCCCCTTGACAGTGTTGGTTGCGGTTAGCATTGGTGGAGCGGTTGGCGGCTTACTTGGTGCACTTATTGCCATCCCCGTTGGTACCACCATACAATTGTCGATTCAGCGTTATTTAGCCCGCAAGAACACCGCTCCAGCCAAGTAGTCTTCTCATGGCGGAAGGGGAGGGATTCGAACCCTCGGTACCATTGCTGGCACACTTGTTTTCGAGACAAGCCAGTTCAACCACTCCTGCACCCTTCCGTACCGCTATTTTAACAGATTGAACACCAAAGTAGTGGGGGACTGGTATTTACTGACCAAATATGGTAGGATTACCTCTGTTACTTTGCATTTTGTACCCGTAGCTCAGCTGGATAGAGCGTTGGCTTGCGGAGCCAAAGGTCGTAGGTTCGAATCCTATCGGGTACACCAATAAAAACGTCTCACGTTAGTGGGACTTTTTTATTGGTTATTTGGAAAGAATGAGAACCGTAGCGCGAAGCGCAGGTGCGACGGCAAGGTGCACGCGCAGGAGTTTACTCCGAGCATGTGCCGCAGACGGTAGCGAAGCGTCCATCCAGAGGGTACACCAAGCATAAGCAGCACGAAAGACTTCCTAATGAAAGTCTTTTTTTGTTTGGTATGATTCTATTATGCGTACTCCGAACCCCGATAACCCCACTCAACGCGAACACATTTCGGCTGAACACTTAGCTGAGTTCGTTAAGGGCTTGGAACCACGCGGAGATAAGCCAGCTTTCGTTGCTATTTCTGGATTTGGAGGATCAGGGAAATCTACATTAGCCACAAGGATAGGTGAAATGATCGGAGAAGAGGCGACCGTTGTACCGATTGATAACTTTATTATTGGAGCCAGGGATGAGCGGTCAGAAGACTGGCACACATTCGATAGGGAAAGACTTGACCATGATGTAATTCAACCTGCACGCATTGGCGAGATACTTAGGTACCAAAGGTATAATTCGGGAGACTGGGTCAATAACAGAGGAGGAGATTGGGTCGAGACTACTGTTGGCCGAATTATAATTATTGAAGGCTGTGGCATTCTACACCCAGCGCTGATGCCAGCCTACGACCTATCCGCATGGATAGACTTACCGCAGTACCGAGCGCTAGAATCCGCAAAGTATCGTGACGCCTCCGAAGTAGAGCTTTTTGGGGATGACGATACAGTAGTTCTATGGGATGAAGTTTGGGGACCGAACGACAAAGACTTCTTGGACAACTTCAGACCAGACCTCCATGCAACAGTACTTATCGAACCACAGTTCTGACCTCAACCACTACGCCACACCAAAGCATAAGCGTTGTCTGAAGACTTCTTCTGAGGTCTTTTTGTTTACAGGTATAGGGTTAAAGTTTGCTCAAGTCGGGCGCAGAATCCGGCCATTCTAAAGCATAGTGTCCAGCCGTCCAGACAATTTGTTCAACCAGCATATGAGGTGCTTTAGCAATTACCCCCAGTCGCTGCCCAGCGCTTTCAGCATCTTTTATACGGTTAAGATCCACGGTCGGGCTATAACCCTCTATTACTTTCCCAGACCTGGTAATGTAGTTATGCTTATCAACTTCATAAGGGTCGGCTCCGGAGTAACTACCGTTCGTTCCTTTCCACATTCCAAGATACCAACAGAGATCTTTTCCAAGAGTGATGAACGGGCGTTTATATATTAAGTGAGCATTCCTATCAGCGCCAGGCTTCACATACTGTTGACGGCTATAAGTAGCCCATACTTCGGGAGGCGGGTTCTCCTCTCTCAAAAGACCTGCCAGCACCTTGAGGCCTGCGGCTACCTTAAAAAATCCTCCATTACGGTATCGTTGCTGTAAAGCTTCATGTTCAGCATTAGCTCTCGCTTGTTGTTGCTGGGCGGCAGTTTCGGCAATAGATTCAGCTCTTGCACGCTCAATACGACGGTTCATTTCAGACATAACTACTCCTTATACAAGAATAGTTATGTTTTATCAAATACTTTTCTGAACTTTTGTTGTTCTGACCTCAGCTATCGCGCCACACCAAGCATAATCACCGTACAAAGATCTCTGGATGGAGGTCTTTTTTGTTTACTCTGTTGGTTCGGGTACAGTTGGCTGCTCACCCTGCTGGGTCCGAAGACCTGCTATAACACCAGAGTCGAAGCCCATTTCGTGACAGCCAAGTCCCACGGCAATTGCTCCTGTGGCGATACCTACTACAGAGAGGGCATTAAGAGCAAGATCAGTGAACGCCTCACCCGTTTCCACTATACCTATAGCAGCTGCACCCATGGCAATCAGAATCACTCCAGGAGCTATGTAACCCATTTTATGGCTTTCTCTGCGGTTTCTATGGTGTTCGATTTGAGCTTCTATAGTACTGTTCATGTTTCAAAGTATAGGCTTATCAATTTTTTCTGTAAACCATACCAGTAGTTCTGACCTCAGCCATCACGCCACACCAAAATATGAACCTCCCGTACATGGGGTTTTTATTTTTTTGCTATAGTTAGAGCATGAATCAGCTCGACCAGCAGCCCCAAACACAAGAACCAGAGAAAAAGCCCCGCAGGATGTACACTGCTGGCTGGATTACTGGTGGATTGGCATTAGGCGCATTTGGCGTAAGAGTGATAGAAGTAGCCCCAGACACTGGAAGTAAGATTTTTGGCGGGCTTCTTGCCGGTCTCGGCTTACTAACTGCCGGGGGAATAGGAGGCTCTTACTATCTTGGGGATTCGGACGTTAGCCCTCATCGTCTCCATTTACCACAACCTACAGAAATAGACACTGCTGGCTGGGAAGACCCACTTGCCGTTGAAGGGCTTGGTGTTAGGGCAGATGACATACCAGATGGAAGCTGGCCGGACACATTTGATCGGGAAGCTAACGAAGGAATAATTCCACCTGAATAGGTACGGATCCGTTCAGCTAGATGCCCAATTGCATCTTTAACGCCGCCTTCTCACTGGCCAGTGGCCAAGCATTAAAACTGCAGCCCTGTAAGCTAATTGACTGCTGCTGCATAACAGGGGCCGGTTGGCCAGCACCGCTACAGTTGGCATGGTAAAAGCCGAACCAGTGGCCAGTTTCGTGATTAATCACCATCGAACGGTATTCATCTAAACTACCTCCAGCAGCGTTCCAAGCCGCCGAAGCACCTTGCCAACGATCAAAGTTAATTACGACATTGGCGCCAACGCGACAACTCCAGTCGCTGTCGCAAATTGCACCAAAACTCGACATCTCCGAAGCCGCGCTTAACCAAACCGTCATGCTGCAGCCACTATCAGCCTTGTTAAGACTGACTAGGCCATCTAAGTTCCAGCCCCGAGGGTCACTGTAAACAGATAGGAGCTTAGTATTAAGCGCCCCTAGGTAGCTGGCATCCACCCCACGAGTCGCTAAGCAATAGTTATATGACTTTCGAGCAATTGGCGCCGCCACCAACCCAACCTCGGCAGGCTTACTACTGGTAAGAGAGGCCTTTATAGTGCTGCTGGCCTCACTAATGTTCTGGACCCTAATGCCATAGCTAGATCCAACTGCCTGAACGAAGGCCCGAATCTTATCGCTGCTAAGTGCAAAGCTAGCGCCCTCAGCATCGTACCAACTAGCCACTTCTTGAGTCGTCGCCTTACGCGACTTGCCATTGTACGACAGTGTAATTGCGGTGTTTTGTTGGGTCTGAAGACCTTTTAGCTGATCTTCTAAGGATTGGCGGGAAACAGCTGGTGTTTTTACCTCGACCGGCAAATTAACAACCATTGACCCCTGGGCCAAGCTATTAATAATGGCCTGCTTGGTACTACTTGCATCAAGAGTTTGACCATTTACCGGATCTTTGATTGTAAAGCTACCGTTTTCTAACGTCAGCTTAGCATCTTCGGCTACACGCTGGTACTCGGGCAAGAGAGCAGTGAAGGCTTCGTTAAACTTTGTGTCCTCGATTGTTGTCCGTACGGCCACATTTTGAACTCTGAACACATTTATTATCGGCAGCCAGCTTCGGGTTGTCCGAGCCTGTTGCTCAAGTGCCGCCCGATCCAGGCTAACCCCCAATTCGCCGACTGACTTGCTGACAGTCTTGTTGGCATAGTTAAGTTCGATTTTATCAGGTAAAACAGCTTTAGTGGTTGAGACTTGAGCAATCTCAACAAAACTGACCGAACCAACTTTCTTGCTACCAACTACCGTATTGGGGTAGGTGCGACCTTTATAAGCCAGGTAGAGCCCGGAGTTAGCCAGCACAAATGCTCCAGCAACAGCCAATCCAATAATAGCCGAACGCTTTGTCCAGACTATCCGCTTGAACTTTTTTCCCCATTTCATCTGAATACTCATCGCCTCTGGAGATTTATAAAAGTTTAGAAGCGAATTTTATGCATAAACCGGTCGACCGCATCTTTTCGGCCTTCTTCAATTGGCAAATAGCCGCTTAGGACTTCAACGATTTGCTTTTCATCATCCGGCTCGTAAAACACACTTATACCCGGCATAAAACGCTTAAGTGGCATAAAAGTAATCGAACTGAAGGGCCCTTCGTCAATAACCGAGAAGGATTTAAACTCGTCATAGGCGTAACTTTTCTTGCCAATATGAACACCAGCACTATCAACCTGATAGTCCAAGGTTCGGGGCTTACGGGCGGCGAAAATAGCTAAGACAATAACAACCAAAATTACCATTGCTGTCGAGAATATATCGTGAGTTAACAGATAAATTACAGCTGCCGCCGCCAAACCGGCCAAGCCTAGCAAAACATACCACCCGAAATTCTTTTGGTGAGCAATAAACTCAGAAGCTGACCAAGTTATGCCGTCCTTTTCTACTGTGGGTTTGGGCTGGGGTGTCTGGGCAAACTCGGGTGCGGCAGGGGAGGTAGCGGCAGGTGTAGGCGGTTTATCGGCACTATCTGGTTTATATTCCCAGCCAGGCGTGACCGGCTGCGGGTTAGTAGGCTCAGGTTGCATAAGCGTATTGTATTCGTCTAACACTGTAAAAGCAACGCTCTCTCTGGTATAATCTCCCTGTTCAGCCTGTGTAAAACATGTACGGAGGAGTACCCAAGTGGCTGAAGGGGACGGTTTGCTAAATCGTTAGTGGGGCGCAAGTTCCAGCGAGGGTTCGAATCCCTCCTCCTCCGCCATTTTAATTTTGTTCTGGAGAGGTGCCCGAGCGGTCGAAGGGAACGGTCTTGAAAACCGTCGTGCCAGCAATGGTACCGTGGGTTCGAATCCCACCCTCTCCGCCAAAGAAAAAATGATCTTGCCAAAGGTAGGATCATTTTTCTTTCACGAAAGAATGAGAACCCAACTGCGAAGCAGACGTTCTATCACAAGGAGCTCGCGCAGAAATTTATTTCGAGCGTGCTCGCAGGTTCGGCCTATCTCACCTTAAATCTTCTGAGCAAACAGCACCGCTCGGACCTCCTTTGCACCGTTTTCTTTTAGCACCCTGGATGCCACTTCAATAGTTGCTCCAGTTGTCAGCACATCATCCACCAACAACACCTTCTTCCCAGCAACTAGCTGCGGGTTAGGGCAGTAGTAGGCGTGCTGTAATTGCTGTAAGCGTTCTTGGCGATTAGCCCCGACTTGACGGGTTTTTCCGTGGCGCCGTAATAATGATTGATAGGGGAGGTGCCTAGACCGAGCTAACTCGCGGGCAATTAGCTGAGCTTGGTCGTACCCCCTTTGTCGAACCCGCTGGGCGACGGTTGGCACATGCACTACAACATAGTCTTTATAAATCGGTAAACGCCTATCCATTATACGGCCGATAATATAAGCAGCCGCTTGGGTACGCTCAAACTTAAGCCGGCCGACTAGTTGTTGCGAGACCCCTTTATAGGCCGTACTAACATTAACCGATAATAGAGTAGGGTGTGGCCGACAAACCTCGCACAGGGCCTGCTGGGCAGGCTGTCGACACTTATAGCAACTGTCTGGAGCGGGCGGTAGGCAATTAACTATACAGTCTCGGCATAGCAAAGCTCCTTCTTTTTGGCAGCCTAAACAGTCAAACGGTGCGAATATCTGCAAAACTTGATCTACTTTCCACATTTCTTAAACTATAGGCGAGCATGATTAACTTGTTATTAACAGAGCATAAGCGAAGTGTTGTGTATATTATGTTGTAAATCTTCACCCCTAGACGTTGCACGGTAAGTATTGCCTAAGTTATACTTACGTAAAAGATAAAAACTCTTAAAATACAATTACTAAGTACTACTTGGAGGGTATACAAACAATGGCGCGACGAAACCGTGATGATGATTTATTGATGGAAGACGAGTTGACCGCTGCTTTTTTGGGTGATGATGACTTACCAACTAGCAACAGCGCGCCTGCAAATGATGATGCAGCCGCTACTCAGCAAGTACCTGCTAACGACGAATGGGACGAAGATGAAGCTGTTCCTGGCCAATTAGCCGTCGATGTTTACGAAACAGTCGAAAAGCTTGTCGTTAAGGCCCGTACTGCTGGTGTTAATAAAAGCGAACTCGACGTAAGTATTGCCGACAACACACTAAGTATCCGGGGCACGCTATCGGCCGGTAACGAAGAAGAAGTCGAAAACTACTTTGTGCAAGAATGTTACTGGGGCGAATTCTCTCGTAGCATTGCATTGCCAGTACCAGTTAAAGAAGATGAGGTTGAAGCACTACTTAAAGATGGCGTTCTAACCATCAGCTTCCGCAAGCTCAAGCAAGATACTGTCAAGAAAATCCAGGTCCTTTAGAAAAAGATCTTTGGGATATAAAAAACCGCCTCTCGTAAGAAAGGCGGTTTTTTTGTGTACCTGAGTTTAATCTTATTTAAGCAGGTCCGCCGACTTTAGTCAGTACGAACTTGACGATAAACTGAGCTAGAGCCACTACCACGAGACCGATGATAGCATAGAGGATTGTGTTCTTAGCAGAGGTAACATTGCCCGAATCGCCACCAGAGATAATGTAGCGCAAACCGCCAACAATAATCATGATAACGGCTGCCACACCAACAACTAACGAAAAGATGTTGATTACTAGCGTCAATGTTGAGTTTACCTTATCTGTTGGGTCGGGGATTGCACAATCGGCAACACCACTTCCTGGCGTAACCTCAAGGTTAGCACCCTGACATAAACCACTTTGTGTAGCGTCGGCAGCGGCCGATACGGCTACTGGTGCCAAAATTGGCGTTGCAAACAAGCTAAACGTCAATAACGCCAGCACTGAAATTTTTAGTTTTTTGATCATAAATTCTTTTTACCTTTCTTTATAGCTGTTTTGGTTATACCACAGATGAGCCATCGCTGGCAAGCGGTTTGCTAGATGACTTTAGTTAGCACAAATTTAACAATGAACTGGGCTAAGGCTGCCACTGCCAGACCCACCACGGCATACAGGATGGTATTCTTGGCAGACTGAACGGCCGACGAGTCACCACCCGAAGCAATATATTTAAAACCACCGATCATTATCATAATTACCGCCGCCACTGCCACTATGATACTCAGGATATTTATAACGACCTTTATAATATCGCCAACGCTGCGCTGTCCTGCTGCCGATTGGCAACCGTTGTTATCAGCCGTCAGGCCAATTCCTTCACAAACTGCTTTCTCGGCCGAACTAGCTGGTGTAGCGGCTTTGGCGGCAGCATCGGCGGCATCAGTAGCATCGGAGTTGTTTTGTGCAGCTGCCGCAGCAGCGGCATCAGCGGCTTTGGCGGCAGCAGCGGCATCAGCAGCAGCCTCAGCCGGCGTTTGGGCACTAACCATGGCCGGAGCCATAAGAACTACTAAGCAGAACAAGCTACAAGCGATAACCAATAATTTCTTCATATTTATCCCTTTCATAATTTATTGATTACAAATACTAAAATTGTTTGGGCCGATACTGCCACTACCAAGCCAATAACTGCATACAGTATTACACTCTTGGCCTTGGCAGTTTTCTGAGAATCGCCGCCTGAAGTGACATACTGAAAGCCACCAATAATAATCGCGATTACTGATGCTACGCCAGTAAATACGGCTACTAGCTGAGTGGCGCGGGCCAAAATACTACCCGAGCCAGAGACCGGGTTATAGTTACTCTGCTGACAGGCAGTAGCGGTTGATGCCCCCGATGAATTACAGGCCTGTTCGTAGGGATCAAAGGCGGCATGGGCGACTGGTGCAAATAAGCCCAAGGCAATAGTTAGGCCGACTACTAGGCTGATTAGTGAAATTCTTATTCTCATAGTTTATCTACCACAAAGGTCACAATACCAAAGGCTGACATCGAAATCACCAGACCAATAACTGCGTACAAGATTGTGTCTTTGGCCTTAGCGGTTTTTTGTGGATCGCCTTGCGACAAAGTATATTGAAAGCCGGCGATAGTAACTATCAGCAGGGCGATCGCACCAGTGACACCGAAGACAATCTGTAATACCCCTTGAATTTGGACACTGCTGGTATCGGTTTGCCGTGGGATATTTACTTGATTGGGGTCAAATACTTGAGCTAAGGTGTGTAAGATTTGGTTCTTCATTGCGGTTACTTAAGGCTATTTCCTATAAATGATACTGCTGCCGTGGCAACAATGACAATAATTAATCCAATTATGGCGTTGGTAATTATATCCTTGGCGGCCTTAGTTCGATCGGGCTCACCTTGGCTAGTAATATATTGGATGCCCCCATAAATAATATAAGCAACGGCGGCGATACCGGCAAAGCGGAGCAGTATTTCGATAAAAGCTAGACCGATTAACCAAGCATCATTGAAGCCACTTATTTGTGGCGTACATTTGCCTAGGGCGTCTTTTTCGCTTCCCAAGTATTTGTACCAAGTAGGAAAGCCAAAAAAACTTTTGGCAGGAGCACAGGCTCCGTTTAGGGCAGCAGCAGCTTTGGCGGCAGCATCATCAAGTGCGCCTTGGTCTTGACCGAATGTTCTAAAGACTGCGGTCCACACCATCTAGAATATCCCTCCCGGTACCAACCATTGCAGGAATGCAAACATGAACCCATAGGCAATCAGAGCTATCAAAGCGTTCATAATCCGCTTTTTGGCAACCGCCACCTGTTGAGGGTTGCTGCCGGCTGTAACGTACTGAATCCCACCAATGATAATCATCACTGTTACGATTATACCGACCCCAGCGCTCAAGAAGTTTACAAATAATAGTAAGTTTTTGACTAATGGATTCTGCTTGAGGCAGGCTTGGAGCTTCGCTTCATCTATATAATCATCAGACTTGTCACCTGGCGTGCCATTATCATTGACAGCACTGCAACAAGCAACCTTATCGCGTTCGGCATTATCCGAATTGGAGTTACAGCTATCATCGACGGTTGCGGCGGCGGCTGTATCGGCTGTAGTCGAGGCCGCATCTGTAGCACTCTCCTGGGCAGCTTTAGCAGCCGCTTCGGCAATTGTAGTACTAGTGGGGTTACCGCCGTTAGACGATACGGCAGCGGCCGCGGCAGCGGCGTCTTTGGCAGCTTGTTGAGCGCGTGCAACAGCGGCAGCAGCGGCGGTTGGATTGTTGGCGTTTCGGGCTGCAATTGCAGCGTCGGCGGCGTCTTTGGCAGCCTTTTGGGCCTTGGCTATGGCAGCGATAACGGCTGCCGGGTTATTCCCCTGAGTCTGGGCAGTGGTTATAATGTTACTGGTTATTTTGGAGGCATTGACAATCTGCGCCAAGTTACAAGCTACCGAAGTACCAGCAACAGTTGAGTCCTTTGTCCAGTAGTAACAATTGTTAGAGGCTGGTTCGACAGCCGCGCCGATGACGAAACCAGTTGATTCCAGAGTAGCCTTATCGCACTTAGGGAGTTGTTCGACTGCGCCAGTAGCACTATTCTCGACGTAGCAACGCGGCGCGGCCTGCACAAGCTGAGTTTTACCGACAATACTAACGGCAAAAGTTAATACAAAAAAGCTAGCAACTAGTAGTACTCTTGCTTTGCCGGAGTAAAATTTAAGCATTGGTTTCGACCTTAAAGGCGACTATCTTACTATCCGATTTTTGCACAATGATAGCGATATTAACTGGCTTGCCCGATTTAGAAGCACACTTATAAACGGTCTCTTGGCCACTAGCAACATCGACCTGTGAGGTTTTTTGACACTTTTTAAAGTCCACCGAGCTTCGGGTGCGCTCCAGACCGTAAATGGCCAGTTCTTTGTCGGCGGCAATCTCACCCCCCAGCAATGGGTAGACATCTTTATCTAAGGTGACGTTGGGGTTGGCCATATTTGTTACAAAACTTGTTGATGGGGTAGTAGTGGCTAAGCTTCCGGAGGTTGGTAAATTATTCTTAAAGGCTACTGTAATACCTACCAATATTAGGGTAATGATAAAGAGGAAGCCGGTAGACATAACGGCGACCTTCTTACGACTAGTCTTTTTGGGGGGGCTGGCCGATGGTTGTTGAAGGATAAAATCGAAATTCGCTTGCGGTTTTTGGTTTTGTGGGTTCATGATCATATATATAGTAATCCAATTGTCCGTTAGATTAAAGCCTTTGCTCAGCTTGACTGATTGGCTCAAGGGGTGTATTACATAAATATACACTTTGTAGGTTCTTTCGTTATTAATAGTCGCTATTAAGAAGAAGGAGATGAGTATGGCCCTAACTCATGACCACCCAGACCAAAGCACCTTGGAAGCACCGATTGATGCTTTAGCCCCAGATGTCCTCAACCCAGTAGAGCAAACTACACATGGCCGCGGCCGACGAATTGCTGGAATTGTTGGTGTGGCTGGTCTGGCCTTGGTTGGCGGTATCTTCGCCGGCGCTAATTTTGGACGCAGTAGTGATGAAGAACCTGTCACTAATAACGAACCAGTTCCGACGGTGCCGGTCACCGAAGCTACCACGACGCCCCCTCCTACAGAAACAACTACAACCGAAACGCCCACAACCGAAATGTCACCACTCGAAAGCCTTCTAGTCTGGGGATTGCCAGAGGAAGTTGGATCTTCTGACTTCGTGCTCGATATAAGTGAAAGGGAGAGGTCCGACCGAGAAACAGCTCGACTGGACAACAAAGATGTCGACGACTTTACTCTACGCTTTACACAAGACTTCAAAAGTGGCATCAGTAGTGGCAAGCTGGTTCCGATATTGTCAAATGAATGCGCCGTCGTCGACTTAAAACTCCGTAGCAAAACTACTGATGAAACGGCTAGTTATCTACTAATTATGCCTAACCCCTTGTACGCCACAGCCGAGAATAAAGTTGGCGGCATTTACAGTGGCTTTGGTGGACTGCTTGACGGTGACGATAGCCCGACAGTTTTTGCTACAAGCTCCGACAATTTGGGCAACCCAACCTATGCTAATTTTGCGCTCGCCCCAGAAGACATTTCCGTCACAACCGACCGACCAGTCTCAAATACCGAAAGCGTGACTATTCTTGGCCCGGTTAGCTCCGAACCAACACCCGATGGGAGCCCTTGGCAAAGCACCGGCTACTTAGCCGAAACGACCGATGGGCAAACTATAATCGTTGGCGGCATAGTAGCTGTTCGCAACGACGGGAGTATTGATAAGAACGATATCTGCAGCCAAGTACTCGACTATACGGCTATCAATTAGTAAGTCGTCCTATATTGATATTGCTTACTCTTTGGTATGATGTTACTGAAGTTATGACAAAAATGAAGACCCTCAGCTCTACCCACATAAGACATCTCCCAAAAAAAGTTGTTCTTTTCGGCTCTATGCTTGTACTCAGTATTAGTCTTTTAAGTGTGCTCAGCCCGCTAATCGTCCAGGCCGCCGACAGCCACTTTGTGGCTGGTGGAGCATGGGTTGACCGGCACCAAGTTAAAATCGCCGCTTTAAAGCTGACTGATACAGAATACTTGGACATGGGCAACGATCGAATTAAAGAACTCGGGCCTGATGACGCTAGTCGGCTGGCAGAAGTTAACAAGCGCATCGCCGAAGAACTTGGTGACGGCCTGTTCACCAGCCCCGATATTTCACCAGATTCCAACGAAAGAGGCCGATTTTACAGAGATAGCACCTGTGGTGGCCCAAAAAACCAAGTTAACACCGACGACATTGATGACAGCGGTAACCCTACATCAAATAATGTCTATATTAACTGGAACAACCTCTATATATCTGACAACTTTGGTAACTGTTTGAAGATTATTAGCGCCGCTAACGCCCTACAAGAACGAAATCTCGTAATAACCCTGTCGGACGAGACTAATAGAACAATCTGGTTCAAGCAAGTGACTGGCGAACCTACCCTAAATCGGGTGGATGGCAAAGCCGATGGCTTCAAAAAATTCGATAAATCACCTAACCGTTACATTCAGAGGAACGGCGACTGTGTCGTCCGTGTCGAGTTCGCCGAAGAGCCCAAAACGGCTGGTCTGCATGATGCCTTTTATGAGACCTGCGATGAGGGGAACTCTTTAATTGGCGGGGCGACACCGTCAATTGTTGGTTCAGTACGGGCCCTATTTACCGATGAAGCCGGTATGAACCAGCCAGGGTCTTCGCCAGTAGAGGATAGTAAGCCAAGTTGTGAATCGCAAAACTCTAATATTGCTATTAGTTGGTTAGTCTGCGGGATGGTTGGTTTGATCGATCAAAGTGTCCAAAGTTTCGGTGGGGCGGTTGATAACTTACTTAACATTCAAAAAAATGAATACGATCAACCGGAAATAAAGATAATCTGGTCAGTCGTCAAGAACTTTGCTACATTTTTGCTGATTGCAGTGGCACTTATCATGGTCATATCCCAAGCCCTAGATTTTGGCCCATTCGATGCCTATACCATCCGAAAAGTACTGCCCAAACTTATTATTGCCGTAATCCTCATGCAGCTATCGTGGTTCATCTTTACTTCGATGATTCAAATTTTTAATGAAATTGCTTGGGGGCTAGAAGGGATTATGTACGCGCCATTTGGCGGTAGAGACGTATTCTCATTGAGCGCCTTACTTGGTAATACAACTGGCGGGACTGGCTTATTCGCCGCTTTGGCCGGTGCCGGGGTTGTAATTGGTGCCGGCGTTGGCTTAGCCCTTGGAGGGGTATTGGCACTTGGCGCCGCCGCCTTACTCGGCTTAATTATTGGCTTTATGACACTGGTCCTACGAAAAATAATCCTTATCATGCTACTGGTATTAGCGCCTCTAGCCCTAGTTGCCTGGATATTACCAAATACCGATAAGTACTGGAAGCTGTGGTGGGAGTCGTTTAGTAAGTTGCTACTTATGTATCCTTTGATAGTCTTGATAATTGCCGCCGGTAGAATTTTTGCCTACACGGCTGGCCAACTACAAAATGTACCAACCACTACTGACGGTCTGGTCAGTCACATCACCGATGAAAACAATGGATTAGTGATATTCGTCTTTGTGGTTGTTGGCTTCTTCGCCCCATACTTTTTGATACCAAAAACCTTCCAGCTAGCCGGTAGCGCCTTTGGCAACTTAACCGGTATGATAAATAATCGTAAAAAGGGTGCCTTCGACCGCTTGCGCAACTCTGGCCAAAACACTCGCAAAAAGAACGCTCAAAACATCATGGACAACAAACGCTGGAAGGGCAACAATGCCCTTAGTAAGTTTGGTAACAAGAGCTTGATGGGTGCGGCCATGATACCAAAAGAAGGCGGCTGGAACGCTGCCAAATGGGGCTCTAGGGTTGGTGCGGCTCGTTCAGCCCGAATTACCGCTTTATCTGCCAAAGCCGGCGAACACGAAGCCGTATTGGGTGTTGATGGTAACGATGATCTATTATCTGCCGGCTTGAACGGATCGGGCAGTGAAGCCGACGCAAAAGCCTACTTGCAGGGTCTTGGACAACGAGGACGAGAACTCAATCAAAATGTCGCTGCAGTTATGGCCGCTAAAAATGCTATGGGCAAAGAAAGTTTTGAAGATTTTGCCGCCGCAAGGTTGGCTGGTACTGGTACTGGGTACGCAAGTGGCCCTGCTGAAATGCTCGAAACCATCAACCGGGTTGCTGGGGGTGATAGCTCGAGAGCTGCGCGTATCCTTGTAAAGGCACGGGGCGAAGCCGAGAAAGCCAAACGGCCAGATTTATATGGCGCCGGTATGGCTACTTCTGCCGACCAGCTGGCTCAATTAGCTAGAGGCCAAACCACTGCTGCAGCTGTCAATGAAGTCATGACGGACGAGGCTTTGAACTCAAAGAGTGCCGCCGAGCTTGGTAATGCTCGCAATAACTCATTTACCACTATGTCTGGTGCGATTCAGCGCCGGCTTGCCCGCGCAGAGACTCAGGTTCAAGCCGCTAGGGCGACTGGCGACGCAGACTTAATAGCAACTGCTGAGCACGTCCAAAAACAGGCCTACGCTGCCACTTCAGCATTCCTTGATTATGCTGGCGGTAGCTCGCCTGAAAACGCCCAACTTGTTGGTGCAATGATGGGTCAAGAAACTGGTGCAATGATTGACGATGTTGAATACGTAACCCGTCAGGCGAAAGACCTAAACGGAGCTGCAGCTATCGACTCCACAACTAACATGCCCGTCATGGAAACCGTTAAAGTCGTAAAGGGCCAAAAGAAAGAAACCGTTGGTGCTCGAATCGAACAGCTGGAAGGCGACGCCGAGTTCAAACAATACAAGAAAACTTATTCCAGCGAAGAGAAGGAAGCCGCAGCAAAAGCTGCCCAAAACGCCGCTCAGAATGGCCCTCCTGGTATAGTTTCCGACAAGCGACTAAAGAAAAATATCTCCCATGTTCAAACCCTAGACAATGGTATCCGCTTATATAGCTTTGAATACATATGGGGCGGCCCTGTCTACGTGGGAGTAATCGCTCAGGAAATTTTACGCTCCCACCCTGAAGCTGTAGTAACAGACAAATATGGATACTACGCTGTCGACTACGAAACGCTTGGCCTAAAACTATTAAACCCAGGGGAAATAGCAGTTAAGTAAGATTGACCAATCATACTTTTTATGCTAATATAGGTGTACTATGAATGGTCGTCCTTACAACGCCGAACAATTAACTACTCTTACCGATCAAATGGTGAATGGTGGCATGGTGATTAACCAACCGGCTGCATTACCGCCAAACGAGTCGGTTGTCCACCAACCTGGCTTCGAACGTTACACCGGACCGATAAGTGAAGCTGTGACAGCCATCACTGGTCTCGCCAAAGTATTCACCCCAGAAGGCCGGGCAGAATTAAATGCTCGAAAAATAGCTCGTTTAGACCATAGAGTTGAAGTAGCCGAGTGGCTGGGCGAAAGAATTGACCGACCACGATCCGCACCAAAACCATTCGATTTAGCCGAACAAATTGGTTGGGTTGGCGGGCCCCAAAAATCAGCCGCTGAAAAACTTGGTTGGGTTGGTGTGCACAAGAGGGAGTCAAGTGCAGCTGGTCGCCCAGAAGCCGCTAGCAACATTGGTGCCCAGCTAATTGATCAAAAGCGTCCTTCAAGTAAGCCATCTGTTGTCAACCTTAAACGTCCGACTACTCTAGCCGAACATAATATAGAGAGGCGCCTAGGGAAGGCTGCCGACAAAGAACGTGACCTCCGACGCAGAAGCCGCTGGCTTACCTCTTCCTATGGCAATGGTGTTGATGCTTCTGCCTCTCACCACTTATCTTCTAGCGAAAGGCACCACATGAACTCGGTGCGTCGCAAAATTCGCCATCTCGATAGGGGAGCTGATGCCTCAGCTCGTAAGTTTGCTAGAATCGAAACAAGTAGCGACCTACGCGGCAAAATTACCCGTGAACGTTTGCGAGTTAACCGCGCCATAGCCTACAAGCAAACCAACCGAGCGATTCGCAAAGGTCACGTTTCTCGGACTGCACACCTGCCAGCAGCTAAGTACCTACCGCCACCACCAAACTTACCAGCGCCACCACCAGTCAAATACGTCGTATAGCACTAGCGCTACTACCCATCTTTTATGTATGATGTAGTCTGTGGCTAGTTATAAAGTAATTCAAGACATTGAAGCCGAAGATAAGTTGCTGGGGCCCTTGAGCCTACGGCAGTTTATTTATGCCGTTATTGTTGTTGTTTTAGGGTTCATTATGTTCCGCCTGGCTTTGGTGCAACCATTGCTAGCAATCCCTTTTTTGCCGCCAGCTATGTTGTTTGGAGTATTGGCCGCGCCGTTTGGCCACGATCAAAGCTCCGAAATTTGGCTGCTGGCTAAAATTCGCTTTTTTTTAAAGCCGCGCGTTAGAATTTGGAACCAAACAGGGCTGCAAGAGCTAGTCAAGATCACTGTACCCAAAAAGATTGATCAAATACTAACCGATGGGCTCGACCAAGGCCAAATTAAAAGCCGCTTGCAAGCCTTGGCTCAAACCATTGACACCCGTGGTTGGGCCGTCAAGGGGGTAGACGTTAACATGTATGCCAACCCAGCCTATGGCAACCCTTCGTCAGACCGGTTGGTTAGCCCCAGTACTTTAGTTCCGGTCGCCGTACCGGAGCTTGATGTCAAATCTGCTGACGACATTCTCGATACACAAAATAGCGCGGTTGCTCAACAAATGAACCAACTAGTGCAATCCAACAGCCAAGCTCATCGCCAGGCCATTATGGATAATATGCAACAAATCCGTAATACCCAACAAGCACCGGTTCTGCCGAGTATCGCTCCAGTACCAGCCAGCGCATCAACCCAACCGACACTACCAAGTTTGCCGCCACGCCAATCTCAATACGATGCTTATGGCAAAACCAGTATTCTTAAGCCCGACCTAGTTACAAATAGTCTGCCAGTCAGTCCTGTGCCCCCTGTACCTACGCCCCCAAAGCCTGATATACTGGAGCTTGCTAGTAATGATGATTTATCGGTGGCAACGATTGCCCGCCAAGCTAACAAAGTTAACAGCTTAGGTGACGATGAAGTGGTTATTTCACTTCGGTAAACATACTCACTAGGGTGGGCTAAACATATGGATCCTTCAACACAAAATACTACTCAGCCAAATTACGCAGCGCCGCCACCATTAAGCGGTGCCCTGCCTGCACAGCCCAACCCTCAAGTTGGTAGCTTTAGTCAGGCCGCGATGGCGTCACCAGGCGAAAAGCAGGCACCAACTTCTAAATCAAACCCCAACAGCACTCAAAATACTTTGCAAATTGCCGAGATTCGTGACGGTATAGTAATCATGAATGACGGCTCTTTCCGCTCAGTAATAATGGTCAAGTCGATTAACTTCGACTTGATGAGCATGCAAGAACAAGAGGCGGTTGAATCTGGTTACCAAGGCTTTTTAAACTCTCTTTATTTCCCAGTTCAGATATTTATTCGTTCCCAAAAGGTTGATCTACAACCTTACATCGATAAACTCGATAAGATTCGCACCGAGCACGACAACATGTTGCTAGCTCTTTTAATGGAAGATTACATTGGCTTTATGGGGAGCCTATCTTCGCAGACCAATATCATGGACAAACGCTTTTACATGGTTATCCCTTACTTCCCAGTTGCTGATGTCCAGAAAGCCATCACTAACAGCCGTAACTTCTTTACGGGGCTGGCTGATTTATTTAGCAAAAAGGAGCATCATGTCGTTATTAATGAGGCCGTCCTGGAGCAAGCCAAGACCGAACTTCGCAACCGAGTCCAGGCTGTTTTGGGTGGTTTAATGCAGTGTGGTGTGCAAGGTTTGCCGCTCGATACTCAAGAACTAATCGAGCTTTATTATGACACCTACAACCCCGATACAGCCACTCGTCAGCAACTTAAGAACTTTAACGACCTCAACACACCAGTTGTCACCAAAGGCCAAGGTGTCGCCCCAAAACCTGATCTCGATAGGAGCCTGCAGTAATGGCGTTTGGTAAAAACAAGCCGACTGGGTCGCCAAATGACCCAGTGTCGTTGGCCCAAAGTCAGCAGATTCGTGAGCAACAAGAAGTCGAAGAGGCTTTTAGAAAAGGTGTTACGGCGCTTCGGGACTTTATTGCGCCAAGCTCTTTGGAATTTAAGCCCAACTACTTTCACCTAGGTACCCGCTACGCTCGAACTTATTATGTATTTGGTTACCCCCGCCAACTTTATACTGGCTGGTTGAGTAGCATGGTTAACCTCGATGAAGTTATTGACCTGTCGATGTTCATTTACCCCGTAGAAAGCCAGTTAGTTCTAGAGAATTTGCGTAAAAAAGTTGGTCAGCTCGAAGCCGGCCTTCAAATTGATGCCGAAAAGGGGCGAGTCCGTGACCCAGGCAAGCAAGCCGCTATCGTTGATGCCGAAGATATGCGTGATCGTTTGCAGGTGGGCGAAGAACGCTTCTTCCGCTTTGGTCTGTATTTCACAATTTACGCCGGCAGCCTTGATGAGCTAGAATTTATCTCTCATAAAGTGGAGTCAATCCTAGGACAGCAACTAGTTTACTCTAAGCCTGCTTCATCCCAACAAGAGCAGGGGATTAATAGCACCGTCCCACAGATGTCCGATCAGTTACAGATTCGACGTAACATGAGCACCGGTGCACTTAGTACCAGTTTTCCGTTTACTTCAGCCGATTTGAGCCAAGATAATGGAATTTTGTACGGTATCAACATGCACAACTCTGGGCTGGTTATCTTTGACCGCTTTAGCCTAGAAAACGGTAACTCAGTTGTTTTTGCTAAATCTGGTGCCGGTAAATCATTCACCGTAAAACTTGAAGCTCTTCGTAGCATGATGTTTGGCACCGAGATATTTATTATCGACCCCGAAAACGAATACCAGCGGATGTGTGAAGCGGTTGGTGGAGCCTACGTTCGACTTAGCCTAAATTCGGCAACCCGGATCAACCCTTTTGACCTACCGAAGGTTGTTGATACCGAGGAGGCCGACAACGCCCTGCGTAGCAACTTGATAACCTTGCACGGTCTACTAAGACTCATGATGGGTGGCGCGCAGGTTCAAATGGCCGGCGAAGGTGCTTCGGGCGTTATGGCGCCGGCTCTGACGCCAGTCGAAGAGGCCGACCTCGATGCCTCCCTAATCGAGACTTACGCTAAAGCCGGCATAACTAATGACCCCTTAACGCACACCGGCACACCACCAACTATTAATGATCTCTACGACACGCTACTGCACATGGGCGGGACGGGTCCGCAACTAGCTCAACGGCTCCGTAAATATACTAGCGGTACTTTTGCCGGAATATTCTCACAGCAATCAAACATTAACATCGATAACCCAATGGTGGTCTTTAACGTTCGCGACCTCGAGGATGAGCTTCGCCCAGTGGCCATGTATATTGTCTTAAACTACATCTGGAATAAAACCAAGAGCGACCAAAAACGACGGATTCTAATTGTCGACGAAGCTTGGCAGCTCATGAAGTACGAAGATTCGGCCAACTTCTTGTTTAGCTTGGCCAAGCGGGCCCGCAAGTATAATCTGGGAATCACGACTATTACCCAGGACGTTGAAGATTTCATGGGCAGCCGAATGGGGCGGGCGATTGTCGCCAACGCCTCAATGCAGATTCTGCTCAAGCAATCATCCTCGGCGGTAGATGTACTATCTAACGTTTTTAAACTAACTAGCGAAGAGAAAAAGCGACTGAGCCAATTCCCGGTTGGCCAGGGTCTCTTTTTTGCCGGCCAAAACCATGTTCACATTCAGGTGGCAGCCAGCCCAACCGAAACTAGCTTGATTACCACCAACCCCGAACAAATTCAAGCGGCTGCCCAAGGCGAAATCGCTCAACCTGAAGGCACAATTGACCTAGCGAACCGACTCTACCCGGGAGTATAATAACCCTGCACTATGGCACTCTTGACGCAAGACGAAGATGAAGAAGCAAAAACTGGGAGACCTAGCGTCACACCCGAAGAGTTAGCCGGCCTAGAAGAAAGTTTTGCCCTACCTGACGCCACCAAACCCGAGACTCAAGAGCAAGCCTCTTTAGATAAAAAAACCGAGACAGTAACTGACGATGATGAAGATGGTGGCTGGGTTACTAACATTAAGGGCAAGGCAAAGGGGCGTGGTGGCAAGTCTAAGAAGAAGTTTATTTTGGCAGGCACTGGTATCGTCGGCGGCGTCAGCCTTGTTTTGATTGCTATTTTTATGGTCATCTTGCTAATCGGTCAGCTCAAGGCTGTCCATTTTGCCACCGTGCTTCGTTCGACTGGTTTTGCCACCTCCCAACTAGTTATGAAAAAGGCTTATTCGCAGGTAGCCATTAACGCGACGGCAACCGTTGATAGCACCGGTTCGGTTAGCCCATACGAAAAAACCATGTTGGACCGTTTGCGAGGCATAAACCCCGACAAAACGATGAAAATCCTCAACAAAGAGGGGGCTTGGAGTGTTGTTCTAGAAGACGGCAAACCAGTTGGTTTTGAGCTAAACGGTAAACGCTATTTGCAAGATGACTTTGCAACCGAAGCCTTTGGTGAGGGCAACAGGGTCAAATTCGACGAATTGAGCCCCCGCGAAAAGTGGACTGTTAAGAATAATATGGTGGACAAGGTTTCGACTGAATTTGCCGAGACCTTAGCCACCGACTCAAGAACTTTTAATAACTCCTTTTTTAAAGGCTTCCGTCAGTACTTTAATATTAAGGGCGGGAAGTGGGCCTATAAGGCTCGTGAGCTAGCTGGCAAAAGCAACAAAGAAGCGCTCGACACAACCAGAGAGGCCGCCGTTACTGACATCACCGATGGTGATGCTCCTGGCAAGTCAATCTTGCCGGGTGTAGAAACTGTATCCCACGCTACCCAAGAAGAGTTAATCCAGAGTGTTCGCGATGGCGAACGCGGCCGGGCTAGAAAATACGCCACAGCGGCCTTTGAAAAACTGGGTGGCGTCAATTATAAAGAGATCGGTGCCACGACTGAGTCGATTGGTAAAGTCTCCGATGTTGTTTTTGCTGTAACGGTCTACTGTACGGCCTATGATATACAAAATAGTCTAGAAGAGATAAACAAGAACAAGGAGGGTCAGGCGCAACGCAATGCCCATGACATCCAGACGACTGCTGAACAGATTAAGTCAGGTGAAGTTACCGGCCCAGCCGTAACAACCGCCAATACATTATGGGACGGCAGCAAAGACATCCCCCCATCTGAGGCATCGCCACTCTATCAAGAAGACATTGGCAACTCATTAGCCGGGACAGAAGTCGACACATTACTCGAGAACAGCCCAACGGCAAAAATTGCCGATACTCCTCTGAAGACTGTTCTTGGTTATATTGAACCGTTTGTGTTCCCAATATTACCGCCAGATAGCGAAGCCAAAACAGCCGCCATATCTACAAGTTGTAGTTTTTTGCTAGACCCTAAAACGCAAACAACTATTGCCGCCGCCGAAATTGGTGTCACGGTCGCGGCAGCAATCGCAACTGATGGTCTGGCAGCCGGTGTAAAGGTGGCTCTTAAGACCGCCATGGTGACGGCTGTTGGTATATATGGAGGTAATTACTTGGGAGAATGGATCCAAAGTGCGATTGGTGATTTCGCCGGGACCGATTTCTCAGGAGCCGAAACTGGTATTGATCGTTATAATGCCGGGCGAATATCAACAGATTACATGAACTCGACTGTCAACCGTGGCGTAGCCTACGGTCGGCCGCTGGGTAAAGACGAGGCCGTTAGCATCAAAAAGCTAGCGATTGAAGACCTAAAAACCACTGAGTCTGAAAAATCACTTGGCCACCGTTACTTTGCTATTGATAATCCTTACTCACTGGTCGGCAGTTTTGCAGCAAGCGCCCCAACCTCAATGTCTTCTGCCCTGTTAAAAGGTCAGGCCAGCTTAGCTAGCCTTGGCTCAAAGTTCTCTTCGGTACTAAGCGGTAGTTGGGGGATGAATTTGGCTATGAACGTTTCTGGCTCCCAACAAAAGGTCTCGGCCATCGCCAGAAATGACATCGCTGCCCAGAAAGATTTCTTTGGTGTCGATCAGTGGGGATGGACCCCTCAGGAGTTATACAAGATTGAGAAGGGCGATGATTCATTCGATCTTGTATCAAACGCCGTTTGGGTTGGCGAACACAATAACGGGGGAGTATTAGATACCAAATATGATAAGTGCTACACGCCAGAGGCTCAAATGGATGTTCCGGATGAGGGTTGCGATGCGGCCACTCTAAGCACAATCGAAGCCCTCCATTGGCGACTTTATAAACTTCACTCATCAGTTATTGACCAGATTAACGATACCAGCGTCACCGACGACAACACTGGCAGCGACGGCCCAAGCAACCTTACCGGGACGGTTGATCCTAACTTGCCGACTGGCAACGAAGATGAGCTTATCCAGGGCATAAAAGACACTGGCAATATTTTGGGCGGGGCGGACTTACTGTCAAATAATATGAAACGTACTACGCTAGCGGTCGTCTTAAAACTGGCGCAAAAGTACAAATTTACCATCAATTCCACAATCCGTTTTGGTGGCGGGCCGCATGCCAATGGTAGCGCCATCGATATTGGCAATATCAACTCAGCTGGTGTACCAACTGGCCAAGACTACGCCGCTTACAACGAAGAAGCTGCCCAGTTTATCGTTGATGCCGCCACACTCTTACCAGGCAAATCATGGCTTGGCGTATCGAATGATAAGTTTAAAGTACTGGCTAACCCAATTATGGCACCTAAGGGTGGTAGCGCCGACCTAGATATCCCAGCCACAACTGGTGCTACCGGCGCCCACTTCCACTTAAATGTGCCGGCGGATGCCGAATGAAAAAGCGAATACTAAGCCTTCTGTTCATTAGCCTGCTTATTTTTTCGGTGCTTTTGAGCTTGCCAGTTCGAACCTTCGCCATGACAAAAGGTGAGAGAAATTCAATCAGCAAAAACTTACCTTTCTATAATCCAGCTGCCGAAAACTGCGACCCACTTTCTATAGCCAAAACTGATGGGGGTTCTGGGACGGGTAAGATTTATATGCTGGGCGACTCAATAACTGAGGGCACCACTGCCGAACTTACTACAACGCTCTCGGCAAAGGGCTTTTCTGAAGTCGTCATCGACGGAAAATCATCCCGTCGTTTGTCGGAAGGTAATTCCGACCTTGATGGGATTGGCGTGCTCAAAAACAGTGTCGATAAGTTTAAAGACGCTGGCACAATTGTGATTGCCTTGGGGACCAATGGCACGATTAATAATGCCAACATCGATAAGACTATGGAAATTATTAAGGCCGATAGCCCTTCTGCTAAGGTCTACTGGGTAAATATTGGCGTCAACAATGCTGTTCGTAGCGGCGGTCCCATCGATAACGCTAGCTTAAACACCATCCTGCAAGAAAATACCACCAAGGGTTACGCCGTGGTTGATTGGTCTTCACAGGTTGACCAGCACCCCGACTACATCGACCCCAACCCTAGTAGCGGTCTAGGCGTCCACCCTGCCGGGGCAGGTAAACAGGCTTTTGCTGATACGGTCGCAAATGGCGCTACTGGCGCAGCCGCTCCAGCCGCTCAAACACCTAGTGGTGGCGGCGCTTCTTGTTGCGCGGCTCATTCGGCCACCAGTGACTCAGTAGCAGTTGGTGACGGTAGTACCGAGGCAAACGCTAAAACTATTTTTCAGTACTTTGTCGGTAAGGGTTTAACCGACTTCCAGGCTGCTGGCATATTGGGCAATATCGAGAATGAATCTGGTTTTAACCCTCGCCGGGTTGAAGGTACGGCCACACCATCAGGCGATAGCGATACACCAGATAGTCGTGGTTATGGAATTGTCCAATTCACCCCTGGTACCAAAATCGTGCCCGCCGCTCAGGCCGCCGGTAAATTACCCTCCGACATCGTCTTCCAACTTGATTTTATCTGGGAACAATTCCAAGGCCCAGAGAGTGCCGCTTTTAAAGCTATCCAGGAAACTACAACCTTGCCGGCTGCAACCGTTGCGTTCGAACTTAAATACGAACGTCATGCCGGTGGCGCTCAACCTAAACGTATCGAATCGGCTCAAAAGTGGTTTGATAAGTTCCAAGGAACTGGTGGTAGCTCGTTCGCTAGCGGCGGCTGTTCTAGCAAAGTAGCGGCTACAGGGAGCGATTTTGCTGGCTATTTCCAAACTGACCCCGAGTGGAAAAACATCCCTTATGCCAGTGGTACTGTTGGCTCATCTGGCTGTGGCGCAACCAGCTTGGCAACCGTTATTGGTAATTTGACTGCGGACAAAAGCGTTACACCAGCCACCATCGTCCAAGAGATTCGCGATTCCGGCCTTTTGCCAACCACCGTTAGCTTGAACGCCTTTAGTGTGATACCAAAGAATCATGGTCTGACCATGCAGAACTACACCGTTGGGCAATTTACCGAAGCTTTAGACAGAGTTAAGAACTCCAACGGTAGCGCTTTAATGATTGCTAATGTTAGCCCTGGTTACTGGACTACCGTTGGCCACTATTTTGTAATCCGTGGCGTGGCTGATGATGGCAAGGTTCAGGTTCATGACGTTGGTGAAAGTACAGCTAGTCATCCTAAGACAGATAAGACTTACGATCCGAGCTTCTTCACCGGTGGTGAGACTAATGCAATTAACTTTATGGTGATATCAAAATGAGCGGTTTAAAGGATTTACCTAACCGAGGCAAGCTAGCCGTCTGCGCTATTCTGGCCATTATAACTATCTCGTTGATTGTTGTCGCCATCGTCTCTAATCAATCAGGTAACGACACCATAAAAGTCGGTGGCTCGAGCTTCCAACAAGATGCCCACAGCTTCCCAGACTATAAGACCAGTAGCGGCTCGCGGCTGACTATTTTGAACCCCGAGGGCTTGAAACCTCATATGTCCGAAGATGCCATCGCTAATCTCGAAACTTCCATGAAGCAAAAGCTTTATGACCAAACCTTAAAGATCGCGTCGGTGGGCTCAGTAGTTGGCAAGATTCAGACCGAGGATGCCCAAATAGTATTTTCAATCAAAACTGATGTCAGCGACGTTACTTACCGGATAACGGCCAGCTATGATGGAACTGTTAAAGAATTAGCGGATAATTAATTATGCCAAAAAGGAAATCTGATGAATGAAAAAACACCACTCAGTAAAGCACTTAGCGCGCTGATTGTCGTACTTGGCCTGACCTTAGTTGGCTTAGCCGCCTTTTTTGCTTACCGTTATTTTAGTACTCGTCCTAATGCCTACGTTTCGGGGCCTTTTGCCCAAAACATCCAGTTCCCATACAGAGCAGATGGGGATCAGCTTTATTTCTACACAGGCCACGGTTTCGCATCAATGGACGTTACCACCAAAAAAACCAAGCAATTAGGTGAAGCGCGATTGCTACCTAATACCCCGAGTTCGGTTCAATGGACAAAAGGTGGGGCTTATATCTTGGCTTCAAGCTATACAATCTTTGATGACCTTGGTTCTATGGTACCGAGCACCAGTCTTGGGCAAAGTAGTAAAGCTGCTTATTTATGGTATGTTCCTTTTACGGGCAAGCCGGTGGTCGTCGACAAAAATGTGTCGACATACTATGTGGACTTTGCAACTAGCGTGGCTTACTATCATTGGAAAATTAATCCAAACGCCGATGGCGCTTTGTTAAAGGACTACAGCCCGGCAACTGGGGTTTCGCAAAATTTATTAGCTAGTGGTTTGGGAGATGCCTTCAAAGTAGTTTTTGCTAGCGGCGGTGATGTTTGGGCGCTTACCGGGTTTGGTCGGACTACATCTTTAATGAAATACAACCCCCTTAAGGAACCGGAGACAATTAGTAAAGATGTTTTTGGCACTAGTTCGGCCACAGTTGATGGACCATTTGTAATGCCAAATGCCAGCTTCTATGTGGCTACAATTACCAATGACAAGAAGAGCCAGCTGATTAGTTATGATACCGCAACCAATAAGACTGTTGTTGTTGATAAAGATTTTAGCGGCACAATTAACCGCGGTTCGGACAAGCTTGTCTTTGCGAACAGCACCAAGAAGCAAATTGCCACCATTCGGCGCTTCAGCTCAGCCGCCGATTATTCTAGTTTGTCGGCAAAACTGAAAGACGGCTCTATTGTTAGTAGTTTTGAAGCCGGTAATAACTGGCTAAATATCGACCTGCTTAACCAAGCTCGGGTTATGGCCAAAACTCAATCAGAAACTAAAGGCCTGCCAACCATCAAAAATACTGGGCTAGAAAAGGCCTTACAAGCAACTGGCGCTTACGATATCTCGATAGACCTTAGCAATGCCGCCACTAGTAATACTTATGCCGTTAATGTCTACCCTCCATACCCAAATAACGTCGCCGCCTTATTGCAGCAGATTAGTGCGGCTGGTTACGACTCAAACCAGCTTCAGCTCCAGTTAAATTACACCGTTAAGCGTCAGTAGCGATAATATGATGTTTTTGTGACAAGCTTTTCATTACGACATCAGCATCGGTTGTAGTTATAAAGGTCTGGTAATCTTTCATATACTCGGTTAGGGCTTTGCGTCGCGCCCCATCAAGTTCACTAAAGACATCGTCTAGTAGCAGTATGGGCCGTTCTTTACGAATCGCTTCGACTATTTTTAGTTCAATTATTTTAAGTGATAACAGGGCAGTCCTAGACTCACCACGCGAGGCGGATATTGCTATTGGCTGACCGTCTAAACTAAAAACAACATCTTCGCGATGTGGGCCTGCTGCCGTAAAGCCACGAATTATATCGAGTGGTTGGTCTTTTTCAAGTTTCTTCAGAAAGCTCGTGGCGTAGTTGTCTAGCGGTAGGGTAGTGCTGTAAGTAGCCGTCAGCTTTGTGGCCTGGTTAGCAAGGCTGGCGTATATTTGACTGGCTTGTTGATTTATCTTATCTATCATACCTAACCTCGACGATACTACTTGGGCGGCCAGTTCACTCAAACGAATGTCCCAGACAAACAACTGACGAATACTGTCAGGGCTACCATTTTTTAGCAGGCGATTTCGTTGTAGGAGGGTCCTCTTGTACTGGCTAAGCAGCTTTCCGTAACTGGCATCAGTTTGCTCAATTAACTCGTCCAAAAAGCTTCTACGTAGCTCTGGGGAACTGTGCAGCATCAGTAGGTCATTGGGTTCAAATAAGATTGTTGGAATTTGTTTTATAGCCGTTAGCCGAGCTGTAGTTTGATCTTCTATAATGAAGCTTTTTTGTAGGTGGTTATTGTCTAGCTCTAGTTTGACAGTCCGGTGGTGTGAGCCAAGATCAGCATCAATCCTGGCCCAAGGATCATCACAAAAAATTAAATCGGCATCTTTAACACGATATGATTTGCCTCGGGTAATTAGTAAAATTGCTTCTAGTAAATTGGTTTTGCCGCTAGCGTTAGGCCCGACGATTACATTAACCCCTGGGTCAAATTCAAAAGAGGCGTCTTTGTATGACCGGAAGTTTTGCAAACGAATATTGGTGATCATGTCACTACCATTGTAGCGTTTAAACTAGCTCTTAAGCGGCATAATGATATGTAGGTAGTCTTTGTCTGTGGTGCTTTTGAGTATACAGGCCTCGAGTTTGCCATTAAAACAGAAATCGACTTCTTCGCCATTAATCACACCTAAGGCGTCCATTAAGTAGCGTGAATTAAGTGTAATCTCGCCACTGCCTTTTACTTGGGCGGCGGCTTGGGCAGTGTTTTCACCAAGCTGTGAAGCAATTGAGTGGATACTGATCGTTTGGTCGGTTTCATCAACTTTGAAAGTTACGCTACCGGCACTTTCGCGGGCAAATAAACTCGAAACCTTAGTAATATTACTAAGCTCACTTCTTTTAACGGTTGCTACGGTATTAAAACTGGCTGGTATTAGCTTTTTATAATCTGGGTAGTTACCTTCTATTAATCGGGTGACTAGTTCAACATCGTTAACTTTAAACATGACTTGTTGATCGTCGTTGGTAATTTCGACCGCATCGTCGCTGTCGCTAAGGACTCTCAACAAATCTTGCATTGCGCTGGCGGGGACCAAAAGGTTGGCCGGCTCTTTGAGCTTCGCTAATGATTTTTCGGCTAAGCGATAGCTGTCTGTGGAAGCTAAATATAATTGCTCTTTTACGGTATGGAAATAAACGCCGGTTAACATCGGGCGAGACTCGTCGCTTGATGCCGCTAAAACAACCTGCTGCAAACCTTTTTTAAGGGCTAAGGACTGGAGTGACCAATGTGTCCCGGTGGTTATGGCTGGCATGACCGGGAAATCTTCGGCGCTAACTCCATTTATAGTCGACTGATATTGGCCAGCACTAACATGCAATTTATGATCTTCGAGCTCTAGTGTAATTGTGCCGCTAGGTAAACTACCGACAAAATCTTGCATCAAACGGGCGGGCACGGTAATTGAACCTTCTTGGGCAACCTTTGCACCAACGTAATGGGTGATTGCAATGTCTAAGTTGGTTGCTGCGATGCTCAAACGATTGTTTACAGTCTTTAATAAAACATTAGAAAGGATCGGTAGGGTGGTCCGGCTATTGGCAATACGTGCAACGTTTGCAAGTGCCTTATTTAAGTTTTCCTGGGTTACCTGTAGTTTCATAATAATACTCCTTAATTTAGCTTGTGATGGTTATTATAGGGGCTGTGGACAATGCGGATAACTTGCAAATAACAGGGGTGAAAATTAACTCTGCGGTGTGCAGAAGTTGAGTACAAAAATTGGACAACTTGGTGCACAAGTTCTGGTTTATACTCATAAAAAAATTGTTTGCAAAAAGGGGAGGGGATAGATCGGTTTTAAAAGCACAGCTTTTAACCAAACCATACACAGCTTCTCCACAGTACCAAAACATCTTATACATAAAGCCGCTCTTTAATTTCGGTAATAGCGGCCCGGATGTCTGTATCAAAAGCCATCTCTTTAGTAATTTTTTCAACCGAATGAATTGCTGTGGTATGGTCTTTACGGCCCAACTCCCGGGCAATTTTAGGAAAGCTTAAATGTAGCTCACTGCGCAAGATATACATTGCAACCTGGCGTGGTACAACTATATCTTTATCACGTTTTGGGCCGACAATTTCTTCCATTGAAACCTGAAAGTGTTTGGCTGTTCGCTCTATGATCTGTTTTGGGCTGACGTGTTTTGGCCGGCTTTTGCGCCCACCAAGCAAACCTGTGGCTACAATTAAGTCTGGTTCTAAGCCGCGCATTTCACAAAAGGCCAATAATTGGTTTAAGGCGCCCTCCAGTTCCCTAATATTTGTTTGAAAAAGGTTGGACAAGAATTCAACCAGATCTGGTTGTAATTCTAAACCATGAGCCGAGGCTTTGATTTGGATAATCGCACAACGGGTTTCAAAATCCGGGTTTTGCATATCGATAGACATCCCCCAGGTAAACCGCGACTTGAGGCGGTCTTCAAGGGTTGGTATGTCACGGGGAGGTTTGTCGCTGCTGATGATAATTTGCTTGTTGGCTTGGTGGAGGGCATTAAAAGTGTGGAAAAACTCTTCCTGGATCTTTTCCTTACCGGCTAAAAATTGGACATCATCCATAATGAAAACATCAACGTTGCGGTAATGATTGGCAAAGTCGGTGTTCTTTTTGTAGCGCAATGCATCAACAAACTCTTGGACAAATTGCTCAGTTGAGGCATAAACCACCCTGGCATCCTTTTTACGAGCTACCACCGCATTCCCAGCGGCTTGGATTAAGTGGGTCTTACCAATACCAGCGCCGCCGTACAAAAATAGCGGGTTGTATTTGGTGCCAGGGTTTTGGGCGATTGCTTGGCAGGCCGCATAAGCCAGCTCATTACCAGAGCCAACTACGAAGTTATCAAAGGTGTAACGTTCGTTTAAGCCTTGTCGGTAAGAGTGGCTGAGGGTATTTTTGGTGTTTCGGTAGGCTGGTGTTTCGGTAGGCTGGCTGACTTCCCTGTGCCCAGGAGCAATAATCTCCTCCTCAACTGGTTTTTTAGTGGCGCTTCCAGAAAGAATCTTGAATTCCAGGTTCTTGGCTTTAATGCCATTTTTGGCTAAGACCTCTTTTAATAGTGGCGAGTAGCGTTTTTCCATCTGTTGTTTTGCGAAAACGTTAACCACACCAACTACCAAAACGTCATCGGTCATTTTAAGGATACGAGTTGATTTAAACCATGTGATATAGCTGCCATGAGGAACACTGAGCTCGATTTCGCCCAGTACTGCTTGCCACAAATCGGTTTCTTGTACCAACACCATTACTCCCCTCGGCTCCTTACCCTTTTGCACATCCTTGTAGTAAGGTTACTATACATAGTTTTGAATAGGTTTTCCACAGATTTTTACAGTCAAATAAACCACACTAACAAATCTAGGCTAATTAGGGTAGATTTGTGCACAGTCTGCAAGTCTATCTGGTAATGTGTGGAAAAAACTTGGCCAACTGGGGAAAACTTGCTAGAATTGATGGGGTAAACATTGTTAATTTTACGATTCTTAGCAGCAATAATAATATTGACTGATTCTATAGTCGTAGTGTAACCGGACGTGCTACAGTTAGTACAGACAGAAAAGGATAATATAAGAGCATTATGCCAAAACGAACCTACCAACCAAAAAAACGACACCGCGCCAAAGAGCACGGCTTCTTTAAGCGCATGTCTTCCAAGAGTGGCTTGGCCGTTCTGCGCCGCCGCCGCAACAAGGGCCGCGTCCGTTTAACTCACTAAAGGGTTTGCATCTATGATTCGTCGTGCCAACCGTTTCCATGGTTACGGTAGCTTGCGTTATGTCTATAAGAACGGCAAAACCGTTCGCGGCCCCTTAATGAGCCTACGCTACTGCCCAAACAGTAAAAGGATCGACTATCGTCTAGCGGTGGTCGTCAGTAAAAAAGTTAACAAGTCAGCTGTGGCCCGTAATCGAATGCGCCGCCGAATCTACGAAGAGTTTCGTAGGCAATTAAAAGCCGACCAAGCCTTTGACTTGGTATTAACAGTCTTTCAGCCCCAACTGCAAGACGCACCGGCCGAGGAGGTCCACCAGCAGGTCGCCCAACTAATTGACCAGAGCGGCCTTGCCAAGCAGTAAACCAGCTATAAGCCGTGCTATGATAATACAAAGGAGAATTCATGTTTAATACGATCATTGTCCAGCCCCTATTTAATCTGTTAGTGCTTATCTACGCGCTCATACCAGGACACGATTTTGGCTTAGCCATTATTATCTTCACAATTGTGATTCGTTTAATGCTCTGGCCGCTGATAAAAAAACAGCTACACCACACAAAAAAGCTGCGTGAGCTTCAGCCAGAAATCAAAAAGATTAAAGCTGCCTCTAAAGGCGATAGACAAAAAGAATCGGCTCTTACGATGGAGCTTTACAAAGAGCGCAAAATTAATCCGTTTGCCACACTTGGTCTTACGTTGTTGCAGTTCCCGATTCTAATTGGTTTGTATATCGGTTTGCGCA
>JBDSDR010000024.1:0-10973 GCA_039920385.1 Saccharimonadales bacterium (SeqCode)
TTTATAACTACCTTTATCAAGAATCGTTTGGCGATTGTCATTACTGTTATTAGAAAACGCTGTGTCGAACTTTGTCCATGCTTCTAAGCTATTAGCAAAGTTAAATGATAACGGCACACTATCGGCCACCTTAAGAGTGTCGTCGACACCATCAAAAGTTGCACCATTGTTGAGGTTACCAGTACCAAAACTCGGCGAGTTAGTACTAGTAGCATTATTGGCATTGGCCGAGCTGTCGGCGGCAGTTGAGCCGCTAGTTTCGTCGAGATGGTAAAGTGCCACCGTATTGGCATCACTGGTGTAGTTCTGGGCTTTGAGGCGCGCTACCGAGCCACTGGTCTCGATACCAGGGTCAATTGTGTACGGTGCGCTAGAGGTAAAATCCCAGCTGTCGTTAAGGTCAGATGCTGCCAAGGCATTACGAACATTCACAGCCACTAAAAGTAAGACTAAAATCGTAAAAACCGTTAAACCACTGTAGTGAACATGGTGATGAAAGCGCCACTCGTGCCATTTTTTATAACGGCCATCTTTTTTCATTAAGTGATTATGGGGACGAACCGCTACGTGATGATGTACAAGCTTGGCCCCCTTTTTAGTGTGACGAGCCACAATAACAGAGACCGCCGCAGTTTTTTTGGCAACAGGCTTAACATGACTACGCACTCGGCGTAGCCCATGTTTGGTTTTTGTGCCCAATACACTAACTGCTTTTTTGGCCATTTTCCCTCTTTAGCATTACCATTAATTATAGCAGAAAAGTTTATGCTTTACAGAGATAATATTAAGCCATAAAGCCTAGTGCTATACTAATTTCATAATTACAATAAAAGGAGCTTTTTATGGCCAAGAACAAACCATCCGATCAAACACTGGTATTTATCAAAATCTCGCGAGCCATAACTTATGTTGTTTACGCCTACACGCTAATCGCGAGCACCTTCTTGGCTCTAGCCTTTGTTTTGCAACTGTTTGGCGCCAACTACAGCACGCCTTTCGTTCAATTTGTCTATAAGGGCGCACACGAGTTCTTACAACCCTTCCGCGGTATCTTCCCGGGACACCAAGTTACCGAAACCAGCTATTTTAATGGGTCGGCTTTGTTTGCCATCATGATGTATATGATTATTGCAGCGGCTTTACATTCATTAATTACCTACATCACGTCAAAGATGGTAGCCCATCAACAAGAACTAGACGACGCCCAAAACTAGATTTGGTTATTTTCAGTCTGGGTGTACTTGGCAGGTAATCCCGTCCATAACAACACGCCCTAAGCATTACGCTCTAGCTCAAACAGTAAGTCCTAGGCCGCCAAAAGTCTTGCATACAAAAGTAGGCTTATTGGCAGTACTAAGCCGAGGTTCGAATCGATAGTTTAAGTCATCGAATTTTTGGAGATCGCCAACTGTCTCGATACGTTTCTGAATCATCCACCGGGCAAAAGCGCCCCGTGCAACTTTGGCGTGAACGGCAAAGAAAGTTGGTTGACCAGTTTTGGGGTCGATAGTTAGGAACTCGGGGGCGATTACTCGAGACGGCTCAACAAATGGCGTGATAGTTTTGGAATACTCTACCGAACTGACGTTGACAATCGGGCCAGCCGGTAAGTTATCGGCAATCGACTCACCCCAATATCTATACAAATTATTAAACTGCTCGGCGGGCAGTTTGTAGGCCATTTCGAGTCGATACGGCCTAATCCCATCATATGGTCTAACACAACCGTACAGGCCTGACAGAATGTAGAGATGTTTATCGGCATAATCCCGATCTGCTGAGCTTAATTCGCTGGCCCGGAATCCCCGGTAGATGTCACCCACAAAACTATCCAGGGCCAAAGACTGTTCGCCCGGTTTAGCGCTCCACTGGCTAATCAAGTGGTGGGTCTTCTCAGCCAGAGGCGCTGAGATATGCATAATTTTCTTCAGCTGAGCGGGCGATAGGGTTTTTAGGTACTGGTCAATTTTCTCGGCACGGCCTAGTAGGGCTGGCCGACGTAAGCTGTTACCCTCTTTACCAACCGCCCGCATCGTCTTAGAAGAATGAAGTAAGATAATCATTGTCCGCAGTATAACAAAAAATAGGACCAGATTACTCCGGCCCCATCTTCTGCAGAATAGATAGTTAGTCTACGATGACAGCAGCGGCGAGGGCTGTGGCAACTGCGACATTATTATCTTCGATAACAGTACTGTTAACGACGTTGTCTTCGACTTCAACGTTGTTGTTAGAGTTTGTGTTGTTAGAGTTCTCATTCAAAGTGTTGTTAGAAGCAACAGTATTATTAGAGTCGTTGTTAGAAGCGACTGTGTTACCAATTACCAAGTTGTTGTCTGAGGCAATCTTGAAGCTGTCAGAGATGCTTACATTCTTTGTCTTGTTGTAAACCTTAGACTGGTTGTTGGTGGTGTTAGTGGTGCTAGTGTTGGTGTTGTTGAATGAGTTGGTAAAACTACCGCCCCATGGGTAGGCACTGACGACACCGCCACCAACTGATGAACCTGTAGCAGTAGTTGTAGCTGGTGCGACACAAGCTGAACCGGCCACAGTGGGGCTAACTGGCGCGTTAATAGTTTGGGTTGTAGCTACTGGACTATCATTGCTCATAGCTTTGGCAACTTCACCTTTAACGATGCTTGATACCAAAACTGCAGAAAAAGTTACTGCAGCGACGATGGTAACAAAAAGTACCACTGCCATAGTTACGAGATTTTGATTTTGGCTGACCTGCGCATTTGATTGTGCGTATGACATCTTATACTCCTCCGAGTTATATAGTTTATTAATAGTCGGTACCCCCGCCGCTATCGACTTAAGGGGGAGTATACGCTCAAAATTAACATAGTTAAATTGTAATTTTTACTTGTGGACAAATAGGTTGTAGAATAGTGTTTATGCTTAGTTGCTAATCACACAAAATTGATAAGATATTACCGGCCGGGTCTTTGAACCAAGCAATGTCTGGCCCCATCTTTTTAGCTTTGCCGCGAGCAATACCCTTTTCGTCAGTCATGCCGTCGTATTGTTCAAACACAACGCCTTTGGCAACCAATTGGTCAACAGCCTTATCGATATCGTCAACTGGGAAGTTTAAAACCGTGAAGCTAGCTGGCCGATGATCATCCTTTGGATAGATAATTACTCCGCCACCGGTGGCTAACTTGAGTGAAACCATACCCATAGCCGCCCCTTCGTCCGAAAGCTCGACACCTAATGTTGTGCCGTAGAACTGTTTAGTCTTGGCAATATCGTTGGTCGAAAAACCACTAAACGCTTTGGAATCCTTTAACATAGCTTCTCCCTTTTATATTATTAGTTAAAATAAAACTGCTGTTTTGTTGTTGGCAGCGATCACGCCCACCATCACAGCCGTAATCCCATATAAAATATTAAGATCGTGGCTATAAATCTGACCGATCGCCACAACCACTGCCGCCACAAAAATTGTCGGGAAGATTAAACCGCCGCGGTAGCCCATAACTTTAGACCAACTGATTGCCAGTAACTTAACTAACATCACGACTAGCAAACCAATCAGCCCTAGATCAGCAGCTTGTTCAAACATCGGCACTATCGATTTATTGCCTGTAAATTCGACTAGGCTGCCCCCAAGCAAATAGAGGCCAGCCAGGCCAACCGAAGCCACCAGCCCACGAAGCCACCAGCTTTGTTTGGCAATCAACTTATGCGGCCCAGACATCAACCGCTGCATGCCAGCTATCAGAAAGACTAAGCCAAAGCCGACAACACAGAGAATTGGCAACATTAGCAAGGTTACCCGGTTCATTTGCCAATGGGCTTCTGGGATCGCAATATAAACCTTGGCCTCGAGGAGATGTAGGCTTACTATAGCTACAGCCGCCGACACAGCCGCCACCGCTAATTGTTCTAACGAGACTTTACGCTTAGTCGTTTTGGCAATCAGAAAAACCGACAAAAAACCGACAAAAAAGGAACCAAAGAAGGCGGTGAACAAAGCCGCAAAACCGGCTCCGCCTAGTAAAGTGGCCATTTTTGCATCACCCCTAAACAGCTTACTGGCCACATAAGCCCCCAAAACTAAGGAGGCCGGCACTAAGATTGCCTCTGGGCCAAGTGATGCGCCGGCGACAAGTGACAAATATCCAATGAATAAAACTTTGGCGAAGTTAGCGGCTGTTGGCTTGGGTGTATTACCCAGCCCTTCGCTAACGCCCTTTTCGGACTTAGCGTCCAGCCAGTGCTGGACAGCAAAAAAAATTAAGCCCAGCAGAACGGCAGCAGGAATGACTAAAAGACGGCGGTTGGCAGTATTTAACAAAGTATCCCAAATGTAGGTAATTGAATCGGCTACCACCGCCTCAAAGTAGTGGTAAGTTAGAGCCACACCAATCGCCACGATAATGGTGCCGACGAGTAGCCGTAGTTTATTCATATCTAAACAGTACTACTTCTTTTGGTGGACGACAATTTGTGGAAAGGCAATTTCGATGTCGGCTTTCTTGAAAGCCTTCAGAATTCGCCGGCGGTACTCTCCGGCCATATCCCACTGTTTAGCTGGCTTAACTTTACCGACTACCTTAACCATCACTGCCGAGGGGGCAAATTTATCAATCCTAAAGAATGATATCGGTTCAATTATTTCGGCTTTAAGTTTTTCTTCTTCAAGCATATCTTGACCAACCTGGTTGATAACCTTTTCTACAAGATCGATATCGCTGTCATATGCTACGCCAATATCAAACATTACACTGGAATAGTCAAAGGTGCGGTTAGTAACCACGCTAGCCTCGCCGTTGCGAATAACATTAAGTGTACCGTCGAGATCTCTCAGTTTAGTAATCCGCAGAGTAATCTCTTCGACAACTCCAGAAGTCCCCAGGCCAGTCGTACCGCCACTAAGCGTTACGATATCGCCCACCCGATACTGATTCTCTAACAATATGAACATACCAGCCAGGTAGTCGCGGATTGTAGTCTGGGCACCGAGGCCGACTACAATTCCCAAGAAGCCCGCGCCAGCCGCTATTGACGCCAGATTAACATGCAATAAGCTCAAGATTATGGTTGTAGCGATCACCCAGATAAACAGGCCAGCCGAAGTCCGAAAGACGTTCATGATGGTATCTTGGCGCTTTTTAAGGTCAGTCTCGGACTCAAAGTGATTTTTAACAATAAAGCGTGGGGCTAGGTAAGCAATTACTTTACCGCTGACATGATGCAAAAGGGCCGCCACGACAACAATTGACATAATTTGCGCGACAACGTTATTAAAGATACTGGTCATATCTACCACCATACCATATATAACGGTTACGGTTTTATATTCCTTGGCTGGCTACATGCTATACTAAAATTAACTGTGGTAAAAAGCACTAATATCGAAACTTCCCCGCTCCGCCTGCGGATTGGGATTAGCCTTATTGTCATCTGGTGGTTGCCGTTTTGGGCACTGGCGCCATTTATTGCTAATTTGTTCACGGCATCTACTAACGACCATTTAACGGCTACCATTACCAGTGTAATTATAGTTTTGCAGACCCTTGTTGGTTTTATAGGGGCTTATGTGGCTGGCAGCCAAGTTAAAGCTATTCTCAAAAATAGCTCTAAGCAACATGCCCTGGCCAAAGTTTGGCAGGTATTTCGGCATGGCAAGGTAGCCCTATAATGCCCCGTTTTAGCATCGTAATACCGGCCTATAATGAGGAGGCCTACTTGGCCGACACTCTCCAGTCACTAAAAAAACAAACTTTTAGGGGGGAGGTTGAGGTTATTGTGGTTGATAATAACAGTACCGACGCCACCGCCCAAGTCGCTAAGCAGGCTGGTGCTAAACTTGTTAGTGAAAAGAATGTTGGCGTTTGCTGGGCCAGGCAAGCCGGCACTCAGGCTGCCAAGGGTCAAATAATAGTCTCAACCGATGCCGATACTACTTTTGACAAAGACTGGTTAGCTAATATAGACGATGTCTTCACCGCTAACCCCGACATCGTCGCAATTGCTGGGCGCTGCAAATTTGTTGACCCCCCATACTGGGCTCGGGTTTATCCTGCCATATTATTTGGCTCGGTTAATTTTATCTACCAACTAACCGGCAAAACTATTTACGGCAGCGCCACCAACATTGCCTTTCGAAAATCCAGTTGGGATAGTTATGATACCAGCCTGACACAAGGTGGCGACGAGCTTCACCTAATCCACAACTTACAGACCAAAGGTAAAGTAGCTTTCTATAATGACAACCCGACTTACACCTCATCACGGCGCTTAACCCGCGGCTTCTTTTATAACTTTGTGGTGTCCTTCTTGATTTATTACATTTTAGAGTACAACCTCAGTCGACTGTTTAAACGTCCGGTAATTGGGGCCTGCCCAACTTTTAGAACTAACTCCTTCCACCAGTCGCCCTTTGTCATCCGCCTTAAATCACATTTGCCAGCAACTAAAACTCTAATCAAATGATTTGGCTGATTATATCAATAGTCGCCATCATAGCCCTACTATACTGGCTATTTATGTCCCCAAAATCACAAGTATTTGGTAAGTTTCCGTACCATGTTAAGACAACTGAAAAGATCGTGGCCTTAACCTTCGACGACGGCCCAAATGAGCCCTTTACCTCACAAATTGTTGATTTCTTAGATAATCAAAAAATTAAAGCCAGCTTTTTTCAAGTTGGTAAATGTGTTGAAAAGTTTCCGGCTACAACATTAAAAATATACAAATCCGGGCATACGGTTGGCATTCACTCACTATCACATAAATTTAGTAAATACTTTACACAGCCACGGTTTAGGGACGAGATAAACAAATCGCAAGCCATAATTGCCGAAGTTATTGGCGTTCAGCCTCGACTATTTAGACCGCCCTGGCTATGGCGCCAACCATTCTTGTTGCTTGGCCTGAAGAAACTAAATTTGCAACCGGTGTCGGGGCTGTTTTGCTCAAACCTAGAAGTCGCCCAAATAAATGCTAAAACAATCGCCAAACACGCCCTAGCAAAAGTTAGACCGGGAGCGATTATAATCTTCCATGACGGTTATAATTCTAAAGGCGGTAATCGCAGCCAAACGGTTGAAGCCGTTAAAATAACTGTTAAAGAACTTCAGTCCCAAGGTTACCGATTTGTAACCGTCGATCAATTGCTAGGAGTCGAGCCCTACAGCAAACAAGATTAGGGTATTATATAAGTATGGAAGAAAAGCCAGCTAACCAACAAATCGATGACATTATTAAAATGTACGGCGGCTGGAAAGGGGCCAACATCGCCCAACTACGAGCGGTAATTTTGGCAGCCGACCAAGCCATTGTCGAAGAAGTAAAATGGAAGATGGCTAACCGGCCAGAGGGGCTACCGGTTTGGTCCCATAATGGGATAATTTGTCTCCTGGAGACCTTTAAGGACAACCAAAAATTAGTCTTCGTAAAAGGAGCCCAAATGGCCGAACTAAGCCAACACTTCAACGCTCGCCTCAATAGTAAAACCGATCGAGCCATTGAGTTTCACGAGAGTGACACCATTGATAAAACGGTTCTAACGAAACTTGTAAATCGGGCCTCCCGGCTCAATATGTTAAAATTAGAGTTGTAATAAGGGAGGGTACTATGAATTTAATAATTACACTTTTAGTTGGTGGCGTTATTGGTTGGCTGGCAGCCGCTGTGGCTGGTCGACATGAGGGACTTTTTGCAAGCATTTTAATCGGTGTGGTTGGCGCCTTTATCGGCAGCTTTTTAGCTAACTTGCTAGGCAGTGGCACTGGTAGCTACATGACTTTTACTTGGCCTGGGTTATTTTGGGCATTTTTAGGTTCACTAGTTTTAGTGATAATTATGAATGTCATTCAGGGTTCCAGAGGCTCTCGGAGTAGTTAGGAAGATATGGCTCGATTACCACAACCTGGAGGAGATAAAGGTAGCTGGGGAGATGTGCTTAACGATTTTCTAAGCGTCGCCCACAATTCTGACGGCAGCATTAAGTCCGATAGCTTTGATACGAGTGGAGCGGCATTAAAGTCTTCGAACTTGGCCGATCTTAGCAGTATAGCAACCGCAAAAACTAATCTCGGCTTAGACCAAGTAAACAATACTAGTGATGCCAATAAGCCAGTCAGTACTGCAACCCAAATAGCCATAAACGCCAAGCTGTCTAAGGCTGGCGACACTATGTCTGGCAATATTGTTATGGGTAACAATAAAATAACTGGTTTGGCCGACGGCATAGCCGATGCCGATGTGCCAAATGTGGCGCAACTAGCTGCCGCTATTGCAGCCTCCGAGACAGACTTAGCCACAGTTGGTACAGAAATTACAGATCTACCGACCGCGCTACGTACTGATAGTACTTGGGCGACATCTTATCCAACTGATCAAAACTTTGTGCCAATCGTGCAAAATGGTGTCGCCAAGAAAATGCCGCTCGAACTAATGACAACCATGGCTCCAGCAGGCGCTGGTAGCGCCAGTGGCACCACATATACCTGGTCATCGGGCGAAAATACGATAGTTTGCTCTAACAGCAGCCCACTTACCTTAACGCTACCGACTTTTGCTTCGGCTCCAGGTATCCATGGGCCGGTGCGAGTTATGCGACTTGGTACCGGCGCGGTAACTATATCGCCTGGCTCCTCAGTTATTATCAACAAGGCGGCTAGCCTGCCGCTTACCTTGCGCCAACAATATAGCGTGGCTTATTTTTGGCTATACTTTTGGACCGGTGGTACAACCGTCTACTTAGCGTGGGGAGACCTCGGCTAATGCTGATAACTCCCGCGGGAAGCCCTCTCCTCCTGGCGGGCCAAAAGGTTATCCCGCCCGGTCGGTTTGTTGACAACTTCAATCGAGGTTCTTCATTGTCATCTGTGCCGCTTGGGATGGGCTGGCAAGATTTAGGCGAGCTAATGCCTCAGAATTATGATAGAGCCTGTATTCACAATGGAGGGGTTACCACAGCGGACCCTTTTTGGCGTGAAAAACACGGTGCTACAATGGCACCCTCCGACCAGTGGGCCAATTATGCAAACTACCCTGGTATGGCCGCCGGAGGCCTTGGTGGTGCTATCCGTAATGTTGGTGACGGTATCTACAACTACGATGTAACCTGCCGAATTGGCGGTCTTGTAGCAGGTGTTGGCGGGACGGAGGCCGAAGGCACGCCGATAGTTGGCATTAATACCTCTACCAATAAACTCGGCTATGGTTGCTGGTTGGTAAATTTCGCAGCAAGCAATGCGCCACCATTCTTCGCATTGATTGCTGGTTACGTAGGCAATCCTCCAGAAGAGTTTATAATTACCCATTCGGGGGGAATTGTTCACACGCTTGGACAACAGCGAGATATCACGATTAAATACCGGGCTACTAGCTACACCGTTTGGGTTGATGGTGTGCAGGTAACAAACTTAGCAACTTTTCCGGGTGGTGTTGCTATTGGGTCTTCCCCGCTGACCATGGATCCGGCCCATTATAACCAGTCTTGGGCTGGCTTTGAATACGATCTACATATTACGCCACCTGACCAAATGATAAACAACCCCAGTATCTTAAGTTATAGCCATCAAGCTTTTTCGTAAGCTAGATACTTAGCTTGGCTTGTGCTACATTAAAAACATAAAGGGGAGATTTTTTATGAATACATTTACTTTAAAACAGAGTACTAGCAAACTAGTTCTTGCGGTTACAGCTCTTACTTTAATGAGTGTAGCGGCTTTCGGTTTAGTTCGACCAACCAAGGCCAGTGCCGCCTATGCTACTGTAACAAATATAAATGGCTACGGGGTGCAGGTATGCAAGCTTAGTGGTCCTTATGGATATGTCCTCAGAACTGTCGCCACAAAACCGGCCAACGCCGACGGCATGTTAAATGTTAACACTTCCGCTCCATCACCTGGTGATCCCAATGTACCAAAAGCTCATACGTCTAGTAATCAGTGGTACTGGGGTGTAGTTACAACAACCGACACCTATGCCGGTAATGACTCCTGGTCCTTCACAACCACCCTAACTTCTGGGGGCAACGTTTATCGATACGGTTGGGTCTTGATGGCTTATGTTCCTTGGTGCTAAGGGTAACAGTACCAGTTTTTAGTACGTCTTAGTTAGAGTTACTCGGCCAATTGCCAAACCACTCCCAATTATCACAACTGCTAAACCGGCAAACAGTGCGATATTTTGACCTGTATTGGCCAGTGTGCCTGCGGCTGCAGCGGAACCCGGCGTTGTTGGGTTGGCACTAGCAAAACGAGCCTCGAAAGCACCAATGTCACAAGTAGTACCAAATGGTCGACTGCCGTCACGCTCGTCAGTGACAGGACAGAACTCGTTATCACCACTGCCGATTGCTGGGCTACCCTCTAACAATGCTAATGTCAGAACATTACCGCCGAGTCCACCCGACCCAATCGGTGCCTCACCGCCATTATCAGTCAGACTGGTTGCAAGTTTAGCGTCAGCAGTCTCCGCAAAGTTATTATCTGGCGTCTCGGAACAACTGTCATCGGTTGCAAGGTTATTGGTGCTAAACGGACTAATGGCTACCCCGTCGCCGAGACCTCGCGTACACTGATCGCCACTATTATTAGCAATCAAAGTGTTGTGCATTTCGACAGAGCTGTAAAAGCCTTGAAAGTAAATTCCGCCATTATCTGGTGCTTCATTATTGGCAATAGTCACATTGGTAAAGATACTGTCATCATAGCTTTCGCTTCCAGCCAGCAATGCAATCCCGCCGCCCGAAAAGTCAGAGCCATTACCAAATATCGTCACGTTCGTCATGTCAAGCTTGCCAATACTCCTAATACCACCGCCTTCGTTATCGTAGTTATAGTTACCACTAATTGTCACCCGATCAAGTACTACGTGGCCACATTCGTTATATATACCTGGGCCCTCCAGACTGTCACGGATTGTGGTGTTTGTTACATACAGCGTACCTATATTGGTACACTCGCTATTATAAATCCCCGAAAAGTTATTTTGAATTAAAGAGTTGT